>DASXDJ010000153.1:0-32489 GCA_036490755.1 Streptosporangiaceae bacterium
CACCGCCTGCGAGAACCCGCGGGTCAACATCATCGGCCACCCGCTGGCCCGCAAGGCCGGCCGCCGGCCGCCCATCGAGGTGGACCTGCCCGAGCTGTTCGCGGCCTGCGCCCGGACCGGCACCGCGCTGGAGATCAACGCTCACCCGGCCCGGCTGGACCTGCCCTCGGCGCACATCCGCGCGGCCCGCGATGCCGGGGTGAAGTTCGCCATTGACAGCGACGCCCACTCGGTCGGGCACCTGGCCAACATGATCTACGGCGCCGGCACCGCGCAGCGCGGCTGGCTCACCCCCGGTGACGTCATCACCACCTGGCCGCTGGACCGCCTGACCCAGTTCCTGGCCGGGCCGAGGTAGTGACCGGCTCGAACGCAGCCCGTACCATGATCAGCAACGAGATCGATGTACCGCCGTTTGCCGGGCTCTCCGGCAGGGGGCCGGCCGACCGGCCCGGCGGCCGGGGCCCAGCACGACGCGTCGGTGTATCTCATGGCCCGGCGCTTTGACCTGGCCACGACGGAGGCTACCGGCACGACCTGGGCGGCCTGATCGCGATCGCGCCTGACCAGTACATTCCGGCCGGCCGGCCAGGCAGCTGGCATCGAGGAACTCAGGAACGCCGAATCGAGGGAGTGCCGTGGCCGGGAAGCTGGACGGAAAAGTCGCCGTAGTGACGGGTGGTGCGCGCGGGATCGGCGGCGGGATCGCCGCCGCGTTCGCCGCCGAGGGCGCCGATGTCGTCATCGCCGACGTGCGCGGCGCCGAGGTGGCCGCGCCGGTCCTGGCCGCCATCGCCGAGTCCGGCCGGCGCTCGCTGCTGCTGTCGGTGGACGTCTCCGACGAGGGGCAGGTCCGGGCCATGGCGGACGCCGTGCTGGCGGAATTCGGCCGGATCGACATCCTGGTCAACAACGCCGGCATTGCCGACCAGAGCCCGTTCACCGAGCTCGAGGTCAGTCAGTGGGATCGCATGCTGGCGGTGAACCTGCGCGGTGTCTTCCTGTGCACCCGGTTCGTGCTGCCGGGGATGCTCGAGCGCGGGCAAGGCAAGATCATCAATGTCGCGTCGCAGCTGGGCCAGATCGGCGGCATCGACATGGTGCACTACAGCGCGAGCAAGGCGGGCGTGATCGGCCTGACCAAGGCCCTGGCCCGCGAGGTCTCCGGGCAGGGCATCCAGGTCAACGCGATCGCGCCGGGCCCGATCCGCACCGAGCTGATGGCGACCGATTCCGAGGAATGGTCAGCGCGCAAGCTCGCCGAACTTCCGATGGAGCGGTTCGGCGAGGTGCACGAGATCGCCCCGACCGCGGTGTTCCTGGCCTCCGACGACTCCTCGTACTACGTCGGTCAGACGCTCGGCCCGAACGGCGGAGACGTCATGCTCTGACCCAGCCGTGCTGACCACCCGTGCCGACCACCCCGTGCCGACCACCCCGTGCTGACCAGGAGGATGCCATGAGCCGCGGAAACCATGTTTGACCTGAACGGCCGGGTGGCGCTCATCACCGGCGCGGCCTCGGGAATCGGCGCCGCGACGGCCCGGGTCTTCGCCCGGGCGGGCGCCAGCGTGGCGCTGGCCTGGTATCCGCCCGACGGGCACGACGTGCGCCCGGTGCAGGAGGAGATCATCAGCGCGGGCGGGCGCTGCCTCATAGCCGCCGTGGACGTGCGCAGCACGGCCGATGTCAGCGCGCTAACCGAGCAGGCGGTCGCGGAGTTCGGCGGCCTCGACATCGTGGTGGCCAACGCGGGCATTGCGCGCAAGGTGGAGCTGGACCAGCTGGACGACGCGGCCTGGAGCACCGTCCTGGACGTGAATCTCAACGGCGCGTGGCGCTGCTTCCGGGCTGCGCTGCCGCATATGCGGCGGGCCCGCTACGGGCGCCTGCTGGCCACGTCCTCCGTCGCGGGCACGGTCCAGGCGTGGCCGGCTCACCCGCACTACGCCGCGGCCAAGGCCGGGCTGCGCGGGCTCATCGAGACGCTGGCCGTCGAGTACGGCCCGGACGGAATCACCGCGAACGCCGTCGCGCCCGGCGTCATCGATACCCCGCAGGCCAACGACCCGGTGAACTCGCTCGGGCCGGACGGGGTCGCGGCGGCTGCCCCGAAAGTGCCCTCCGGCCGGGTCGGGCAGCCGGAAGATATCGCCTACCTGTACCAGTTTCTCGCCAGCGAAGAGGCGTCGCACGTCAGCGGCCAGCTCATTGTCGCGGACGGGGCCCGCCACCTCGCCGGGCTGGACTAGCCAGTACCGCGACCAGCCTGAGCGAGATGAGGAGTAACCATGGCGGATGCTGATTCCTTCTTCCGGCGCACCGACGCTGAGGTGCCCGGCCCGTCCCGGGACATCACTGGCTACGGGGAGCATCCCCCGCTGATCAGGTGGAACGGCGACGCAAAGGTCGCGATCCAGCTCGTGGTGAACTACGAGGAGGGGTCGGAGAAGACATTCGCCATGGGCGACAACACCAACGACATCCTCTACGAGCTGCCGTTCGCCCTCGAAGGACAGCGCGACCTTGCCGTGGAGTCCATGTATGAGTACGGCTCACGGGCCGGCATATGGCGGCTGTTCCGGGTATTCGATAACGCCGGCATACCAGTGACCTTCTTCGCCGCGGCGGTAGCCCTCGAGCGCAATCCCGCCGTGGCGGTCAAGCTCGCCCGCCGGGGCGACGAGGCCGCGGGTCATGGTTACCGCTGGAGCAATCATTTCGAGATGACCCGCGAGCAGGAACGTGCGGCGATCAGGCTCGCGATCGCATCCATCGAGGAGACCACCGGGTCGCGCCCGGTGGGCTGGTACTGCCGCGAGATGAGCACGAGCACCCGGGGAACTGGTGGTGGAAGAGGGCGGCTTCGCCTACGACTCCGACTGCTACAACGACGACCTGCCCTACTGGACGACAACCCTCGGGCGCCCTCACCTCGTCGTGCCGTACTCGCTGGTCGTCAACGATGCCAGGTATATCGTCGGCACCGGCTTCAGCAATCCTGATGACTTCTTCCTGACCGCGAAGATGACTCTGGACCGGCTGCGCGCTGACGGAGACGACCTGGGCCGGATGATGTCGATCGGCATTCACCCCCGGATCACAGGCAATCCCGCGCGGTCGGACGGGCTGGCGCGATTCATTGAATATGCCCGGGGGTTCTCCGACGTCGCGTTCCTGCGGCGCATCGACATCGCGCGGCAGTTCGCCGAGCAGTATCCAGCCTCTGAGGCGCGGGTAGCCCTGGACTAGCGCGGTGCGGGCGGCTAGCTCGCCGTGACGACGGCGACAATCGAGATCACGGCGGCGGGCGGCCTCGGCGCGGCGCGGCCGGGTCGCGAGCCGTCCCCTGTCCTGGCCTGCTGGTCGGGCCACGCGGCCTGCGGCATGCTGCTGTCCAGGGGTCTCAGGAGCCTGCCGATGTGGTCGGCGCGCTGCCTCGACATGCCCCTGGACGGCCCGGGGAACAGCCGGCCGGCGAGATTCTGCCGGGCGTACCGGGCATCGGCGGAACGCCCGGCCGCCGGGCGGGCCTGGCTGCTGTCCGGCGCCTGCGGCCCGCCGTCCGGCTGGGAGTCATCTGCCACACGACGATCATGACGCCGGCCCCGGCCGCCCGGTACGGCATTCTGCCCACTTCGACCCGCCGCGCGCCGAGATGACCCGGCTGCTCTTGCCGGCGCCCTGGCACTCCCAACCGTGCAAGATCCTTTAATTCCATGATTAACGGTGCTATTGGGACTGTTGATAGCCCAGTACTCCACTGGGACTTCATGACGGTTGCAGGCGCAGCTCACCGGGCACGTTTACTCCTGAGTACAAGACCGCAGGCCGCAGTTTTCTTGTGCAGTCTCGCGGCGCCGGGGCGGGTCGCGAGCGCCAGTCAGATATGCAGGTCGCGGTTCGGCGTTCGGGGGGATGCCCGGTGAAATCAGGTACAGCACGCAAGCCGCTGCTCGCTACGGCGGCTATTTCGGTCGCCGCGCTTATTGCCGCGGCGTGCGGCAGCAGCAACAGCGGCAGCAGCAGCGGGTCGGCGGGCAGCTCATCGCCGTCCGCGTCCGCGTCCGGCAAGGTCACCTCGATCGCGAACCAGGTACCGGGCAGCATTCGGTCCAAGGGCACGCTGATTGTCGCGGCTGACGCCACCTACGCGCCGAATGAGTTCATCGCGTCCAACGGCACGACGGTGGTCGGCATGGACGCGGACATGGCCCGGGCGATCGGGAAGGTCATGGGCCTGAAGGTGACCATGACCAACGCGACCTTCGACACGATCCTGCCCGGCCTGCAGTCGGGCAAGTACAACCTGGGCATGTCGTCGTTCACCGACACTAAGGCGCGGGAGAAGGTCGTCGACTTCGTCACCTACTTCGAGGCCGGCACCTCGTTCTACGTCAAGTCGAGTGGCGGCCCGGCCGTCACCAAGCTGGCTGACCTGTGCGGGCACACGGTCGCGGCAGAGAAGGGCACCACGCAGCAGTCCGACGCGGAGGGCCAGTCGGCCACGTGCAAGTCCGCGGGCAAGGCCGCGGTGACAGTGCAGGTCTACAACGACCAGAACGCGGTGAACCTGGCGCTGTCCTCGGGCCGGGCACAGGTCGCCATGGCGGACTCGCCGGTGGCCGAGTACCAGGTCGAGCAGTCCAAGGGCACCTTCAAGATCTCCGGCCCGTCGTATGCCAATGCCCCGTACGGGATCGCTGTCCCCAAGAACAGCGGGATGACCCAGCCGGTGCTGGCCTCGGTCAAGCACATCATGGCCGATGGCACCTACCACCAGATCCTGAAGAAGTGGGGCCTGACCGACGGCGCCATCAGCAGCCCCGGCATTAACAAGGCCGTGAGCTGAGCGGCTCGATGAGCTCAGGTCCTGGCGCGCCCGGCAGCCCGGGCGCGCCGGGAGCCCCCGGCGGGCCAGGCATCTCGGGCGGCCCGGGCGCGGGCCCGGCCACCGCGGAGCAGGGCCCGCCGCCGGAGGAGATCCGGGCGATACCGGTCCGCCACCCGGGGCGCTGGGTGGCCGCCGCGGTGGTGCTGGTGCTGGCCGCGATGCTGGTGCACACGCTGGTCGCCAACCCGCGCTTCGAGTGGGGCGTCATCGGGAACTACTTCCTGTCCAGCCGGGTGCTGGAGGGGCTGGGCATCACGCTGCTGCTCACCGTGGTGGCCATGTTCATCGGCATCGTCCTCGGCGTGCTGCTGGCCGTCATGCGGCTGTCGTCCAACCCGCTGCTGTCCGGGGCGAGCTGGGCCTATATCTGGCTGTTCCGCGGCACGCCGGTGCTGGTTCAGCTGCTGTTCTGGTTCAACCTGGCCGCGCTGTACCCGCGCATCTCGGTCGGCGTGCCGTTCGGCCCGTCGTTCGCCGAGTTCAACGCCAACGACCTGATCAGCGGCATCGGCGCCGCGATCCTCGGCCTGGGCCTGAACGAGGGCGCCTACATGTCGGAGATCGTCCGGGCCGGGATCCTGTCGGTGGATCACGGCCAGTCCGAGGCCGCGCAGGCGCTGGGCATGCGGCGCGCGCTGACGATGCGGCGGATCATCCTGCCGCAGGCCATGCGGGTGATCATCCCGCCGACCGGCAACGAGACCATCTCGATGCTGAAGACCTCGTCGCTGGCCAGCGTGATCACCGTGACCGAGCTGCTGTACGCGGTCCAGCTGATCTACTCGGTGAACTTCCAGACCATCCCGCTGCTGATCGTGGCCAGCCTCTGGTACCTGATCGTCACCTCGCTGCTGACCATCGGCCAGTACTACATCGAGCGGCACTACGCCCGCGGCTCGGCCCGCCAGCTGCCGCCCACGCCGTGGCAGCGGGTCCGCCGCCTGCTGTTCACCGTCCACGCCGCGCCGCCCGGGCCGCCCGCGCAGCTGCCGGCGGGACCGAGCCGATGAGCGGCCCGCCCGGCACGCCGGGCCGCCCGCCCGCCGCGGACGGCGCCGCCGTGCCGGGTGACCCGGGCGGGCCCATGGTCGCGACCGAGGGCCTGCACAAGAGCTTCGGCCGGCTGCACGTGCTGCGCGGCATCGACCTGACGGTCGCCCGGCAGGAGGTCATGTGCGTGATCGGGCCGTCGGGGTCGGGCAAGTCCACGCTGCTGCGCTGCATCAACCACCTGGAGCAGATCAACGCCGGGCGGCTGTGGGTGGACGGCGAGCTGGTCGGCTACCGGCAGCAGGGCGGCAAGCTGTACGAGCTGCGCGACAAGGAGATCTGCGCCAAGCGGGCCGAGATCGGCATGGTGTTCCAGCAGTTCAACCTGTTCCCGCACATGACCGCGCTGGAGAACGTGATCGAGGCGCCGGTCCGGGTCCGCGGCCAGGGCCGGCCGAAGGCGACCGAGCAGGCCCGCGAGCTGCTGTACCGGGTCGGCCTGCAGGACAAGGCGGACGCCTACCCCAAGCAGCTGTCCGGCGGCCAGCAGCAGCGCGTCGCCATCGCCCGGGCGCTGGCCATGCAGCCCAAGCTGATGCTGTTCGACGAGCCGACCAGCGCGCTGGACCCCGAGCTGGTCGGCGACGTGCTGGCGGTCATGCGTGACCTGGCCGCGTCCGGGATGACAATGATCGTCGTCACCCACGAGATGGGCTTCGCCCGCGAGGCCGGCGACAGCCTGGTGTTCATGGACGAGGGCGTCATCGTCGAGGCCGGCCGGCCGCGGGAGATCCTGGTCAGTCCGCAGCACGAGCGGACCCGCTCGTTCCTGGCCAAGGTGCTGTGATGGCCAGCCGCGCTCAGCCCGGCCGGGCAGCACCTGGCCGGCGGCCTACTGGCGGGCCATGGCCAGCCGCATCTCGCTCTCACTGTCACTGATGAGGTGGCCGGACAGGTCCACAGTCACGCTGTGCAGAGTGCCGGTGAACCGGAACGGCGGCTGGTAGTCGGGCGTGACCGGCGAGCCGGGGTTGGCCCCGCAGGTCAGCCCGCCGGGATTGAAGGCGATCGGCGTGGTCACCGGGAAATCTTCCTGCCCGGCCAGCACGCCGTCGATGTAGAGCTGCGCCCGGCCGGGCGTGCCCTTGCCCTCGGCCAGGTCGGGCTTCCCGGTCGGCTCGAACTCGAAGCGCAGCTCGTGCCGGCCCGCGGGCACCTGGTCCCGCGACGACACCCGGTACAGGGCCCGGCGGACGTAGTTGTGGACGTAGTGCAGCCGGCCGTCCTGCACGTAGAAGGACCAGCCGCCGACGCCGCTGCCCTGGCAGAGCAGGATGCCCTGCGCGCCGTCCGCCGGGATGTCCGCGTCAGCGGTGATGGCGTGTGGGCGGTTGAGGACCCGCGGCCCGGCGAAGAACGGGATCGTCTGGGTGCCGGGCCGGTAGGTGTAGCGGTCCCGCGACTCCGCGACCTGGGGCCGCTCGACGATCAGCCGTTCCACAGTGCTGGCGTCGACGGGCAGGACGTCATACTTGCCCGCCTCGACGTACCACTGCGCAATCATCGCGATGAGCTTGTCGGGGTGCTGGCCGGCCAGGTCGTGGTTCTCGGCCGGGTCTGCCGCGACGTGGTACAGCTCCCAGTGATGCGCGTCGAGATCTGCCAGCGCGTCCGCCGTCAGGAGCGTTCCGAAGGGCCGCCCGGACTCGGCGAACGACGGGCCGGGCCACGGGCTTACGGCCCGCCAGCCGTCGTGATCGAGGGCACGGTGGCCGAACATCTCGAAGTACTGGGTCCGGTGCCGGGTCGGGGCCCCGGGGTCGTCGAAGGTGGGGGCGAAGCTGACCCCGTGGAGCGGGGACTGGGTGACGCCCCGGATCGCCGTCGGCGGCTGGATCCCGAGCAC
Source organism: Streptosporangiaceae bacterium (assembly GCA_036490755.1). Lineage (GTDB taxonomy): Bacteria > Actinomycetota > Actinomycetes > Streptosporangiales > Streptosporangiaceae > DASUBV01. The sequence goes on from DASXDJ010000153.1 coordinate 7,791, forward strand.
GTCCAGGACAGTGGGGACCATGTCGATGACGTGGGCATACTGGGTCCGGATCTCGCCGCGGGCCTGGATGCCGGCCGGCCAGTGCACCAGGAACGGGTCGGAGGTCCCGCCCCGGTAGGTCTCGCGCTTCCACCGCCGGAACGGGGTGTTGCCCGCCCACGTCCAGCCCCACGGGTAGTGGTTGAAGGTCGCCGGGCCGCCCAGCTCGCCGATCGCCGCGATGCTCTCCTCGAGCGGCTCCCGGGCGTTGTTGAAGAACTGAAGCTCGTTGGTGGACCCGGTGGGCCCGCCCTCCGGGCTGGCCCCGTTGTCGGACACCACCATGATGAGCGTGCTGTCCAGCTCGCCGGTCTCGCGGAGAAAGTCCAGCACCCGGCCCAGCTGGTGGTCGGTGTGCGACAAGAACCCCGCGAACACCTCCATCATCCGGGCGGCCAGCCGGCGGGCGCCGCCGGACAGCGAGTTCCAGTCCGGGACGTCCGGATCGTGCCGGGACAACTGCACATCGGCGGGCATGATGCCGAGCTCCTTCTGCCGGGTCAGGACGCGCTCGCGGTAGGCGTCCCAGCCGTCGTCGAACTGGCCGGCGTACCGGTCGGCCCATTCCCGAGGCACGTGGTGCGGAGCGTGCGTGGCCCCGGTACAGAAATCCAGGAAGAACGGCTTGTGCGGAGCGACCTGCTTGGCATCGGCGATGAACTCGATGGCCTTGTCGGCCAGGTCCTCGGTGAGGTGGTAGCCCTCCTCCGGGGTACGCGGCGGCTCGACCTGGTGGTTGTCGTAGACCAGGTCCGGATACCAGTGGCTGGTGTCACCGCCGAGGAACCCGTAGAACCGCTCGAATCCGCGACCCAGCGGCCACCGGTCGAACGGGCCCGCCGCCGACTCGAACTCCGAGGGCAGCAAGTGATACTTGCCGACCATGTAGGTGCTGTAGCCGTGCTGCACCAGCATCTCCGGCAGGAACCCGTTCTCGAACGGGATCCGGCCGTGATAGCCGGGATAGCCGGTGGCCAGCTCGTTCACCGAGGCGGTGGCATTGGCGTGATGGTTGCGGCCGGTGATGATGCATGAGCGGGACGGCGAGCACAGCGCCGTCGTGTGCATGTTGGTGTAGAGCAGGCCGCCAGCGGCCAGCGCGTCGAAGTTCGGCGTCGCGATGGGGCTGCCGTAGCACCCCAGCTGCCCGAATCCGGTGTCGTCCAGGACGACCCACAGCACATTCGGCGCGCCGGCCTTGGCGCGCAGCGGCCGCGGCCAGGCCGGGCTCGACTCCTCGGCCGTCCGCCCGATCACCCCGGGGAATGCCGTGCCTGGTTCGTACTCCCTCAGCGCCATCTGCTCTCCTTTGGCGGGCACGGCCGGTGCCTGATCCCCTGCGGTGACCCAGCCCACGCGATCATGGCGGCGGCGTCATCACCCCTCGGGGGTGAGGCGCCGCGCCGCGGCCGCGGCCGGCACCGCCTAGGTCCCGGCCGGGCCACGCGGCAGCATCCCCGGGCCGGGCGCCGTCAACCGGGGCATGTCCAGGCCGGCCAGTACCTCCCCGGCCCGGTGGCAGGCGGCCAGGCGGCCCGGGGCGGCCGGGCGCAGCGCCGGCACCTCGGTCCGGCAGCGCGGCACCGCCACCGGGCAGCGCGGGTGGAACACGCAGCCGGCCGGCGGGTGCGCGGCGTCCGGCGGGTCCCCGGCCAGCGCGATCCGCTGGGTCCGCGCCTGCGCGGCGACCTGCGGGACCGCTGAGCGCAGCGCCGCGGTGTAGGGGTGCGCCGGGGCGGCCAGCAGCTGCGCGGTCGGGCCGCACTCGGCCACCCGGCCCAGGTACAGCACCGCGGTCTGCTCGCACAGCTGCCGCACGATGCCGAAGTTGTGGGTGATCAGCAGGTAGGACAGGGCCCGCTCGGCGCGCAGCCCGCCGATCAGCTCCAGCACCCGGGCCTGGGCCCGGACGTCCAGGGCGCTGGTCGGCTCGTCGAGGACCAGCAGCCGGGGCCGGACGCTGAGCGCGCGGGCGATGGCCACCCGCTGCCGCTGCCCGCCCGACAGCTGGTGCGGGTACCGGGCCGCGAACGCCGGGTCCAGCCCGGTCTCGGCCAGCAGTGCGGCCACCTGCTCGCCGGCCTGGTGCAGCGGCGCGAGCTGGTGGGCGGCCAGCGACTCGGCGATCGTGGTGCCGACCTTCATCCGCGGGTCCAGGCTCCCCTCGTGGTCCTGGAACACGATCTGCACCGCCCGCCGGTAGGCCTGCAGCCCGGCGCCGCGCAGCGTCGCGATGTCGGCGCCCTCGAACGTGATCCGCCCCGAGGTCACCGGCGCCAGCCGGACCAGCGCCCGGCCGATGGTGGTCTTGCCCGAGCCGCTCTCGCCGACCAGGCCCAGCCCGAACGGCCCCGGCGCCAGCTCCAGGCTGACCCCGCCGACCGCCGTGACCGGCCCGTACCGGACCACCAGGTCCTCGACCCGCAGCAGCGGCGGGGCGGCGGCGGCCATCACGCTTCCGCCTCCAGGCCCGGCACCGCGGCCAGCAGCTCGGCGGTGTACTCCGCGGCCGGCGTGCTCAGCAGCCGGGCCGCCGGGCCCTGCTCCACGATCGCGCCGTCCCGCATCACCGCCACCCGGTCGCACAGCTCCGCTACCACCGCCAGGTCGTGGCTGATGAACAAGATCGACAGCCCGGCCGACTCGCGCAGCCCGCGCAGCAGCTCCAGGACCTCGGCCTGCACCGTCACATCCAGCGCGCTGGTCGGCTCGTCGGCCAGCAGCACCTCCGCCTGCAGCGCCAGCGCCAGCGCGATCGCCACCCGCTGCAGCTGACCGCCCGACAGCTGGGACGGGTAGCGGCGCAGCAGGTCCGGCGGCAGCAGCACCGACCGCATCGCCGCCGCCGCCCGGTCATCAGCCTCGCTGCCGCTGGCGCCGTGGCAGCGCAGCGCCCGGCGCACCACGTGACCGACCCGGTACACCGGGCTGAAGGCCGCCGCCGGGTTCTGGAACACCGCCGCGATCCGGCGGCCGCGCAGCTCCCGCAGCTGCGACTGACTCAGGACGGTGAGCTCCTGGCCGTCCAGCCGGATGCTGCCGGTCACGCTCGCCCCGACGGTATGGGCCAGCCCGAGCACGGCCAGCGTCGTCATCGACTTGCCCGAGCCCGACTCCCCGGCCAGCCCGACGATCTCCGCCGCGCCCACCGACAGCTCGTCCAGCGCCACCACCGGCCGGCTCCCGAAGCTGATGCCCAGGCCGGTGATCTGCAGCCGCGGCCCGGCGCCGCCGCCCGCCGCGGCCCTGCCCGGCCCGCCGGCCGTGCCTGCCGCGCTCATCGCAGGAACGTCCGTCGCGGGTCGAGCAGGTCGCGCAGCCCGTCGCCGAGCAGGTTGAACGCGAACGCCGTGATCAGGATGGCCAGCCCCGGGAAGGTAACCACCCACCAGTCGGTGGTGAAGTAGCTCTGCCCCTCCGACACCATCAGCCCCCAGTCCGGCGTCGGGTCCTGCGCGCCCAGGCCCAGGAACGACAGCGCCGAGGCGGTCAGGATCACCCCGCCCACGTCGAGCGAGACCTGGACGATCAGCGGCGTGATCGCGTTGGGCAGGATGTGCCGGAAGATGATCCGGCGCCGGGAGATGCCCAGGGCCCGGCAGTTCTCCACGAACGGGCGCCCGGCCACCGAGGCGGCCTGGCCGCGGATCAGCCGGGTGTACCAGGGCCACCAGGTCGCCGCGATCGCGATCGTCACGCTGGTCAGGCTGGCCGGCAGCACCGCGGCCAGGGCCAGCGCCAGCAGCAGCGCCGGGAAGGCCAGGAAGATGTCGGTGATCCGCATGATCAGGTCATCCAGCCAGCCGCCGAAATAGCCGGCCGCGATGCCCAGCGGAATGCCGACCGCGCCGGCGATCAGCAGCACGAACAGCGCGATCAGCGGCGACACCCGGGCCCCGTACAGCACCCGCGACAGCACGTCCCGGCCGACCTGGTCGGTGCCCAGCCAGTGCTGCGCCGATGGCGGCCGCAGCACCGTGAACGGGTGGGTGGCCGCGCCCGCGTCGGCCGGGAACGGCGCCAGCAGCGGCGCCGCGACCGCGACGATGATGATGACCGCCACCACCGAGCCGCCGATGACCAGCAGCGGGTTGCCCGACAGCCGGTCCCGGACGCTGGCGGACAGGGTGGCCCGGTCGGCCGGGCTGGCCGCAGTCTGGATCATCGCAGCGCGATCCTCGGGTCCAGGGCCGCCTGCAGGATGTCGACCAGCAGGTTGGCCACCACGTAGACGACGGCGATGAACAGCGTCACGCCCAGGATGGCCGGGGTGTCCAGGGTGGCCACCGAGCTGGCCGCGTAGCTGCCCAGCCCCGGCCAGTCAAAGATCGACTCCACCAGGAACGTGTTGACCAGCGAGTAGCCGAAGACCAGCGCGATGGCCGCCGACACCGGGTTCCAGGCCAGCTTCATCAGGTAGCGGCCGAAGATGTCGCGCTCGGGCAGGCCCAGCGCGCGGGCCATCTGCACGTGGGTCTCCCCCACGGTGTCCAGCACCTGGGCCCGGACCATCCGGGCGATCAGCCCGGCCGGGTAGGCCGCGACCACCACCGCGGGCAGGATGAGGTGGCTCAGGGTGCTGCCCAGCATCGGCCAGTCGCCGCTGAACAGGGCATCCAGCACCGGCATGCCGGTGATCTTGGGCAGCGGCCGGGCGAACAGCAGGCCCGGCGCGTACTCCCCGGCCGACGGCAGCAGCCGCAGCTTCTGGGCGAAGACCAGCTGGAGGATCAGCGCCATCCAGAAGATGGGCATCGACACCCCGAGGATGGCCCCGGCCCGCACGGTGTGATCCAGGGCGCGGCGCGGCCACCGCGCGCAGGCCAGGCCGAGCGGGATGCCGGCGATCAGGGCCAGGATCAGCGCGCTGAGCACCAGCTCCAGCGACGCCGGCGCCGCGGTCCCCAGATCAGACAGCACCGGCCGGTGGGTGTGGATTGACACCCCCCAGTTTCCCGTCGCCAGGCCGGCGAAGTACGTGCCGATCTGCGCCGGCAGCGGCTGGTTCAGGCCCAGGAACCGGCGCGCGGCGGCCAGCTGGGCCGCGGTGGCGTGCGGCCCGGCCCAGCTGGCCGCGGGGTCGCCGGGGATGACGCGGGCGATGACGAACGTCACCACGATCACCCCCGCGACGACCACGAGCGCGAGCGCGCCCCGGCGGGCCAGGTAGGTGATCAACTGCCGCGCGGCTTCAGGTTGTAGGTGAAGACCACATTGGGATAGGCGGGATTGGAGGTGAAGCCGGAGAAGTTGTTCTGCATCGCGTACTGGTAGTTGGCGTTGTAGAGGAACGCGATCGGCGCGGTGCGCAGGATCTCCACCTGCATCTTGCGGTACAGCGCGGAGCCCGCGCTCTGGTTGGTCGCCACCAGCGTCTCGACCTGGTCGATCTGGTGATCCAGGTCGGCGCTGTCGTAGTAGGACAGGTTGAAGTAGGGCTGCTTCTCCGAGTGCAGCAGGTTGATGAACCACGAGTACGGGTCGGCGTAGTCCGGCCACCAGTACTCCATGAAGATGTCCTGGTGCTGGCCGGCGCTGGCCGACTTGCCTTTGGCCCACTGGGTGGCCCAGGCCAGCGACTGCACCGACAGGTTCACGTTCAGCCGGGCCAGGCTGGACTTCAGCAGCGTGGCGACGATCTGCTCGTTGTCGTCGCCCTGGGTGTAGGTCAGGGTCAGCTTCAGCGGCTTGCGGCCGGGGCCGTAGCCGGCCGAGTGCAGCAGCGCGGTGGCCTTCGCCGGGTCGTAGCTGTAGCTGGGCAGGTTGGTGAAGTGGCCGAGCAGGCCGGCCGGCACGATGCCGCTGGAGGCTGACGCGGCGCCGCCCAGCGCGGCGATGATGCCCTGGTAGTTCACCGCGTAGGACAGCGCCTGGCGGACCGGCAGGCTCAGCGCCCGGGTGTTCAGCTGGGCCAGCAGGTTCTGCCACGACGCCGAGTCGGTGGTGGTGACGCCGGAGGCGCCCTGCAGCGACTTCCACAGCGACGGGCTCATCTGCTCCACGAAGCTGACCTGGCCGCTGCGCAGCAGCTGCGCGGCGGTGGTGTCCTGCGGCACGACCCGGAACACGACCTTCTTGTAGTGCGGGCCGCTCCAGCCGCCCCAGTACCCGGGGAATGCCTTCAGCACGACCTCGAATTCCTGGCCGCTGTTGTAGGTCTGCACCGTATACGGGCCGGTGCCGGCCTCATGCGCGGCGTTGAGCCACTTGGCCAGCGACTGCCCGGCGGGGGCTGCGTTCGTGTCGTAGATGTAGGCCGAGTAGTCCGAAGATGCCTGCAGCGACAGCGGTGCCGGGTACTTCAGGTGGAACACCAGGGTGTACTGGGCCGGGGTGCCGATGCTGGCCACCGCGCCCCAGATGTAGGCCGCGCCGCCGCCCAGCTTGATGGTCCGCTCGATGGCCGCCTTCGCGGCCTGCGCGGTGAGCAGCCGCCCGGTGTGGAAGTGCACGCCGTGGCGCAGCTGGAAGGTCCAGGTCCTCCCGCCGTTACTGGAGTTCCAGCTGGTGGCGAGCAGCGGGTCGACCTGGCGGGTCTGCGAGTTGTACCGGGTCAGCGTCTCGTACATCTGGCTCATCGCGATGATGCCGTTGGAGTACTCGGTGGCCGGGTCCCAGCCGTCGACCATGACCTGGGTGTAGGTGTCGTAGGTGAATACCTGGCTGGCCTGGCCGGCGGCGTGCTGCTGCTGGCCGGAGCCACTGGAGTAAGAACCGCCGCCGCAGGCGGCCAGGGCCAGCGCGAGCGCCGCGGAAGCGGCGGCCGGCCACATTCGATGGGCCTTCATGTGGACCTCCGGGGAACGTGCACTGCGGTCGGCGGGCTGGGCTCGCCCAGCCCGCCGAGGGTGCCGGCGGCCTTGACCCGGATCCGGACAGCCGGAGTGGTCAGGTACGCCAGCGGGATTTCCTCGATCTCGACGATCTGCACCGTGCCGGGATCCGCGCCGGCGGCCACGGCGTGCTCCCTGGCCTCGTCCGAGGCCTCGGCGAGCGCCGCGCTGCGCCCGCCGGTACCGAGGTGGAAGATGCGGTCCACCTGGCCGCTGACCGCGGCGATGGCCGCGCCGATCGCGTTGGCGGCGTCGAAGTGCGCGGGCCGGATGACCTCGCTGACGCCGGGGATGTTGTCGGGCACCAGGATGCTGCCGCCGCCGACGGTGATCAGGGTCAGATCCCCCCTGGACGTCTTCACCCGGTCGATCGCCTCGGCCAGCATCGCGTCGGCCCGCTGCGCGGCCCGGCGCAGCAGCGGCCGGGCCCGGCCCAGCAGCGAGGCGTCGCCGATGTCCGCCCGGCCGCAGGCCACCGCGGCGTCGGTCATGGTGGGTATGCGGCCGCCGAACACCAGCGCCTCGCCGGTCAGCTGGTAGCCGACCGACTGCGGCCCGATCCGCGCGCCGCCCGCCTCGTTGCTGATCACCGTGCCGCCGCCGAGGGCGATGGTGACCAGGTCGGGCATCCGGAAGTTGGTCCGGATGCCGCCGATCTCCACGCCCTGGGAGGACTCCCGCGGGAACCCGTTGACCAGCACCCCGACGTCGGCCGAGGTGCCGCCGACGTCGACGGCCAGGGCGTCGGTGACGCCGCTGAGGAAGGCCGCGCCGCGGATGCTGTTGGCCGGCCCGCTGCCGATGGTCAGCACCGGGTAGCGCAGCGCGTGATCCAGCGCCATCAAGGTGCCGTCGTTCTGCGCGAAGAAGGTGGCCGGATGCAGGTCGTGCGCGGCGAGCGCGGCGCGCATGGCGCGGGCCACGTCCCCGGCGACGCCGACCAGCGCCGCGTTCAGGATGGTGGCGTTCTCCCGTTCCAGCAGCCCGACCGAGCCGATCTCGTGGCTGAGCGACACGTGCACCTCGTCGCCCAGTTCCCGCGCCACGATCTGGGCCGCGGCCAGCTCGTGGCGCGGCGACACCGGGGCGAACACGCTGGTGATCGCGACGCCCTGGGCCTGGCCGCCGACCTCGGCGCAGAACCGGGCGATGGCGTCGCCGTCGAGCGGGGCCAGGTCGCGCCCGTCGAACTCGATGCCGCCGCCGGTGATCGCCGCGCCGACGGACACCGCGGCGGCCGCGTCCGCCGGCCAGCCGAACATCGGCCGGATGCCGTGCGTGGCCGGGCTGCCGATCCGCAGCACCGCGACCCGGCGCAGCCGCCGCCGCTCCAGCACCGCGTTGGTGGCATGCGTGGTGCCCAGCATGACGTGGGTGATCCGGCTGGCGTCGATGCCGGGGGCGGCCAGCACCGCGTCGATGGCGGCGGTGATGCCGCCGGTGATGTCGTGCGTGCCGGCCACCTTGGCCTTGGCCAGCACCCGGTCGGCACGGTCCAGGACGACCGCGTCGGTGTTGGTGCCGCCGACGTCGATGCCCAGGCGGTAGTCAAGAGAGGGCACCGGCGAGCTCCTCTACAGGGATGTAGTCGAAGTCGTAGCCGAACGCGCGCGGGCCGGCGGCCTCCAGCCCGGCGGGGGTCCGCCAGATGGGGTGGCAGGCGAACGCGATCACGGTGACCCGCTGCCCGTACCGGACCCGCTCGGTGACGATGGCGTCGCCGGTCTCGGTGTCCAGCACCGAGATCAGGTCGGGCACCGAGGCGGTGACCCGGCCGGCCTCCAGGGCGACCAGGTTCTCGTTCTGCAGTTCCAGCCGGATCAGCCGGCCCGCGTCGGCGCCGAGGCCCTCGACCACCACCGAGCCGCGGACAAAGCCCTTGGTGGTGCGCCGCTCCACGTCGGCGATCTTGCCGGTGACCAGCCGCCGGGCCCCGGTGGCAGCCAGCACCGCGGCGACCGGGTCGCCCTCGGCGTCGGTCAGCGCCTGGCCGATGCCGATGGCCAGCGTCACCGAGCCGCGCACGGTGGCCGTCCGCGCCTCCGCCACGGTCAGGGTGTACTCGGTGGATGAGGCGGACCCGCCGAACTCGACCGCCGCGGCGCGGGCCAGCCGCTCCATCCACTGCCCGGAGACCGTCTCGAAGACGATCATGTTGCCGCGTTCCTCGGTCATCACGCACGGGCTCGGCGAGATCCCGGCGATGTGCATGGCGACCTGCGGGACCTCGGGGAAGGCGCGGCCCATGCCGTCGGCGTCGACGACCGGCAGGCCGGCCCGGGCGGCCCAGGAGATCGGCTGCAGGCCGTTGCTGCCGCCGATCTCGGCCGCCATCAGCGCGGCCACCTTCTTGCCGGTGATCTGCTCGAGCCGGGCCACGAGCCGGCTGCCCTCGGTGCCGTTCTCGATCTTCTCGATGTGCACGGTGGGGGCGCCGATCATCCCGCACGGCATCAGCAGCGCGTCGTCGTCCAGCTCATCGAGGTCGGCCAGCGTGACCGGCCCGAAGTCCTCGGTGGCCTGCAGGGACTGCAGCAGCCCGATGTGCGGGTCGCCGCCGCCGCCCGCGCCCAGGATGGCGCAGCCGCGGGCCATCGCCCGCAGCGTCGCGGCGTCCAGGACGGCGCTCATGAGCGCGACGCTATATCGGGATGATCAGGGTTAATAGCCCCGTGGCCCGCAGGCCCGGGGCCGGTGCTGCCGTACACCTCGGTTGCCTCCCTCTCGGTGATCAGCCCGTCGGCCAGGTCGGCGGCGACCCGGCCGGGCTCGCGCTCGCGCGGGTCGCCGTGCCCGCCGCCGGTGCCGGTGACCAGCCGCACCACGTCGCCGCGGCGCAGCGGGTAGCGCGAGGCCTTGCCGAACCGCGGCTCGCGGCGGCCGCCGGCCCGGATGACCTCGACGTAGTTCAGTGACCCGGCGTGCCCGCCGGCCGCGCCCCACGGCGGGAAGCTGTGCCGCCCCCACGCCACGGTCAGCAGCGCGTCGTCGCTGAGCACCTCGTACTCGCGGACCAGGCCGCGGCCGCCGCGCCGCCGTCCGGCCCCGGCGCCCTCGACGATGTCGAAGCCGAAGCGGGCCACCCGGATGCCGTAGCGCTGCTCGGCGACCTCGGCCGGGATCACGTAGGTCTCCCCGTCACCGACCGACACCAGGCCGTGCTGGCCGTCGGCGGCGGCGCTGGCCCCCCAGCCGCCGGGCTGCGGCTCGACCAGGAAGGCCGGCTCGCCGGTGCCGGGGTGGGTCAGGGCCAGCGAGGTCGAGCACACCGACACGAAGCTGCCCGCGGTCAGGGCCTGCGGGAAGGCCGGCGCCAGCGCCTGCCAGACCAGGTCGCTGGCCATCTCGGTGGCCTCGAAGTAGGCGGCCACCGCGGCCGGCCGCCGGGCGTTGAAGATGGTGCCCGCGGGGCAGATGATCTGCAGTGGCCGGAACCAGCCGTCGGTGGCCGGCTCGGCCGGGTCGGTGATGGCCTTGAAGACGGTCCGCACCCCGGACACCAGCCCGCTCCAGGTGCAGTTGATCGGGCCCGGCACCTGCCCGTGACTGCCGGTGAAGTCGCAGGTCACGCCGTCGGGCCGGAGTTCGACCCGAACCTGGACGGCGAACGGGCCGTTGCCGAGCCCGTCGCCGTCGGTCCAGCCGGACGCCTCGTAGACCCCGTGCGGGACCTGCTCCAGCGCCAGCCGGGCCAGCGCCTCGCTGCGGTCCAGCGTGACCGCCATGGCGGTGGTCACGCCGGCCGCCCCGTACCGGGCGCACATCTCGTGCAGCCGCCGCTCGGCCACCTCCAGGCAGGCCGACTGGGCCGACAGGTCACCGAGGGTGGCCTGCGGCAGCCGGCTGTTGGCGGCCAGCAGCGCGGCCACGTCGGCGACCGGCGCGCCGCCGGCGCAGGCCCGCAGGAACGGCAGCTGCAGGCCCTCGGCGTAGACGTCGGTGGAGTCGGCGGTCCACGAGCCAGGGTCCTTGCCGCCGATATCGGTCCAGTGGCCCTTGGCCGCCGCGAAGCCGATCAGCTCGGTCTCCCAGAACACCGGCCGGACCAGCGCGACGTCGGACAGGTGCGTGCCGCCGCCGGCGTACGGGTCGTTGGCGATGATCACGTCACCGGGCGCCAGGTCCGCCACCCGGGCCAGGGTCTCGGCGATCACGTCGCCGAGCGGGCCCAGGAACCCGGCGATGCCGTTGCCCTGGGAGACCAGCTCGCCGCGGCGGTCGGAGATGCCCACCCCGAAGTCGAGGACCTCGTAGATGACCGGGCTCTGCGAGGTGCGCTGCAGCGAGGTGAACATCTCCTCGCTGATCGCGGCGAAGCCGGCCCGGATGACATCCAGGGTGAACCGGTCGGCGCTCATCGCGGCCCTCGCCCCGGCTGGCCGTCCTCGGTGATGACCAGGTTGCCCAGCTCGTCGCGGCGTACCTGCTGGCCGGGCAGGACCAGTGTGGTGGCGGCCGGCTCGGTGACCAGCAGCGGCCCGGCCGCGGCCGGGCCGCCGGCCAGCGCGGCGCGGCTGATGACCGGGGTGTCCAGGACGCCGCCGTGCTGGTCGAAGTCGACCGGCCGCGAGCTGGCGGGCCGGCCGGCGCCCCCGGAGTCGTCGGCCCACGGCACGGCCGGGCCGGCCGGGGCGGTCACGCTGACCCGGACGCTGACCACCTCCAGCGGGGCGTCGAGGGTGAAGGCATAGGCCTCCTGGCAGCGGCGGGCGAACGCGCCGGGCAGCAGCCCCGCCAGCGCGGCGGAGTCCTGGTGCGGGTCGCCCGGCAGCGGGATCTCCAGGGTGTGCTCCTGCCCGGCGTACCGCAGCTCGGCGAAGCACCGGGTGACCGGCGGCGCCGCGGCCGGGCCGCCGTCCCCGTCCCCGCCGCCGGGGACCGGCAGGCCCAGGTCGGCCAGCGCGCTGCGCCGCGCCGCGGCCAGTACCGGGGTCAGGTCCAGCCGCTGCAGCGGCCCGACCACGGTGCGCACGGCGTCGGCCCGCAGCTCGCCGGCCAGCATCCCGAAGGCGGAGAAGTGGCCGGGGCCGGGCGGGATGATCGTGGCGGTGATGCCCAGCTCGCGGGCCAGCAGCGCGGCGTGCAGCGGCCCGGCGCCGCCGAAGGCGACGAAGGCGAAGTCGCGCGGGTCGTGGCCGCGGCGCAGGGTGACCATCCGCAGCGCGTGGCTCATCTGGGCGATCGCGTAGCGCAGCACGCCGCGCGCCGTCGCGGCGGCGTCGGTGCCCAGCCGGGCACCCAGGCCGGCCAGGGCGCGGTGCGCCGCGCCGGTGTCCAGCGGCATGGTCCCGCCCAGGAAGTAGCCCGGGTCCAGGCGGCCGGCCACCAGGTTGGCGTCGGTCAGCGTCGGCTCGGTGCCGCCGCGGCCATAGCACGCCGGGCCCGGCTCGGCGCCGGCGCTGCGCGGGCCGACGTGCAGGCCGCCGGCCCGGTCGGCCCACACCACCGAGCCGCCGCCCGCGCCGATCTCCACGATCTCCACCGTCGGCGCCTGTACCGGGTAGCCGGGGAACACCGCGGTCCGCCCGATGTGGTGCAGCGCCTGCACCGCGATCTCGCCGTCGCGCACCGCCGCGGTCTTGGCCGTGGTCCCGCCGATGTCCAGGGTCAGCACGTGCCGGGCGCCGAGCCGCTCGCCGAGCCGGGCGGCGGCGGTCACCCCGGCCACCGGGCCCGACTCGAGCAGCCCGATCGGCGCGGCGGCGGCGCGGGCGAAGGAGGCCACCCCGCCGTTGGAGCGCATGGCCCGCATCGGCCCGCGCACCCCGGCCCCGCGCAGCGCGCCGGCCAGCGAGCTCAGGTAGCCCGCCACCACCGGCTGCACGTACGCCGACAAGACCGTGGTGGATGTCCGCTCATACTCCCGCCACATGCCGCTGACCTCGTGCGAGGCGACCACGGCCACGCCGGGCAGCCGCTCGCGCAGCAGCGCGGCAGCCGCCTGCTCGTGCGCCGGGCTGGCCCAGGCGTGCAGGAAGCAGACCGCCACCGCGCGCACCCGGGCCGCGGCGATCGCGACCGCGGCGGCCTCGACGTCGGCCATCCGCAGCGGCGTGATCACCGCGCCCGAGTAGCTGATCCGCTCGGCGGCCTCCAGGCGCAGCCGGCGCGGCACGAACGGCTCCGGCTTGCGGTAGGCCAGGTTGTAGATGTCGGGCCGGTTGGCCCGGCCGATCTCCAGCACGTCCTTAAAGCCCGCGGTGGTGACCAGCGCGGTCGGCACCCCGGTCCGCTCGGTGACCGCGTTGATCACCACGGTGGTGCCGTGGATGAACGCCGCGACCTGCGCCGCCGCCAGCCCCGAGCGGCCCAGCGCGGCCAGCACGCCCTGCTCCAGCCGGCCGGGCGTGGTGTCGGCCTTGGCCCGCGTCACCTGCCCGGTGGCCGGGTTCACGGCCACCAGGTCGGTGAAGGTCCCGCCGATGTCCACGGCGAGCCGGAGGTCTGCGGCAGCTGGCACGGAACTCACGATGGCAGCCGGGGCACACGGCGCGTAACGGCATTCCTGCACAGTTTCTGCTGCTGAATGTGTGCAACCGGCCTAAACTGCGGCGCCATGCCGACGGTAGACGAGATCCTGGCCACGCCCGTCCTGGCCGGGCTGCGCCGGGTGACCCGGCTGGGCGGCGAGCAGCCGGTGACCGGGGTCCGGCTCGCCGAGCGGTTCGGCGACCTCGACGCTGCGCCGCCGGGCAGCCTGGTCCTGCTGGGCCGGGCGCCGTCGGCGGCCGCGACCGACTACCGCTTCGACATGGCGGTGCGGGTGGCCGCGCTGCGCGGCATCGCCGCGATCGGGGTGCTGGCCGGGCCGCAGTGGCAGCCGCCGGCCACCGCCGCCGACATCGCCGAGCGGGCCGGCCTGGCCCTGATCGGCGTTCCGGAGCAGGCCGAGCTGACCGGGCTGCTGCTGGCCGTCATGCGGGAAGCCGGGGGCGACGCCGAGCGGGCGCTGCTGCGCGCCCGGCACGGGCTGGCCGCAGTGCGCCGCGCCGCGCAGGCCGGCGCCGGGGTGGACGAGCTGCTGGCCGCGGTCGGCGCGGCCACCGGCACGCCGGTCCGGCTGGAGCCGGTCGCCGACAGCGACCGGTGGCCCGGCGGCCAGGCCACCGGGGCCCGGGACGCCGGGCCGGGCGCGGGACGCCCGGCCGGGCGGGTGCCGGTGCTGACCGGTGACACGGTGGCCGGCTACCTGACCGCGCCCGGCGCCGAGGGCGACCTGGCGGTGGCGGTGGAACTGGTGCTGCACGCCGCCGCAGCCGTCGCGGGCCAGGTGCTGAGCCAGGCCCGGCGGGCCCGCGAGCTGCCGGCCCGGTCGCGCAGCGGGCTGCTGGCCGAGCTGCTGATGTCACCCGCCGCGCTGCGCCAGGACCTGCTGGACCGGGCCCGGCGGCTGGACATGCCGCTGGATGGCTGGCACGTCGCGATCCGCCTGGAGCCGGAGAACCTGGCCGAGGCGGGCCGGGATGAGGTGCACCGTTTCGAGATCCTGGAAATCGTCGGCCACGCCGCGCTGGCGGCGCTCAGCCGGGCCGGCGGGCACTGGTACCTGGCCACGATCGGCGAGGCGGTGGTGGCGGTGGCCATGACCGGCTCCGACCCCGGCGCGGCGGCCGGGCGGGACGGCGTGCGGGCCGCCGAGCGGGCCGCCGCCGCCATCGCGCGCCGGGTGCCGGCGCTGCGGCTGCGCGGCGGGGTCGGCACCGCGCACGAGGGGCCGCTGGGCCTGCGGGCGTCGGCCGCCGAGGCGCGGCTGGCCATCGCCACGGCCCGGGCCGAGGGGCGCGCCGGGCCGGTCACCGCGCACGACGCAGCCGGGGTGCAGCGGATGCTCATGGAGTGGTACGCCTCCGACACCGCGCGGGCGTCGGTGCGGGCCCAGCTCGAGCCGCTGGAGCGGCTGGGCCAGGTCCGCGGCGAGACCGCGATCCGCACGCTGGCCACCTACCTGGACTGCCAGGGCTCGGTGGCGGCCACCGCCCGGGCCCTGCACCTGCACCGCAACGCGGTCAGCTACCGGCTGCGGCGGATCACCGCGCTGCTGGGCACCGACCTGGACGACCCGGACGAGCGGCTGGCCCTGCACCTGGCGTGCCGGGCCCGGCTGCTCGCCCGGGCCGGGCCGGGCTAGTGGGCGACTGGCCGCAGGTCGCGGCGGAACAGCCGGATCGCCAGGACGTAGGACACCGCGGTGAGGCCGGCGCACCAGGCGACGGCGATGATCGCGTTGTTCCCGACCGGGGTGCCCAGCAGCAGCGCCCGCAGCGTCTGGGTGACCGGGGTGAACGGCTGGTACTCAGCGAACCAGCGCAGCGCCGCGGGCATCGAGCCGGTCGGCACGAACCCGCTGCCCAGGAACCCCAGCACCATCAGGAAGGTGGGCGTGTTGCTGGCTTCCTCGGGCGTGCGGGCGACCAGCCCGAGCACCACCGACAGCCAGGTGAACGCGAAGACGATCATCGCGAGCGTGCCGGCGACACCCAGCCAGGCCAGCGGGCCGGCGGCGGGCCGGAAGCCGATCGCCAGCGCGACGCCGAGCACGACGCCGCAGCCCAGCAGGCCCTGGATGACGCTGCCCAGGACGTGCCCGGTGAGTACCGCCGAGCGGGCGATGGCCATCGTGCGGAACCGGGCCACGATGCCCTGGGTCATGTCCATGGCCACCGACACCGCGGTGGCCGTGGCACTGCCGTACAGGCTCAGCAGCACGATGCCGGGCGTCACGTAGGCCAGGTAGGCGGCGCGGCCGCCGCCGTGGCCGAGCCCGGCGCCGAGGATGCCGCCGAACACGTAGACGAAGATCAGCAGGAAGAGGACCGGCAGCCCGGCCACCATGATCGTCATGGACGGGTAGCGCAGCAGGTGCCGCAGGTTGCGGCGCAGCATGGTGGCCGAGTCGGCCGCGGCGTAGGACAGCGGGATGCTCATGACTGGCTGACTTTCTGGGCCTCGGGGCGGTCCGCGGAGCCGGGCTGGCCTGCGGCTGGCAGCTGACCGGCAGGAGCCGGCTGGCCGGTGAAGGCGAAGAAGACGTCGTCGAGGTCGGGGGTGTGGATCGACAGCCGGTCCACGGCCACGGCAGCGCGCTCCAGCGTGCCGAGCAGGGCGCGCAGCGTCTGCGGGTCCCCGTCGCCGGGCACCTGCAGGGTCAGGTTCTCCTCGTCCCGGCCGGCCGTCTGCAGGACGCAGGCGGCGCGCTCCAGCTCGGGCCGGGCGGTGAAGTGCAGCTGGATGTGCCCGCCGCGGATGCGGCGCTTGAGCTCGGCGGGCGTGCCCTCGGCCACGACCGTGCCGTGGTCCAGGACCGCGATCCGGTCGGCCAGCTCGTCGGCCTCGTCCAGCTGCTGGGTGGTCAGGAAGATGGTCACCCCGCGGGCGGCCAGGTCGCGGATGATCTGCCACTTCGCGCGGCGGCTGCGCGGGTCCAGGCCCGTGGTCGGCTCATCGAGGAAGATCACTCGCGGGTCGCCGGTCAGGGTCATGGCCAGGTCCAGGCGGCGGCGCATCCCGCCGGAGTAGGTGGCGGCCGGCTTGCCCGCGGCCTCGGCCAGGTCGAACTGGGCCAGCAGCGCGGCGGCGCGGCGGCGGCCGCCGGCCCGGCCCAGGTGATGCAGGTCGGCCATCAGGATCAGGTTCTCCTGGCCCGACAGCAGCCCGTCGACGGCCGAGAACTGGCCGGTGACACCGATCGCGGCGCGCACCGCGCCAGGGTCGGCAGCGATGTCATGGCCCGCCACGGCGATCTGCCCGGCGTCGGCGCTGATCAGGGTGGACAGGATCTGGACGGCGGTGGTCTTCCCGGCGCCGTTGGGGCCGAGCAGGGCGAAGATGCTGCCCTCGGGGACGGCCAGGTCGAGGCCGTCCAGGACGACCTTGGCACCGTAGGACTTGCGGATTCCGGTGGCCGAGACGGCCAGCGGGGCGCGGGTGGTCATGACGAGACCTTCCCTTTCTGTCGTGCTGATGGCAGGGGCGGGCGGGCTGCGGCCCCGCGACGGGGGGCAGCCTGGCTGGGGACGGGCCGGAGTGGTCAGGGCCCCGTGGTCAGGGCCCGCGTGGTCAGGGCCGGGGTGGTCAGGGCCGGCGTGGTCAGGGCCGGCGGACGTAGATGTCGCCGTAGCTGGTGCGGGCGCGCACCTCGGCGATGTCGTCGGCGGCGCCGGGGCTGTCGGCGGCGGTCAGCTCGTTGTGCACCCGGCCGAACCCGGTCGACACATCCAGCCGGGCCGCGGTGCCCTCGCGGATGCCGACCTCGATCTCCCCCAGGCCGGTCTTGAGCGAGATTGAGCCGCGCCGGACATCGCTGGCCCGGATGGCGCCGTTGGCGGTGCTGGCGGTGACGCCATCGTCCGCGCGGCCAACGGTCAGGTCGCCGTTGGCGGTATTCATCCGCAGGTCACCGGTGACGTGGCCGATCCAGATGTCGCCGTTGGCGTTCTTGATCACCGCGCTGCCGCGGATCTCGCCGAGCCGGAGCCGGCCCGATCCGGTGCTGGCCTCGGTGTGGCCGTCCAGCCGTCCTGCGGTGATGGAGCCGGCGCCGCAGGTCAGGTCGGCGGCCCCGGCCTGCTCGATCTCGATCTCGCCGGCCGAGGTCTTGATCCGGCACTCACCGAGCGGGCCGCTCGCGCGGACCGCGCCGATAGCCACCTCGGCCCGGACCGGGGAGGCGGCCGGCAGCTCGATGCTCACGTCGACGGAACCGACCTTGTTGCGCAGGCTGGCGGTGCGCTGCCGGGGTCCCTTGACGAGCAGGCCGGCAGCGGTCTGCTCGACCCGGGTCTGCTCGGCGGCGCGGACGTCCGGGTCGTGCGCGGGGTCGCTGGGGGTGACCTCGACCACGGTGTCGGAGCGGTCACTCGCGGTGATGCGGATGTCCCCGGCCACCACGTCGATCACGACCGGGGCGGGCTCTGGGGTGCTGAAAACGGGCATGACGTTACCTCCGGTACAGCTGGGCGGGACGCAGCGTCCGGGTGGCGGACGAGCGTGGACTGCGGCGCGCCCGCGGGCGGGCGGCCTGGCGGCGGGCTAGCGGACCCAGCCGGCGAAGCGCTCGGAGCCGCGTGCTGCGCGGCCGGGGACAGGCGGGCTCTGGCCGACGGCGTCCAGCTGGGCGGCCGCGGCCCGGACCAGCCAGGAGTTGACCGACAGCCCGGCGCGCTCGGCGGCCTCCTCGATCCGGCCCTTGAGGTGCTCGCCGAGCCGGAAGTTGATCCGCGCCGCGGCGCCTTCCTCGCCGTCCGGGGCCGGGGCGGGCGGCGGCAGGGCACCGGCCGCGGCACCGGGCTCGTCCTCGAGTGGCTCGGCGGGCGGCGGGGTGACCACGAAGCTGGGCTCCCGGCCGCGCAGCCGCACGTGCACCGAGCCCGGGGCCAGGTCACGGGTGATCTCATCGGCGGCCGCCGAGAGCGCGTCCAGCAGGACGAGGCGGGTGGCCGACTCCAGCGGCGCGGTCAGCCGGTCGGCCAGCGCGCGAGCATCCTCGCCGCCGGCCTCGGCCGCCACCGCCAGTTCCTGGCGCAGGTTGCTGACATAGGGTCCGAGTTCCATGGCACCATTATGACACCATGATGGCGCCATTGCAAATTATCTGGCGCCACAAGTCATCATCATGGCGCCAGAGTGGTGCAATCTCGTTTGGCGACCGCTCTCTTCTTGCTGTTATCAGCATGATCCCGGCTGCGGGCGGTGGTGAGCGGTCCGGACCCGGGCGAGCTGGGCTAGTCGCGGGCGAGCTGGGCTGGCCGCGGGCAAGCCGGCTAGTCGGGCTAGTCGGGCTAGTCGCGGGCGCGGCAGAAGGCCGGGGCGTTGACCGCCCAGCGCGGCTCCTGGCCCGCGGCCCAGCGCAGCATGTTCTGGGCGAACACCGCGCTGCTGCGACGGAACATCACCTCGGTCAGGCCGCCGACGTGCGGGGTGGCCAGCACCCGCGGGTGCCGCAGCAGGGCCGAGTCCGGGTCGGCGGGCTCTGTCGCGTGCACGTCCAGGCCGGCGCCGCCGACCTGTCCCGATTCCAGGGCGGCCAGCAGGGCGGGCTCGTCGACCAGGCCGCCGCGGGCCACGTTGATGAACAGGGCGCCCGGCCGCATGGCCGCGAACGCCTCCGCGCCGAACATCCCGGCGCTGGACGGGTCGAACATCGCGCAGCACACCACCGCGTCGGCCTGGCCAAGCAGCTCCGGCAGGTCGCCCGGACCGCCGGTTCGGCGGACCGGCTCGGGGCCGCCGAGCTCGGGGCGGGCGCGGACGCCCAGCAGGCTGACCCCGAAGGGAGCCAGCCGCTGCACCAGCGCGGTGCCGATGGCGCCGAGCCCGACGATCAGCACCGTGGCGCCGGCCAGCGACCCGCCGGTCGGGCGCTGCTCCCAGGTCCCCGCGGCGAGCGTGGCCCGGGCATCGTCCAGCCGCCGGATCAGCGCCAGCAGGTGCAGCACGGCCAGCTCGGCCACGCTGTCGGCGTTGCCGCCGGCATCGCCGGGAATGCGCGAGACCCAGACACCCAGCCGGGTAGCCGCCTCGACATCGACCTTCTCCAGGCCGACGCCGAACTGCTGGACGAGCCCGAAGGAGCCGCCGGCCAGCACGGCCGCGTCGATCCGTGCCCCGAACGGGCAGATCGCATCGACCCCGTCCAGGTGGCTGCCCACCGCCGCCGGATGGCAGGCGCGGATCTCCCAGCCGGGCAGCAGCGGGCCGATGCCGGCCCAGCTGAGCTCGGCGGTAAACCGCTCGCGGCCGAACAGCAGCCTCACGGAAGCGCGGCCACCAGCTCGCTGGCCGGCTTGCGGCGGCCGGTATAGAAGGGGATCTCGATGCGGGTGTGCAGCCGGGCCCGGGCGCCGCGCAGATGCCGCATCAGGTCCACGATCCGGTGCAGCTCGTCAGCCTCGAAGGCCAGCATCCACTCGTAGTCGTTCAGCGCGAAGCAGGACACGGTGTTGGCCCGGACGTCGGGGTACTCGCGGGCCATCTTCCCATGCTCGGCCAGCATCTGCCGCCGCTCGCCGTCGTCGAGCAGGTACCACTCATAGGACCGGACGAACGGGTAGACGCAGACGTAGTCCTTCGGCGCCTCGCCGGCCAGGAACGCCGGGATGTGGCCCTTGTTGAACTCCGCGGGGCGGTGCAGCGCCATCGCCGACCAGACCGGCTCGCTGGCCCGGCCCAGGCCGGTGCGGCGGAACCGCGCGTACATCTCCTGCAGGTCATCGGCCGCCGGCGCCGTCCACCAGAACATGTAATCCGCGTCGGCCCGCAGGCCCTGCAGGTCGTAGCAGCCGCGGGTCACCACGTCCTTGCCGGCCGCGTGCTGGCACAGCTCGCTGACCTCCGCCGCCAGGCCCGGCCGCCCGCTTTCGGCCTGCGCTGCCGCGGCGTCCAGCCCGCCCGGACCGGACACCCGGAACACCGACCACATCGTGTAACGGATGAGCTCGTTGAGGTCGCGCGCCTTCAGCCGGGCTTCTTCGGGGCCGGCCTGATCGCGGCCTGAGGTGTCGTTGCCTGCCATGACTCCATTGTCCTCCGTCGCGGAACCCGGCCCGGCCGCGGGCCGGCCCGGTCCGGCGCGGGTCAGCTCCGGCCAGGCCGCAGCAGCCGCGACCGGGACCCGGCCGGCGGGGTCGCCGGCCCGGCAGCGGGCTCCGGGGTCAGCGCGGCGGGCGGCTCCGGGGCCAGCGCGGCGAGCACGCCGGGAACATCGTTCACGCACAGCGCGTCGATCCCGGCCGCGGCCAGCCGGGCGGCGTCCTGCGGTCCGGGGCACCAGGCCAGTACCTCCAGGCCGGCCTGGTGCGCGCGCTCGATCAGCTCCGCGGGCTCGCGGTCCACCGCGCGCGGCACGTCGCGCTGCAGCCCGAATGCGGCCGCGTTCATGCTGACCGCGGTCATGCCGAGGCCGCGGGCGGCCGGCAGCGCGTGCCGGGCCGGGTAGCCCTGCGCGGTGATCAGGCCGAGCGGGACGCCGGGCAGGGCCTGCTCCCGCAGGTAGACCAGCACCGCGGGGTCAAACGAGGTAACCAGCAGCGGCCGCGACCCGGCCAGCTCGCGCAGCGCCGCGGCGACCAGCGGCCCGGTGCACTGGTCCGCGGGGTCGGCGGCGTCCTCGATGATCGTCTTCACGTCGACGTTGACCGCCATGCCCGGCGGCAGCGCGGCCATCACCTCAGCGAAGCCGAGGATGCCCGCGGCGGCCAGCTCAGCGGCGGTGCAGGACACCACGAGCACGCCGCCGGGGGTCACCGGGTCGTGCCGGACCACCAGCTGGCCGTCGCGGCTGCGCTGCACGTCCAGCTCGATCCAGGTCAGCCCGTGGTCAGCGGCGGCCTGGTAGGAGGCCAGGGTGTTTTCCAGGTAGCCGCCGGGCTCGCCCGCGCCGAAGCCGCGGTGCCCGACGACAGCGGGGTTCCCAGCGAAGATCATGCGTGCTCCTGCGCGTGCTGGTGGCCGGCCGTTGCTCGCGACGACCGCCGCGACGGCAGGATAACCTCAGCGGCGCGCGGGAGCTGACGCCGCGGGCGGCACCGGACGCGGCAAGGCGGCCGCGCCGTCCCGGCCGGCGGCGGCGTCCCTGCTGAGCTGGCCGGCCCCGCCGCCGGGCTCGCCGATCAGGGCCGTGATGGCCGCGTTGAAGCGGGCCTGCGGGCCGGGCGTGGCCGGGCCGAGCAGGTAGTGCTGGAGCTCTGCCGGGCCGCCGCCAGCCGGTCGGCCCGGCCGAGGCCGGCCTGGGCGAGAATCTCCGGCAGCTCGGCGCAGCGGGTGCCCAGCAGGTAGCCGGCCTGGGTAGTGGGGACGTCGCGCCAGCAGTCCTCCGCAGGCTGGTCCTCGATGTTGGTGATCGCGTACGGACGGCCGGTGGCCAGGAAGTCGGCCAGCACGCTGGACACGTCGGTGATCAGCAGGTCGGCCTGCCCGAAGCAGTCATACAGCGCGGGCCGCGGGCCGGTGACCACCAGGTGCCGGTCGCTGCCGTGCAGCCGCCAGTACGCCTCGTGCCAGTCCCGCAGCAGCTGACGCCACTCCTGGTCGCGGGCGGGGTCGGCCCGGCTGTCGCGGGACAGCATCGCGTAGTCGATGGCGCCGCCGCCGCGGGCGCCGGTGCTGCCCAGGATCCGCCCGTCGCCGGTCAGCTCGCGCAGCCGGGCCTCGATGCGCTCCAGCTCGGCGGCGGCCTGCGGATCAGGGCCGGGCGGACGGGCCTGGTTCGCCGCCTCGATGCGGGCCGTGATCGCCTCGTGCGCCTGGCGCAGCCGGGCATCGCGGGTTCCGGTCAGCGGGTGCGGCTTGTAGATCAGCCGGATCCGCGGGTTGCGCGCCAGCAGGTCGGTGACCAGGCGCAGCCCCATCCGGCCCAGCGAGGTGTTGGCCACCTCCTCGCCCCAGCCTTCCCAGGTCGGCGCGTACAGGACGGTGAGCATCCGGCCCGGCGCGGCGGGCGAGCTGGTGGCGATGTCCTCCAGCTGCGGCCGGCCGACCTCGGTGATGTCCGCATCGCGCACCCCGACCCCGGCCCGCAGGTACCGCTCCCGGCCCGCCGGCCCGGCCACCCACACCTCGTCGTAGGCCTTGGCGAACGGGTTGTAGCTGGCCGACTTGTCGCTGTCGCCGTGGTTGATGAACACCTGCCGGATCCCCGGCATCCGCAGCAGGTGCAGGTTCTTGGAGGAGTTATTCGGGAACAGCGCCACCCGCAGGCTGGGCAGCGGGAAATTGACCAGGTCCACCATCCCGTCAATGCAGGCCACCGGGACGCTGGTGGGTCCCAGCAGCGGCACCATCACCGCTGCCGCATGAGGATCATCGCCGGCCGGTCCAGCCGCTCCAGCGTGCTCAGCCACATGTTGACCTGGTAGGCCGAGTCGCGCGACCCGGCGAAGTACAGCACCACCTCGCGCCCGTGCTGGCGCAGCCGCCGGCTGACCACCTCCATGACCCGGCCCGGGTTGCCCAGGTGGGCATTACGCCCGGCCTGCACGGCCATCAGGGCGCAGCCCGTCAGGCCGGCGGCCAGGCCGAGCGCTACCCCGGCCAGCCCCCAGGCGTAGTCGCCGGTCAGCACCCAGGCCAGGCCGCCGGCCAGCGGCGCGAGGTCCAGGTGCAGCATCTTGCGGCAGTGGTCGGCGATCAGCAGCCGGGGCGGGGCATCGGGGATGCGCAGCTCGCTGAGGTCAATGTTGCGGGTGACGACCGGCATCTTGCGGTGCTGGTTGGTGTACACGACCAGGGCGGCGTACACCCCCGCAGCACGTGCAGGCCCAGCAGCCCCCCGGCGAACAGGCCCAGCCGGGCCGGGCCGGGCGGCAGCGCCCGGATCATCAAGATGATCAGGGCGATCTCGCGGAACGCGAACCGCAGCGGCAGCTGTACCTGCACCCAGGTCAGCAGGTTGGACAGGTACGGCAGGCGGCGCGCCGCGAAGGCCTCGGCGGCGGCCACCGCCGCGAACTGCCCGCAGGCCAGCTGCCGTGGTCGCCGGGCAGCAGGGCGACAGCCAGCAGCAGCGGGTAGCTGACCAGCTGGCAGGCGGCGGCTGTCCTGGTGGCCGCGCGACGGACGTGACGACCCGCCAGCTGCACGTATCACTCCGTCAGCGTCGGACAGGCATGAACCCGGATGACCGGGAAGCAGCGAATTTACCACTCTCTGGATAGGTAATAATGACAATTCTCTATCTTGCGTTTACCTGCTCTTTGCCAGATGGTCAGCTGCCGCTCCGGCAGCTGATGATCAGCCGGCCTGTTGGCTGACGGCGATATCCGCCAGAATCAGCATGTCCGACCGCAAGATCAGCGACTGCCCGGCGGAGCGGCGGACCAGGCCGGCGGGCGGCGCGAGAGGAGAGCCAGGCATGACGACGCACCGGCTGGATCCGGAGCCCGGGACGACTGTGGATGTACTCAGCCGGGACCACGTCCCCGCGCTGACGATCGACCCGGGCGACACGGTCGTGGTGCGGTCCCTGGACGCCTCGGGTCACCTCGAGCGGCAGACCTCCCCTGGCGAGCGCCGGCCCCAGCTGATCCCCGAGCTGCGCGGGCACTGCCTGACCGGGCCGATCGCCGTGCGCGGCGCTGAGCCCGGCGATGTGCTGGCCCTGCGCCTGGTCGCGCTGCGGCCCGACAACTGGGGCTTTACCGTGGCCGCGGCCCGCGACAGCCCGGTGAACCGCCGCCTGGGACTGGCCGACGGCCCGCCGGCCTGGCTGCTGTGGGAGCTGGACGCCGACGCCGGCCGGGGCACCTGTGATCGCGGCCTCAGCCGGGCGCTGGCGCCGTTCCTCGGCGTGATGGGCCTGCCCCCGGCCGAGCCGGGCGAGCACTCGACGGTCCCGCCGCGCACCCACGGCGGCGGGAACATCGACTGCAAGGATCTCGTCGCCGGGGCCACGCTGTACCTGCCCGTCACCGTGCCCGGCGCGCTGCTCTACCTCGGTGACGGCCACGCCGCGCAGGGCGACGGAGAGGTGGGCGGGACGGCCATCGAGGCCGGGATGACCACCGAGGCGGTAGTGGACGTGGTGCGCGACCGGCCGGTCGCGGGGGTGCACGCCGAGACGCCCGCCGGGCGGATCACCTTCGGCTTCGACGCTGACCTCAACGTCGCGATGGGCGACGCCCTGGACGCGATGGTCGTCTGGATGCAGGCCATCTTCGACCTGGACAAGGGCACGGCGCTGGCCCTGGCCAGCACCTGCATGGACCTGCGGGTCACCCAGGTGGCCAACCAGACCTGGGGGGTGCACGCCCTGCTGCCGGACGGCGTGGTCACCTAGCCGCCCGGGCCGCTCCGCGCGGCCGGTCCCGTTAACGCGGTGGATAGGGCGGGTGAT
>DASXDJ010000154.1:0-2754 GCA_036490755.1 Streptosporangiaceae bacterium
TGCGGCTGGCCGTGGCGGCGGCGCCGGGATCCGGCTGCCCGACCACCGGCTGAGGTTCCGACGGCGCAGCCAGCAGGAAGGCCCGCAGGTCGCGCTCGTCGGGCAGCGGGCCGGGAGAGCCCGCCATCTTCCACTGCGCCGCGCGCGCCACCCGCCGCGCCGCCCGCAGCGCGGCTCGGTCGGTCTCAGCCACCACGCCGACGAACGAGCCGTCCTGCACCAGCAGGTCGCCCGGGCCGAGCCGGCCGGCGGGCAGTTCGCTGAGCTCGGCGGCCACCGAGGGCGGCCGCACCACCCGGCCGCAGAGCATGCCCGGCAGTACCAGGTCGTGGATGAACCGCGGCCGGCCAGTGACCTTGTCCGGGAGGTCCAGCCGCGCGGCCGCCCGGCCGGCGACGATCCACCCGGCCGGCCGCCGGGTCGGCACCGGGTCGCCCGCCGGACGATCCAGCGTGCCCGGGGTCGCCAGCGACCAGTAACTCAGCCCGGTCGGCCGCCCGGACGCCAGGATCTGACCGTCCGTCACGCTCAGCGCGGCCGGGTGCCCCGCCAGCCGGTCCGCGGCGGCCGTGAGCAGCAGCCCGCGAGCCTGCGCGCACGCCTGGCGCAACCCCGAGCCCGAGTCCTGCACCGAGCGGCTGCCGGAGGTGACGCCCTCGTCCGGGCTGGTGCTCGTGCTGACCGGGGCCATCCGCACCCGGGCCAGGTCGACCTGCAGTTCCTCGGCTGCGACCTGCGCCAGCGCGGTCCAGATGCCCTGGCCGTACTCGACCTTCCCGACCCGGACGGTGACCTCGCCATGGCGGCCGAAATCAAGCCACCGGCCCAGCACCGGGTTGGCGGCCAGGCTGTCCGGCAACGACCCCGCCCCGGCTGGCGCCGGCCGTGCCCCGGCTCGCTCACGGCCGGCGGCCGCCGGCCGTGACGAGGTGACGGCAGCCCGCTCCGGCCCGCTCTCCGGGTCCGGCGAGCCTGCCCCCTGGCTCGCCGCCCGCAGGACCGCGCGGACGATCCGGCCGTGGGTACCGCAGCGGCACAGGTTGCCTTCCAGAGCCGCCCTGACGTCTGGCTCGGCCGGGGCGGGATTCCTGCGCAGCAGGTCCACCGCGACCATCACCATGCCGGCGGTGCAGTAGCCGCACTGAGCGGCCTGCTCGTCCAGGAACGCCTGCTGGACCGGATGAAGCCGGCCGTCGGACGGCAGCCCTTCCACGGTCGTGACCGGGCTGTCCACCGCCGACACCGGCAGGTCGCAGGACGACCGCGCCCGGCCGCCGGTCAGCACCATGCACGCGCCGCACAGGCCGAGCCCGCAGCCGAAGCCCGGGCCGGCCAGGCCCACGTCGTGGCGCAGCACGTCCAGCAGCGGGGTGTCGGGCTCGCAACGGACGGTGTGCTGGGCGCCGTTGACGACCAGGAGGAATTCTTCCGTCTCCACCAGCTCCCTCGAAAATCGGCCGCCACCAGGGGCTACTGCCGCGGCCGGACACCGGGCCGGCCTCCGGGCCGGACCGGGCACGGTGTTGACCGGAGCCCTACACAAGAGTATGCATTCGTTTGCAGAGACGTTGAGAGCCACCCCGGAGGGACCGTGACATGGACGACAGGCTAGCCATGGCTATCTCACACTGGGCGCCGCGGTTCACGACCAACGGCGTGACCGCGGCGGATTTCGACCGCATCACCCGCGATCTTTCCTCCTGGGACGAGTGGTGCTCGGCCTGGAGCGCGGTCGCCGCCGAGCACGAGCAGTTCGGCCGGGACGCGCTGAAAGCAGGCCGGACGATCTCGGCCGGGGAGCATCTCTCCCAGGCCGCCGTCTACTTTCACTTCGCCAAGTTCCTGTTCGTCAGCGACCTGGTCCAGATGCGTACCGCCCATGAGCGGGCGGTGACCTGCCTGACCGATGCGCTGCCCTATCTGGATCCCCCAGGTCGCCGGGTCGAGGTCCCGTTCGAGGGGTCGCGGCTGGCCGGGATCCTGCGTCAGCCGGCCGGCCCTGGACCTCATCCGGCCATGATCATGATCTCCGGACTCGACTCGGCCAAGGAAGAGCTCCGCAGCACCGAGGACCTGTTCCTGGAGCGGGGTATCGCTACCTTCAGCGTGGACGGGCCCGGCCAGGGCGAGGCCGAGTACGACCTGGCCATCCGGGGTGACTGGGAGGTGCCCGGTGCCGCCATCATCGACCAGCTCAGCACCGAGGAAGGGGTGGACCCGGACCGGATCGGGATCTGGGGCGTCAGCCTCGGGGGCTACTACGCGCCCCGGGTGGCCAGCGGCGATCCCCGGGTGAAGGCATGTATCGCGCTGGCTGGCCCGTACGCCTTCGATGACGGCTGGGACAGCCGTCCCATCCTCACCCGCGAGGCGTTCCGGGTCCGCTCCAAGTCTTCGGACATGGAAACCGCCCGCCGCCGGTCGGCGGAGCTGACCATGGCCGGCCGGGCCGCGCTGATCACCTGCCCGCTGCTGGCGGTCATGGGCAAGCTCGACCGGCTGATCCCGTGGCAGCACGCGCAGCGGCTGGTGGAAGAGGCGTCCGGTCCCGCCCAGTTGCTGCTGCTGGAAAAGGGCAACCACGGCTGCGCGAACCTGGCCCCGTTCCACCGGCAGGTCACTGCGGACTGGGCTGCTGAGCAGCTCGGCGGGATAGTGCGCTATTAGGATGCAAACGATTGTGATAATCTCAGCCGAGTGATTCGGCTGGTGCGGTGGTCACCGCGGTAGAGCTATGCAGGAGGGACATCGTGA
>DASXDJ010000155.1:0-68419 GCA_036490755.1 Streptosporangiaceae bacterium
TCAGCACATCACCAGGGCTTCTCCGGGTGCAGCCTGCTGTGCTTTTCTCAGCCCCGGCAATCACGCAGGCAAGGTGCCGACGGGCTCAGCCGCTGTTTGATGTCCCGCTCAGCCCCGCGACCGGGCCGGGCGGTAAATCCCCCTAGCTGATGCCAGACACCGGGCCGGAGGAACTCCCGGGCTGACAACCCCTAACTCGCGGTTATTAGGCCGCGAGCGCGAGGTGAGTGCGCTGTGTATTGGCACTTGTAAATTTGCGGAACCTGGATTTACGAGGTAGAAACCGCAACCCTCGACCCGCTTCCCCTGGATCAACCACCGAAGTCGAAGCCTGTCACCCCCTCGTAGAGCTACTTACCCGGCAACGGTACCGGAAGCTCTCACCTGGGTCCAACGACAATCAGCCGCCGGGTATGCCCGGCCAGGTCCGCGGCAGACCAGGGCATAGCCAGCACTCGCCGCATCAGCCGCGGGACGGGCCGGGTGCGGAGATATCGCCCTACCGAGCGCAGAACGCCCGATGGGTCGTCCGCAGAACGCGGATCCCATCGGGCATCCATAGGGTGATGAGGCCCCCGCGGGCGCTGGCGGTGGCCGAAGACGCGCCCACGGGGGTCGACCGGCAGGGTCGGGGCCGGTCCATGGCCCCGGGCCTCCCCCGAGATGAGGCCCGGTTCTCATCACTGACTGGGCCGCAACCCCCCAAGCGGCACCCCAGTCACCTAGAAAGACGTCGCTACGGGCCCAGAAGGTTGCTCCGGTTTCGGAAAAACCAGGTAATCATCTAGTCACGTGTGGTACTGCATCTGCGTTACCCGTGTATACCCTGCAGGAACGCGCCGGCCAGTGGCGCCGCCGACACATTGACCGACTTCGTGAACTCCACGACGGCGAAGGCCACCTTGCCCTGGTATCCGACGAACCAGGCCGATCGCAGCCCCTTCGCGGCGGCGCCCAGGGCGGAGGAGCCGACCTGGCCGTAAACGGGACCGTGACCCACGTTGGCCGCCTGGCCCGCGCCCTTCTGGACCGTGGCGCGCATGAGCTTGCGCAGCGAGGTCATGATCTCGGCGCTGAAGGGGCGGCGCGGGGACAGCGTCGGATCGGGCGGGCTGGTCACCAGCAGCGGCGCGTGCCAGGTGCCGGACTGGACCAGGCCGGCGGCCAGCGCCATGTCCAGCGGGCTGACCCGCACGCTGCCCGAGCCCACCGAGGCTGCGGCAATCTCGCCGAAACCCTGCGGGCTGCCGATCGTGCCGGAGTTGCTGTCCACCTGCAGCTTCCAGCCCGCGCCGATCCCGAAGGCCTGCGCCGCCGTGGCCAGGTCGCTGGAGTTCAGCCGCAGCGACAGCCCGGCGAAGGCGGTGCCGCAGGCGTGCGCGAAGTCGACCGAGAACGGCGGCTGGGCGCCCAGCCCGGTCTCGGCGGGATGGTTAGCGAACCGGCGCCCGCCCACGCTGTTCTCAGCCCGGCACGGAACGGGCTTGGCGGCGTCGAATCCGGTCTCCTGCAGCAGCGCGGCGGTGGAGATGATCGTGAACGCCTGGCCGGGCGCGTACTGGCCGGCCAGCGGGCTGACGCCGGCCATGCCGCTGGCGTGCCGCGAGGCGACGGCCAGAATCCGCCCGGTGCCCGGCTCGATCGCCACGATGGCGGCTGAGCCCGGCACCTGCCGGAGCGCATGATTGGCCGCATTCTGCACCTTGCTGTCCAGGGTGGTCCGGACCGGGCTGCCCTTGCTGCCGGTCCAGGTCTGCAAGGTGGTGACCAGATGACCGGCCGCGTTCTCCAGGACGACCTTGGTCGTGGCCGACCCGGTCAGCGTGTGCTGGTAGGCCTCCTGCAGGCCGGTCAGGCCGACCGTCGCGCCGGGCCGGTAGGGCACTCCGTCGGTGCGCAGGATCTCCGCGGTCTCCGTGCCGACCGCGCCGGTGATCACCGGCGCGATGCTCTGGAACAGGCGCTCGGTCCGCTCGTGCACCTGGAGACCGGGAACCCGGGCGAGCCGGGCGCGCATCCGGTCATAGTCACGGGGACGCAGCCGGATCAGGCTGAGGAACGACTTCGAGGGCGCGGCGATGATCTGCCCGTACACCTGCGGGGCGTCCAGGACACCGCCCGTCGCCGCGGCTAGCGCGTTGGCGGTCTTCTGCGGATGGGCCAGTCCGCCCGGCCGCACGCCCGCCACCCAGACCCGGGAGGGGACGGCCAGTGACGTCCCGGCGTTGTCCTCGATCTGGGCCCGGCTCGGCTCGCTGGTCAGCACGGCCAGCCGGTCGCCGGCCCGCAGGCCGGGCACGATGACCGACGGGCTCCACAGCACCCGCCAGCCCGAGCCGGTCCGGCTCATCCCGAACGAGCCGTGATACGACCAGCGCAGGCCGCCGCTGCCCAGGTCGACGGAGGCCAGGAACCGCGCGGTGGCCGTGCTGCCGTGCTGGGTGATGCTGCTCATCTGCAGCACCAGGTCGGCGGCGTCGAGCTCGCGGTAGGCGCCGGCCAGCGCCGCGGTGACCGTGTCCGGCGCGCCCGTGGTCAGGGCGGCGGCCGCCTGGTACTGGCTGTTCTCCCAGGCCAGCAGGAAGGCCTGCACGGTGGGCTCGGCGGAGGTCCCGCCCCCCTGGACGAGCCCGGCCACGATCAGGCCGACGACCACCACGCCCGCGGCGATCTTGCCGACCGTAGCCCGCGGCAAAGCTGCCAACTTGCTTCCCCCGACCTGCCTGTCCCCGTCCCCGGCTCCCCTGGCCCGGGATCCTCGCGCCGGCGGTCTCGGCCGTGGCGGGCCGGACCTCGGAGCGCGATGAGTGGCGGCGTGCGCACCGCGGCTACGCGTGCGCGGCATCATCCGCCACTCCGCTATCTCCGGCGCCGCAAAGCACGGTCAACCTCTCTGGCAGCGTCCCGCTCGGCCAGGTCATGGCGCTTGTCGTAGCTGCGCTTGCCCCGTGCCAGCCCCAGCTCGACTTTGGCCCGCCCATCCTTGAAGTACAGCGACAGCGGGATAAGCGTCAACCCCCGCTCCCGGGTGGAAACTGCCAGCCGTTCGATCTCCTTGCGGTGCAGCAGCAGCTTACGGGTCCGGCGCGGCTCATGGTTGGTCCATGTGCCGAGCGTGTACTCGGGAATGTGCACTCCGTGCAGCCAGGCCTCGCCGTCGGTGATCTGGGCGAAGCCATCGGTCAGCGAGGCCCGGCCGGCCCGCAGGGACTTCACCTCGGTGCCGGTCAGCACCAGCCCGGCCTCGACCACCTCGTCGATCTGATAGTCGTGCCGGGCCCGCCGGTTCCTGGCGACTACCTTCTGGCCCTGTTCCGCTGCCATGGTGACCGTGCTTCCCGTCCCTCCGCGTGCTGATCCCGTGCGCGTGCCGCCCGGGCTGTCACACGCGCAGGTAGCGCCGCAGCGTCAGGAAGGACGTGGCCCCGCACAGCACCAGGCCGATCACCATGGACAAGATGACGACCTCGACCAGATCGGTCGTGCTCAGCTGCACGTTGAACGGGAAATACTGTTGCAGCCCGTCGAGCCACAGCGACTTGACCGTCACCAGCAGGCCGGCGGAGACGAGCCAGCCGATCAGCCCGGCGATCATCCCCTCGACCAGGAACGGCAGCTGGACGTAGAAATTGGATGCCCCGACCAGCCGCATGATGCTGGTCTCCCGGCGCCGGTTGAAGGCGGACAGCCGGATCGTGTTGGCCACCAGCAGGATGGCGGCGATGATCAGGATGATCGCGATGATCACCACGGCGTTCCGCGCACCGTCCAGCAGCTTATAGAACTTGGTCAGCACCGAGGAGTCATCGACGATCTGGTAGACCCCCGGCGCCCCGTCGATGACCTCGCTGACCTGGGCTGTGTCTGCCTCGGCGTTCTTCAGCTTGACCTCGAAGGAAGCCGGGATGTCACCGGAGGACACGGAGTTGACGAACGACGGGTTCTGCGAGAACTCCTGCCGGAACTGCTGGTAGTTCTGCTGCTCTGACTGGAAGAAGACCCGCGACACCGCCGGGTTGCTCTTCAGCTCCTGCTCGATCTGCGTCAGCTGGCTCTGGGTGACCGGGCCGTTCTTGGCGCACTGCGAGCTGACGCTCGTCTTGCCGCACAGGTAGACCGACAGCTGGACCTTGCCCTGCCAGTAGGTTCTGGTGTTGTTGACCTGCTTGACGAACAGCAGCCCGGTACCCAGCAGGGACAGGCTGATGGCGACGACGACGACCAGCGCGATCGTCATGGTCAGGTTCCGCCGCAGGCCGATCCATACCTCATGGAAGACAAATTGCGCGCGCATGTCGCTAGATTCCTTCGGTAGCTCGACTGACGCAGGCTAGTAAGCCTGGCCGTAGACCCCGCGTGACTGGTCGCGCACCACCTTGCCGTACTCCAGCTCGATGACGCGCTTACGCATGGAGTCCACGATCGCCGCATCGTGCGTGGCCATGACGACCGTGGTGCCGGTCCGGTTGATCCGGTCGAGGACCTTCATGATGCCGATGGACGTGGCCGGGTCAATGTTCCCCGTCGGCTCATCGGCCAGCAGGATCATCGGCCGGTTGACGAAGGCCCGGGCCATGGCGACTCGCTGCTGCTCGCCGCCGGACAGCTCATCGGGCATCCGCTCGCGCTTGCCCTCCAGGCCCACCAGCTCGATGACCTCCGGTACCACCTTGCGGATGAACCGCCGCGGCTTGCCGATGACCTCCAGCGCGAAGGCGATGTTCTGGTAGACGTTCTTGCTCGGCAGCAGCCGGAAGTCCTGGAACACGCAGCCGATCCGGCGCCGCAGGTGGGGCACCTTCCAGTTCGTCAGCCGGGCGAGGTCGCGTCCCGCGACGTGGATCCGGCCGTCGGTCGGCCGCTCCTCCTTCAGCACGAGCCGCAGGAAGGTCGACTTACCCGAGCCGGAGGGTCCGACGAGGAAGACATACTCGCCCTTCTCGACGTCAATGGTGACGTTCTCCAGGGCCGGGCGGCCCTGGTTCGGGTACGCCTTGGTGACGTTTTCGAAGTGGATCAACGGGGGGCCTATCACACGCTTTCGGTGAGTTCCTGGCAGGCTTACCAGGAATCCTGGGGGGTATCTATCAGGGCCCTGGGTTGGCCACGGGCCAGTCTAGGGGGGAAACTGGGTTGGAACGTCCAACATCGTCGAAGTGACCGGGTAGGCGCCGGCGCCGGAGGGACTTAGATGAGCTGCGAGCATCTGATCTGCGCCCACTGTGCCGGGCCAGTCGCTGAGGGCCGCTGCCCCGCATGCCGCAGCGCCCGTGACCACGTTCACCACTCCAGTCATATTCCCGGTTTGCCCCTGGTGCTGGCCGCGGTGCTGGTGGCCCTGCTGCTGAGCCTGGCGGCCATGCACCTGGCTCACTAGCGGCCCCGGGCGGGCCGGCGGGGGCTACTGGCCCTGCTGGCGCAGCCAGCGGATCTCGGCCTCGATGAAGCCGTCGATCTCGCCGTCCATGACCGCCGTGGTGTTCCCCGTCTCGAAGCCGGTCCGCAGGTCCTTGATGTTCTGGTAGGGGTGCAGCACGTAGTTGCGGATCTGGGTACCCCAGCTCCGGCCGCCGTCGCCGCGCAGCTCGTTGAGCTTGGCCGCCTGCTCTTCCCGCTTGCGCTCCAGCAGCTTGGCCTGGAGCACGGCCATGGCGCTGGCCCGGTTCTGGATCTGGCTGCGCTCGTTCTGGCAGGAGACCACGATCCCGGTCGGCAGGTGGGTGATCCGCACCGCCGAGTCGGTGGTGTTCACGCCCTGGCCGCCGGGACCGCTGGAGCGGAACACGTCCACCCGCATCTCGTCCTCGGGGATGTCGATGTGGTCGGCCTGCTGGACGACGGGCAGGACATCGACCCCGGCGAAGGAGGTCTGGCGGCGGCCCTGATTGTCGTACTTGGAGATACGGACCATCCGGTGCGTTCCGTGCTCGCCGCGCAGCGTTCCGTAGGCATAGGGCGCCTTCACGGCGAAGGTCGTCGACTTGATCCCGGCTTCCTCGGCGTAGGAGGTGTCGTAGATCTCGGTCGGGAAGCCGTGCCGCTCGGCCCAGCGCAGGTAGATCCGCCGCAGGCCCTCGGTCCAGTCGGCCGCGTCGGCCCCGCCGGCGCCGGCGTTGATGGCGATCAGCGCCTCGCGGGCGTCGTACTCCCCCGACAGCAGGGTCCGGATCTCCAGCTGGTCGATCTCGACCCGGATCGCGGCCAGCTCGCGGATGGCTTCCTCGCGGGTTGGCTCGTCCTGCTCGGTCTCGGCCAGCTCGAACATGACCGCGACGTCGTCCAGCCGCTGCTTCAGCCCGTCCAGCCGGGCCAGCTCACCGTCCAGGTAGGCCAGCCGGCGGGTGACGGCCTGGCCCTGCTCCTGGTCGCTCCACAGCTCGGGATCAGCCGACCGCTCGCGCAGGCCGTCTGCCTCCTTGCGCATGACGTCCGGGTTCAGGACGGCCGCTACGCTGGCGAGCTTCGACAGTAGTTCCGAGATCTCGCCCGCAGCGTCGATTGCCATGCCAGAAGCCTACGCGAGAGCAGCGATGGGCCAGTATCAGGTGGCCCATTAAATGCCGCGTGCAGCCGTCTTGTGCAGGTGCGCCGTGCAATCGCCCCGTGCGCCTGGCCCGGGGCTGGCACGCGCCAGCCCCGCGTGTTCCGCAGCTCAGGCCGGCAGGCTGCTGGTGGCCACCAGGGTACGGATGGCCCGGACCGCCACTGACAGCGTGGCCACGTTGAAGGCGTTGCTCTCCCAGATCTCGGTCAGGGTCTGGGCGGCGCGGCGGACCTGCGAGTCGTTGCGCTTCTCCCAGGCCGCCAGCCGCTCAGCGGGCGTGCCCGCCTCGGTGACGGTGAGCACGTCCCTGGCCAGGGCCGCGTGCGCGGCGTAGAGGTCATCGCGGATGGCGCCGCGGGCCATGGTGGTCCACCGGTCATCGCGGGGCAGCGCGGTGATCATGTCCCGGAGCCGGGCGATCTGCAGCCGGTCGGCCATGTCGAAGTAGACCCCGGCCGCCTCCGGCGCCGGATGCTGCGTGCCGCGCGCGATGTCCACGATGTCGAACGTCGAGTACGCGGGCACCATCGAGGCCAGGCGGTTGGCCAGGGCGTCGGGCACCCCGCGGCTGGCGAACATCTCGAACCGGTCCTCATACCCGGCCAGGTCCCGTCCGGCCAGCAGGCCGGGCAGGCCCTGCCCCACGGCCAGCACGCCGTCCGCGAAGTAGTCGATGGTCTGCGCGATGTCGAACGGCGGCCGGCGGGCGTGCAGGATCCACCGGGCGGCCCGCTCGCTCAGCTTGCGCCCTTCCAGCAGCGCCGCGATCTGGACCGAGGTCTCCACCTGGCCGTCCAGGGCGGCCAGCTCCGCCCAGAATCCCTCCAGGTCAAACACGTGCCGGGCGACTAGCCACGCGGCGGTGATCTCCGGTACCGACGCCCCGGTCTCCTCATTCAGCCGGAAGGCGAAGGTCGTCCCGGACCGGTCCACCATGTCGTTGACGACGGCGGTGGTGATGATCTCCCGGTGCAGCCGGTGGTCGCCCATCTGGGCCGCGTAGCGCTCCCGCAGCGGCGTCGGGAAGTAGCTGACCAGCACCCGGCGCAGGTACGGGTCGTCGGGCAGCCCGCTGGCTAGCATCTCCTGGGTGGCAGCGATCTTGGTGTGGGCCAGCAGCACGGAGAACTCCGGCACCGTCAGGCCGGTGCCGGCGGACCGGCGCTCGGCGATCTCCCGGCCGCCGGGCAGCACGTCCAGCCGCCGCCGGATCCGCCGGTCCCGTTCCAGCTTGCGGATATAGCGGGCGTGCACGTGCAGCATCGGCACGTCCTGGGCCCGGGAGGCGGCCAGGGCCCGGTTCTGGGCGTAGTTGTGCTCCAGGACCAGCGCGCCGACCTCATTGGTCATCTCGTGCAGCAGCGCGTTGCGGTCGGCCTGGCTGAGCGCGCCGTCGCGGACCTCGCGGTCCAGCAGGATCTTGATGTTCACCTCGTGGTCGGAGGTGTCCACGCCCGCGGTGTTGTCGATGAAGTCGGTATTCACCAGCCCGCCGGCCAGGGCGTACTCGATCCGCGCCTCCTGGGTCAGGCCCAGGTTGCCGCCCTCACCGACGACCTTGGCCCGCAGCTCGGCGGCATCCACCCGGACCGCGTCATTGGACCGGTCCCCGACCTCGGCGTCGGACTGCGTGCTGGCCTTGACGTACGTGCCGATGCCGCCATTCCACAGCAGGTCAACCGGCGACTCCAGGATGGCCGAGATCAGCTGGTCCGGCGACAGGCCAGCGCCGTCGGCCAGTCCCAGCACGGCCTGAGCCTGCGGCGAGACAGGGACCGACTTGGCCGACCGCGGCCAGACACCGCCGCCGGCCGAGATCAGCGCCGGGTTGTAGTCGGCCCAGGACGAGCGGGGCAGGGCGAACAGTCGCTGCCGCTCGGCGAAACTGGCTGCCGGATCGGGGTCCGGGTCGATGAATACGTGCCGGTGGTCGAAGGCGGCCACCAGCTTGATGTGCTCCGACAGCAGCATGCCGTTGCCGAACACGTCCCCGGACATGTCCCCGATGCCCACCGCGGTGAAATCGTCGGTGCTCACGTTGACGCCCAGGGTCTGGAAGTGGAAGATCACCGACTCCCAGGCACCGCGGGCGGTGATGCCCATCTTCTTGTGGTCATAGCCTTCCGAGCCGCCCGAGGCGAAGGCGTCGCCCAGCCAGAACCCGCGGCTGATGGCGATCTCGTTGGCGGTGTCGGAGAACGTGGCCGTGCCCTTGTCGGCCGCGACCACCAGGTAGGGATCATCGCCGTCATGCCGGACGACCCGGGACGGCGGGACAACCCGGCCCGCCTCGAGGTTGTCGGTGACATCGAGCATGGCGCTGATGAACATGCGGTAGCAGGCCCGGACCTCGGCCCCGACCCCGTCCCGGTCGGAGGAGTCGGGCAGCTGCTTGCAGACGAACCCGCCCTTGGCCCCGGACGGCACGATGACCGAGTTCTTCACTTCCTGGGCCTTGGCCAGGCCGAGCACCTCGGTGCGGAAGTCCTCGCGCCGGTCCGACCAGCGCAGCCCGCCGCGGGCCACGTCGGCGAACCGCAGGTGCACGCCCTCGAACCGGGGCGAGTACACGAACAGCTCGAACTTGGGCCGCGGCGCGGGCAGGTCCGGCACCTCGGCCGCGTCCAGCTTCACTACCAGGTACGGGACGGCCGTCACCGTCGCGGGCTCGGCGGCACCGGGCGCCAGCAGGCCGGGCCCGCCGAAAGCCCCGGCGAAGTAGTTGGTCCGCAGCGTGGCCGCGATCAGCTGCCAGTAGGTGCGCAGGATCCGGTCCTCGTCCAGGCTGGCGACCTCGTCCAGCTCGCCCCGGATCTCCTCGGCGATGGCCTCGCTGCGCTCCTGCTCGCCGCCCTGGTGCGCCGGGTCGAACCGGGACTCGAACAGCCGGACCAGCAGCCGGGTGACCGTCGGGTTGGCCCGCAGCACGTGCTCGATGTAGTCCTGGCTGAAGGCCGTGCCGGCCTGGCGCAGGTACTTGGCGTAGGCGCGCAGCACGGCGACCTGCGGCCAGCTCAGGTGCGCGTCCAGGACCAGGGCGTTGAAGCCGTCATCCTCGATAACCCCGTGCCACAGGGCCCCCAGCGCGCCCTCAACCTGCTCGCGGACCGGCTCGATCGAGATCTCCCCGCCGCCGGCCGCCGCGTCGGCCGAGCTGCGGCGCAGCCCGAAGTCGTAGATCCAGAACGGCTCGGCGGCCGGGAACTCATACGGATGCTCGTCGACCACGTCGACGCCCATGTGCTGCAGCCGCGGCAGCACGTCGGTCAGCGTGATCGGGCTGCCGGTCCGGTAAATCGTCAGCCGCCAGACGCGCTTGCCCGCCTGGCTCGCCGCCCGCTCAGCCGGCTCATCCTCGATCGGCACGCCGCCGACGTAGTCCACCGACTCCCACAGCTCGAAGGCGACGTCCTCGCCCGAGTCGCGCAGCTGCAGGATCTTGAACAGGTCCGAGCAGGCCGCGGAGGCGGGCACGTCGGCCTTGTAGGTCTCCGGGATGGCGCCGCCGACCATCGCCAGCAGCGCCCGGGCACCCTGCTCGCCGCAGGCCCGCGGCGCCTCATCGGCCAGGTCGTCGTCCCACGACCGGGCCGCCGCGGCGACCGCCCGCTCCAGTTCGGCGGTGTCCAGGTCGGGCAGCGGCTGACCGCGCTCGGCCCGGACCACGACGTGCAGCCGGGCCACCGGCGACTCGCCGATCAGCACGCTGTAGTCGACCTGCGACCCGTTCAGGCCGCGCTGCAGGATCTCCTGGGCCCGCAGCCGGACGCCGGTGGTGTACCGGTCCCGGGGCAGGTAGATCAGGCAGGAGATGTACCGCCCGTAGGGGTCACGGCGCAGGAACAGGCGGGTCTGCCGGCGCTCGCGCAGCCGCAGCACCCCGGCGGCGACCTCGGCCAGCTCCGGCACCGAGGTCATGAACAGTTCCTCGCGCGGGTAGTTCTCCAGCACCTCGGCGGCGTAGTTGCCGTCGTGACTGTCGGCGGCCAGGCCCAGCTCGGCCAGCACCGCCGTCAGCTTGCGCCGGGCGATCGGGATGCTGGTGACGCTCTCGGAGAAGGCCACGTGGGTGTACAGGCCCAGGAACCGGTACTCGCCGACCACCTTCCCGGCGCCGTCCACCCGCTTGACCGCGACGTAATCCAGGTAGCTGGGCCGGTGCACGGTGGACCGCGAGTTGGCCTTGGTGACGATCAGCCGCTGCCGGGCGTCCAGGGCCCGGGCGCCGGCCTCGCCGGGCAGCTCCGTGAACGAGCCGGGATCGGGGTGGTCGTGGCGCAGGATGCCCAGCCCGGTCCCCGGCACGGCCCGCACCAGCGTCGTGCCGTTGCTGCCCGGCTCCAGGTCGTACTCGCGGTAGCCCAGGAAGGTGAACCGGCCGTCGGCCAGCCAGCGCAGCAGGGCGGCAATCTCGTCGTGCTCGTGCGGCTCGCCGCCCGGCTCGTCGGCCAGTTCCTGGGCCAGGTACAGCGCCTTGGCCCGCATCCGGCTGGCATCCTCGACGGCCACCCGGACATCGCCCAGCACCCGGCGCAGGTCATCCCCGAGGGCCGCGGCCTCGCCGTCGCCCAGCTTGGCCACCTCGATGTGCGTCCACGACTCGGCCAGCTCATCGTGCGTCGGCTCGGCGCCGTTGACCAGGCCGGTGACCTCGCGCATGGCGCCGCTGACATCGCGGCTGATCCGCAGCTGCGGGTGCACCACCAGCCGGGCCGCCAGGCCATGCCGGGTCAGCTCCATCGTGATGGAGTCCACCAGGTGCGGCATGTCGTCGGTGACGATGTCGATCACGTCGGCGGACGGGTCCAGCGCGGCCTCGCCGCCGGGCAGGACGGCGACGATGGCGCGGCCCTGCGGCCGCCGGGCGGCTAGCTGGGCGTGCTGCCCGGCGACCGCGGCGATCCGCTGCGGCCCCGCTGCGGTCAGCTCGTCGGCGGCCACGTGCCGGTAGTAGGCCCGCAGGTAGGTCGGCACGTCGCCCACCCCTGGCAGCTCGCCGACGGCCGTGGCCGCCGCGGCGAGCAGATCGCGCGCGCCGTCCTCGGCCCAGTCCTCGCGAGCACGATCGCTAGCACGAGGGCTGCCAGCAATTTCCGACATCGATCCTTCACTCCTTAACGAGGTACCCGCCGTCAGGCAGGCCTTACAGCCAGTCGCGCAATTCCCACAGCAGGGGGTAGTAGCGGAGCGGAACGCGCCGGTGCAGGTACGGCGCCCCGGTGGACCCGCCGGTGCCGGACTTGGTGCCGATCTGGCGTTCCACCATCTGCACATGCCGGGCGCGCCACAGCCCGGCCAGTTCATCATGGGTCAGCAGGTCCTCGGCCAGCTGCCACAGGTCATCGTGACGATCCCGGTCCCTGGCCACCCGGACCAGCGTGGCCAGGATCTGCTGATCATCGCCGATCGGCAGGCCCCGCGCGGCGAGCAGCGCGAGAAAGGCGTCCCACAGCGACGGCTCGGCCAGCCGCCGGTCCAGCCGGGCGCGCTCGGCCTCGGTGAGCGACCGGAACCGCCGCAGGAAGCCGGGATCCTTGGCCCCGGACAGGAACTCCAGCTCCCGGAACTGCACCGACTGGAATCCGCTGGCCGGGGCCAGGGCGGCGCGGAACTCCAGGAAGTCCTGCGGCGTCATGGT
Source organism: Streptosporangiaceae bacterium (assembly GCA_036490755.1). Taxonomy (GTDB): domain Bacteria; phylum Actinomycetota; class Actinomycetes; order Streptosporangiales; family Streptosporangiaceae; genus DASUBV01. The sequence goes on from DASXDJ010000155.1 coordinate 12,183, forward strand.
CTCGAGCACGTCGATCTGGCTGATCAGCAGCCGCTCGATGACGTGCGCCCGGCGCAGCAGCTGCCGCGCCCGCCACACCTCGCTATCCGGGGGCGTCATCAGGTCCCGGACCGCGGTGAGCTCGTGCAGCAGTTGCTGGAACCACAGCTCGTAAGCCTGGTGCACGGTGATGAACAGCAGCTCGTCATGAGCCGGGGGCGAGACCTGCGGCACCTGCTGAGCCAGCAGCCCGGGCAGCCGCAGGTAGCTGCCGTAGGTCAGCAGCCCGCCTTCCTCACCGAAGCTGCGGCCGGCGCCGACCGCCTCGCCTGCCGTCACCTGCTGCTCCCGCCCGGCTGGAAGTAGGCCAGGACCTCCGGGTTGGCCAGCGCGTCCGGGTCCGCGGCCTCGGTTACCGGCGTACCGAGCAGGATCTTGCGGACCGGGACCTCCAGCTTCTTGCCCGACAGCGTCCGCGGGATGCCGGGCACCGGCCGGATCTCGTCGGGAACATGCCGCGGCGACAGCGCGGCCCGCAGCGCCCTGGTGATCTTCGCGGTGAGCGCGTCATCGACGGCCTGCCCGGCCGCCGGGACCACGTACAGGATCAGCCGACCGTCCTGGCCGAGCTGCCCGGTGTCCACCACCAGGCTGTCGGCCACCTCGGGCAGGCCCTCCACCACGCGGTAGAACTCGCTGGTGCCCATCCGCACGCCGCCCCGGTTCAAGGTGGCATCAGAGCGGCCGTAGATGACGCAGCCGCCGTCGGCCAGCATCATGATCCAGTCGCCGTGCCGCCAGACCCCCGGGTAGTCGGCGTAGTAGCTGGCCCGGTAGCGGCTCCCGTCCGGGTCGTTCCAGAAGCCGACCGGCATCGACGGCAGCGGCGCGGTCAGCACCAGCTCGCCGACCTCGCCGGTCACGGGCTGGCCCGCCGCGTTGAAGGACTCCACCCGAGCGCCCAGGCACGGCCCGGAGATGATCCCGGCCCGGACCGGCAGCAGCGGGCTGGGCCCGACGAAACCGGTGCACACGTCGGTGCCGCCGGAGAATGAGCCGAGGATGAACTGCGGCGCCCGCGAGCCGGGAGCCACCTCGTCGTAGACCCAGGTGAAGCCCTCCGGGGGCAGCGGCGAGCCAGTCGAGCCGACTCCGCGCAGCCGGGACAGGTCGTGCCCGGCCGCCGGCCGCAGGCCCTCCTTGCGGCAGGCCAGCAGGTAGGGCGCACCGGTCCCGGCGTAGCTCACCCGCTCGGCCGCAGCCAGCCGCCACAGCTGATCGGTGTCCGGGTGCACGGCGCTGCCGTCGTACAGCACGACGGTGATCCCGGCCAGCAGCCCGCCGACCAGGTAGTTCCACATCATCCAGCCGGTCGTGGTGTACCAGAAGAACACGTCGGGCTCGCCGGTCCCGGCGTCCGTGCCCAGGTCCTGATGCAGGACCAGGGCCTTGAGGTGCTCCAGCACGATCCCGCCGTGCCCGTGCACGATCGGCTTGGGCAGACCGGTGGTCCCCGAGGAGTACAGCACCCACAGCGGATGGTCGAAGGGCACCTCGTCGTACTCCGGCGGGCCGGCTCCCGGTGCGGCCGGGTCCGCGCCGGCTATCAGCTCGGCCCAGCTCAGCTCGCGTACCTGCGGCCCGCTGGCCGCGCCGTCCGGTTCCAGGCCCAGGTAGTCCACGGTGACCAGCGCCTGCAGGCCGGGCAGCGCCGCCGCGATGGTGGCCACCTGCTCGCGGCGGTCAAAGCGCTTGCCGCCGTAGACGTAGCCATCGATGGCGATCAGCACCTTGGGCGCGGTCTGCGCGAACCGGTCGATCACGCTGGTCGCCCCGAAGTCGGGCGAGCAGGACGTCCAGATCGCGCCCAGGCTGGCCGTGGCCAGCAGCCCGATGAGCGCCTCGGGGGCGTTGGGCAGGTAGGCCGCCACCCGGTCGCCGCGGGTGACGCCGAGTGCCCGCAGCCCGGCCCGGGCCCGGGCCACCGCCTGCTCCAGCTCGCCGTAGCTCAGCCGGCCCTCGCGGCCCGCCTCGGAGCGGTAGCTGACCGCGATCCGGTCCGGGTCGGTGCGGGCCCAGCGCAGGGCATTGCGGGCGTAGTTGAGGGTGGTCCCGGCGAACCAGGTCACCTCGGGCATCGGGCCGCCGGCCAGCTCGGGGCCGGCACCCCGCTGGCCCAGTACGCCGAAGTAGTCCCACACCGAGGCCCAGAACGCGCCAGGGTCGGTCACCGACCAGCGCCACAGGCTCTCATAACCGGCCTCCAGCGGCACGGCGCGCTCAGCGGTCAGCCAGCGCGCATACTGACTGATCCGGGCGTGCTCGACGGTCGCCGGGTCGGGGGTCCACAGCGTGGCGCCGTAATCGCGCCCGGCCGAGGCCGCCGCCGGGCCGGCTGCCGTGGCTCCCGTGGCCACGGCTCCGCCGGAGGTGCTGGAATGGTCGGTAGGCATAGCGCTCAGCATCCGCTGTCTGGCTGCCCGCCGCAACGCAGGCGGCACGGCGTCAGCGCGCCGCCCGGCACCCTGCTCACCCCTCGCGACGTGCGCGTCATCGCGTAGCCCGCCCCATCCCGCAGTTCCCGTCGCCGTTGACTGGACTGTTATATCCCAGTATGCGCGCCCCGCCGGCCGGGCAGGCGGCGCAACGCAGCAACACTAGGCCAGACCGGCCGGGCACGGGGCGAGTGCGGGCAACAAACCCGTTCGGGAGAAAGGCAGGCGGCCGCGGCCCGGGCGCGGCGGCCCGGCCGCCCGCGGCTGCCGCCGGCGGCTGCCGCTAGCGGGTGGCGCTAGCGGGTGGCGGCCAGGCCGGTGAGCCGGTCGACGGCCTGCACGACCGCAGCGGTGTCGGCCAGGTCCGGCAGGACAAGGTCGGCGCCGGCGGCCCGCAGGTCGGCCATCGTGGACCGGCCGCTGGCGACGGCGATGCAGCGCACCTCGCTGATCCGGGCGGCCTCGACGTCGCGGCCGGAGTCGGCGATGTAGACGGTCGCCCCGGCCGGCAGCGGCACCTGGTACTTCTCGGCGGCCAGGGTCCGGCACATGAGCAGCTGGGAGCCCTTGGGGTAGACGTCGGAGCCGTAGCCGCCGATGTCCAGGTCGAAGTAGCCGGCCAGGCCGAAGGCGGCGAGCTTCTCCGCCGCGTTGGGCTTGATGGTGCCGGTCAGGACGGACTGGGCGACGCCGGGCAGGGCGGCGGTGGCGCGGACCGCGTCCAGCGCGCCGGGCAGCAGCCGGCCCTGGACCGTGACCTGGTCGCGGCGGGCGCTGAAAGCGGCCGCCAGCTCCCAGGCGTACCGGGCCAGCAGTTCCTGCCCGGCGTGCTCGGAGCCGTCCACGGTTACGTCGTTGAGGGCGAGGGCGTCGAAGAAGATCTCCGAGTCGCTGCGACTGGCGACCTGCGGCAGGGCGACCAGCGGCCGGCCGGTGACCCGCTGGAACGCCTCGGCGTAGGCATCCCGGGAAACCCGGGCCACGTCGACCAGGGTCAGGTCAATGTTCCACAGGACAAGGCGGTCGATGGTGCAGCCTCCGGAACGAGCATGGGGCGAAGGAGCCAGGCCCCTGCGCTGGTGCGCGGGCGTCACCCCGAGCGTACCGCCGTAAACCGGGACAGTCTTCGCTGCGCAGATTCGGGGCCGGAAATGGGACCGGCCCGGCGGCCTGCGGGCCGGGTCAGCCCATGTGCGGGTAGCGGTAGTCCGTCGGCGGGGCGAACAGCTCCTTGATCGTCCTTGCGTTGACCCAGCGGATGAGGTTGAAGATCGACCCGGCCTTGTCGTTGGTGCCGCTGGCCCGCGCGCCGCCGAAGGGCTGCTGGCCGACCACGGCGCCGGTCGGCTTGTCATTGATGTAGAAGTTGCCCGCCGAGTACCGCAGCGCGTCGGTGGCCTGCGCGATCGCGGCCCGGTCCTGGGCGATGATCGCGCCGGTCAGCGCGTACGGCGCGATGTCGGCGGCCTGAGCCAGCACGGCCCCGTAGTCGGCGTCGTCGAAGACGTGCACGGCGAGGATCGGCCCGAAGTACTCGGTGCTGAACAGCTCGTCAGCGGGATCGGCGGACTGCAGCACCGTGGGCTGCACGAAATAGCCGGCGCTGTCGTCGGTGCCGCCGCCGGCCAGCACGCTGATGCCGGGGCGGGTGCGCGCCCGTCCGATCGCGTCCGCGTGCTTGGCGAACGCCCGGTCATCGATGACCGCGCCCATGAACAGCGACAGGTCGGTGCTGACGTCGCCCATGGTGATCGACTCGATGCCGCCGATCAGCTGGTCGCGGACCTCGTTCCAGACGCTGCGCGGAAGGTAGGCGCGCGAGGCCGCCGAGCACTTCTGGCCCTGGTACTCGAAGGCGCCCCGGATCAGCGCGGTGGACAGCACGGCCGGGTCGGCGGAGGCGTGCGCGATGACAAAGTCCTTGCCGCCGGTCTCGCCGACCAGCCGCGGGTAGCCGCGGTAGCCGGTGATGTTCTCGCCCACGGTGCGCCACAGGTGCTGGAAGGTGCCGGTCGACCCGGTGAAGTGGATGCCGGCCAGGTCGGGGTGCGGCAGGGCCACCCGGGAGACCGCCTGGCCGCTGCCGGTGACCATGTTGATGACGCCGGGCGGCAGGCCCGCCGCCTCCAGCAGCCGCATCAGGTAATGCGCGGAAAGCTGCTGGGTCGGCGACGGCTTCCAGATCACGACGTTGCCCATCAGGGCCGGCGCGGTCGGCAGGTTAGCGGCGATCGAGGTGAAGTTGAATGGGGTGATGGCCAGCACGAAGCCCTCGAGGGGCCGGTACTCCAGCCGGTTCCAGCTGCCGGGCGACGAGACGGGCTGCTCGGCCAGCAGCCGCCGGCCGTAGAACACGTTGTAGCGCCAGAAGTCGATCAGCTCGCAGGCGGCATCGATCTCCGCCTGGTAGGCCGACTTGGACTGGCCCAGGACGGTCGCGGCGTTGATGGTCTGCCGCCACGGGCCGGCCAGCAGGTCGGCGGCCTTGAGGAAGATGGCGGCCCGGTCGTCATAGGACAGTTCCCGCCAGGCCGGGGCCGCCTGCCGGGCGGCCTCGATGGCGGCGGCGACATCGGCGTCGGTGGAGTCGGCGAACTGGCCCAGGACATGGTGGCGGTTGTGCGGCTGGACCACGTCGGCGCGCTCGCCGCCGCCCATCCGCTGCTGGCCGCCGATGGTCATGGTCAGCTCGGCGCGCTCTCCGGCCAGCTCCTTGAGCTTGCTCTCCAGCGCGGCCCGCTCGGGGCTTCCCGGCGCGTAGCCCCGGATCGGCTCGTTGATCGGCACGGGCACGTTGGTTACGGCATCCACGACGGCTTTCTCCCTGCTTGACCCGACATCGACGGCGGTTCTGGTTCATCGTCGCATGCACCCGAGGGTATTCCCGGTGCCGGGTGGCCGGGCCCGGCCAGCCACCGGCGGCGGGCAGGCTAGCTGGTGATGTGCCGCAGTTCCTGGGTGGCGTACCAGAGCAGTTCGTGGCCCTCGGCGCTGTCCACGGCGAACTTGGCGTCGTCGTCCCCGCGGTCGGCGGCCGCCAGGGCGGCCACGGCGGCGGCGATCTCGGCCATCGCGGCCGTGTCATCGACGTGCCCGGAGGCGACAAACCGCAGCGGCACCGGCTTCAGCACCTCGACCAGCGCGGGCTCGGCGAACCCCGAATGGGTCACGATCAGCTCGGCGGGCACCTCGGCGGCCAGCACGACGCGCCGCCGCGCCGCCGCCGGGTCCTCGGCCAGCTGCCGCAGCGACGCCCGGGCCGCGTGCAGCAGGGCCACGTACTCCAGCTCCTCCATGTCGCCGCTGGAGTAGGCCTCGCGCAGCGCGGGCGTGACAGCAAACCCGCGCACCGGCGGGTGGCCGACCTCCTCGGCCAGCAGGAACCGGGCCAGGGCCGGCAAAGTGGACGGCAGATATACGCGCATGACTTCCCCGCAGCGCAGAAGAATAGGGTCTGAGTCTGCCAGCCGGCGGCCGGGCCAGTCAGTTAATCGGCCGGCAATCCAGGATCGCTGCCTGTCGCCGGTGCCGCGCCCGCCGGGCGGTCCGGCTGAGCGGCGAGCTCCGGTGCGACGGGCGGATCTGCCGCGACGGGCGGGTCTGCCGCGACGGGCGGCCCGGCCGGGCCGGGCACGACCGGCGGGTGCCCGGGCAGCGAGTGCCCGGGCAGCGGGCCGACCGCCGCCACGACCGCGGCGACCGCCGCGTCCAGCGGCACGTGCTCCCAGATTCTCACGACCTGCCAGCCGGCTGCTTCCAGGGCCGCGTCCGCGGTGCGGTCGCGCTCGATGTTGCGGGCCAGCTTCGGCCCCCAGTACCAGGTGTTATTGGCTGGCCTGGTGCCATGCTCGGGGCAGACATGCCAGAAGCAGCCATCGACGAAGACGGCGACGCGCCGTGCGGTGAACGCGATGTCCGGGCGGACCCGCGTTCCGTCCAGGTCGATCCGGAAGTCCTTGCGGTACCGGAAGCCCTGCCCGTGCAGGGCCCGGCGCAGCGCCATCTCGGGCTTGGTGTCGGTCCGCCGGTTGGCGCGCATGTTGGCCGATCGGCCCGGGTTGAGCGGGTGCGGATAGTCAGCCACAGCCAACCAGGCTAGGCCAGCGCCGCCCGCCATGTCGGGCTAGGACGGCGCAAGCTCAGCTCCGGTCCCGGCTGCAGCTCACAGCGGGATGCCGAGCAGCCCGCTGAGCTGCCGCACCGTCTCGGTAGCAGTCCGGTGATGCACGGCGGCCAGGCCCAGGGACCGGGCCGCGGCGATGTTCTGCTCAATGTCGTCGATGAAGACGCACTCCGCGGGCGCCAGCCCGAGCAGCTCGGTCGCATGCCGGAAAATCCGCTCCTCCGGCTTGCGCATGCCCACCTCAGCCGAGATCACGACCACGTCGAACAGCTCCGGGAACAGCTCACGCGGATAGCCGCCGCCCCAGGAATTGGACAGCAGCGCGGTGCGCAGGCCGGCCCGCCGGACGGCGCGGATTGCCGCCAGCATGCCCTCATCGAGCGACTCGGCCCCGAACATCCGCGACAGCAGCCCGTCAGCGGACACCGGCCCGCCGTCGGTCCCGATCAGCTCAGCGGCCAGCAGGGTCTCGAACTCGGCTGAGGTGCACTCGCCGCGCTCCAGCGCGTGAATGGGGTTGCTGTCGCCGTCCGGGCCGTAGGCCTGGTTGACCCAGGCCCGCATGACCGTCCGGTAGCTGTCCCGGTCAATGCCGTCAGTTTCCAGCCACACCTTGACGGTGTCCAGGATGGGCCGGGTCAGGACTCCGCCCCAGTCCGCGATCAGGCCGCGCACGGGGGTGGCGGGCCGGGCGGACGGCCCGGCGGGCCGGGAGCTACCGGCCGGCCGGGAGCTAGTAGCCGGGGAAGCGGGCATGGCGTCAGTAGCGTCCTGCTCAGGCACCCCTCGATCGTAAGGGCCCGGACCGCAGCCGCCGTCGGGGCACCCGGCTGGCAGAATCGCGGCATGACTTCTGTAGCCGTAATCACCGGAGCCAGTAGCGGAATCGGAGCGGCCAGCGCCGTGAAGCTGGCCGAGGCGGGCTACCGGGTGGTGCTCACCGCCCGGCGGGCCGACCGGCTGGCCGAGGTGGCCGAGCAGATCACCAAGAGCGGCGGCCAGGCCGAGGTTCACGCGCTCGACGTGACCGACCGCGCGGCCGTCGAGGCATTCGGCGCGGCGCTGGACCGGTGTGACGTGCTCGTCGCCAACGCCGGCGGCGCGATCGGCCTGGACCCGGTCGCGGACGCCTCGCCGGATGACTGGCGGCAAATGTTCGAGGTCAACGTGCTGGGCACGCTGAACGCCGTCCAGGTGCTGCTGCCCAAGCTGATCGCCAGCGGCGCCGGCACGATCGTGCTGATGGGCTCGACGGCCGGATTCGCCGCCTACGAGGGGGGCGGCGGGTACGTCGCGGCCAAGCACGGCACCCATGCCATCGCGGGCACGCTCCGGCTGGAGCTGTTCGACCAGCCGGTCCGGGTCATCGAGATCGCGCCGGGCATGGTGAAGACCGACGAGTTCGCGGTGAACCGGTTCCGCGGCGACGCAGCCAAGGCGGCGAACGTCTACGCGGGCGTGGCCGAGCCGCTGACCGCCGAGGATGTCGCCGAGGCAGTGACCTGGACGGTGACCCTCCCGGCCCACTTCAACGTCGACCTGATGGTGATCCGCCCGCGCGCCCAGGCTGCCCAGCACAAGGTCGACCGCCGCCCCTGACCCGCCCGCCGCGCCCGGCCAGGTGAACTGGGCGGTCTGGGCGGGGCCGGCTGGGTGAGGCGGTCAGGTGGTCTGGGTGACCTTGGTGAGGCCCCGGGGGGCGTCCGGGTTGAGGCCCAGGCGCCGGGACAGCGCCTCGGTGAGCAGCTGGCCGGGCACGATCAGCCCCATCGGGGCCAGCCACTCCGGCAGTGCCGGGCCGGGCAGTGCCCGCGAGCACGCCTCCGCGAGCTGCGGGCCGCCGCCGATGCCGTAGGCCTTCGCGCCGGACCGGGTAATCCGCCGGGCCAGCTCGACCGTCCCGGCCAGGGTCGGCCCGGACTCCGCGGCCATCACGATGGCCGGGGTGGCGGCGTCCACCACGGCCAGCGGGCCGTGCAGCAGGTCAGCCCAGGACTGGCCCATGGCGTGCAGGTAGCAGGCTTCCTTGAGCTTGAGCGCGAGCTCCAGCGCGGCGGAGTAGGCCAGGCCCCGGCCGGAGACCACCACCCCGCGCACCCCGGCCAGCTCAGTGACGATGTCCTCGAACTCGGCCGGCTCGCTGAGCATGGCCGCGACGGCGTCGGGCACGCTGCGCAGCTCGCCGGCGTCCAGGTCGGCGCCCAGCCCGAGGGCCAGCACGGCCACCGCCGCGAGCTGGCAGGTGAAGGTCTTGGTGGCAGGCACGGCCTGCTCGGTCCCGGCCTGCGTCACGAACGCGACCTCGGCGGCCTCCGCGAGCGGGGAGCCAGCGCCGTTGGTGATGGCCAGGGTGCGCGCGCCGCAGTCGCGGGCCCAGGCCAGCGTCTCGACGATCTCCTCGGTCCGGCCGGACTGGGACAGCGCTACCGCCAGCACGCCGGACAGGTCCATCCGGCTGCGGTACGTGGTGGCGATGGACGGCGCGGCCAGGGTGGCCAGCCGGCCGCCGTAGGCCTGGATCAGGTAGCTGCCGTAGACGGCCGCATTGTCAGAGGTTCCGCGCGCGATGAACAGCACCTCACGGGTCTGGCGACCCAGCGCGGCGGCCTCCTCGCGGCGCGGCAGCAGGCTGTCGATCGTGGCCTGCAGCGCGGCCGGCTGCTCGGCGATCTCCCGGCCCATGAACGACCGGTCCTGGTGCGAAACTTCCTGGCCCTCGCCGGTCGACACGCTCACGACCACCCTCCGTACTCCGTCACTGCACTGTCGGTGCTGCCCCCCGGCTCCGGGCGGCGCCCGGCCTCAGCCGCGGGCGACCGCGCCGGTGCCGAAAACCTGCTGACCGCCGATCCAGGTCGCCCTGGCCCGCAGGTCGGGGCCGAGCCAGACTAGGTCGCCGGCCGCGCCCGGGGCAATACGGCCCAGCCCGGGACATCCGATCAGGTCGGCCGGGATCCGGGTGGCCGCGGCCACGGCGGCGGTCAGCTCCACGCCGGAGGCGACCATGTTGGCGACGGCCACATCCATGCGCAGCGCGGAGCCCGCCAGGGTGCCGTCGGCCCGGACCGGCGGGGCGCCCGGCTCATCCGGCAGCTCGATGGGCTCACCGCCGAGCAGGTACCGGCCGGGCGGCATCCCGGCGCAGGCCGCCGCGTCCGTCACGATGACGATCCGGCCGGGCGCCGCGGCGAACGCGATCTGGCAGGCCGGGGCGCTGACATGGTGCAGGTCAGTGATCAGCCCGCTGGTCAGCCGGGGGTCGGTGAGCGCCTGGCCGACAACGCCGGGTTCCCGGTGGTGCAGGCCGCGCTGGGCGTCATACAGGTGCGTGACCATCCGCGCGCCGGCGTCTGCGGCGCGAGCCACCTGCGCGGCGGTCGCGTCGGTGTGGCCGACGCTGACCAGTACCCCGGCGCCGGTCAGCTGGGTGATGGCGGCTAGCGCGCCGGGCCGTTCCGGGGCCAGGGTCAGCAGTCTCAGGTGGCCCCCGGCCGCGGCCAGCAGCCGGTCAATGGCCTCGGGCGACGGGTCGGTGATCCAGTCCGGGTTGTGCGCGCCGCGCCGGGCCGGTGAGATGAACGGCCCCTCGAGATGGATCCCGAGGACCCGGGCCCCGGCCGGAAGACCGGGCCAGAACGAGGCGGCCGCCGAGAACGCAGCGGTGAGCTGGTCAAGCGGTGCCGTGATGAAGGTGGGGACGAACGCGGTCGTCCCGGTCTCCGGTAGCCGGCCGATGACCCTGGCCCAGCCTTCCGGGCTGGCGGCCATGAACTCCTCGCCGTAATAGCCGTTGACCTGAAGGTCGACCAGGCCGGGGGCAAGGATCCCGTCGGGCAGCGCCACATCCGGGCCGGCCGGCGGCGCGCCCGCCGCCACCTCGGTCACCTGCCCGTCGCTGAGCACGACGTAGCCGGGGCTCAGCAGCTCAGCGGCGTACCCGGTAACCACCTGCGGCGCGCTGATGACCAGGTCACGGCCGGCCGGTGCGTGACTGTCCGGCCGGGACTGCGCGCTCAGCTGGACACCTGGTTCAGCTCGCCCGGCCCGGCCTGCTCGCCGTCCCGCCCGGCGCGGGCGCGGCCCGGCCCGGCAGCCGCGGCGGCCCGGCCGTGAGTCCGTCCGGTGCCGGCCTGCGCGAGGAACGACCTCATGATCGCGGCCACCTCGGCGGGCCGCTCCATCATTGCCACGTGCCCCACCTGAGGCAGCACCACGACCTGCCCCGAGCGGAAGACCCGGGCCGCCCGGCCGGCCGTGGCCGGGCGGACCAGGCGGTCCTGGCTGCCGTGGATGACCAGGGTCGGCGCGGTGACCCGGGCGGCGTCGCGCCACAGCGTGCCGGGGCCCCAGCGCAGGTACTCCGCGACGATCGCCCGGGCGGAGCCGAGCAGCGCCTCGGCCTGGTAGCCGACACCATCGCGCCGGATCACCTCCTCGACCTCCTCGCGGAACCGGTCGGGGTGCAGCAGCGAGGGATCGCCGTACACCTCGCGGATCGTCTGCGCGGTGCGCCGCTCGGCCGGGACGGTCTCCAGCTGCCGCACTGCCCACGGGCCGAGGCCGGGCAGGCTGGCCACGGCAACGCGCAGCGGCCCCGGCCGGGGCCGGAGGTCGGGCAGGGCGGGCGAGATGAGGGTCAGCGTCCGGACCAGGTCCGGGCGCCGGGCCGCAACGCGGGTGCAGACCGCGCCGCCGAGGGAGTTGCCGACCAGGTGCACCGGCCAGCGGCCCTGCTTGTCGATGAGGGCGATGATGGCCCGGGCGTGCGCGGCGATGGAGTAGTCGCGGCTGGCCGGGGCCGGCGAGTGACCGAAGCCAGGCAGGTCGGGCGATGTGCAGTCGAGCAGCGGGCCGGCCGGGACAGGCGGCTGGCCGGGCCGGCTGAGCAGGTCCATCAGGTCCGTCCAGTTGCGAGCCGAGCCGCCCAGCCCGTGCACGAGCACAGCCGGCTCGGCGGGACCGGCCGGCACAGCCGGGCTGGCCGGCGCGGCCGGGTCTGCGGTCCCGGCCGGCGGGCCGCTGGCCGGCTGCGGGCCGCCGGGCGGCTGCGGGCCGCCGGGCGGGGCACCCGCAGGCTGCGGGGCTGCGCCGGGATCGGTGACGGCCGGAGCGACCCGGACAAACAGCTGCCCGGTGTCCAGCGTCACGAAGTCACCGGGCCAGGGCGGGATCGGGCCGGCCATGATTCAGACTCTAACCGCGGGCCACGACAGCCGCCGGGGCGGGCACCGGCACTTAGCTGGCCCGGCGCCGGGTACGCCGCTGCGGCGTCGCCTTGCCCGTGCCGGACTTGCCGTCCTCGTCGCTGTCGTCGGCCTTCGACTGGCTCGACTTAGCCGAGGATGAGCGGGCCGCGCCAGCTCGTTTGGGAGCGCTCTTGGACTTGGCCGGGCCGGACTGCTCGCCCCGCGCGGCGGCCAGGCTGGCCTTGAGCGCGTCGGCCAGGCTGGCCGGCGGGCCGGCCTCCTCCTCGGGCTCGGGCTGCATGACCTCGCGGCCCTCGACCTTGGCGTCGACCAGTTCCTGCAGCGCCTCGCGATAGCCGTCGTGGTACTCCTCCGGGTCGAAGTCCACGGTCATCGAGTCAATCAGCGAGGTGGCCATCCGCAGTTCCTGGGAGCGGACCTCGATGTCCTCGTCGAGGAAGCCGAAGTCAGCGGCCCGGATCTCGTCGGGCCACAGCAGCGTCTCCAGGACCAGCACGCCGTCGCGGGTGCGCAGGGTGGCCAGCGCCTCCCGCTGGCGCAGCGCCACCTGGGCGATGGCGACCCGGCCGGAGCGCTCCAGCGCGTCTCGCAGCAGCGCGTAGGCGCGCACGCCCGCGGTCTCCGGCTCAACGTAGTAGCTGCGGTTGAACAAGATCGGATCGAGCTGGTCGACCGGGGTGAAGTGCAGGACCTCGATGCTCTTGCTGGTCGAGAGCGGCAGGTCGGCCATGTCATCCTCGGACAGCACGATCATGTCGCCGGTGGGCAGCTCATACCCCTTCGCCACGTCCTCGTAAGGGACTTCCGCGCCATCCACCGAGCACACTCGCTTGAACCGGATGCGACCGCCGTCCTCGCGATGGACCTGGCGGAAGGCAATGTCCTTCTGCTCGGTCGCGGCGTAAAGTTTCACCGGGATCATGACAAGGCCGAAGGAGATGGCACCCTTCCACATGCTGCGCATGATCTCTCCTTACCCCGAGGCCAGATCGGGTACCGGTTACCAGCATCGCCCGTGACCAGCCCGGGTTCAACGGGCGCCGCGGTAACAATCACGGCATAACGCCCGGTGGCGCCCGCCCGGCGGCGCCGGGCCCGTGCGGACCGGCCGACGGGACGCGAGACGGGCCATCCGAGGTTTGTCCGATTTTTCCGATGGTAGGACTCACGGCAGCGGTCGCCCACGGCAGCGAGCGCTGAGGGAAAGTAAGGGGGCTCCGCATGAGCGATGACAGCCTGGAAATACCCGATGCTGATGCGGCCGAGCAGGAGACCGAGGCCGTGTCCGATGCCGATGACCAGGACCTGGAGGAGCCGGCGGTGCCGCTGGAGGCCGACCCGGCGGATGCGGCCGAGCAGGCTCGCGAGGTACCCGGCGACGAGGACGAGGATTACCGGTAAGCAGCCAGACGGCTGGCCCGCCGTAGAATCTCACAAAGACCCGGCGGTAACGCCGCCCCATCGCAGTCAGTACCGACCCGCCCGGAGTTCATGGTGACCGCTTCGCCGCAGACCAAGTCGGCTAGCACGCGCCTGCCGCGCCCGGCGCGGCGCCGGCAACTGCTGGGGGCGGCCCGCGACGTATTCGTCGCCCAGGGCTACCACGCGGCCGCGATGGACGAGATCGCTGAGAAGGCCGGCGTCAGCAAGCCGGTGCTCTACCAGCACTTCCCCGGCAAGCTGGAGCTGTACCTGGCGCTGCTGGACGAGAGCGTGGCGGAACTCAACCGGATTGTCGGCGCGGCGCTGTCCTCCACGACCGACAACAAGCAGCGGGTCTCAGCCACCTTCCAGGCATTCTTCGACTTCGTGGGCGGCAGCGGCGAGGCCTTCCGGCTCGTCTTCGAGTCGGACCTGAGCAACGAGCCGGCGGTCCGGGACAAGCTGGGCCACGCGATGCAGGGCTGCGCATACCTGGTCAGCCAGTTCATCCACAAGGACGCCGGCATCGGCGAGGATGAGGCCCAGCTGCTGGGCATGGCGCTGGTCGGCATGGCGCAGGTGACGGCCCGGTTCTGGCTCAGCACCAACCGGGCGATCCCCAAGGACGAAGCCGAGCAGCTGATCGCCCGGCTCGCCTGGCGCGGCATCAGCGGCTGGCCGCTCACCGGCTCCGGCCAGGCCTAGCCGCCAGCCCGGCCGCCGCAGGTTAGCCAGCGCCGCCGCCTCTTGCTGTTATCGCTCGGCTAGAGACTGCCGAACCCGACGCGGCGCGCCTCACTGCCACCCAGCTCAAGGTAGGCGATCTTGCCGGCCGGGATCAGGACCTTGCCGCCCTTCTCGTCCACCAGGACGAGCACTGTGTCGTCCGCGACCGCCGCGGACAGCGCGCGCTCGACCTCATCGGCCGTCGAGGTGGTCTCCAGCACGAGCTCGCGCGGTACGGACTGAATTCCGATCTTGACTTCCACGACTCTCCTTTCCGCCCCGAGGCTAACCCGCGGCCCGGCTGCCGTGCGGCAAACGGGGCACCGCGCACCTACGCCGCGAGCGAAACGGGCGGCCCCGGCTCAGGTCGCCGCGGTCACGGCGCACAGCAGCCGGTTAGACCCGAGCTGCCACAGCGTGCCGACCTCGGTAAAGCCAGCCGCAGTCAGGGCAGCGACGTGGGTGTGCAGCCAGCGTGACTCCGACCCGTGGTGGTCGGAGTTGTAGCGGCGGCGCTGCTTCTCGGCGACCGGGCCGGCCAGCCCGGGCTCCGCCAGCACCGCGGTCCACCAGTCAGTCCAGTTCTCCGGCTCGGCATCGGGGCGCCGGCGCTCCTGCTCGCGCTCGATCAGGGCCGTGCCCAGGCGGGCCAGGGTCGGCGCGGTGCTCTCTGCCTCCTCCAGGTGGTCCCCGTTCAGCAGCACGCCGCCGGGGCGCAGCACCGTGGCCAGCTCCGCGTACATCGCGGCCAGCTCGCGCTCCGGCAGCCAGTGCAGCGCGGTGGTGCTGACCGCCGCGTCGGCCGGGCGGTCCAGGCCCAGGGCCGTGCTCCAGCCGGGCACCCGCAGGTCCTGGTCGGCGAAGCGAAGACCCGGCCGGCCAGGCGCGGCCGCCTGGCCCAGGGCCAGCAGCACCGGATCGGCGTCGATCGCCACGACGGTGGCGTCCGGGATCCGGTCCAGCAGCCGGGCCGCCAGCGAGCCCGGGCCGCAGCCCAGGTCCAGGATCAGCGGATCGGGCCGGCCCGCAGCCTCGGCTACGGCGTCGATGAGCACGGTGAACCGCGCCTCGCGGTCGGGCATGAACCCCTGCTGCTGGGCATCCCAGCGCGTCAGCCAGGCGCGTGCCGCCGGGATGTCGAGTGATCCGTTTTCCATGATCAGCAATACCTCCGGGTGCTGCCGGGACCGCCTCCGCTGCGCGGAGTGACTGTCTACCACTAAAGTAGACAGTCACAGCATGCAGGGGAAGGACGTAACCGGTCAAGTGAATTTCACCAGTCATATGGATGCCGTGGTCACTGTCGCCGTGCGGCTGGTGAACGCGCTGACCCCCGGCCAGGCGCACGGCCGGCCCTACGAGCCGCCCGCCGGGGCGGCGCTGACCGCGGCGGTCAGCGCTGCGCTGCGCGCCGGGCACGAGCGCGGCCACGGCGGGCCAGCCGCCGGGCCGCCGCCAGGCACCGGGCCGCCCGGCACCGGACCGCGGGGCGAGGCAGCGGGCCCGGTGGTGACAGCCGCGGAGGCGGCCGGGTTCCGGCCCGTTGCCGGAGCGCTGCGGCAGGTCTTCGAGGCCCACGCGGCCGGGGACTCGGACGCGGCAGCCCGCCAGGTCAACGCGATGCTGGCGCAGACCGGGGCCCGGCCGCTGCTGCGGCGCCATGATGGCGAGGACTGGCATCTGCACTTCCCCGGCGGCCAGGACACCCTGGTTCAGGGGTGGGCGGCCGGCTGCGCGACGGGGCTGGCCGTGGTGCTGGGCAGCGGCGTCGGCTGGCGGCTGGGACTCTGCTCGGCGCCGCGGTGCGACCGGGTATTCGTGGACTCCTCGCGCAACGGGACCCGCCGGTTCTGCTCCACGGCATGCCAGAACCGGGTGAAGGCGGCTGCCTTCCGGGCGAAGGGCGAGCTGCCCGCCCCGGCGTGATCGCCGTCAGGCCGACAGGCCCAGGGCGGTCATCCGCTCGGCGTGCGCGTCGGCCAGCTGGGCGAACATCCGGCTGACGTCGCCGAGCTGACTGCCCTCCCCCCGGGCCAGCAGGCCGGCCAGCGGCTCGCGCTCGGCCGCCACCCGCTGGGCCTGCCCGACCGCTTCCCCGACCAGCCGGCGCGCCCACAGGGCCAGCCGCCCGGCCACCTTCGGGTCGGCGGCGATGGCGGCCCGGACCCGCTCGATGACGAAGGCCGAGTGACCGGTGTCGGCCAGCACCTCCAGCACCAGGGCCTGCGTGGGCTGGTCCAGCACGGTGGCCACCGTGCGGTAGAAATCGGCTGCGATGCCGTCTCCGACGTATGCCTTGACCAGGCTCTCCAGCCAGTCACTGGGCGCGGTCCTGGCGTGGAATGCGTCGACGGCGGCGACGAACGGCTGCATCACGGTGTCCGGGTCAGCGCTCAGCTCCTCAATCCGGGCGCGCAGCAGCTGGAAATGCCCGAACTCGGCCACGGCCATCTGGGCCAGCTCGGCCTTGTCGGCCAGCGAGGTGGCCAGCGCGGCATCATCGGAGAGCCGGAAGAAGGCGACGAGCTGGGCATATGCAATCAGGCCAAGCAGGTCAAGAACGCCGTCTCCCGCCGCTCCGGAGGCGGCGCCAGCCGGGCCGTCGGCAGCGCGGCTCGCGCCGGATGCCGGGCCTGCGCCGCCTGCTTCGTCGGTCACCTGCGCAGCGTAACAACCCCTGGCGCGGCCGGAGTCGCAGACCGCCTGAGCTGGCTTGCTAGAGTGGAGTGCGATCACACAGCAGGAATGCGGTGACCCCCCGATCGTGTTACATAAGCCAAGGCATGGCGTATGCCGTGCGCGGAACTCGCGCAGGACTCGACATGCCGCCCACTTCTTCGTGAGCGCAGGGCGCCTGTCTGGCTATGCCCGTTGTCGCGCCGGGGGAGACACATGCCCGCCTGCGGCGAGATGGCCAGGCGCACCGGCGCCGGCCCGGCCGCGGGCACGTGATGGAGGCGGAAGCCCTGACAACCTACACAGCTGCCATGCAGGACGAGCCGGAGGCCTTCGAGCCGCCGGCCGCTGAGCTGCAGGCCACCACAGACGACCTCGTGCCCGGCGACAGCGCCGACGATGACGCGGCCACCATCAGCGTCGCTCCGGTCGCGCCGGCGAAGACGTTCCGGGAACTCGGCATCGCCGAGCCGATCTGCGCCGCACTGGAGGCGGAGGGCATCACCACCGCCTTCCCCATCCAGTCGCTGACGCTGCCGGTCGCCCTCAGCGGCCACGACCTGATCGGTCAGGCCCGGACGGGTACCGGCAAGACGCTTGCCTTCGGCATCCCGATCCTGGAGCGCCTGGACGACATGCCGGGCGGCCGGACACCCGCCTCGCCGCGGGCGCTGGTCGTGGTCCCGACCCGGGAACTGGCCTTCCAGGTAGCCGAGGACCTGCAGATCGCCGGCAGCCGGATGGGGGCCAGGGTGGTCGTCCTGTACGGCGGCCGGGCCTACGAGCCGCAGATCGAGGCGCTGGCCAACGTGGACATCGTCGTCGGCACGCCCGGCCGCCTGCTGGACCTGGCCCGCCAGGGCCATCTCAAGCTCGGCCAGGTGCACGCCCTGGTCCTGGACGAGGCCGACAAGATGCTGGACCTTGGCTTCCTGCCGGACGTCGAGAAGATCCTCAGCCTGACGCCCCGCGACCGGCAGTCGATGATGTTCTCGGCCACCATGCCCGGTGAGGTCGTGACCCTGGCCCGGCGGCACCTCAGCCAGCCCATGCACATCCGCGCCGAGCAGCACGACGAGCCGGTGCTTGTCCCGACCACGGAGCAGTTCATCTACCGGGCCCACCAGATGGACAAGGTGGAGGTCCTGGCGCGGATCCTGCAGGCCGAGGGGCGTGGCCTGTGCATGGTGTTCGTGCGGACCAAGCGGTCCGCCGACACGGTCTCCAGCGCCCTGGCCACCCGCGGCTTCGCGGCCGCCGCCGTGCACGGCGACCTGGGCCAGGGCCAGCGCGAGCGGGCCATGCGCGCGTTCCGGACCGGCAAGGTCGATGTCCTGGTGGCCACCGACGTCGCCGCCCGCGGCCTCGACGTGGACGAGATGACCCACGTGGTCAACTACGAGTGCCCGGAGGACGAGAAGGCGTACTTGCACCGCATCGGCCGGACCGGCCGCGCGGGGCGCACCGGCGTCGCGGTCACGTTCGTGGACTGGAACGACCTGGCGCGCTGGAAGATGATCAGCGACACCCTCAGCCTGGGCCGGCCGGAGCCGGCCGAGACTTACTCCACCTCCGAGCACCTCTACAGCGACCTGAAGATCCCCGCCGGGGCCAGAGGGATGCTGCCGCGCGCGCAGCGCGAGCGGGCCGGGCTGGAGGCCGAGGAGCTGGAGGACATCGGCGAAACCGGCAAAAACCGGTCACGCCGCGTCCAGCCCGACCGCGGCCGGACGGGTCCCTCCGGGCGGCGTGAGCGCGGCGAGCACGGGCCCGACGGCGAGCCGGGCCAGCGGCGTCAGCGAGTCCGGCGGCGCACCCGCGGCGGCGTCCAGGTGGCCGGCGACGGGGTCGGCGGCGGCGAGCACGCGGCCGGCGACCCGGCCCGGGGCCAGCAGGCCGGCGGCGGCGAGGCCGGCGCAGCCGCGGACACTGGCAGCGACCCGGCAGCCACGGCCCGCCGGCGCCGGCGGCGGCGCGGCGGTCGCGGCGGCCACAGCGGCCCGGCAGCCGGGAGCGCCACCGCCGAATAACACCGGCCGAAGCCGGGGATGATCCTCAGCAGACTCTCGGCTTTAGCGCCGTAGGTTTCCAGCGGGATCGTCGATAGGCTGCGGCCACGTGAGCACCCCCAGGTCTCTTGAGATGCCCCGCCGGGTCCGGTCGGGCACCATCGTTACCGGACGCGGCAGGTTCGCGGTGCTGCAGGCACAGCCAGGACACGGCGTCTGCGAGCGGCGGCCGGCCCTGCTGATCCCGGGCTATACCGGGAGCAAGGAAGACTTTCTGCCGGTGCTGGAGCCGCTGGCCGCGGCAGGCCGGACGGTTGTCGCGATGGACCTGCGGGGGCAGTACCAGAGCCCGCACGCGCCCGGCGCGGACGGTTACGCACCCGGCGAGCTGGCGGCCGACGTGCTCAGCGTGGCCGCCGCCCTGGGCGAGCCGGGCGGCGGGGTCGCGGGGTCGCCGGGCATGCACCTGGTGGGTCACTCCATGGGCGGCCTGATCGCCCGGCACGCCGCCCTGACCCGCGCCGGGCAGCTGCTGTCACTGGCGCTGCTCGGCACCGGGCCCGGTGCTATCGCCGGGCAGCGAGCAGCGGCACTGCGCGACCTGCTGCAGGTGCTCGACCCGGAGCCGCCCGGCGGCCAGCCGGGCACGGGAGCGGCAGCCGGCGGCCAGCGGGGCACTGATGTCAAGATCGCCCGCCCGGCGGGCCGGCTGCAGGAGATCATCGGCCAGATCTGGCGGGAGCGCCTGGAGCCGCAGGCCCGCAGCGAGGGCACCGATGAGAAGATCATCGCGTTCTTGCGCGAGCGCACCCACCGCACCTGCCCGCAGGGCCTCATCGTCATGGCCAGGTACCTGCTGAGCTGCCCGGACCGGACAGAGGAACTGGCGGTCCTGGCCCGCCCGCCAGGCCGGGGCCAGGCCGCTGAGCTGCCCGTCCTGGTCATGTACGGCGAGAACGACGACGCCTGGCCGCCCGCCCTCCAGGACAGGATGGCCCGGCGGCTGCACGCCGAGCGGGCCTGCATCCCCGGTGCGGCGCACTCCCCGGCGATCGAGGCGCCGGAGACCACCGCCCGGGCCCTGACCACGTTCTGGAACGCCGCCGAGCGTCGCCCCGCGGCCCGCAGCCCGGTCTGATCAGGACGACCCGGCCGGGGCCGCCGGGGCCGGGGACGATTCCGCCGCCGGGGACGGGACCGGAGCTGATGACGGGCTGCTCCCCGAGCGCTGGCCCGCGGCCGGGGACGGGGCCTGCGCGGGGGCCGGGATAGCGGGAACAGGCCCGGCGGCCACGGTGCCGGCCGGCTCGGCGTCGCTCAGGCCGTCCCACGGGCGGCGCGGGACACCAGCGGCACTGCCCTCAGGGCAGTGCGCCCGGTAATCGCACCAGCCACACCAGGTACCCGGCCGCGGCGGGAACGTCTCGTCCCCCCGGCTGGGAGCAGCCGGGTCGCGGTAGCGCTCGTCGGCGCTGGCGCACTCGGCAGCGATGTCCTCCGCCCGCTCCAGCTGGCGGGCCAGCGACGCATCGGTGTGCTCCCAGGCCAGCACCTGCCCCGTCGGCAGGTGATGCAGCTCTACCCGGTGGCAGGACCGCCGCATGACCCGCCCGGCGGCCAGCGCGTACAGGGCCAGCGGCAGCGAGCTGCGGGCGTCGTCCACGGTCAGCAGGTGCCGGCCGGTCTTGTAGTCGACCACGACCAGCCCGCCGTGGTCAGCCGGCCCGCCCTCGTCAGCGACGTCCGCGGCGGGCCCCGTTCCGGATCGAGGCGGCCGGTCATCCAGCCGGTCAATCCGGCCGGAGACGGCGATCTGGTCGGTTCGGGTGGCCACCGTCCGCTCAACGCCCAGCGGCTCGCGGTCAGGATCCAGGCCGGCCACGTAACGCTCGACGAGCGGCCGCCAGCGCTGCTGCTGGGCCGCGCACTGCGCGTCATCGGCGAACCCGTCCGTCAGCCAGCCGCGCTCGAGCAGGTCACCGGCGGCCGTCACGGTCCGGTCCCGGCGCGGCAGGCGCCACCAGCCCGCCAGCGCGTTGTGCACGCTGGCGCCCACGCTGTTGTGTGCCCACGGCGGGCCCTTCGGCGGAGCCGGCCGGTCCAGGTAGGTCATCCGGTACCGGCGCGGGCAGTCCAGCCAGGTGCTGAGCCGGGTCGGCGTGCACGCGTACAGCCGTCGCGGCATGCCCTCGAAGCCGAGCTGCTCCACTCGGCCGCTATTCCGTGACGCCCGGGCCGGCCGCCACCCAGGAGTCAAAGCTCTTCTCGGCGACGGCCACCGTCAGCTCCGCGCCGTGGCCGGGCAGCACCCGGGTCCCGGCGGGCAGCGTCAGCACCTGACCGCCGATCGAGCTGAGCTGGCGCGCGAAGTCCGGGTAGCCGTCGGCCCGCGGGACCGGACCGTCGGCCGACAGCACGTCGCCCGCGAACACCGCGTCGAGCTCCTCGCAGTACAGGCACACCGAGCCAGGGCTGTGCCCCGGCGCGTGCAGGACCTCGAGCTTGACCCCGGCCACCTCGAAGGCGCCGCCGTCCTCCATCTCGATGTCCGGGTCGTCGTCATGCACCTCGCGCCACAGCACCAGGTCGCGGGAGTGCAGCGCGATCGGCGCCTCGTCCCGCTCGGCCACCTCGAGGGCCGCGCCGGTGTGGCCGGCATGCGCGTGGGTGCAGATCACGGCGAGGATCTCGCGCTCGCCGACGGCGCCGAGCACGGCGGCGGCGTCCGTGCCGGGATCGATGACGATGACCTCCTCATCGTCGCCGACGATCCACGTGGTGGCGGCCTCCCCGGCGGGCTCGCCGGTCACGCTCTCAATCCGGGCTTCCATCCAGGTACTGCCTTCCTGGCTCACGATCACAGGTCGTCTGGTGCAACTTAGCTCTGCGCAACGATAGTGCGGACCGCGGCGATGACGAGCTGAACGGCGATGGCCGGCAGCAGCAGCCCGCCATCGGTGTCAGCAGACCGACGTCATCCGGCCACCGGCCGGGCCCCGGTGGCCTGCTCGGTCAGCGCCTCGTAACTGCCCGGCGGCGCGATCTCAGTCCCGATCCGGAAGCCGGTGAGCTCGCCGTGGTCGTCGCTGCCGCCCGACGGGATCAGGCCCAGCGCGGCAGCCAGGGCCTGCAGCCGGGCCCGCTGCGCGGCGTCCTGCTGGGGGTGATCGACCTCGACGCCGGTGAGCCCGGCCGCGGCCAGTTCCGCGAGCACCTCGTCGGGGATCTGCCAGCCCCGGCCCTGGCCGCGCGGGTGGGCCAGCACCGTCACCCCGCCCGCGGCGCGGACGAGAGCGATCGCCCGGGCTGGGTCGAGCGCGTACCGGGACACGTGCGCCCGGCCGCCGGCACCTATCCACTGCGGGGTGAAGGCGTCCGCCGGGCTGGCCACCACCCCGGCGGCGGCCAGCGCGCGGGCGATGTGCGGCCGGCCAACTACCCCGCCGGCGGCAATCCCGGAGACCTGCTCCCAGGTCACCGGGGCACCGAGCGCAGTCAGCCGGTCCACCATGGCCCGGGCCCGGCTCAGCCGGCTGTCCCGGATGGCCGCCATCTCGCCGGCCAGCTCGGCGTTCGCCGGGTCGAACAGGTAGGCCAGCACATGCACGCTGTGCCCGCTCAGCCGGCAGGACAGCTCCATGCCCGGCAGCAGCGTGAGGCCGGCCGGCCGGGCCGCGGCCGCCTCGGCGTGCCCGGCCACCGTGTCGTGGTCGGTGAGCGCGATGACGTCCAGGCCCGCCGCGGCCGCCCGGGCCATGACATCCGCCGGCGACGTGGTGCCGTCGGAGGCGGTGCTATGGCTATGCAGGTCGGCGCGCGGGCGGCTGCGCGGTGAGGTCGGATGTAGCCCGGGGTTTTCCACCACGGGCCGAGATTAGCCGGGCAGCTGCGGCGACGGCGCGCCGTACGGCAGGTCCAGCTCCTGCCCGGGGTCACGCAGGTCCCTGACCTGCATCGGCTCGACCAGCAGGACGCCAGCGGTGTCGGGCCACAGCACCAGCCACAGCCAGGTGCCCATCAGCTCGCCGGCGAACGCCGCCCGGCCCGGCGCGTCCACGTGCCACATCGGCAGCTCGTGATGCCCGTAGCGGACAGTGGCATCCGGCGGGCCGGCCGCGAACTGGGCACCGGGGTCAGGGCCGGCCAGGCCGGCGAACCGGGCGCCCAGACCGACGCAGGGGCCCTCGGAGATGAGCATCATCTCGCCGGGGCCGCCGACCGGGTTGGGGCCAGACAGCGCCACCGCGCAGCCCTGGGTACCGGTGCGCTCATCACCGGCCCCGGCGAAGCCGGTGACCAGCCAGCCGGGCGGCAGCGGCCACGGCAGCCACACCGGAACCCGGGTCCCCCGCAGCAGGCCGGCCAGGCCCGCCCGGGACGGGCTGAGCGAGGGCCGCAGCGGGTAGACCTCACCGTGCTGCTCGCACTGCCACGAACTAGACCAGATGGTCGGGCTGCGCAGCACGGCACCGCAGCGCGGGCAGGTCGGGTCGGCCCGGACGGTCACCGCACCTCCCCGCTAGCTGCGATTATCAGGGTTTACCCTGCTCAGCCGGCGCCAGCGGTAAACGCCGCGCAAAGGAGGCCCGCCAGCATGGACGGCACCCGACGGGTCCCCTGCGTCGGCGCGGTCATGTTCGATGCCGCCGGGCGGCTGCTGCTGATCCTGCGGCGAAACGAGCCCGGCGCCGGGCTGTGGTCCATCCCCGGCGGGCGGATCGAGGCCGGCGAGAGCGACGAGCTGGCCCTGGTGCGCGAGGTCGCGGAGGAGACCGGGCTGGCGGTGCGGTGCGGTGCGCTGCTGGGCGCTGTCGAGCGGCCGGGGCTGCCGCCGGGCACCGTTGTGGACATCCGGGATTACGCCGCCGTCATCACCGGCGGGGAGCTCGCGGCCGGTGATGACGCGGCCGCCGCGCGGTGGGCCTCCCCGGCCGAGATCGCGGACCTGGAGGCCGCCGGGCAGCTAACCCCCGGCCTGGTTGCGGCGCTGCGCTCGTGGCAGGTGCTGTGACGTCGTGACGTCCCCCGGCTCGGGCGCCGTCAGCCGGGCCCCGCGCGCCGTCAGTCGCCGGGGCGGAAGTCGCGGGTGCGCTGCAGGCCCGCCGCACGGCCCCGGGCGGCGGCGACCAGGGCCAGCTTGCGCGAGGCCTCGTCGATCATCTTGCCGTCGACCAGGGCGGCGCCTTTCCCGGCCGCGGCGTAGTACGCGCAGGCGGCCAGGATCAGCTCGGCCCGGTCATACTCTTCCTGGCCCGGCGAGAACGCGGCGTTGACGACGCCGACCTGGCCGGGGTGCACGACCCACTTGCCGTCGTAGCCGAGGGCCGCGGCGCTGGTCGCGCTGCGCTCCAGGCCCGCGGTATCGGCGATGGCCGCGAAAGGCCCGTCAATGGCCTGCAGGCCCGCGCTGCGCGCGGCGACCAGGATCCGCAGCAGCGGGTAGTGAAACGCGTCACCGCCGGCGTACCCGGCCGGCTGCGCGCCGATCTCCAGCGACCGCATGCCCAGGCTGGCCATGAAGTCGGCCGGGCCGAAGACCAGCGCCTCCAGCCGCGGCGACGCCGCCGCGATCTGGTCCGCCGCGGCCAGCCCGGCAGCGTCCTCGATCTGCGCCTCGATGCCGATCGCCCCGCGCTCATATCCCATCGCCTGCTCGACCTGGGACAGCAGCAGGTCCAGCCAGCGAACGTCGGCCGGGCCGGTCACCTTGGGCAGCACGATGGCGTCCAGGCACTGCCCGGCCTGCTCGGTCACCTCGATCACGTCCCGGTAGGCCCAGCCCGTGGTGACATCGTTGACGCGCACGGCGCGCACCCGGCGGCCCCACCCGCCCGAGCGCAGCGCGGCCGCCACCGCCGCCCGGGCGCCGGCCTTCTGCGCCGGCGCCACCGAGTCCTCCAGGTCCAGCATGACCTCGTCGGCGGCCAGTTCCCTGGCCTTGGCCAGGAACCGCTGGCTGCTGCCGGGCACGGCCAGGCAGGTCCGCCGGGACCGGGAAGCGCGCGTGCTCACGCCCCGAGGGTAGCGTCCGGATCCTTGGCACTGGCCTGGCAGCCGTAGCATGGGGCCATGTCCACCCCACCCCCGACCGTCGAGCAGGTGACCCAGGCGCTCGCGGGCGTGAATGACCCCGAGATCCACCGCCCGATCACCGAGCTGGGCATGGTGAAAGACGTCCAGGTCGCGCCGGACGGGACCGTCCGGGTCGATATCTGGCTCACGGTGGCCGGCTGCCCGCTGCGGGACACCATCAACCGCGAGGTCACCGGCGCCGTCAGCGCGCTGCCGGGCGTCAGCCGGGTCCGGGTCGAGCTGGACGTCATGAGCGAGGAGCAGCGCCGCGAGCTGCAAACCCGGCTGCGCGGGGCCAGCGGCAAGGCCGAGCGGGAGATCCCGTTCGCCCAGCCAGGCTCGCTGACCAAGGTGTACGCGATTGCCAGCGGCAAGGGCGGCGTCGGAAAGTCATCGGTGACCGTCAACCTGGCGGTGGCACTGGCCGCGGCCGGCCAGAAGGTCGGCCTGCTGGACGCCGACATCTACGGGCACTCAGTCCCGCGCATGCTCGGCGTGACCAGCCGGCCGACCCAGGTCGAGCAGATGATCATGCCGCCCACCGTGCACGGGGTCCGGGCTATCTCCAGCGGGATGCTCAAGAAGGGCAACGAGCCGCTGCCGCTGCGCGGCCCGATCCTGCACCGGCTGCTGCAGCAGTTCCTGGCTGACGTGTTCTGGGGCGACCTGGACGTGCTGCTGATGGACCTGCCGCCGGGCACCGGGGACGTGGCGATCTCCTCGGCGCACCTGGTCCCCGGCTCCGAGCTGGTCGTGGTCACGACCCCGCAGCTGGCTTCCTCAGAGGTGGCCGAGCGCGCCGGGTCGCTGGCCTCGCAGCTGCACCAGCGGGTGGCGGGCGTCATCGAGAACATGTCCTACCTGCCCTGCCCGCACTGCGGTGAGCGGGTGGAGGTCTTCGGCTCCGGCGGCGGCCAGGCGGTCGCCGACACGCTGACGAAGCTCACCGGGGCCCCGGTGCCGCTGCTGGGCGAGATCCCGATCGACACCCGGCTGCGCGAGGCCGGCGATGCCGGCCAGCCGATCGTGATCTCGGCTCCGGACTCGCCCTCGGCCCTGGAGCTCAGGAAGATCGCTGAGCAGCTGGCCGGGCGGTCCCGGAGCCTGGCCGGCCGTCAGCTCGGCTTGTCCCCGGTCTGAGACGCTCAGGCGGGCCGCCGCCACGGCCGCCCGCCCGGAGCTCCGGCACCCGGCCGCGCCGCAGCAGGCTGGCCCGGAAGGCCCGCGCCCGGCAGGCTGGGGCAGCCTGCCGGGTCAGCTGGCCCCGGGCGGCGTCAGGTGGCCTCGGCGTCGTAGGGCGGGCTCTCGCCCGGCTCCAGGACGCTTACCAGGCTCCCGTCGTCACCCGGCGCACCGAGGCCGGCTACCCCGGCGCCGGATGCGGCGGCCGCGGCCGTGCCGCCGTCCTCAGCCGGGTCCAGCAGGTGCTTGCGGACGAAGTACTTGGGGTTCAGCTCGTTCAGGTCGAACTCGCTGAGCTCAGGAGGCAGGTGCTCCTGGAGATCGGCCCGGGCGCCTTCCGCAATCCGGCGGACGTCACGCAGCGCGCGCCCCGCCTGGGCCGCCATTTTCGGCAGCTGGTCGGGCCCGAACACGACGAGGGCAATGACGGCGAGTACCGCGATCTTGACCAGGGACAAATCAAACAACGAGCGCTCCAGCTGGCGATGGACCTCGTGAGCGTGCCGGTCCGCTGCCACCCAGGGTAATCTGCCGGCGGCCCGGGCGGGTACCCCGGTCAGGACGGAGCCGACCCCAGCCGGAGCGTGACGCGCCGCAGCGCGCCGTCGCGCTGGTAGGTCAGGGTGACCCGGGAGCCGGGCGGCCGGGCCCGGATCGCGTCCAGCAGCGTGGGAGCGCTGGTCACCCGCTGGCCGCCGAAGCTCACGATGACGTCCCCCGGACGCAGGCCCGCGGCAGCGGCCGGACCGCCCGGCGTGACCGGGGGTGCCGCCCCGGCACTGCCGCCGGTGTCGCGGCCGGCCCGCCCGGAGCCGGATGCGGCCGGACCCGGAGATGCCCGGCGGGAACTGCCGTCAGAGGGCCGGGCGGCGATCTGCGCCCCGGCCCCGGAGTACTTGAGGTTGAGCAGGGCGCCGATGACCGCGTGGGTGGCGTGCCCGGTCCGGATCAGCTCGGTGGCGACCCGCCGGGCCTGGTCGGCCGGGATGGCGAAGCCGAGCCCGATGCTGCCGCCCTGGCCAGTGATCATGTTGCCGCCGAGCGTGTCGAAGGCCGAGTTGATCCCGACGACCTGCCCCCGGGCGTTGACCAGCGGGCCGCCGGAGTTGCCGGGGTTGATCGGCGCGTCGGTCTGGATTGCCTGCAGGTAGACCTGCGGCGCGGCGGGCCCGTTCCCCTCACCCGGCTGCACCGGGCGGTTCATCGCGCTCACGATCCCGCTGGTCACCGTGCCGGCCAGGCCGAGCGGGGCGCCGAAGGCCTCCACCGGGTCGCCGACCCGCAGGCCGGCCGAGTTGCCCAGCGGCAGGGCGGGCAGGGCGCCGGCCCCCTGCGGCTTGATCACGGCGATGTCGGAGTAGGTGTCCCGGCCCACCAGGCGGGCGGCAACGGTCTTGCCGTTGCCGAAGACGACCTGCAGCGCGGCGCTGGTGGAGTGGCCGTCCAGGGTCACCACATGGTTGTTGGTGACGATGTAGCCGCCCCGGATGACAAACCCCGAGCCGGTGCCCTCGCCGCCGTTGACCCGGACCATGACCACCGACGGCAGGACCCGCTGCGCGATTCCGGCCAGGGAGCCCGACGCCCGGCCGTGCTGCGCCTGCGGGACCGGTCCCAGGCTGTAGCCCGGCGTCGTGCCGGAGTTCTGCGACCGGCTGACGATGTACCCGCCGACGACGCCGCCCGCGACGGCGGACACGAGCGCGATGGCCAGGCCCGCGCCGACCAGCCGGCGGCCGCGGCCGCCGGGCTGCCGGCGCCGCCGCTCCGGGTCCTCCGGACCCCAGAACTCGCGATCCCAGCCATCCGGCTCCCAGGCATCCGCGCCGCTGCCGCCGGGATACTGGTCACCGGGAGCCGGATAGGCCCCCGCTGGCTCGCCCCGGCCAGGCTGGCCCTGACCCGGACCGCCGGAAGCCGGCCGGCCTCCGGCCCGGATGGGACCGGGCACTGGCGAGTAGCCGGGCTGCGCGCCGGTGAAGGGCGCGGGCGGGTAGGCGGTATGTACCGGGAAGTCCGGATAGCCAGCCACCTGGCGAGCCGGACCGGGCGGGGCGTCCGGTGCCGGTGACGCGGGGCCCGGAGCGGACGGCGAGCCTTCGGCGGCTCCCGGCACGGGCTCAGGATCGGGCTCGGCCGCGGGCTCAGGCCGGGGCGCATCGCCCATGCCTGACCGCCAGGGCCCCTCGGACATCGCGTTCCTCCCCGAGGCGGCCTCGTCCTGGTGCGCGCCGCCGTTGCCTGCATTCCTGCCCGATATCGGGCGCGAGTAGGCCTGCTCAGCGGAACGGGTTGGCCCACGAGGCGATGCGCCGGAAACCCCGGCCCATTCGCTCCCAGAAGCCGGCCGGACTGCCGTGCGGCAGGCTCAGCACGGCCTGATTCACGGTGCCGACCGGGGCGTCGGAGATCACCGTGTAGACATAGCCGCGGGCGGACCAGGCCAGGCTGCGGTCATCGGGGTCGACGGCGTAGACCGAGCTGCCGCTGCCCTTGACCCGCCGCCAGCCCGGCAGCTCGCGCGGCAGCTGGCCCCGCTGCAGGAACACGGAGATAACCGATAGTCCGTCCGAATAGGACAGGTCCAGCACGCGGCCGGAGCTGCCGGCCATCTCGCTCGAGCTGAACAGGGTCAGCCCGCCGGCCAGGGTGACCGGGACCGGCCAGCCGGCCGTCCGCAGCGCGGCCCGGCGGGCCGCGGTCAACTGCCCGGACCAGGGCTGGGCGCGCGCGGCGGGCATGCTGCCCAGCTGCCCGGCCCCGACGCTGAGCCCGACGAAGGCATCCTCACTGAAGATCTGCGAGTGGCTGTCGAACAGCTCCCGGCGCAGCGGCAGCCGGGTGGCGTCGTCGATCCAGAACCGGGCGGCCAGGCCGCCGCCAGGCCGGCGCACCTCGACCAGCTGGGCGGCACGGCCGTCGACTGCGCCGTGGCCGTCGTAGGACAGCACGTAATTGGCCCGCATCAGCGTCACCAGCGCCGGGGTCAGCGTCATGACCTCGTCACTGTCGGGCAGGGCGTCCGGGTCGGGCTGGCGCTCGCCCGGCGGGCCGGCGGCCGTGCTGGAGGACCGGGCCAGGACCGCCCCGCCGGGCCGGTGCCAGACCTGGATGACCGACGCGCTGCCACCCGCCGGGCCCCACCAGTCGGCCAGCTGGGTCCCGCGGAAGGGGATCTTCTGACAGGCCGTGGCGGCATTCCGCAGCAGCTGCAGGCCCCGGCTGGCGGACGGGGTGAGCACGGCCGGGGCCAGCCGCCGCGGACGCGGCTCCGGGCTGGCCCGGCGGGGTGAGCTGTGCCCGCCCGGCACCTCGACCAGGACGACCAGGACCGCGCAGGCGCCCAGCAGGCCGATCGCCACGGCAGCGGTAGCCAGGCGATGAGGCGAGCGCGGGCGTCCGGTCACCGATGGTTCGGGGTGAATCCGGGGCTGGCGCCCGGCACCGGCAGGCCTCCGCTGGGCTCGGCCGCTGGCATCTCGCCGGTCACCAGGTCGTGCTGCAGGACGAACACATCGACCGCGGGGGTGATCCGCGGCTCCGGCTGCGGGCTGCCGCCGGCCATGAACGCCGCCGTGCTGAGCCCGGCCAGGAAGATCGTGAACGCACCGCCCAGCAGGTACCAGGCGGGCCGCCCTTCGGGCCAGCCGCGCCCGGACTGGGCCGCGACGGGGATCGCCGACCAGGGCGTCAGGGGCAGGCCGCGCCCGTCGAGGCCGAGCCCGGCCAGGCCCATGAGCCGCCCGGTCAGGGCTGAGTTGGTCTCGGTTTCGGACCCCAGCGCGCTCATCCGGCGCTTCAGCGCCCGTAGTGCGACGGCGTCATCCCGGCACGACTCGCACTTAGCCAGGTGGACCAGGACCCGGTCGCGCTCCTCGCCGTCCAGCTCGCCGTCGATCAGCGCCGACAGGCGCTGGCCTACATGGCTCATGGCTGCCCGCCCTGGGGCAGCGGCAGGTCCGCGCCGATCCGCGGGGCCGGCATGGGCGAGACCGTCAGGTGCCGCGGGCGGCGGTGCTCCAGCGACTCCCGCAGCTGCGCGCGGCCACGGTGAATCCGGCTGCGGACCGTCCCCAGCTTGATGCCCAGCGTGTCGGCGATCTCCTCATACGACAGTCCCTCGATGTCGCACAGGATCACCGCGGCGCGGTACTCCGGGGGCAGCGCCTTGAGCGCAGCCTGGACGTCGCCGTCGAAATGGCGGTCATCGAAGACCTGCGCTGGCGTCGGCTCGGCCCCGCCGATCCGGGCCGCGGTCTCCTCGCCCAGTCCCTCGAACCGGATCCGCTGCCGCCGCCGGGCCATGTCCAGGAACAGGTTGGTGGTGATGCGGTGCAGCCAGCCCTCGAACGTGCCCGGCGAGTAGCTGGACAGGGACCGGAAGACCCGGACGAAGACCTCCTGGGTCAGGTCCTCAGCGTCGTGAGTGTTGCCGGTCAGGCGATAGGCGAGCCGGTAGACCCGGGCAGAATGCTCCCGGACTACGTCCTCCCACGTCGGCGGCGTCCACTCGGCAGCGTCGAGCTCGTCACCTTCGGGCGTCCCGGCCTGGCCCACGGTTTCCCCCTTCACCCGCTCCACAGCCTCCAACGCCGTTCGTGCCCGCAACCTTCCACTGCAAGTTCTCAACGGGCCAGGTTACCCAGCAAGTTCCCGAGTCAGCTGAGCTGCCGCTAGGCTGCCGCCCGGAAGAAGTCGCGTATCCAGCAGGTCTTCAGCTCACCCGGGGAGGTAGTCATCTCGACAGCAGACGTCACCGCGGCCTACGTGGATCAGTTCCTTCCCGAGGACGAGATCCTGGTTTCGACGCGGCGGAACGCCGCGGAGGTCGGCGGGG
This sequence comes from Streptosporangiaceae bacterium, assembly GCA_036490755.1. Taxonomy (GTDB): domain Bacteria; phylum Actinomycetota; class Actinomycetes; order Streptosporangiales; family Streptosporangiaceae; genus DASUBV01. The sequence continues at coordinate 42,911 of DASXDJ010000155.1, forward strand.
CGGCCCCGGTCAGCCCGGTCACCGGGGGCACGCTGCGGTTCATCGCCGCCGCCACGAGCGCGCGGTCGGTGGTCGAGATCGGCACGGGCTGCGGGACATCCGGAATCTGGCTGCTCCGGGGCATGCCGCCCGGTGCCGTCCTGACCAGCGTTGACGTGGAGCCTGAGCATCAGCGGCTGGCCCGCGCGGCGTTCCTGGCGGCGGGCTTCCCGGCCAGCCGGTACCGGCTGATCGGCGGGCTGGCCCTCGAGGTCCTGCCGCGGCTGGCCGACGGGGCTTACGACCTGGTGTTCTGCGACGCGGACCCGCAGGAGGACCCGGACTACCTGGCCGCTGCGCTGCGGCTGCTGCGGCCCGGCGGGATCGTGGTGATCGACGACGCTCTCGGCTCCGAGCACGGGCCCGATGACAGCGCCGCGACCAGCGAGTTGCGCGACGCGGTGCGCGGCGATGACCGGCTCGTGCCGATCCTGCTGCCGGTGGGCAACGGCCTGCTGGCCGCGGTCAAGCGCGAGGACTAAGAGGACTAACCGGCCGGCTCGCTGGCAGCAGAACTCAGGTAGCGCAGCAGCAGCCGGGCGCCGAACCCGGTCGCGCCCTTGGACAGCTCGCCGCTGTTCTCGGCCGACCGGCCCGGGCCGGCGATGTCCAGATGCGCCCACGGCCGCCCGCCGGCGAACTCGCGCAGGAACAGGGCCGCCACGATCGAGCCGGCTGAGGTGTTGTCCCTGGCCACGTGGGCCAGGTCGGCGACCTCCGAGTCCAGCGCGGCCCGGTAGCCGTCCTCGAGCGGCATCCGCCACACCCGGTCACCGCTGGCCTCGCCGGCCGCCGTCAGCGACCGGGCCAGCTCGTCGTCGGTGGCGTACAGCGCGGCGTGCGTGGTGCCCAGCGCGACCCGGGCCGCGCCGGTGAGCGTGGCGACGTCAATGATCTGGTCCGGCTCCAGCGTCCGGACCGCGTAGGCCAGGGCATCGGCCAGGACCAGGCGCCCCTCGGCATCGGTGTTCAGCACCTCCACCGTGCGCCCGCCGTAGTGGGTGATCACGTCGCCTGGCCGGTACGCCGAGCCCGAGGGCATGTTCTCCGCGGCGGCAACCAGCCCGGTCACCCGGCAGGGCACGCCCAGAGCGGCCAGCGCGGAGAGCACGGCGATAACGACAGCCCCGCCGGACATGTCGGTCTTCATGCTCTTCATGCCGTCATTCGGCTTCAGGGACAGCCCGCCGCTGTCGAACGTGATCCCCTTGCCCACCAGCACGATGTGCGGGGCCGGGCCGGCCGGCGCCGAGGCCGGCCGGTAGCTGAGCTCAATCAGCCGCGGCGGCCGCGTCGACCCGGAGCCGACCGCCAGGATGCCGCCGAAGCCAGCGGCAGCCAGCTCATCCTCAGGCCAGACTCGTGCCTGCACCCCGCGGTCCGCGGTCAGCCGGACAGCCTCGTCAGCAAGCCACTGCGGGCTCTTCAGTGCCGACGGCGTGTTCGCCAGGTCCCGGGCCGTCCCCACGGCCCCGGCGACGGCCGCGGCCCGGCGCAGCGCCTCCGGGCCGTCAGCGTCCGGGCTCACCAGCAGCCGGGCCAGCCCGGGCGGGTCAGCCGCGGAGCGGGATCCGGCCGGGTCCGCCGGGGCTGACCGGAGCCGGAACCCGTAGCCGCCCAGCAGAACGCCTTCCGCGAAGGCCTGGACTCCGGCACTGTCCTCGCTGGCGACCACGCTGGCGGTGGCGGTGCCGCCGTCCGCCAGCCGCCTGCCCAGCTCCGCCCCGGCCCGGCGCAGCGCGCGGGGCGAACGGTCGCCGACCCCGAGCAGCAGCAGGCTGACGGGCCGGCCGGCGATGGTGGCCATGGCCTGCGCGGTCTCACCCGGCTTGCCGGTCAGCCGGTAGGCGGCGATGGCCTCGGCGGCCGTGACCGGCAGCAGCTCATCCAGCGCGGCGTCGGCCCGCGGCCCGTCGGGGCCGTCGGGCTGCACCGGCGCGCACAGGATGTCGGCCGGATCGGCCTCGCCGCTGGCCAGCGAGGCCACGTAGGCCGCCAGCGGCCGTGCGCTGGCGCCGGGCAGGACGACGACGTCAGTAGTGATCGGCAAGGTCAGCCGACAGCTGACTTGAGAGCCTCACCCAGGGCAGCTGCCTCATCGGGCGTCAGCTCCACCACGAGGCGGCCACCGCCTTCCAGCGGAACGCGCATCACGATGCCGCGGCCCTCCTTGGTGACCTCAAGCGGACCGTCACCTGTCCGCGGCTTCATCGCCGCCATGCTGCATCCCCTTCCTGCTTCGGGGCCGCACGGAACCCTCGCTGAGGCGCGCACGCTGCAGCGACGGTGCGTGACGGGACCGGCCAGCCACAAGCATCTCGATCAGTACCTCTATTATCCTTCAGTTGCGGCGGCGAGTGGTAATGATCAGTGTTCCGGCCCGCCGCCGCCGGATCATTTTGCCCGGCGGGGCCGGCGATTGCGGACCCGCGCCCCCGTTTCCGGTACCGTCGCTAGCACCCCGGCGCCCTGAGGAGACGGCGATGACCGACAGCGTCCTGCGCCAGCAAGATGGCGCGGTGGCCACCATCACGATCAACCGCCCGGCAGCGCGTAACGCGCTGACCGCCGAGACCAAGATCGCGCTGCTAGAGGCCCTGCAGGACTGCAGTTCTGATGCCGCGACCCGGGCCGTCATCCTGACCGGCGCCGGGCCGGGCTTCTGCGCCGGCCAGGACCTGCGGGAGCACGCTGGCCAGCTGGATTCCGGCGCGGCTCCGCTGTCGACGGTCCGGGAGCACTACAACCCGATCGTGATGTGCATCACGGGCATGCCCAAGCCGGTAATCGCCGCCATCAACGGCGTAGCGGCCGGGGCCGGGGCCGCCCTGGCCTTCGCCTGCGACTTCCGGATCGCGGCTCGCGGGGCCAGCCTGCTGATGGCCTTCGCGCGGGTCGGCCTGGGCGCCGACTCCGGCGCCTCCTGGACACTGCAGCGGCTGGCCGGCCCGGCCCGGGCCGCCGAGCTGCTCATGCTGGCCGAGCCCGTGGACGCCGCTACCGCCCTCGGCATGGGCCTGGTGAACTCGGTCGTCCCCGACGAGGAGCTCGCTGCGGCGGCGGGCAGCCTGGCGGACCGGCTGGCCGCCGGGCCCACCCGCGCCTACGCCGCCATCAAGGAGGCCCTGCTGTTCGGGGCCGCGCACGGGCTGCACGAGTCGCTGGCCAGGGAAGCCGATCTGCAGCAGATGCTCGGCCAGACCCGTGATCATCAGGAGGCAACCCGCGCCTTCCTGCGCAAGGAGCAGCCGACCTTCGAGGGCCGCTGAGCCCGCTGAGGGCCGGCCCCGAGCCGCCGAGGGCGGATGATCCGCTGAGAGCCCGGGGCGAAGGGCCGCTGAGGCCGCCGCGAGCGCAGACCAGCTCATCTGCACGTGCAGATGAGCTGCACATCTGCCCGTGTACGGGCAGGAAGGCGCGCGGATAGCCGGATATGCGGGGATAAGCTCGGGCAGCCTGCAGCCTCGCCGGGCGGGTACCGGCGGCAGGGCTGGCGGGCGGTCAGACGATGATCGGGTCCGCCTGAGCGGCTTCCTCGTGAGCACAGATGATCTGCTCGGCAACATCCACCAGGTCGGCGACGTGCATCTGCCGGTACTCACCCTCGTGAGCACGCCAGGTCAGGGTCTTGCCATGCCGCCAGATGGTCAGGTGACGGCTGATCGACAGGACAGACATGTCCCCGGACGGCTCGTCGACGCGAACGACCCGGCTGCCCAGGCCGCGGTCGGTCAGCATGGTTTCCAGCTCGTCGACCGCCTGCTCCGGGCTCAGCTCGCGCCGGCCCAGCAGGGCGGACTCGGCCGCTGGCGGGATCCGCAGCGCGAACCAGACGGCCTTGCCCGGCACCTTCCACGCGCCCAGCCGGCCCCGGCTCGGATGGCCGCCCCACTGGCCTGCGGACAACGCGGCGACCACCTGCAGCCCGCGCCCGCCGACCTGCTCCAGCGGCGCTTTGCCTGGCTGGAGCTGGGCGTCTACCGCCCAGCCTGGCTCCGAGTCGAAGATCTTGCAGACCACCTCGCTGCGGGCGCCACGTCCGCGCAGGTAGAGCCAGAACTCCGGGATGCCGCTGACCGCGCGCTGCCGGTTCCCGCCGCTGTACTCCACATTGCCCTGAGCGTGCAGCGTGTTAGCAGCGAGCTCACTGGCCATGGTGATGCCGTCATGAACCAGGTCACTGGGCAGGCCGAGTCCGGCCACGGCCTCGCGGAAGAACCGCCGGGCCGCGGCCGAGCACGTGCGGTCCAGCGGCAGCGGCCGCACGAAGCAGCCCCCGGCCCGGACAGAAGCGTCCTGGAGCCGGTCCTGCGTGGGGGGAAGGATGTCGAGCGCCTCAGCCAGGGGTGCCGCCAGCAGCCCCGAATCAGCCATAGCCGAGGCGGGGCCGGCGCGGCCGTTGCGGCCGCTGTCGGCAGGCGACGGGAGCATGCTCCTCCGACTTCCCGAGTTAAGCATCTGTGAAGCACAGATTATGAGTCTTGTGCAAACTACCGCAATGGGATCGGGGGAAACTCACCGAAAATTACCCCCAATGGTCCCCGATTGGCCTGCCCGGCAGGCCGGAGCGCCCCGGAGGTAAGCCAACCGTAGCCCCAGGGCCAGGCATAACCTCGGCAAGGACCGTAGCCAGCGGTGCTCGGGTGCCGGTAAGGTCGCACACGCGGTGGCGACCGGGCAGAACGCCCGGGGACTGCCGGGCCCTTGAGACAGGCGCAGCTATAAGAAGAATCCCCCGGGGGGACAGCCCGGGGGATTCTTCCTGTGTATAACCTGTGCAGAACTTCAGAGACGGGCGGACAGGTCGTAACGCCCGGCCCTCGCGTCGGCCAGGAACGCGGCGAACGCGCTCCGGTCGACCACGTGAGCCCCGCCCTCCGGGCGCTTAGAGTCTCGCACCGCGGTCACGCCGGGCAGGTTGGCCGCGACCTCGACGCAGCCTCCGTTCATGGAGCTTGCGCGGGCCTTGCGCCAGACTGCTTGAGACAGGTCGATCATCTTCACTCCAGTTGTTCGGCTAGGTACTTCAGGTACGCCGTGGTATCGCCGGGCTCCAGGGCCGCATCCCGAGCGCGGCTGAAGCCCTCCAGGTAGCTGCTGACCTCCTCTCGCTTGCTGACCTCATGGATCGCCACGTCGGTCTCGACATAGACCAGACGCGGCCCGTCGCCGGGCAGGTCAAAAATGTTGACCATGGAATGCATGCCCATGGGCGGGCCGTCGGCGAAGCGCTGAATGCGCAGCTCAACGTTGGCGCTGCGGCTGAGCAGGGCCAGATGCTCGATCTGCTCCCGCCGGTCCCCGCGCGAGCCCCACCGGTACATCAGCGAGGCCTCGGTGATCACGGCGCTGACCTTAGGAGCCTTCCCGTCGCTGCGATCCAGGATCTCCTGGCGCCGCAGCCGGGCCTCGCTGGCCCGGCGCACGAAGCTCGGCGAGCGTGAGCCGGCGCGCAGCACGACCTCCATGTACTCGCGGGTCTGCAGGAGCCCGGGCAGCACCAGCGGCATGAACGTGCGGATCTGGCTGGCGTCGCTCTCGAAGCCGGGGAACTCGTTCTCGAACACGTCGGAGTAGTCCCGCCACCACGGCCGGGCACGTGCCCGCGCGGCCAGCTCCTCCAGCTCCTCACCGCCCTCGGGACTCACGCCGTAGACCCGGATCAGGTCCCGGATGTCGCTCATCTCCGGCCGCTTCCACTGGTTGGCCTCGAACCGGCCGACCTTGCCCCGCCCCCAGTTCAGCAGGTCGCACACGTGGTTGGCGGTGTGGCCCGATGCTTGCCTCAGCTCGGTAAGGCGACGGGCCAACTGCCGTTTAGCGGCAGTTGCCCCGTAGGCATCGTCGCTCATCCGCGATTGCCTCCTTGACGGGACCAGATATTTAGCATAGCGGTACTTAAGTTGTGATTCACAAACATTGGCGGCACCATTTTGAAGGTTCCAGGCAGCCGGGCGGGCGGCCAGGAAAATGGCCTGGCCAGGGGCCTGAGCGAGACGGCAGGCACGGCAGCGGGCGGCCAGCCTCGCCCGGCCCGGGCGCCGGCCGGGTCCGGGCAGCTCCGGGCAGGTCCGTCCGGGCAGGAGCGTCTGGTCAGCTGGCGGCCGCGTCGAACTCGCCGGCCCGGACGCCGTCCAGAAAGCACTCCCACTCGTTGCGGTCGTACACCAGCACCCGCGCGGCCGGGTCACCTGACACGCGCATCAGCACCCACTCGGCCGCCGTCCCCTCGCCCACGACGGCGATCTCGATGGCACCGTCCCCAGCCCCGGAACGCTGCCAGTCCTGGGCGCTGATGTCGATGCCCAGCCTCTCGATGGTGGGCTTGCCTGCCGGCACGGGCCGGTTCCGCGCAGCCATCCTCGCGTCAGTCATCTCGCCTCCAGCGATCCGGCCCGGCGGGCCGGCACCTCGGTACGCGCATCCGGGTCACCCCGCCGCGCGCTCAGGGACGGCGGGCTACGGCGCAGCACAGCACGCGCGACCCGTCGCTATCGGCCTGCTCGGGGTCCTCAGCGCCCCAGGAGCCGACGAACGTGAGTCCGGGGCTGGCTCCGGCGTACGGGGGGATCATTTCCAGGCCGCTGAAAAAGCGCTCGATGTCCTTCCTGGACCGAAGCCAGATCCGGCTGGTCGCGTTCTTGTAGATGTCGTCGATCGTCTGCACCGCCCGGGGCGGGAGCTTGTCGAAGGTGGCGTGGGAAAGCGCCAGGTAGCTACCCGACGGCATCGCGCTCATGTATCGGGCGACCATTCCCCACGGGTCAGCGGCGTCCTCGATGAAGTGCATCACCGCGGTCATCAGCACGCCGACCGGCTGGCTGAAGTCGATCATGCGCCGCAGCTCCGGGTGAGCCAGCACGGCGTCGGTATCGCGCAAGTCGGCGGTGATCAGGGTCGTCGTGCCGTCACCATCCAGCAGCTGCTGGCTGTAGGCCGCAATCAGGGGATCGATGTCTACGTAGACGATCCGCGCGTCGGGGCTGACCCGGTGCACTGCCTGATGGGTGTTGTTCTGCGTAGGCAGGCCGGGGCCGATGTCGAGGAACTGGCGGATGCCGAGCTCCTCGGTCATCCAGACCGCGGCCCGGCCGTGGAATCCGCGGTTAGCCCAGGCTGCGTCGGCCAGCTCGGGCAGGCTCTCCCGCAGCCGCTCCCCGGCCTGCCGGTCGGCCTCGAAGTTCGTGGTGCCGCCCAGGTAGTAGTCATACAGCCGGGCCGGGCTCGGCGTAGTCGGGTCGACGCCGGCCGGGACCTGGTCAGGTTCGGGCGCCGCGGGGATCTCCGCGGCGGCCTGCTCAGGGACGGACATCTCGGGGCTCCTTGTGGCTGGGCACGGGACCCGGGCCAGGGTGGCCGGGTCGGCGCGCGCGGGTTCGGCGGCTGGTCATCTGGCAGAGATGCGGGCGACACCGCAGTACAGCCCGCGTGATCCGTCGGTGTCGGCGGCCTGAGCGTTCTCGGCGCCCCAGACCCCGACATAGGTCAGCCTGCCAGGCTCGCCGCGACGCGGCGGCACGAGGTCAAGGCCGTCGAAGAAACGCTGTACCTCGGCCCGCGACCGCGGGTAGATGCTCTCCGTGGCGCGGGCGTAGGTGTCCTGGCCCGCCTGCACGAACCTCGGCGGCAGCGCATCCGCGGTGAAGTGCGACAGGACCAGGTAGCTGCCGGGGGCGGCCGCCTCAACGTAGCGCCGGACCAGCGCATGGGGGCCGGAGCCGTCGGAGACGAAATGCAGCACGGCCGTCATCAGCAGGCCGACTGGCTCGGTGAAGTCGATCAGCTCCCGCAGGCCGGGATGGCCGAGCACCGACTCCGGGTCGCGCATGTCGGCCGTGATTACCGCGGTAGTCCCGTCGCGGGCCAGCAGCTGGTCGGCGTACAGCCCCACGATCGGATCGTTGTCGACGTACACCACCCGCGCGCCCGGCGTGATCTTGTGTACGGCCTCGTGGGTATTGGACTGGGTGGGCAGTCCCGAGCCGATGTCGATGAACTGCCGCAGGCCGGCCTCCGCCGCGAGCCACACCGCCGCGCGCTGGTGGAAGCCGCGGTTGGCCCACACGCCGTCCTCCATGTCCGGCACCGCAGCCTTCAGCCGCTCACCGACCTCACGGTCGACCGGCAGGTGGTGAGTCCCGCCCAGGTAGTAGTCATACAGCCGGGCCGGGCTAGGCCGGCTCGTGTCCACCCCGGTAGGCACCTGATCGGGCTGACTCATGGCACCATCCGAAGATCTGGCCGCTCGGTCATCTCGCCTCCCGGGGGGAACGCGCTAACTTGCAGGCGCGCGGCATCCTGGCCGGCACCGGGCAGGACCGTCCGCGAGCAGTTCCTCGCGACGCGGGCATGCGGCACCGGGGTTCCTGGTCCCCCGCAGGCTTGCCGGTCATGACTGGCCGTACGCCGCATCAGTGCGTGACGAGCGCAGCACTCCGGCAACCTTCCGACAGCAACCGCAACGAGCAAACGGGAATCTTCCGTCGCGGGCGTTCATATCGTAGCCCCCCAGATGTGTCCGCTGTGCCACATGTGTCACCACCGCGGCTGCCTTGCTACCGGGCAGTAAGAGGCGCTGGGGCTGTCACTCGCAGGGCGCTCCTCAGCCCTCGCTCCCCACCTGCCCGGATGCACCCGGGCGGGCCGGGTGGCAGGCCCGGGCGGCAGGAACTGGAAGCCGGCAAAGAGCCAGATCTCGTCGGCGTGGCGGCCCGGCTGAACGTGACAGGTGGCGCGTCCGGCACCGGCCTCGCGCCCGCCAGCCTCGATTTCCACGGACGTCAGCCGCCGGTCACTAACTGGCCAGCACGGCCGGCGTCCTGGTCGGGTCGGCCAGTGTCTGACATATCGCCTCCGCCGGGAGATATACCCACCCTGCAGATAATCTCCCGTCGCGCGGCGTAACAGATGGTGAAACTTTGGCAGCGCCCGGTGACCAGGACCGACATGGCCGCCCGGCAGTCGGGCGGGTGGCCCGGCACCCAGCCCGGGGCCGGGCCAGGCAGCAGGCCCGAACGGCCCTGGGCGAACGGCCCTGCGCGAACGGCCCCGCGCGAACGGCCCTGGGCGATTCGGCCGGGCAGCCAGGATGACCCGGTCGGGCGACCAGATGACTCAGCCCGTGGCCGGGCAACTCTGCCCGGCTGGCCCGGGCGACTCGGCCGGCATGACGCCGCGGAAGGGCCGGGTGGCTCAGCCGCGCCGGAAGTGGCAGTCAGCCAGATGGTCGTTGACCAGGCCACAGGCCTGCATGGTCGCGTACGCGGTGACCGGTCCGGTGAACCGGAAGCCGTTGCGGCGCAACTCGGCCGACAGGGCGCGGGAGGCCGGAGTCTGCGCCGGAATGTCGCTGCCTGTCACCGGGGCCGGCCGCTGGTCGTCGGCGAAACGCCAGACCAGCTCAGCGAGCCCGCCGGGCAGGTCCAGTGCGGCACCAGCGTTGGCGATCGCCGCCTGCACCTTGGCCCGGTTCCGGACGATGCCCGCGTCAGCGAGCAGGCGCGCCTCGTCAGCAGGCCCGAAGGCGGCCACCGTAGCCATGTCAAAGCCGGCGAACGCGGCCCGGAAGTTCTCCCGCTTGCGCAAGATCGTCAGCCAGGACAGCCCGGACTGGAACGCCTCGAGGCACAGCCGCTCGAACAGTCCCTGGTCGTCGCGGACAGGCCGGCCCCACTCCGTGTCGTGGTAGCCCACGTACTCCGGAGGGCTCAGGCCCCACGGGCAGCGCAGCAGGCCGTCCGGGCCAGGCGCGGCCCCAGCTGGGCGATCACTCACCGGTCCTCATCCCAGAAGCGCGCGACAGGGTCATCTTCCTCGCCCGCGTCGGCCACCGCGGCGGGTCCGGCGGGCCCGGCAGCAACGGCGGGCGCTTCGGAGCCCCGAGGAGCAGCGGCCGGCTCCGGCACTGGTGCTTGCTCCCCGGCCAGGCCCGGCTCATCCGGCTCCGGCGGATGCCCGACGACACTTAGCCAGGCAGCTGGCTCTGGCGCGTGCCCGACAACACTCGGCCACGCCTCCGGCTCCGGCGCGGGCTCGACGACATCCGGCCGGGCGCCCGGCAATGACTCAGACCGGCTCGCAGCCGGGGAGGCAGGCGCTGGCGCTTCATCTCGCGCTGCAGGCCAGGCATCCGCTGGCTCCGGCTCATCCCGGTCCGCAAGCCAGGCATCCGCTGGCTCCGGCTCATCCCGGGCCGCTTCCGCCCCTGCGTCCGGGTGCCGGGTTATCGTCATCCCGCGGTCGGCCTCCGACTCCTGGTCAGCGCCGGGCGACAGGGCCAGACCGGGCTCCGCGCCATCGTCGAGCTGATCGCGCAGCGCGGTGAGCTGGACCCGCAGCCGGCTGAGCTCGGCGTCACGCTCGGCAACCGCGCGGGCAATCTGCAGCAGCGCGTCGTCTGTCGCCCGCGCGCTGTACCCGAAGAACGCCAGCCGGGGGCGGAAGGCCGCCACGTCCGCAGGAGTGAACAGGGCAAACCGCACCGGCGGGATATCGGACCGGGCGATGGCCAGCTCGCCGCCCCGCCCGACGGCGACCACCACCACTCCGGCCAGAATCGCGACCGCTGCCATCACCAGGACCACAGGCATACGGCAATCGTGCCATGTCCCGCCGACAGCCAGGCCCCGATAACCGCAGCCCGGCGGCGGGGTGCCGGGACCCGCAGCCCGCGACGGCGTTCCGGCCTGCCGGGCCCGGGCTTGCCGGGGCCCGGGCTTGCCGGACCCACGGGCTTGCCGGGGCCACTGGCTTGCCGGGGCCACTGGCTTGCCGGGGCACCGGGCCTGCCGAGGCCACGGGGCCGCGCGGCTTACCGGGCCCGCTGGCCCGCCGCCCGCCTAGGTGAGGTCGGGGCGGGGCGAGTGGTGGGTGACCGTGTCGGCCTGCCGGTGCGCGTCGGTGATGATCTGGACGACCTCAGCCGGGTCGTCGGCCACGTGCAGCAGATCGAGATCGTCGGCCGCCACCATGCCGTGCTCCAGGAGCGTGCCGCGGATCCAGGACAGCAGTCCCGACCAGTAGTCACGGCCGACCAGGACGATGGGGAACTTGGTGATCTTGCCGGTCTGCACCAGGGTGATCGCCTCGAACAGCTCGTCCAGCGTCCCGAACCCGCCGGGCAGCACCACGAAGGCCTGCGAGTACTTCACGAACATGGTCTTGCGTACGAAGAAGTAGCGGAACTCCAGGCCCATGCCCACGTAGTCATTGAGGCCCTGCTCCACGGGCAGCTCGATGCCCAGGCCGACCGCTACCCCGCCCGCCTCGGCCGCGCCCTTGCAGGCCGCCTCCATGATGCCGGGACCGCCGCCGGTGATCACCGCGTAGCCGGCGCCGGCCAGGCCCGCGCCGACCTTCTCGGCCATCTGCCAGTACGGGCCATCGTGCGCGGTCCGGGCCGAGCCGAAGACCGCGACGGCCCGGCCGAGCTCGGCCAGCAGCCCGAAACCCTCCACGAACTCCGCCTGGATCCGCAGCACGCGCCAGGGGTCGGTATGCACCCAGTCCCCTGAGCCGCGCCAGTCCAGCAGCCGCTGATCGGTGGTCGTGGCCGGGATGTGCTCTCCGCGCAGCGTGGCGGGCCCCTGGCGGCGCAGCCGACGGCGCGGCTCGGTGTTGCCGCTCATGAGGCCTAACGTAGCGCCAAGATCGGCCGGGGCGGCGCGGCCGGCCAGCCGTGCCTCGTTACTGGCTCAGGCGTTCACGCCGTGATCACGCAGGATTTCATTCAGCTCCGCCTTGCCGTGAGCCGTGCCCTCCGGCAGCCGCTTGAGCACCAGTACGCACGGCATGCCGAACTCCCCGCCGGGGAAAATGCGCGGCCGGGTACCACCGACGGCGACCGACCACGGCGGCACCTGGCCGCGCGGCAGTTCCTCCCCGGTCTGCACGTCGATGACGTGCGAGCTGCTGGTCAGGATCGTCCCCGCGCCGAGGACCGCGCCCGCGCCGACCCGCGCGCCCTCCACGACCATGCAGCGCGAGCTGATGAACGCATCGTCGCCGATCACCACCGGCACCGCGTTGACCGGCTCCAGCACCCCGCCGATGCCGACCCCGCCGGCCAGGTGCACGTTCTTGCCGATCTGCGCGCCGGACCCGACGGTGGCCCAGGTGTCGACCATCGTGCCGGAATCCACGTAGGCGCCGATGTTGACAAACGACGGCATCAAGACCACGCCCGGCGCGACGTACGCGCCCCAGCGGACAATCGAGCCGGCTACCGCCCGCACGCCGTCCAGGTGCGAGGTGAGGGGCACGCGGTCGTGATAGCGGAAGTCGCCCACCTGGGTGCGCAGCATCGGCATGAGCCGGAACGCCAGCAGGATGGCGCGCTTGGCCCGCTCATCCACGACGACCTCGCCCGTGGCCGCATCCGGCCAGGCCACGCGCGCCTGCCCGGTGTCGAGAGCATCCACCGCGGTGCTGACCGTCGCGCGCGCGCCGGTGTCCTCAGCACTCAGCTCTGCGCGACGTTCCCACAGCTCATCGATCTGCTCCGACAGCGGCGAGCGCGGCACGACATGCGGTGTGTGGTTCATGGCGAGCGAGCCTAGCGGCTGAGCGCAGCGGGTAACTTCTGATGTGTGCTCACCAGCCGCCCGCCCCGCCGCGGAGTCAGCCGCCGGGTCAAGCTGGCCATCCGTGTGACGCTGGTGCTCGCGCTGCTGCTCACGGTGGCTGGCTACATCGCCCTGCGACACTCCGTTCCGGTACTGGAGCCGAGCTCGTGCTCGGTGACCGGGCCCGGCCAGCCGGTCTCGCTCAATGTCGGCCAGGCCGGGATCGCCGCCACGATCGCCGGCGTGGCCCAGCACAACGCGATGCCCCGGCGCGCGGTCACCGTGGCCTACGCGACGGCCTTGCAGGAGTCCAAGCTCACGAACCTGCGCTCCGGTGACCTGGACTCCGTCGGGGTCTTCCAGCAACGGCCCTCCCAGGGCTGGGGCCAGCGCAGCCAGCTAGAAGACCCGGTGTACGCCACGACGAAGTTCTTCGCCGCGCTGGGCCGGATCCCGGATTACGCCAGCATGCCGGTCTACCGGGCCGCCCAGGCCGTGCAGCGCAGCGCCGACGGGTACGCCTACAACCAGTACGCGTCGGTCGCCTCCCGGCTGTCCAGGGCGTTCACCGGGGACGTGGCCCACGCGGTGTGGTGCTGGTACCCGGGCGGCGTGGGCCACGCCCGGCTGGCCGCCGCCCGGCTCGGCCTGAGTCACACCTTCGGGCCGCTGCACACCAACGAGGCCGGCGACCCGGCGCTGGCCGTCCGGACGCCGGGCGGCAAGCAGGGCTGGGCGGTGGCGGCGTGGCTGGTTTCGCACGCCGGCACCTACGGCATCCGGCACATCAGCTACGACGGGTATCAGTGGACCACCACGCACGCCTCCAGCGGATGGACCGCGGTCCGGACAGGCAGGCAGGCCCAGGCACCCCCCGCCACGGTCCTGTTCGGCTGATAATCTGCGATCCCTGGGTCGAGGCCGGCGCCATGACCAAGCCGGGAATCCGCGATACTAGGTGTCATGGCGCTTGCTGCCGGCCAGCACTTCCCGGCGGCTGAACGGCGCAGCAAGGAAGAGGAGCTCGGACGTGACATACATCATCGCGCTGCCTTGCGTCGATCTGCTCGACAAGGCGTGCATCGAGGAATGCCCCGTCGACTGCATCTACGAGGGCGAGCGGATGCTCTATATCCACCCCGACGAGTGCGTGGACTGCGGGGCATGTGAACCGGTCTGCCCGGTTGAGGCGATCTTCTACGAAGACGACGTACCTGACCAGTGGAAGGACTACTACAAGGTCAACGTCGAGTTCTTCAGCGAGCTCGGCTCGCCTGGCGGCGCGTCGAAGACGGGCAAGATCCCGACCGACCACCCGCTGGTGGCCGCGCTCCCGCCGCAGGAAACCGAGCACTGAGCGCCCCGCCGCTGACTCCGCGGACGCCGGCCACGCCGACCCTGGCTGGCCGGCTCCCGGAGTTTCCGTGGGACACCCTGGCTCAGGCAGCCAGGCGGGCCCGCGCCCATCCGGGCGGGATCGTGGACCTGTCGATAGGCACGCCCGTCGACCCGGTCCCGCCGCTGATCCGGGCCGCGCTGGCCGATGGGGCGGACTGGCCCGGCTACCCGGCCACCTACGGAACCACCGCACTGCGCGAGGCCGCCGCGGGCTGGCTGGCGCGCTGCCACGGCGTGCAGGTCAGTCCCGATGCCGTGCTCCCGGTGATCGGCACCAAGGAGTTCATTGCCTGGCTGCCAACCGTGCTGGGCTGCGGGGCCGGCGATGTCGTGCTGCATCCGCGGCTGGCCTATCCCACCTATGACGTCGGCGCCCGGCTCGCGGGCGCCCGGCCGGTCCGGGCTGACCCGGCCGACCTGGCCGCCGGGGCTGCTGACGGCGTGACCGAGGCAGACGCGGCCGCGGTCCGGCTGGCCTGGCTCAACTCACCGTCCAACCCCACCGGTGCGGTGCTGCCGGCGGCCGAGCTGCGCGAGGCGGCGGACTGGGCCCGGCAGCGCGGCGCCGTGATCGCCAGTGATGAGTGCTACCTGGAGCTGGGCTGGGACGCCGAGCCGGTCTCGGTGCTGGCGCCGGAGGCCTGCGGCGGCTCGCACCAGGGCCTGCTGGCCGTGCACTCGCTGTCCAAGCGGTCCAACCTGGCCGGGTACCGGGCCGGGTTCGTGACCGGCGATCCCGAGCTCATCGCCACGCTGCTGGAGATCCGCAAGCACGCGGGCATGCTCGTGCCCGGACCGGTGCAGGCGGCGATGACCGCAGCGCTGTCCGACGATGAGCACGCGACCGAGCAGCGGGCCCGGTACGCGGCCCGGCGAGCCCGGCTGCGGCCCGCCCTGGAGGCTGCGGGCTGGCACGTGACGCACTCGGCGGCGGGCCTGTACCTGTGGGCCGAGCACCCGGACTACGACTGCCGCGGCAGTGTCGAGGTGCTGGCCGCGGCCGGCATCCTGGTGGCGCCCGGCGACTTCTACGGCCCGGCCGGGGCCCGGCACATCCGGGCGGCTCTGACCGCGACCGACGAGCGCATCGAGGCCGCCGCCGGCCGCCTGGGTGCGCTGGCCTGAGCCCCGGCCGCCTGGCTGCGCTGCCCTAGGCCCTGGCCGCCTGGCCGCCTGGGCCAAAGCTCCGGCCGGCCGGCTGCCGCGGGCCAGGGTGTGTCGTCGCTGGCTAGTTGCCGGACCGCCAGTACCGGCCGTCGGCGCGGGCCAGCAGCCCCTCATCGACCAGGTACCGGCGCAGCGCGGCGTAGTCCGGGTACATGGCGGCCAGGAACTGGCTTACCTCCTGCTCGGAGTAGCGGATGCCGGGCTCGAACCCGCCGGCGATCGCCTGCAGCAGCAGCCGGCGCCGGGACATCTTGCCCGGCATCACGGCGAGCTCGCCGTCGCGCACGAACGCCCGCAGCTGCGGATCGCCGGCCAGGGCGGCCAGGACGGGGGCCGGGTCTAGCTCAGTCATGGGGTCATTGTCGCCGCGAGCCGGGCCCCGGCTCACCTGGATTTCCGCTGGCGGCTGGCCCGCCATCCCGGCCGGGCCGTGCGCGGCGGGCCGAGCCCGTACGCTGGCAGAGTGTTGCGGCTGTATGACTCCCGGCAACGAGACGTGCTCCCGGTGGAGCCGGCCCGGCGCGGCCAGCTGCGCATCGGCACCTGCGGCCCGGCGGCAGGGCGGCCGGCCGACGTGGGTGACCTGCGGGTAGTGCTGCTCGCCGACCTGATCCGGCGGACCGCGGAGCGGCGCCGGCTGATGATCCTGGCCAGCCTGGGCACCGGTGCCGCCGGCGGCGCGGATCACGGGGACCGCGAGCGTGCGTTCCGGGCTGACTGTGATGCGCTGGGCGTCCGGCCCGCGGAGTTCACGACCTGGCACGAGCTCGGGGACATCATCGACATCGGTGTCGGCCCGGCCCGCCAGGCCGCCCCGCAGAACGAGACCGAGACCCCCTCTGCCGGGACGGCTGGCCACCCGGCGGTCCGGCTGTGGGCCGGCAGCGGGCCGCTGCTGTTCGAAGGCCGCGAGGCGGACCGCAGCACCACCGGACCGGCCCGCCCGGCAGCGCCAGTGACCCTGGCTGAGCTGCGCCGCCGCGGGCTCGACCCGCTGGCCTTGCGGCTGGCCTTCCTGGAGTGCCGCTACCGGGATCCGCTCGACCTGGACTGGCCCGCGCTGGCCGAGGCTGACGCGGCGCTGCGCCGGTGGCGCGGCCAGGTCGCCGACTGGGCGACACATCCGAGCCGCCCGCTGTCCGCCGAGCATGCCGCGCAGGTCACCGCCGCGTTCGAGGATGACCTGGACACCCCCGCTGCGCTCGCCGCGCTGCGCGCGCTGGACAGCGATGCCGGGGTCGCGCCAGGGGCCAGGTTCGAGACGCTGGCTCATCTCGACCAGCTGCTCGGGCTGGACCTGGTCAGCGAGGTCGGCAAGGCCCCGGTCCCCTCCTGACCCGCCCTGCGCCCCGCTCCTGACCCGCCGCGGAGCGTGTCCGGCAGGCGCCCGTCCGTGCACCTGCCGTTCCGCGCAACAGATCGCTGGCCAGGCTGCCAACTACGCAACAGATCGCCTCCAGTGCGCATGATGCACCAAGCCAAACCGCCGCACTGCGCTCCTAATCTTGACTGACCGAGATCAACTGCCTGACCAGGACCGGAAGGGAGTCGGATGGCCGGAATGAGCGCCGTGCGCCGCACGTGCACGCATGCCAGGACCTACCTCATGTGCCCGCCCGAGTATTTCGCGGTTGAGTACGCGATCAACCCGTGGATGAAGCCGGACGAGCCGGTTGATCCGGACCTGGCCATGCGGCAGTGGCAGCAACTGCGGGCCACCTTCGAGAGCCTGGGCCACACGGTGCGCACCATTCCTGCTCTTCCCGGCCTGCCCGACATGGTCTTCGCCGCCAACGGGGCCTGCGTGGTGAATGGCCAGGCGCTGGCCGCCCGGTTCCGGTATCCGCAGCGGGCCGCCGAGGCCGCGGCGTACGCGAGCTGGCTGGCCGGGCACGGCTACCCCGGCGTGCGCGAGCCGGTCGCGGTCAATGAGGGCGAGGGCGACCTGGTCTACGCCGGCCGCGCCATCCTGGCCGGGCACGGCTTCCGCACCGACCCGGCGGCGAGCCAGGAACTGGCCGAGCTGTTCGGCCTGCCGGTGATCTCACTCCGGCTGACCGACCCGCGGTTCTACCACCTCGACACCGCCATGGTCGTGCTTGACCCGGACACCGCGGCCTACTACCCGGCCGCCTTCGATGAGGCGAGTAAGGCCGCGCTGGACTCGCACTTCAGCGAGCTGATCGAGGCGAAAGACGAGGACGCCGAGGTACTGGGTCTGAACGCGATCAGCGACGGTCATCACGTAGTGCTGCCGGCTCAGGCGCACGGCCTGCGGTCGCAGCTGACCGCGGCTGGCTTCGAGCCCGTTCCGGTCGACCTGTCCGAGCTGCTGAAGGCCGGCGGGGGACCGAAATGCTGCACTCTGGAACTGCGGTAATGCGAGCTCAGGCAGCCGGGAGGACATCATGACCGATCTCACTGCAGATCAGCTGCGGGCCCAGGCCGCGGCCCATAGCGCGCACAACTACCACCCGCTGCCGGTCGTGATCGCCGAGGCCGAGGGGGCCTGGGTGACCGACGTCGGCGGCCGCCGGTACCTGGACATGCTGGCCGCGTACTCGGCCATCAACTTCGGGCACCGCCACCCGCGGCTGGTGGCCGCCGCGCAGCGTCAGCTGGAGCGGGTCACCCTGGTCAGCCGGGCGTTCGAGCACGACCAGTTCGGGCCGTTCTGCGCCGAGCTGGCGGCGCTGGCCGGGATGGACATGGTGCTGCCCATGAACACCGGCGCCGAGGCCGTCGAGACGGCCATCAAGACCGCCCGCAAATGGGGATACGAGGTCAAGGGCGTCCCGGACGGCGAGGCCGTCATCATCGTGTTCGACGGCAACTTCCACGGCCGCACCACCACGATCATCAGCTTCTCCACCGACCCGGACGCCCGGGCCTCCTACGGGCCCTACACGCCGGGCTTCCGGATCGTCCCCTACGGCGACACCGAGGCGCTGCGCGCCGCAATGGACCCGAACGTGGTGGCCGTCCTGGTCGAGCCCATCCAGGGCGAGGCCGGCGTCATCGTGCCGCCGCCCGGCTTCCTGGCCGGCGTCCGCCAGGCCTGCACGGAGGCCGGGGCGCTGATGATCGCCGATGAGATCCAGTCCGGGCTGGGCCGGACCGGGACCACCTTCGCCTGCGACCACGACGACGTGGTGCCCGACATGTACGTGCTGGGCAAGGCGCTGGGCGGCGGCATCGTCCCGGTCTCGGCCGTGGTCTCCCGCAGCGACGTCCTGGGCGTCTTCAAGCCGGGGCAGCACGGGTCTACCTTCGGCGGCAACCCGCTGGCCTGCGCCGTGGCCCGCGAGGTCATCGCCCTGCTGAACACCGGCGAGTTCCAGGAGCGCTCGGCCAAGCTGGGTACGCACATGCTGGACCGGCTGGCCGCCCTGCCCACCACCGCCGTCCGCGAGGTGCGCGGCCGCGGCCTGTGGGCCGGCATCGAGCTCGCCCGCCTGTCGGGCCGCGAGGCCTGCGAGCGGCTGGCTGATCGCGGCCTCCTGGCCAAGGACACCCACGGGTCCACCATCCGGCTCGCGCCGCCGCTGATGATCAGCGAGGAAGACCTGGACTGGGCCCTGGACCAGGTCGAGGACATCTCGCTCAGCCGCTAGGACGGCACCCGGCGCCGCACCCGGCGGCGGCGCCGCGGGCCTGGCTCGCTAGCGCGGCCGGGCAGGCGGCTGCTCCGGGGCCAGGCTCCGGTACCGGCCGGCGTGGTGAATCAGCGGGCCGCGGCCGCGGGCGTCCTCGCCCACCCCGACGACCTGGCCGACGATGATGCTGTGATCACCGCCGTCGTGCACGGCGGTGGTCCGGCATTCCATCCAGGCCAGCGCGTCATTCAGCACCGGCGCACCGGTCTGCGGGCCGGCGTGGTGCTCGATCCCGTCCAGCTGGCCGTCTAGCGGCCGGCCCCGCGTGGCCAGCCAGCGGGCCGTCTTCTCGGCCTCCTCGCTGAGCACCGACAGCGACCAGAACCCGGCCGCGATCACGGTGTCATGGAAGCGCGCGATCTTCTCCGCGCACAGCAGCACCAGCAGCGGGTCCAGCGACACCGCGGTGAACGCGCTGACGGTCATGGCGTGATCGATGCCGTCCAGGGTCGTGCCCGCGATCAGGATACCGGTGGGCAGCTGCCCGGCGGCGCGGCGGAAGGCGGCCGGGTCAACGGCCGGGGGCGGGCTGGCCGTCACCGGCGGCCCGCCCGCGAGAAGCCCAGAAATGACACCAGGCAGCCGACGGCCGCGCACCCGGCGCCGCCGAACAGGAACCACTTGCCCGCCGTCGTGTTCGTGATCACGACGCTTCCTCCCTGAGTTGCGGTCGCCAGGATGAACGTGGTGGCAAACCAGCCCACTCCGGGCATAAGCCCGCCAGCGGGGTTTCGCATTCCCCAGGCGCCGAGCACGCAGGTCGCCAGGATGCCCGCGGCGAACAGGACGGCGGCTAGCGGGACCGGCCCGCGGCTGTACTGAAAGGACCCGATCAGCGCCTGGAGCAGCCCGAACACCAACAGCAGCAGGTACGTCGCCAGGGCGGCCGCCCGCCCGCCGGAGCCGCCCGGCCGCCCGGCCCGCGGCGCGGACCCGTTCCGCTCCGCTGGCTGTCCCGGCTCGCTGGTCACGGACGCAGGCTAGCCAATTCCGGCGAACAGGTCGGACTCCCGGGCCGGCTGGCCCGCGCCCGGGCCGGCCATCAGGGTGAAGTACTCGCTGTCCAGCACTCGCTGCCCCACGTTGTCCGACAGCGCGAAATACGGGGCGGCCACCGTGATCTGCGTGGCGTGCGCGGCCATGGCGGCCAGCTTGGCATTCAGCCAGGCAGCCGCCGCAACTTCCGTGGTCACCAGCGCATCAGGGACTCCGAATGGAAGATCTTCCAGGGACGGTGCCTTCGTGAAGCCGGTGTGCCGCGGCGGACCGTCCGGCCAGGCCATGGCCGCGGCCAGCCGGGATCGCGGCATGGCGGTCGCGTACAGCCGGGAAACCAGCCCGCCGGACTCCTCGAATGCCCGCCGGGCCACCCGGTGGGCCTGGATGTGGTCGGGGTGGCCGTAGTAGCCGCGCTCGTCGTAGGTGACGATCACCTGGGGGCGCACCTCGCGGATGATCTTCAGCAGCTCGGCGGCCGCCTCGCCGACATCGGCCTGCCAGAAGCTGCCCGGCCAGTCGTTGGCGGCCAGGCCCATCATCCCCGAGTCCCGCCACCGGCCGGCGCCGCCCAGGAAGCGGTAGTCGGTCACGCCCAGCGCCCGGCACGCGGCGCCCAGCTCGCCGATCCGGTACTCCCCCAGCCCGCCGCGCTCGTCCCGGGCCAGGTGCGCCAGCCCGGCCGGGATAACCTCACCGAGCTCACCCAGGGTGCAGGTGACCAGCGTCACCCGCGCGCCCTGCGCCGCGTACCGGGCCATGATGGCCCCGGTCTCGATGGACTCGTCGTCGGGATGAGCGTGCACCAGCAGCAGGCTCCGGTCACTGGCCGAGGTCATGCCCGCGAGCCTAGCCACGCGGCCGCGGCCGCGGCCGCGGACGGGGACGCGGGGTGCCTGGCCGGCCAGCCGGGCTGGCAGGATCTAAGGCCATGACTGACTCGTTCCCCCGCCACCGGGCCAGGACCCGCTACTTCACCCTGGGCGCGCCGCGCTCGTTCCAGATCTCACCGGACGGCGGCACCGTGGCCTTCCTGCGCTCGCGGGGCGGCACCGACCCGGTGACCTGCCTGTGGGCGCTGGAGGTGGCCAGCGGGACGGAGCGGCTGATCGCCGACCCGGCGCAGCTAGCCGGCTTCGGCGGCGAGGACGACGAGCGGGAGAAGGCCCGCCGGGAGCGGGTCCGGGAGCTGGCCCGGGGCATCGTCGGCTTCGCCACCGACGACGCCTGCACGGTGGCCGCGTTCGCGCTGGCCGGCCGCGTCTACCTGGCCCGGCTGGCCCCGGACGGGGACGGCGGCGGCGCCGTCCGGGAGCTGGCCACCCGGGCCCCGGCCGCCGACCCGCGGCCCGACCCGACCGGCGGGCACGTGGCCTACACCTGCGCCGGCGCGCTGCGCGTCATCGACATTGCCACCGGGCACGACCGGGCGGTGGCCGGGCCGTCCGCGGACCCGCTGGTCACCTTCGGCCAGGCCGAGTTCATCGCCGCCGAGGAGATGGGCCGCACCCGCGGGTACTGGTGGGCGCCCGACGGCTCCGCCGTGCTGGCCGCGCGGGTCGATGAGAACCCGGTGCAGCGCTGGCACATCGCCGACCCGTCCCGCCCCGAGGCAGCGGGCCGCGAGATCCGCTACCCCTCGGCCGGCACCGCCAATGCCGACGTCACCGCGGTCATCGCGGGCCTGGACGGCCAGCTCATCCCCGTGACGTGGGACACCGAGGCACTCCCCTACCTGGTCACCGCCAGCTGGGGCGGGCCGGAGGGCGCGGCCACCCCGCTGCTGGTCGTGCAGAGCCGCAACCAGCGGACGCTGGTGCTGCTGGCCGCCGACCCGGCGACCGGCAAGACCCGGATTGTCCGGGCCGACACCGACCCGGACTGGGTCGACATCGTGCCCGGCGTCCCGGCGTGGACCGCCGACGGGCGGATCGCCTGGACCGCCGACTCCGAGGGCGCCCGGCGGCTGCTGGTCGCCACCCCCGCCGAGCACGAGGCCGGCACGGCCGAGCCGGTGACCCCGGCCGAGCTGAACGTGCGGCAGGTCCTGGACACCGACGGGGACAGCGTGCTGTTCACCGCCACGGCCGCCGACCCCGCTCAGCTCGGCCTGTGGCTGGCCGGCCCGGCCGGCGTGACCGAGCTCACCCCCGGCACCGGCCAGCACGCCGGGCGGCGCGCGGGCGGCACCACGGTGGTGGTCAGCCGCCGGCTCGACGCCACCGGGACGGCGGTCACCGTCCGCCGGCCCGGCGCGCCGGAGACGGCCATCGGGTCGCTGGCCGAGCGGCCGCAACTGCCCGATTTCGTGCCCGCGCTGAGCTACGGCGGCCCGCAGCGGCTGCGCACCGCGATCTTGCTGCCGTCCTGGCACCAGCCCGGCTCAGCGAAGCTCCCGGTGCTGTGCGACCCGTACGGCGGCCCGCACCTGGCCCGGGTCGTGGCCGCCCGTGATGCCTTCTCCGAGTCCCAGTGGATGGCCGAGCAGGGCTTCGCGGTCGTCGTGGCCGACGGCCGCGGCACGCCCGGGCGCGGGCCCGGCTGGGAGCGAGCGGTGGCCGGCGACCTGGCCACTCCCGCGCTGGAGGACCAGGTCGAGGCGCTGCACGCGGCCGCGCAGGAGTGCGCTGACCTGGACTTGTCCCGGGTCGGGATCCGCGGCTGGTCGTTCGGCGGCTTCCTGTCCGCGCTGGCCGTACTGCGGCGGCCGGACGTCTTCCACGCCGCCGTGGCCGGCGCCCCGGTCACCGAGTGGCGGCTGTATGACACTCATTACACCGAGCGCTACCTCGGCGACCCGGCCAACGACCCGCTGGCCTATGACGCCAGCTCGCTGTCGTCCGACGCGGCGCGGCTGAGCCGGCCCCTGATGATCATCCACGGGCTGGCCGACGACAACGTCGTCGTGGCCCACTCGCTGCGGCTGTCCGCCGCGCTGCTGGCCGCCGGGCGGCCGCATGAGGTGCTGCCGCTGACCGGCGTGACGCACATGCCCGCCCAGGAAGAGGTGGCGGAGAACCTGCTCCTGCTGCAGGTCGACTTCCTGCGCCGGGCCCTGGGAGCAGGCCCGGCGCCGGCGTCCGGCACGGCGGCGGGAACTGGTCACGCCGGGACGGACAGCGCATTGTAGTAAGAGTCACACGCCCAGGTGCACCTAGCACGCCCCCGGGGTGATATCCAAGGGATTAAGGTTTCGTTCGAGCTCGCGGTCAGCGTGGCAAGCTGGTCGCGCCCGGCGCTGGCACGCGGCATTTGCCCGCTGCGGCGCAGGCGCCCCAGACCGCTGAGCGCGTGCGGCAAGCGGAGCAAACCTTCCAGGGCGGAGACGTCTGACAATGACGCAGGCATCGGTGGCGCCGGCCAAGACACGTGCGCAGATATCGGAACCCACGCTGCGCAAGGACCCCTGGTGGCGGGCGCCGCGCATCACCGCGACGCTGCTGACCATCTGGGTCACCTACGCCACGGTGCACGTGTTCATCGGCAAGTGGTACTACGTCCCGGAGTTCCACTACCTGACGCCGTTCTACTCCCCGTGCGTCAGCGGCGAGTGCGTGCCGGGTTCCTCGGCGCTGGGGACCTGGATCCCCGCGGTCCCGCCGATCATCCCGTTCGCGTTCGTGTCCCTGCCCTTCGTGCTGGGCTTCCGGCTGAGCTGCTACTACTACCGCCGGGCCTACTACCGGGCCTTCTGGCGGTCCCCGGCCGCGTGCGCGGTCCGCGAGCCGCACGCCACCTACAGCGGTGAGACCCGCTTCCCGCTGATCATGCAGAACCTGCACCGCTACTTCTTCTACATGGTCATCGTGATCTCGATCCTCAACACCTATGACCTGATCGAGGCCTTCCACGGCAAGGACGGCGGCGTCGGCCTCGGCCTGGGCACCCTGATCATGGCGGCGAACGTGGTCCTGCTGTGGGGCTACACCCTGTCGTGCCACTCGTGCCGGCACATCACGGGCGGCCGGCTGAGGAACTTCTCCAAGCACCCGGTCCGTTACTGGGCCTGGACGCAGGTCTCCCGGATGAATACCAAGCACATGCAGCTGGCCTGGACCACCCTGGGCACGCTGATGCTGACCGACCTGTACATCTGGCTGCTGTCAGCGGGGGTTTTCAGCGACCCGCGGATCTTTAACTGAGGCGGCGCTACGACATGACGGATATCCAGCGGCACTCCTACGACGTCGTCGTGATCGGCGCGGGCGGCTCTGGCCTGCGCGCGGCGATCGAGGCGCGGGTGGCCGGGAAGAAGACGGCGATCATCTCCAAGTCGCTGTTCGGCAAGGCCCACACGGTGATGGCCGAGGGCGGCTGCGCGGCGGCGATGGGGAATGCCAATCCCAACGACAACTGGATGGTGCATTTCCGCGACACCATGCGCGGCGGCAAGTTCCTGAACAATCCGCGGATGGCCGAGCTGCACGCCAAGGAAGCACCGGACCGCGTTTACGAGCTCGAGGCCTGGGGCGCGCTGTTTGACCGCACGCCCGAGGGCAAGATCGGCCAGCGCAACTTCGGCGGGCACGAGTACCCCCGGCTGGCGCATGTCGGCGACCGCACCGGCCTGGAGATGATCCGGACCCTGCAGCAGAGGGTCGTCGCGCTGCAGCAGGAAGATGCCGTCGCCCTCGGCGACCCCGAGGCGATGATCAAGGTCTATTCCGAGACCACCGTCACCCGGCTTCTCAAGGACGGCGAGGGCCGGATCGCCGGAGCGTTCGGCTATATCCGGGAGAGCGGCCAGTTCGTCGCCTTCGAGGCACCCGCGGTCATCCTGGCCACCGGCGGCATCGGCAAGACGTTCAAGGTCACTTCCAACTCCTGGGAGTACACCGGGGACGGGCACGCTCTCGCGCTGCTGGCCGGAGCCAAGCTGCTGAACATGGAGTTCGTCCAGTTCCATCCGACGCACATGGTGTGGCCGATCTCGGTCCGCGGGCTCCTGGTGACGGAGTCGGTCCGCGGTGACGGCGGGGTGCTGAAGAACTCCGAGGGCAAGCGGTACATGTTCAACTACGTCCCCGACGTGTTCCGGGCCCAGTACGCGGAGACCGAGGAAGAGGCGGACCGCTGGTACACCGACCCGGACCACAACCGGCGGCCGCCTGAGCTGCTCCCCCGCGATGAGGTCGCCCGGGCCAACAATGCCGAGGTCAAGGCAGGCCGCGGCTCGCCGCACGGCGGCGTGTTCCTGGACATCGCCTCCCGCCGGACGCCCGAGGAGATCCTCAAGCGGCTGCCGTCGATGTACCACCAGTTCAAGGAGCTGGCCGACGTCGACATCACCAAGGAGCCGATGGAGGTCGGGCCGGCCCAGCACTACGTGATGGGCGGCGTCGAGGTCGATCCGGACACCGGCGAGTCCTGCGTGCCCGGCCTGTTCGCGGCGGGCGAGGTCTCCGGCGGCATGCACGGCTCCAACCGGCTGGGCGGCAACTCGCTGTCCGACCTGCTGGTGTTCGGCCGCCGCGCCGGGCTGGGCGCGGCCGAGTACATCAACGGGCTCGGCCCCAAGCTGCCGCTCGCCGACGAGGGCGAGATCGAGTCCGCCCGCGCCGAGGCGCTGGCCCCGCTGGAGCGGACCGGCGGGGAGAACCCGTACACCGTCCACGCCGAGGTCCAGGACACCATGAGCAACCTGGTCGGCATCATCCGGACCGAGACCGAGATCAAGAAGGCGCTGTCCG
>DASXDJ010000156.1:0-90356 GCA_036490755.1 Streptosporangiaceae bacterium
AGGTGACCAGCAGCCCGTCGCGGCCGCGGGTCTATCTCGTCAACCCGCGGTACACCGAGATCGGCGGCCAGCCCTGTCACCCGTCGCTGGCTGAGCTGCCCGAGCCGGTCGACCTGGTGCTGCTCGGCGTGCGCGATGACGCGCTGGAGGACCAGCTCGGCCGTGTGCGGCTCCTCGCTCCAGTCCGCCGGAACCCACTGCGTGAACAGCGACATGATGTGCGTGCCCTCGGGGCTGAGCGTCTTGTCGAACGCGGTGGGAATCACGCCGTCGCTGAACGGGGCCAGGGCGGGCTTGCCGTCGCGGGCGTCCTGGAAGGCGCGCTCGATGTACTCCATGGTCGGTGCCATCTCCACCGAGCCGGTGTGGTGCTCCTGCAGCTGGGAGCCGGGGTCGGCGATGAAGTCGGGCAGCTCGGCCAGCGCCAGGTTGATCTTCACCACGCCGCTGCGGCTCTTCCAGTGCTCGATGTCGGTGACGAAGTCGTCGGGCAGGTTCTCGGCTCCCACCTGCTCCAGGAACGCGAGCTTGGGGTGCACCGTGGAGACCACGACCCTGGCCCGCAGCTCGTCGCCGTTGTCCAGGACCACGCCGGCCGCGCGGCCGTTCTCGATCAGGACCCGGGCGACCCGGGCACCGGTGCGGATTTCCGCGCCGTTGGCGCGGGCGGCGGCCCCGATGGCGTCGGCCACCGCGCCCATGCCGCCCTCCTGGAAGCCCCAGTTCCCGAGGTGTCCGTCACCGACGTCACCGATGGAGTGGTGCGCCATCACGTACGCCGTGCCCGGCTCGTACGGCCCGGCCCAGGTGCCGATGACGCCGTTCACCGCCAGGGCGCCCTTGACCTGGGGGGACTCGAACCAGTCATCGAGCAGGTCGGCGATGCTCATGGTCATCAGCCGGGTCACGTCGGCGATGGTGCGCACGTCCAGGCCGCGGTGCCGCCAGGCCAGGCGCAGGGTCTCGGCCAGGTCATGCGGGCGGCGCGAGCCCAGGGTCGGCGGCACGGTGAGCAGCAGCGGGCCCAGCACCTCGGCCAGCCCGGCCAGCCAGGCGTCCCAGCGCGGCATCGCGTCGGCGTCCTTCTTGGACCACTTTGACACCGAATCGTGGTTGCGCTTGGCGTCGTCGGCGTACAGCGTGATCGAGCCGCCCTCAGGGAAGGCCTGGTAGTAGGGGCCCATCGGGTAGATCTTGTACCCGTGCCGGTCCAGTTCCAGATCGCTGATGATCGTGGGTGGCAGCAGGCTCATCACATACGACAGCCGGGTCACCTTGAACTCGGGCGCGTCGGGCCAGGGTGCCTCGGTGGTGGCCGCGCCGCCGGTCTTGTGCCGGCCCTCCAGGACGACCGTGCGGGCCCCGGAGCGCGCCAGGTAGGCGCCCGCAACCAGGCCGTTATGGCCGCCGCCTACCACGATCGCGTCGTATGTCGCGGCCATGAGTCC
Organism: Streptosporangiaceae bacterium; assembly: GCA_036490755.1. Lineage (GTDB taxonomy): Bacteria > Actinomycetota > Actinomycetes > Streptosporangiales > Streptosporangiaceae > DASUBV01. The sequence goes on from DASXDJ010000156.1 coordinate 1,449, forward strand.
GCCTTCCGTAGATTGCTGCCAGCGGTGCTGGGTGCCGGTGAACCGGGCCTGGCGAGGCCGCCGGCCAGCTAGGCGCCAGCTTGCCAGACTTGTTGACTGAATGTTCAGTCTAGAAACCTGATAGCGTATCGACAAGAGGGCATGCAGCCCCGGACAGACATCGCGAGACAATGAGAAGCCAAGATGGCTCACATCGCGCGATGAGAGGACAGCCGGGATGACAGACCGAGTCGGCGACGGCGCCGAGATGAGCGTCACCGCTGATCAGCGGCGTGCTCAGATGATGTCGGCCGCCCTTCAGGTCATCTCCGAGCGCGGCTACGCCGATACCCGCATCGCCGACGTGGCCGAGCGCGCCGGGACCAGCCCGGCGCTGGTCATCTACTACTTCAAGACCAAGGACCAGCTGCTCACCGAGGCGATCCGGCAGTACGAGGACACCTGGTATGCCGTCGGGCAGCGGCGGATGGCCAGTCTCCCGACCGCCAGCGCGCGGATCGAGGAGATCGTCGCGATGAATACCCTGCCGGAAGCTGACCCGGAGCCGGGCAGCAGCTGGCAGCTGTGGCTGGATTTCTGGGCCCAGGCCGCCCGCAACGGCGATGTTGCCACGGTCCGGCGCAAGTCTGATGAGCGCTGGCGCGCGGAGATCGCCCAGCTGGTACTGGCCGGCCAGGAGGCCGGCGAGTTCGCTGATGTAGACCCGGTCAGCTTCGCCGTCTGCCTGTCGGCGCTGCTCGACGGGCTGACCATTCAGATCGCCCTCGAGGACCCGGGGGTTGACCCCGTGGGTGCCTACGAGCTAAGCATGCAGTTCGTCGCCGGCCGGCTGGGTTTTACCTGGACTCCCGGCCGCGGGCGCGACGGCGTGACTCCGGAGGGCTCCTAGAAGGGCAGGTACCCGTCATGGCTGGTGGCCGCATCGAGCTGGTGTCGCTGACCAAGCGGTTTGCCGAGGTCGCCGTCGATGGCATTGACCTGCAGATCGCCAGCGGCGAGTTCTTCTCCCTGCTCGGCCCATCGGGCTGCGGCAAGACCACCACGCTGCGGCTGATCGCCGGCTTTGAGCAGCCCACGGCCGGCAAGATCCTGCTGGATGATGTGGACGTGTCGGCTATTCCGCCGCATCGGCGGAATGTCAACACCGTGTTCCAGAGCTATGCCCTGTTCCCGTTCCTGACTGTCTTCGACAATGTCGCCTTCGGCCTGAAGAACCGCAAGCTGTCCGCCGCGGAGCTCAGCAGCCGGGTCGGTGCCGCCCTGGAGCTGGTCAAGCTCAGCTCGTTCGGCAAGCGGCGGCCGGGTCAGCTGTCCGGCGGCCAGCAGCAGCGGGTCGCGCTGGCCCGCGCGCTGGTCCTGCAGCCGGCCGTGCTGCTGCTGGATGAGCCGCTGGGTGCCCTGGACGCCAAGCTCCGGCGATCGCTGAAGGTGGAGCTGAAGGCGCTGCAGGAGCAGGTCGGGATTACCTTCCTGTACGTCACGCACGACCAGGAAGAAGCGCTGACCATGTCCGACCGGCTGGCGGTCATGCGCGAGGGCAGGATCGTCCAGATGGGCGCGCCGGCCGAGATTTACGAGCAGCCCGCCGACACCTACGTGGCCGACTTCCTGGGCGTGTCCAACCTGATGCCGGTCGACATCGTCGAGCGCGGGCCGGGCACGCAGTGCCGGGCCCGGCTGGGCGAGATGGTGCTGTCGGTGGCGCACGGCGCCCAGGAGGCCCCGGACCGCTCGCACGCGGTCATCCGGCCCGAGCGGGTCCGGATCGAGGAGTTCGGCACGGCCGGCGACAACCGGGTGCCGGCGATGGTGGAGCGCCTGGTCTACCTGGGGTCATCGACTCAGGTGTTCCTGCGGCTGGCGCCGGGCGTGGAACTGCAGGCCGTGCTGCAGAACGACGGCAGCGTCAGCAGCCTGACCCAGGGCACTCCGGTGCACGCCTACCTGGCCCCGGATGCGCTGCGGGTGCTGCCGGGCGGCAGCCCGGCGGACGACGCCGACGACGAGGCGGTCTCCATCGGCCACAAGGAAGCCGTCCAGGCGAGTTAACCCGTGCTTCCCGGGGGATTACCCCCGACCCCCAGCCTGAACGACCAGCAAAAGCTGGGTGCTCGTGCTGGCCGGAACCTATTCGCCGGTGAGGGCGGTCAGGGCCTGCTTGTTGTCGATGCGCTGGCCTCTGGTCATCCAGCGGTACCCGGCGAACCCGATCGCGGCGACCACGAACGACATCAGCAGCATGATCGTGGCCAGGGCGTTCAGCGCCGGCCCGCCGTTGCCACCGCGCTGGGTCGAGTAGATGATCACCGACATCGGCGTGTTGCTGGCATTGGAGGACAGCAGGTCGACGATCACGAAGTCATCGATCACGCCGGAGAAGACCAGGATCGCGCTGGCGAAGATGGCCGGGGTGAGCAGCGGGATCAGCACCCGCCGGATCGTCTGGAACAGCGTGGCGCCCAGATCGGCGGCGGCCTCCTCGTACTGGCGGCCGATGCCGACCAGCCGGGCCTGCACGATGATGGCCGGCCAGCTCACGTTCCAGGTGACCAGCCCCAGGGTCTCGGCCAGCAGGCCGAGCTGGATGCCGGAGAACAGCTGGGTGAAGACGAAGAACATGGCGACGCCGAAGATCAGCTCCGGCACGACGAACGACAAGATCATCACGAAGTTGAAGCTGAGCGAGAGCTTGCTCCGCCACCGGTTGATGCCCAGCGCGAAGGCCACGCCGAGCGGCACGGCGATCAGGGTGGTGAGCCCGGACAGCTTCAGCGTGGTGAACACCGCGCTCTGCAGCTGCGGGTTGTGGAACACCGAGTTGACCGGGTCGCCCCAGTACCAGCGGAAGGACACGCCCTGGTAGGCCGCCTGCGACTTGCCCTTGTTGAAGGAGAACAGCACGGCGATCGCAATCGGGGCCAGCGACCACAGCAGGTACAGCCAGGTGAAGCCCTCCAGGAACCAGGCTCGCCGCCACGGGTTGCGGAAACCGCGGGGGCCGGCCGCCGGTGTCTGCGCCGCCTGCTCGGACGGCTCCGCCGGACGCGGGGCGGTCACGCTAGTCATGCGGCCTCCTTCTGCGAGCGTCCGGTGGCTGCCACGTAGTAGATCATCGGCACGAGCAGCACCAGCAGGACCATCAGCGACAAGATCGCGCCCTGTCCTTGCAGGCCGGGCGTGCCCAGCTGGCCCTGGATCAGGTTGCCGATCATCGAGGTGTTCGGCGCGCCGGACAGCAGCTGGTTGGTGAAGTAGTCGCCGATCATCGGCAGCACGGTGATCAGCAGACCGGTCATGATCGGCTGCCGCGACAGCGGCAGGGTAATCCGCAGGAACGTCCGCGTCCGGCTCAGCCCGAGATCACGGCCGGCCTCGATGAGCGACGGATCGATCCGGTCCAGGCCGGCGAACAGCACCAGGATCAGGTACGGGATATAGCCGTAGACCAGGCCCAGGATCACCGTGAACGAGTGCCCGCCCAGCCAGTTCGTGCTGCCCAGGCCGATCCAGCCCAGCGCCTTGTTGACGTAGCCGCCGGTCTGCAGCAGGTCGATCCAGGCCAGCATGCGCATCATGTAGCTGATCCAGAACGGCGCGATCAGCAGGACCAGGAACAGGCCCTTGCGCCGCCCCGCGAACCGGGCGACGAAGTAGGCGGCCGGATAGCCCAGGGCCAGGCACAGCGCCGAGGCGATGACCACGTAGACGATGGTCCGCAGCACGATCGGGCCGGCGAAGGAGTCGGCGCCGAAAATGTCGTGCCAGACGTTGGACAGGTTGGCCGAGCTCCAGTTCAGCGGGTTGTACACGGCGACCGGTGACTCGGTCAGCCGGTTCAGCTTGCCCTGGGCAATGGCCAGCACGGCGTAGAACGGCACGATGAACAGGACGGCCAGCCACAAGATCCCCGGCAGGGACAGTGCGATCCAGAACGCGCGGGACTGGCGGCCCGAATCGGCGCCGGAGCCCCCCTTGGGCGGGCGAACCGGCTGCGGGGGAGCGTGAATGGCCATGGCTAGATCCCGTTGCTCGCGACGAGCCAGGCCTGCTGCCACAGCGCGTCGACGTCCACGGGCAGCTGCAGTTCCCCGTAGCCGCGGCGGAAGTAGGACGGCAGGACGGCGGTGGACATCAGGCTGGGCGGCAGCAGCTTCTCCTTGACCAGCCGCTGCGGGGTGATCGCGTTCAGCGGCTGCATGTAGCCGTTGTAGCTGATGTTCTCCAGCACGTTGGGCAGGTCCAGCATGTAGTTCAGGAACAGGTGGGCCAGCACCGGGCTGGTGGCCGAGCGCAGCACCGTGTTGGTGTCGTTGGCCACCGGGCCGCGCCCGTTGGTGGGGAACCAGTACCCGACGACCTCGACCGGCGTGCCCTTGGGCATGTAGTACGGGGCCGCCGCCATGTCGCCTGACCACGCCTGGTGGATCCACACCTGGCCGTTGGGGATCTCGGTGTAGTCGTTGTTGTCGATCTTCACGTTGACCTGGTCCACCAGCTGCTGCAGCGAGTGCCGGGCCAGGTCGATCTGGGTCCGGCTGCCGGTGTTGAGGTTGGAGATGTTGTTCTTCAGCAGCCCGAGGCTGATGCCCTCGCGGTAGTCGTCCAGGATTGCGACCTTGCCCTTGTACTTGGGCTGCCACGGCATCGCGTACCCGTTCTTCATCGCGTACGGGTTCTCGTGGACCAGGTCCTTACGCCACGAAATGCCGGTGGTGTAGATCGTGTACGGCACCGTGTACTGCCAGCCCTGGTCGTAGAACGGGTTGCTGAAGTCGGACCAGGCCTGGGCGATATTCGGGATATAGCTGTGATTCAGCGGCTGGATCAGCTTGGAGGAGATCAGCTGGCCCAGGACGTCGATGGTGACGCCCATGAACACATCGAACTTCAGGCCGCTGCGCAGCTTGGAAATGGCCTCGTTCATGGTGTTGAACGTGGTCACGACCACCTTGCACTTGTACTTCTTGGCGAAGTGGTTCAGGCAGGCCTGGTTGACGTAGGCCGTCCAGTTGAAGATCTGCAGGGTCGCGCCCGTCTCGGGCTGCAGGCCGCTGGCGAGCTTGTCGTTGTCGGTCGTCGGCCAGGTGACCGGGTTGTTCTTGCGGGGGAGCGGGAGAGTGGCGCCGCCGGTCAGGAAGGGCGCGCAGGCATCGAGCAGAGCCCCGCCGCCGCCCGCCAGCAGGGCGGCGGCCGCCCCGCGCTGCAGCGCCGCCCGCCGGGACAGGTCCTGCACCCGGCGGGTGCCGTCGGGCTGCCAGCCCTCGCGTGGGTGCATCTACCCCCACCTTTCGCTACGGCGTCCTGACTGAACATTCGTTCAATCGGGATCTACCCGCCTAGAACTACTCTGCGTCGACCTCCGTGCGCAAGCTCTTCCAGATAACAGACGAGGTTATCTCGCGACGTCAAGGCTGCCGACCGCAGCCGCGAAAGTAGCGAAGTTGGCCACGAACCGCTCGACGTCCGCCTCGTCGTGCTGGACCGAGATCAGCCACTGCTCGCTCTTGCCCCAGGGCGGCAGGAACACGCCGCCATTGTGCTGGAAGAGCCAGTGCGCGTGGCTGTAGGCGTCCTGGACGGCCAGGAAATCGCGGAAATCGCGGACCGGCTCAGCCGCGAAGACGACACAGCCCTTGGCCCCGACCGACACGACGTGCGCCGCCAGCCCGTTCCGGGCGATCTCCCGCTCCAGGCCGTCGACCGCCAGCCGCCGCAGCTTCTCGATGCGCTCGTAAGCCTCGCCCGTCGCCACCTCGCACAGCATCGCGCGGCTGGCGGCCATGGCCAGCGGGTTGCCGTTGAAGGTGCCCACCATCTCATAGTCGCCGTCGGCCACGTGGGCCATGACCTCGGCGGTCCCGCCGATCGCCGCGACCGCGACGCCGCCGCCGATGGCCTTGGCCAGGGTGACGATGTCGGGCGTGACGCCGGTGGCCCCGGTGGCTCCGCCCGGGCCGGCGGTCAGCCCGGTCTTGACCTCATCGAAGGTCAGCAGCGCCCCGTGGGCGTGCAGCAGGTCCTTCAGCCCGGCCAGGTAGCCGGCCTCGGGCCGGATGATCCCGGCGTTCATCATGATCGGCTCGAGGATCATCCCGGCGACCTGGCCGGGGTGCTCCTCCAGGACCCGGCGCACGCTGGCCAGGTCGTTGTAGCCGACGATCAGGGTCAGGTCGGTGATGGCCTGCGGGATGCCGGTGCTGGACGGGACGCCGGCCGGCCGGTCCGCAGGCCCGATCGCGTCATCCTCCTCCGGGCTTACCGACACCTGAACCGAGTCATGGTGGCCGTGGTAGCAGCCCTCGACCTTGATGATCAGGTCCCGTTCGGTGATCGCCCGCATGAGGTGGACCGCATCCATGGTCGCCTCGGTGCCGGAGTTGGCGAAGCGCCACTGCGGCAGCCGGAACCGGCGCGACAGTTCCTCGGCGACCGCGATGGCGGCCCGGGTGGGCTGGGCGAAGTGGGTGCCCAGGGGCACCTGGGAACGGACCGCCTCCACGATGGCGGGGTGGCCGTGCCCGGCCATCCCGGCGCCGTAGCCGCCGTGCAGGTCGACGTACTCGTTGCCGTCCACGTCGAAGATCCTCGAGCCCTGGCCGTGGCTCAGCCAGACCGGCTGCGGCCGGGTGATCTGCCAGCTGGAGGTGACGCCGCCGGCCAGCGACCCGCTGGCCAGGCTGGCCAGCCGCCGGGACTCAGGCTGGCGGTCGGCGAAGATCCGCTCCTGCTCGTCGATGATCTGCTCCAGCGTCGCTGCTGCGCGCGCCGGGCTGGCTGCGGTCTGGGGGGTGGCGGCTGAATCGCTGTGACTGGCCTGTATGTCGGCCATATCCCGCTCCTCACGCGGTTGACTGAATGTTCAGTCTAAAGCGCCACGCCTACGTCGGGCAAGCATGACCTGCCGTCTGGTCACGCTCAGTAAACGCTAAGGTTCCGATGGCAGCGGCCGCCGGCCTCCGCGCAGGCCGCCGCCGCGGCCCGCCGGCGGATCAGTGCGCCAGGTTCAGGCGGGTCGTCACGATGCGCGCGACCACCCGCCAGCCCAGCAGGAACAGGGCCAGGAATCCCAGCGCCACGACGATGAACGCCGCCGCCGTGCCCTGGCCGGCCAGCACCCGGATCACCATCCCGGCCCCGGCCGCGCCGAGCCAGGCCCCCAGCCCGGCCGGCACCAGCGCCAGCGGCCGCCGCCAGGCCCGGCTCGCCGCCAGCCCGAGGGCCAGGCCGGCCAGGAACGGCCACGCCGTATGCCACAGCCCGGCGATCGCGTCGCCGTCGTGGTGGGTGTGCCGGCCGATGGCGACGAACGCGAGCACGGCGCAGACGTCCAGGACCAGGCTGCCGGCTGCCGCGCGCATGCGGTCAGGGTACCGGCCGGCCAGGCTGGCGTTATTGGGGCCAAACCGGGCGGGTCAGCGCTTATGCTGCGGGCACGAGTTCCCCCTGCTCACCACCTGGGAGTCCGGCCGCCGATGATCGTTGCTGTCAGCCTCGACCCGGCCGTGCACGTGAGTTACGAGACCAGGCGGGTCCGGCCCGGCACCACGCACGATGTCGGCCGGGTCCGGTACCGGGCGGGCGGCCGGGGCCCGGCCGTGGCGCGGCTGCTGCATACCTTCGGGCACGAGGTGGTCGCGGCCGGCCTGGCCGGCGGCACGGCGGGTGAGCTGATCCGCGCCGAGCTGGCCCGGTTCGGCGTGCCCACCCAGTTCACGCCCATCGCCATGGAATCGCGGCGGGTGGTGGAGGTGGCTGAGACTGAGACCGGGACCACGACCAGCTTCGCCGAGCCGTCCCCCTACATCACCACCGAGGAACTCGGCCGCCTGGCGGCTGACTACCGCAGTCTCATCGACGGGGCCAGCGCGGCGGTGCTATGCGGCGGGCTGCCCGACGGGCTGCCCCCGGAGACGTACGCCACTTTCGCTACCTACGCCGCCGAGGCCGGCGTCCCGGTCGTCCTCGACGCGGGCGGCACCGCCCTGTGGCATGCCGTCGCCCGGCACCCGGTCCTGGCCGTGCCCGAGCCCGCCGCCCGGAGCGCGGCCGTCCCGCCCGGCCCGCAGGCCGCCGGGTGCGACGGTGACCCGGCCGCCCTGATGGCCGCCGGGGCGGGCGCCGTCGCGATGATGTCGGGCGACACCGTCAGCGTGCACACCGCCGGCGGCCGGTGGCAGGCCCGGCTGGCGGGCAGCAGCGGCCGGGCGGCCGCCATGTCCCGCGATGCGCTGGTGGCGGGGTTCGTGCCCGGCGTCGCGCTGGGCTGGGACTGGCCCGACAGCGTCCGGCATGCGGTGAGCCTGGCCGCCAGCGCGGGCCGGGACGGCGTGATCGACCTGGTGACCTACGAGGAATTGCTGGCCGAGGTCACGATCGACGAGCTCGGCGGCTAAGGCGCGCCGGTTACCGGCCGGCCGGGCCGGCAACGGCGCGTGAGCCAGCCGGGCGTCAGGGCGCGGGATAGTTGTACGGGTTCTGGTTGGGCGGGGTCTGCGGGCCGGTCGCGATGGCCGTGACCCCGTACGCCCCGCCGGCGGCCAGCAGGACGCCCGCGATCACCGCCGCGATGATGGCTCCGACGCGCGACATGTGCATCCCTCCGCCCGGCCTGGCCTACCGCCTGGTCAGGCTACCGGCATAAGCCGGAAAATTCGGGGAATCCCCCGGGGCTGGCGAATATACGCAGAGCCGGATGTTCGGACGATGTGTCCTGATAGCGTACGAATCGGATTACCGGCCAGTATGCTGCCGGTCACTTTTGCTGGGGCCACAGGCTGAGCCCGGATGCGCGGGCCGGGCAGCCGGGGGAGGTTTCATGCGCCGTGCCGTCGGCCTGCTGCTTACCGGGCTGGGCGCATTCCTGGTGACTTTCGCCCTGCTCCTGCACTGGTGGGTACCCGGGCAGGTGATCAAGTTCCCCCTGAACGAGTACTCGGTCACGGATTTCGCCGGCCACGGCATTACCTATTTCAACCGGGACAGCCTGAAGGAATACACCGGCGTCACGGCCGCCGCCGTCCAGACCATCGAGGGCGACGTCAAATCGGGTACCTCCTCGACTGCGGTCTGGGGCAGCTTCACGGCGCTGCAGGACCAGACTCATCACGTCTCCATCCAGAACAGCAGCCGGCGGTCAGCTTTCAACCGCCGGTCCGGCCAGCTGGTGAACTGCTGCGCCGCGGCGATCGGGTCCGGCACCAGGCTGGCCCAGTCCGGGCAGGGGTTCGTGCTCCCGTTCGGGACTCAGCGCCGGACCTATCAGATCTTCGACGTCACGCTGCTGCGGCCCGAGCCGCTGACCTACGCCGGGACCGGGACCATCGACGGGCTGGCGGTGCTGAAGTTCGTTGAGCACATTGCGAACGACCGGTTCGGCCAGCAGACCCTGCCCGGCCCGCTGGTCGGCCAGAAGGCGCAGGCCACGGTTACCTTGCCGGAATTCCTGACCGCGACCAACACCTACTGGGTGGACCCCGTCACCGGCCGCCCGGTGGATGTCACTCTCGATCAGACGATCTCCCTGGAGGACAGCACCGGGGCTACCAAGCTCGTCCTGCTCGGCGGCACGCTCAGCCAGACCCCCGGCAGTGTCCGGTCGGCAGTGGCCCGTGCCCGCCAGGATCACGCGAAGATCGAGCTGATCACGCGCACCGGGCCGCTGGCCGGGATCATCGCCGGCCTCGTCGCGCTGGTCCTCGGAATTGTCCTGGCCGGGAGATCGCAGGAGCCGCGGGTTGCTGATTACGATGACGATGAGGTCGTCGACTTAACGGGGCGAGCCAGGAGGTAAGAGTGGGTTTCTGGAATCGCGCGGAGCAGGATCCCGAATGGATCGCCGTTGTCGAGCCGGACGGCACCGAGATCCGCGCGGGTGACCTGCTCGGGCGCGTGAACCAGATCACCGCCGGGCTGCGCGCCGCCGGGCTGCAGCCCGGTGACGGCATCGCCGCGCTGCTGCCCAACGGGTCAGCGGCCCTGGAGGTGATTCTCGCGACCTTGCAGGCCGGCTGGTACCTGACGCCGCTGAACTGGCACTTCACCCCGCCCGAGCTGGCCTACATCGTCTCCGACTGCGAAGCGAAGGCGTTCTTCGCGCACGAGCAATTCGCCCCGGCCGCGACCGTGGCGGCTGACCAGGCCGGAATCCCCGCGGCGGCCCGGTTCAGCTATGGCGATATCGCGGGCTTCACCCCGGTCGCCCGGCTGCGCGACGGCCAGCCCGTGACCGCGCCCCCGGACCGGACCGCGGGCGCCACCATGCACTACACCTCCGGGACCACCGGACGGCCCAAGGGCGTCCGGCGGTCGCTGTCCGGGCTGTCGCCCGAGGACGCGGCCGACATCGGCGCCGCCCTCCTGCAGTTCTTCGGCGTGACCGCCGGGGGGCCCAATGTCCACCTGCAGACCTCGCCGATCTACCACACTGCCGTCACGGTCTTCGGCGGTGGCGCGCTGCACCTGGGCCACACCATGGTGGTCATGGATTCCTGGGACGCCGAGCAGGCGCTGGCCCTGGTGGAGCGCTACCGGGTGACGAACTCGCATATGGTCCCCACCCAGTTCAAGCGGATGCTGAGCCTGCCCGCCGACGTCCGGCAGCGCTACGACCTGTCATCGATGCAGTGGCTGATCCATGCGGCCGCGCCGTGCCCGGTCGGGATCAAGCGAGCCATGCTGGAGTGGTGGGGGACGTGCGTGTATGAGTACTACGCGGCCACCGAGGGCGGCGGCACGATCGCGACGCCGCAGGACTGGCTGGCCCGGCCGGGCACTGTCGGCTCGGCCTGGCCGGTCAGCGAGATCGTGGTCAGCGACGAGGCGGGCAACCGGTGCCCGCCGGGCATCCCCGGCACCGTCTACATGAAGATGGGCGACGCGCAGTTCGAGTACAAGGATGATCCGGCCAAGACAGCCGCCGGGCGGCGGGACGGCATGTTCACCGTCGGCGACATCGGCTACCTGGACGAGGACGGCTTCCTGTTCTTGTGCGACCGCAAGTCGGACATGATCATCTCGGGCGGTGCCAACATCTACCCGGCCGAGATCGAGGCCGAGATCATCATGCACCCGCAGGTCGCCGACGTGGCGGTGTTCGGCGTCCCGGATCCGGACTGGGGTGAGCAGGTCAAGGCCGTTGTCCAGGCCGCGCCAGGGGCCGCGCCAGGCGAGGCGCTGGCGGCCAGCATCCTGGCGTCACTGGACGGGCGGCTGGCCCGGATGAAATGGCCCCGCTCCATTGACTTCGCCGGCGAACTGCCTCGTGACCCGAGCGGCAAGCTGATGAAGCGGCGGCTCCGCGACCCGTACTGGGCGGGGGAGACCACCCAGATCTGACCGGCTGCGCGGCAGGCAGTCCGGCTGGCTCCGTTAGGAATCCTCGGCGGCCGGCGTCGGCTGACCGGCGCCGCCGGCCAGGTCGGTGCCGGCCGCCTGGGCCAGCACGTCCAGCAGCCGGGAGGTGGCGGGCGGGTCCGGCGGGTCCCCGTAGGTGACCGCGAACACGTGCCGGCGGGCGCCGGGCAGCGCGGTGGCCGCGATGCCCGGGTGCCGGGCGGCACGCAGGCACAGGCCAGGCAGCGTCGTCACGCCCAGCCCGGCCGCCACGAGGGCCTGGACCGCCACGTAATCGTCGGTGGTGAAGGCCACCTTGGGCGTGAAGCCGGCCAGCGCGCACTGCCGGATCAGGTAGCTGCGGCACCGCTCGCAGCCCGCGATCCACCGGTGGTCGGCGTAAGCGGCCAGGTCCGCCAGCCCGGCGCCGGCCGCGGAGCCCGGTCCGGGGTGCCCGGCCGGCCCCCCGCCGTGGCCGGGGTGACCCGACGGCGCGGAATGCGCGGACGGCCCGGAGTGCCCGCCGGGGGCGCGGTGCGCGGCGGGTCCGTTGTGCGCAGGCAGGGTGCCGGGCCCGGACGGCGTGCCGGGCGCTGACGAGGTGCTGTGCCCGGACGTGCTGCCGGTGCCGTGCCCTGACGTGCTGCCGTGCCCTGACGTGCTGCCGTGGGCGGCGGGCGTGCCGTGCCCGGCCGCGGTCCCGTGCGCGGCGGGGGCAGCCGGGGTGACCAGGTGCACCGCCTCATCGAGCAGCAGCCGGCCGCGGGTGCCCTCCTCCGCGGCGGTGGGCGGCGCCGGGTCGGCGTCCTGCTGGTAGTGCTGGAAGACCAGGGCCACGTCCACGTATCCCGCCCGGAGCATCCGCAGCGCCTCGGGCGGCTCGGCCTCGGTGAGCATCAGGTCCATCCCCGGTGTCTCGGCCTCCAGCCGGGCCGCGGCCGCAGGCACGATGGTGCCCAGCGCGGACGGGAAGGCGGCCAGCCGGACCCGGCCCTGCCGCAGGCCCACGTGGGCGGCGAGCTCGGCCTCGGCGGCGTCGAGACGGCCGATGATCTCCTCGGCCCGCTCGGCCAGCAGCCGGCCGGCATCGGTCAGCCGGACGCCCCGGCCGGCCCGCTGCAGGAGCCGGGCGCCGGTTTCCGCCTCCAGCCGCGCGATGTGATGGCTGATCGACGGCTGGGCATAGTTAAGCGCGCGGGCCGCGGCCGTCACCGACCCATGGCGGGCCACTGCGACCAGCACGCGGAGCCTGATCACGTCCAGCATGAGGACAACTATAGATCCCCTCGATTGATTAGCGCGAGGTGTGCCTCCGTATCTATTTAACGGCTCTGCCTGGGGTGATGCCGGGCCTGATCCGGTGCCCGCGGGGTATCAGGGCAGAGCAGCCAGTGTGCCGGGAGCGACGGGGGAAGCTATGGCAACGGTGGTGGGGAATTCGCCGCGGACTGAAGAAACGCGGCGTAACCGGCGAATTGTCGCCGCGGCGGCGATCACGGCCGTCGGGGGCCTGCTGTTCGGCTACGACACCGGCGTGGTGTCCGGGGCGCTGCTGTTCCTGAAGAACGACTTCGGCGGCCTGTCCAACCTCCAGCAGGAGCTGGTCACCAGCCTGCTGCTGGTCGGCGCGATGGCCGGGGCGATCCTGGCCGGGCGGATTTCCGACAAGCTCGGCCGCCGGAAGACCGTGCTGGGCACGGCGCTGGTCTTTGTCGTGGGCGTGCTGCTGGCCGCGTTCACGCCGACCTATCCCGTGCTGCTGATCGCCCGGATCATCATCGGCCTGGCGGTGGGCTCGGCCTCGATGGTGGTGCCGCTGTACATCGGCGAGTTCGCCCCGCCCAAAGTACGCGGCGGCCTGGTCAGCCTGAACCAGCTGGCCATCACGGTCGGCATCCTGGTTTCCTACCTGGTCGATTACGGGCTGGCCGGATCCGCGAACTGGCGGCTGATGTTCGGCCTGGCCGGCATCCCGGCCGTGATCCTCTTCGTCGGGATGCTGTTCCAGCACGAGAGCCCGCACTGGCTGGTGGAGCAGGGCCGGGAGGACGAGGCCCGCAGCGTACTGCGCCAGCTGCGCGACCCGGCCGAGATCGACGCCGAGGTGGCCGAGGTCAAGCAGGTCAGCGAGGGCCGGGCCGGCGCCCGCGAGCTGCTCACTCCGGCCATTCGGCCGCTGCTGCTGACCGGCGTCCTGCTGGCGGTGTTCCAGCAGGTCACCGGTATCAACACGATCATCTACTACGCCCCGTCCCTGCTGCACGACGCCGGACTGGGCTCGTCCTCGGCACTGCTGGCCAACGTCGGCATCGGCGCGGTCAACGTCGGCCTGACGATCGTCGCCATCCGCCTGCTCGACCGCACCGGCCGCCGGCCGCTGCTGCTCAGCGGCACCGTCGGCATGGCCGTCGGCATGGCCATCTCGGCCATCGCGTTCATCGGCACCGGCGATCACCTGGAAGGCGCGCATGCCATCGCGGCCATCATCGGCCTGGTGGTCTACACCGGCTCGTTCGCGATCGGCCTGGGGCCGGTGTTCTGGCTGCTGATCGCCGAGATCTACCCGCTGCGGATCCGCGGCGCGGCGATGAGCGTGGCCAGCACGGCCAACTGGGGCGCTAACTTCGTTGTCACGATCTCGTTCCTGACCCTGCTCAGCGCGATCGGCGGCACCGGCGTGTTCTTCCTGTACGGCTTCCTGACCCTGATCGCGCTGTTCTACTTCTTCAAGCGGATACCGGAGACCAAGGGCCGCAGCCTGCAGGAGATCGAGCGAGACCTGCGCGGGCTGCCGCCACCCGTGGCCAGCGGCGGCACGCCGTCTGGGCCGGCGGGACCGGCCGGCCAGTGAGCTGAGCCGGCCCGGTCAGGGCCGGGCAAGCCGGCCAGTGAGCGGCCCGGCCCGGCCCGGTCAGGGCTGGGCGAACGGCGGCCGGCGGCCTTCCAGCAGCGGGGCCTCCGGGCGGCGCGGCGGCGGCCCGTCGGCGCGCAGTGACCGGCGCCGCCAGGCGATGCCGGACAGGGCCTCCAGTACGACCCGGTTGGCCAGGTAGGCCGTGACCTCGGCATGGTCATACGGGGGTGCCACCTCGACGACGTCGATCCCGGCGACCGGCAGCTCCATGGCGATCCGGCGGACCGCGTCCAGCAGCTGGCGGGTGGTCAGTCCGCCCGGCTCCGGGGTTCCGGTGCCGGGCGCCATGCCCGGGTCCACGACATCCACGTCGACCGACAGGAACACTCCGTCGCACTCGTCGGTCGCGATGGCGAATGCCTCGGTGAGGCAGGCGTCCAGGCCTCTGGTCACCACCTCGGTCATCTCGAAGCTGCGCATCTCCTGACCGGCCATCCAGGCCAGGGTCTCCGGCTCCGGCCAGTAGCCGCGCAGCCCGACCTGCAGGAACCGGTCACCGCGGACGGCACCGGACTCGATGAGCCGCCGCATCGGCGTGCCGTGCCCCTGCAGCGCGCCGAACTGGGTGTCGCCGGTGTCGGCATGCGCGTCGAAGTGGATCATCGAGACCCGGCCCCAGCCCACGTGCCGGGCCACTCCCGTGGCGTCCGGCAGCGCGATGGTGTGATCGCCGCCCAGGATCACCGGGATGGCGCCGGCCGTCGCGGCGGTCTGCACCGCCTCCTCCAGCCGGCGCAGCGACAGCTCGGTGTCGCCCGACGGCATCTCCACGTCCCCCGCGTCGGCGACCCGGAGCTCCGCCAGCGGGTCAACGCCCAGGGCCAGGTGCGGGCGCGAGCCGTCGTGCGGCAGGTAGTCAGCGAAC
Organism: Streptosporangiaceae bacterium; assembly: GCA_036490755.1. Lineage (GTDB taxonomy): Bacteria > Actinomycetota > Actinomycetes > Streptosporangiales > Streptosporangiaceae > DASUBV01. The sequence goes on from DASXDJ010000156.1 coordinate 16,559, forward strand.
CGGATGGCCTGCGGGCCGAACCGGGCACCGGGCCGGTGCGAGGTCCCGCCGTCGAATGGCGCGCCGATGATCATGATGTCGGTGCCGGCCCAGGACGCCGGATCGGCCAGGTCGGCGGGGGGCACCCCCAGGAACGTCGCATCCGGCCCGTACATCCCGCCCAGTCGCGCCATCGGCCTGCCCTCCCGGCTCGCCTGCCCCGCCCGGACCTGCGGGCGTGATCATCTGTGGCCCGACGATAGCGCGGGCCAGGCCAGACCGGGAGCGCCGGACCAGGTAGTTCCGGACGGGCCGGGCAGCGCCAGACCAGGAGTTCCGGACGGGTCCGGGCAGCGGCGGACCAGGTAGTTCCGGACGGGGCCCGGGCCGCGCCGGCGGGGAGCGCGGGACCGGGCGGTGCCCGGCACCGCCCGCCGGAGCGGGACAGTGCCGGGCACCAGGCCCGGCCGGCCTCAGCGGGATCCGGCGCGGGCGGAGTCATCCGCCCTGGCCGGAGGCTCGCTCCCGCCGGGCTGGCCGGTCAGCCCGGCCGGCTGGGCGGCGCCGCCGGCCGGCGCATTTCTGCCGCTGGCCTCGCCGCTCGTGGCGCCGCTCGTCGCGCCGGGCAGGATCCGGGCCAGCGGCCGCGGCAGCCACCAGTTCGCCTGGCCCAGCAGTTCCATCACGGCCGGGACCAGCACCAGGCGCACCAGGCTCGCGTCGATCAGCACGGCAACGGCCAGGCCCAGGCCAACCTGCTTGACCGACACGTTGGCGCCCAGCACGAAGGACAGGAACACCACCACCATGATCGCGGCCGCCGCGGAGATCACCCGGGCCGTGCTGGCCAGCCCGGTCGCGACCGCGCCCGCGTTGTCGCCGGTGACGTCGTAGGCCTCGCGGATCCGCGACAGCAGGAAGACCTCGTAGTCCATCGACAGCCCGAACAAGATCACGAACAGGAAGACCGGTACCCAGGTCGTGACCGGCATCGCCTCGGGAAACCCGAACAGCTGCCGTCCCCAGCCGTGCTGGGTGATCATGACCAGGACCCCGTAGGCCGCGCTGATCGACAGCAGGTTCATGACTGCTGCCTTCACCGCCACCGTGACCGACCGGAATACCACCGTCAGCAGGATCATCGACACCAGGACCACCACGGCGACCAGCCAGGGCAGCCGCTGGCCCATCACATTGGCGAACGCCACGTTGGCCGCGTTGGGTCCGGTCAGGTAGGCGCGGATGCCGGTGCCGGCCGTGGCCCGCGGCAGGACGGTGCCAGTGAGCCGGTTGACCAGCGCGTTCGTCGCCGGATCCTGTTCGCCAGTGGCCGGGTACGCCATGATCAGCGCCGCCTGCCCGTCGCGGCTGATGACCGCCGGGGTGACCGCGGCGATGCCGGGCGCGGCGCGCAGCGCCTTGGTGAGCTGCGCGATGCCTGCCGACCGGCCCGGTCCCGTGCCTGCTGATCCCGTGCCTGCTGAACCTGTGCCTGACGCGTCGGCGCCGACCGATGCGGTGCCGGTCGCCCCAGTCCCGGCCGGGCCGCCCGGCAGGCGGGCCGCCACGATCAGCGGCGCGTCAAAGCCCGGCCCGAAGCCGGCCGCCATCGTCGCGTAGCTGGCGTACCCCATCGTGCCGCGGGCCTGCGCCGACTCATCCGGCATGCTCAGTTTCATGCCCAGCGCGGGCACGGCGAGCAGCGCGATGATCCCGGTCGCTGCCGCGGCGGCGAGCACGGGCCGGCGCTGCACGACCGCGGCCCATCGCTGCGCCGCGGGCGGCCGTGATCCGTAACGGGCTCGGTGCCCGTCCCGGCCGCGCCGCCGCAGTCGCAGCCGGGACGGCCGGGCCAGCCGGGTTCCGGTGAAGCCGAGCAGCGCCGGCAGCAGCGTCAGCGCGGCCAGGACCGTCATCGCTACGGTCACTGCTGCCGCGACCGCTACTCCGTTCAGCAGTGACTGGCGCAAGACCAGCAGGCCTAGCATGCCGATGGCGACCGTCGTCCCGGCCGTCAGCACCGACCGCCCCGCTGTCCGCATAGTCGTGACCAGGGCCGTCTCGGGCCCGGCCCCGGACCGCAGCGCCTCGCGGAACCGGGTGACCATAAACAGGGCATAGTCCACGCCAATGCCCAGCCCGATCATGGAGGCCACGATCGGGCTGAACGCGGGCGCCGGGATGAGGTGCCCGATCAGCGCGATCAGGGCCAGCCCGGTGCCGATCCCGGCCAGCGCCGTCACCACCGGCAGGCCCATGGCCAGCACCGAGCCGAAGGCCAGCAGCAAGACGATGGCCGCGGCCGCGGTGCCGATGCCGTCGCTCGCCCCGCCGTAGGGAGTCTCGGCCTGGTCCACCACGTCCCCGCCCAGGCTGAAGGTGACCCCGTGCCCGGAAGCCGTCGTGGCGTCCTGCATCAAGGCGGTCGCCTCGGCGGCGGAGATACCCGATGCCGGCACCGCGAACTGGATGGTGGCAAAGGCGATGTGCCCGCCGTCCGAGATCTGATCGCGGGCCTGGTAAGGGCTGATGACCGAGCTCACCCCGGCCGCCCGGCCAAACGGCTCCAGGGCCGCGGTGACCTGCCGGCGGACGGCCGGGCTGGTGACCGGCGCGGCCGACCGGATGGCCAGCGTGAGCGCGTCCCCGGACTGCCGGTGGAAGTGCGCATTGATCAGCGTCTGGCCCGGATCGGCGGTGCCGAAATTGTCATCGGCCGGGGCGCCGAACCGGGTCCAGAGCGTGATCAGGCAGGCCAGGCCGGCCAGCCAGGCCACGACGATCGGCCACCGGTGCCGGTAGCAGGCCAGGCCGGTCCGGCCGAGCAGTCCTGACGGGTATGGCATTTCGCTCATCTCCTGCGAGCCACGGGAGTCTTGCCGTCCTCTAGCCTCGTCAGCGAGGCCCGCCGGCGCGTCGTCCGGCGGGAGGCAGTTCCCGGCCCCGGCTACTCTCCCCGGAGTACTCCCGGCGGAGTACGCGGGAGGCCTAGCGCGGCAGCATGAGCGGAGCGAGCGTGGAGCAGGCGGCGGGCCAGGCGGCAGGCTCGGCCGACGAGCGGTGGATCCCGCTCGCTGGCACCTTCAACTTGCGTGACCTGGGCGGGTATCCGGCAGCGGGCGGCCGGACGGTCCGCTGGCGGACCCTGCTGCGCTCCGACGCCCTGCACCTGGCCGGGCCGGCCGGCGCGGCCGCCCTGGCCGGGTACGGGCTGCGGACCGTCGTTGACCTGCGGACGCCGGCCGAGGTCGCCCTCGCGCCCAGTGCCGATGCTGGCTTCGCCTCCCGGGTCGTCCACGTATCCCTGCTCGGCGATCACCTGGACGAGTCGCCGGAGTCCCTGGAAGCGATCTACCGCTACCTGATCACCGAGCGCGGCACCGCTGTCGCCGCCGCCGTCGGGGCGCTGTGCGCGGCGGGCGCCGTCCCGGCGCTGGTGCACTGCAGCGCCGGCAAGGACCGGACCGGGGTCGTGATCGGGCTGGTCCTGGCCGTGCTGGGAGTGCCCGACAAGGTCATCGCCGCCGACTTCGCGCTGAGCGCGCGGTACCTCAACCCGCAGGCCACCGCGGCGCTCGGGCAGCTGCAGGCCAGCAGCGGCCTCAGCAAGCTGACCACTGAGCTGCTGGCCTGCCCGCCCGAGCTGATGGCGCAGGTGCTGAGCTGGGTCCGGGAGTCGCACGGCTCGGCAGCCGGCTACCTCGCTGCGCAGGGTGTCAGCCCGGCTGAGCTGGCCGCGCTGCGAGCCAGCCTGACTGAGTAGGACTGCGGGCGCGCCGGCGTTCCGGCCCGGCGGGCCGGCCTTCGGGCCCGGCCAGGGGCGGTCTTTCCCCCCGGTCCGGATCTGTCCTCCTGCCCGGCCTGGGTCAGCCTTCCTGCCCGGCCCTGGTCAGCCTTCCTGTGCGGCCCGGGTCAGCCTTCCCGCCGGGACCTAGGCGCTGACCGGGTCGCCCGTCTCAGCCAGCACGGGCTCGACGATCTCGTCGGCAACCCACTGCGGGGACCGGTCGCCGAGGATGGGCGCGATGACGATGTGGCTGACCCCCGCCTCGACCATCGCCAAGATCGTCGCGCGCGCGGCGGCCGCGGCGTCCGGCTCCGCGGCCCGCACGATGAGCTGCATGGACCGGGCAATCTCGGCCTGGTCCCGGCCGGTCGCGGCGCACGCCGCGCGCAGCGCCGCGTCGCGCTCGGCGAACTCCGGTGACGGCCCGCCCGGGTAGCTCCAGATGTCGGCGTGCGCGGCGATGATGCGCAGCATCCGGTCGCCCTGGCCGCCGATCATGACGGGCGGGTGCGGCTGCTGCACCGGCTTGGGCTCGCAGACCGCGCCGCGCAGCCGGATGGAGCGCCCGTCGAAGTCGAACGGCTCCTCCCGCGTCCACAGCTGCTTGATCAGCGTCAGGGAATCGGCCAGGTCCGTGACCGCCTCGGCGGGCGAGACCAGCGGCACGCCGTAGGCCTCGAACTCGCGCACGGCCGGGTTGGCCACCGCGACCCGGCTGCCGCCCGCGCCGATCCCGAACTCCAGCCGCCCGCCCGCGATGATGTCGGTCGTCGCGGCCATCTTGGCCAGCAGCGCCGGCGAGCGCAGCCGGTTGCTGGTGACCAGCACGCCCAGCCGCAGCCGCCGGGTCTGCGCCGCCAGCGCCGCCAGCAGGGTCCAGGCCTCCAGGGCCGCGCCCCTGATGTCGCCGCGCAGCGGGACCATGTGGTCCCACAGCCAGGCGTGCTCGAATACCTCGATCTCGTCGGCCGCCCGCCAGATCCGCAGGATCTGCTCGTAGCTGGCGCCCATCTGGGTGGTCTTGATCCCGAAGCTCAGCCGCCGGGAAGGGCGAGTAGTAGTCGTCATATCGTCAGTATAGCTGATCGTCACTAGAACTGATGATCAGCCCTGCCCGTAGACTACTGGCATGACCAGTCGTGCCGCCGCTGACCAGCCCGTCGCGCCGCCTGCCGGGCCGGGCGCGGGCGGCACGGCGCCCGCCGGACCTGCCGGGCCGGCCGCCGGCGTCGGCCCGCCGCTGCCCGAGCTGGCTGGCCGGCTGGGTTATCTGCTCAAGCACGCGCAGCTCGCGCTGGCCGGGCTGACCGCCACGGCCCTGGCCCCGTCCGGGATCACCGGGCGGCAGCTGGCGATTCTTATCGCGATCAACGGCGCGGCGCCGCTGTCGCAGGCCGAGGCCGCGGGCCGCCTGGGCGTGGACCGGACCACCATGGTGGCCCTGATCGATGAGCTGGAGGAGGCCGGCCTGGTGCGCCGCCAGCGCGATCCGGCAGACCGGCGCAAGAACGTCGTCGTGCTGACCGAGACGGGCCGGGCGACCCTGACCGCGGCAACGACCGCGAGCGAGGCGGCCGAGCGTCAGTTCCTCAGCCCGCTACCGCCGGCGCAGGCCGCCGCGCTGCGGACCGCGCTGCGGGCGGTGGCCTTCCCAGCTCATGACGACTCGTAACGGAAGCCGTCCAGGAAGCGCCGGAACACCCCGCCCTCGCGGGGCAGCGGCGGGGACGGCGGCGGCGCGGTGGCCCGCTGACGGCCGACCGGCCCGGTGTAGTCGGTGCGGGCGATGGCATCGATGACCTGCGCGTCATCGAAGCCGGCCGAGCCGGAGATCCGCGGCACGAACCCGACCAGGTTGCCGTTCTGCAGCACCGTGGCTTCCAGGCTCGCCGTGCCCTCGGCGCCCCAGACTGCCTCGCGTCCGCCGTCGATCCGCACGCGCACGGCGTAGCTGTCCATGCTCACCCTGGCCAGGTGCGCGTCGATGCCGCGATCCCGCAGCCCGTCACTCACCCGGCGAGCCCTGTCCTCGTCCATGGCACGGAAATTAAGCGGGTTTCCTGAACGAAGCCTGCAGAATCCCGCAGCCCTGCCCGGGCCCGGCCTGGCCCCACATCATCTGCACGTCCCGCCCACGCCGCCCGCAAGCCGGGCCCTGGTCAGGGGCCGCCGGGCTCGGCCAGGCCGCTCGCGTAGGCGATGACGACCAGCTGGGCCCGGTCGCGGGCGGCCAGCTTGGTCATCGCCCGGCTGACGTGGGTCTTGGCCGTCAGCGGGCTGACCACCAGCTGGGCGGCGATCTCGTCGTTGGACAGCCCCGCCGCGACCAGGGTCACCACCTCGCGCTCGCGCTGAGTCAGCGCGGCCACCGCCGCCGCGGGAGCGGGCCGGCGCACGCCCGGGCCAGCCAGGCTCGCCGGCCCAGGCTGAGCGGTCGGGCGGCCTGGCTGACTACTCGCGGCACTCCCTGACGTAAACGCGCTGATCAGCGCCCGGGTCACGCCGGGCGCCAGCAGCGCATCGCCGCGAGCTACCACCCGGATGGCCTGCAGCAGGTCATCGGGCTCCACATCCTTGACCAGGAACCCGCTGGCCCCGGCCCGCAGCGCGCTGAACACGCTCTCGTCATCGTCGAAGGTGGTCAGTACCACGATCCGGACGGCCGCCAGCAGCGGATCCGCGGTGATCCGACGCGCCGCCGTCAGCCCGTCCACCTCGGGCATCCGCAGGTCCATCAGGACCACGTCGGGATGGTGCTCGCGGGTCAGCGCGACGGCCTGGCCGCCGTTGGCCGCCTCGGCCACGATGTGCATGTCCGACGCCGAGCCGATCAGCATCCGGAAGCCGGCCCGGACCAGGGCCTGATCATCGGCCAGCAGCACCCGGATCATGGGGCCTCGGCTCGCGGGCTGGCCGGGATTCCTGCCTCGCCTGGGCCGGTACCGGCCGGCTCTCCGGCCTTCCCGGCCGGGTCCTCCGGGGCCAGACCGGGGGCCGTCCCGGCCAGGCCCGCCGGGATAGCCGGGCCCGGCGGGATAGCCGCGCTTGCCGCCGGCAGCGGGAGACGGGCGGTCACCGCGAAGCCGCCAGCGGGCCGGGGCCCGGCCGTCAGCTGGCCGCCCAGGGCCTCGGCTCGCTCGGTCATCCCGGTCAGCCCGTGGCCGCCCGGGGCCCCGGCTCGCTCGGTCAGCCCCTGGCCGCCGGTCGGCGGCGGCCACGTACCGGTCGAACCAGGACCGGCTGCAGGCTCCGGCGCCGCGGCAGTGCCACTGCCCAGGCCGTCATCGGTGACCTCGATGGTCAGCGCGGCGGGCTCGTAGCGCAGCACCACTTCCGCGCTGGCCTGTGGTCCAGCGTGGCGCAGCACATTGGTCAGGCACTCCTGCAGGATCCGGTAGGCCGAGTGGTCGACGGCCGGCGGCAGCCGACCCGGGTCACCCTGGACGACCACCGTGACGGGGGCGCCCGCGGCCCGGACGGCGTCGCTCAGCGCGTCCAGCCGGGCCAGCCCGGCCGTCCTGGTCTCGGCTGATTCCCGCTCGCCTTCCTCGCCGCGCAACTCGCCGAGGGTAATCCGGATGTCGGCCAGCGCTGCCTTGCTCGTATCCCGGATGGTGCTCAGCGCCTCGCGCACCACGCCCGGTACTTCGGCACCAGCCGCCGGACTCGCGCCCGCGTCGGCGCCGGCTCCCGGAGCACCGCCGGCTCCCGGACCGCAGGCGGTTCCGGCACCATCGGCTCCGCCGCCGGGCGCCTCGGCGGACCTCGCACCGGCGGACCTCGCACCGGCCGCTCCGGAACCGGGAGTTCCGGGGCCAGGCGCTCCGGGACCAGAGGCTCCGGGGCCGGCCTGGCCCGCCCCGAGCACGTGCAGGGCCGATGCCGCCTGCACGGCGATCGTGGCCATGCTGTGCGCCACCGTGTCATGCAGGTCGCGGGCGATCCGCAGGCGCTCCTCGGCAACCCGGCGGGCCGCCTCGCGCTCGCGCTGGGCCGCGGCCAGGCGCAGCCGCTCGGCCGTCTGCGCCGCGATCGCGCGCCTGCTGCGCACCATGTCGCCGAGCAGGACAGCCAGCAGCAGGACGACCACCGAGGGCAGGAACTCGCTGGCCAGTGACAGCATGCTCTGATGCGTTGAGCCGCCGACGACGATCAGCCCGGCCACCATGTAGAACGCCGGGATGACGATGGCCAGGGCCAGGAACCCGGCGGCGGTCGCGTCATACAGCGGCAGGCACAGCAGCGGGACCGGCGAGATATTCCGCCGGGCCAGTGAGTAGAAGGCGAACAGCAGCACCGAGCAGGCGATCAGGACACCGCGCGGCCACCGGCGGCGCAGCAGCACCGGCAGCGCCACCACGGTGCCGAAGGTGTAGGTGAGAGCATCCAGAGAGTGCTGGTCGGGCCCGGTGGCCGTGACGCTGTTCAGCTGGACCGCGGCGATCACGACGGCGGTGGCCAGCACATCGACCGGCCGGATGCCCAGCCGGGCCGGGCGCAGTGTCACCAGCAGCGCCGCCTGCGCGGGCCGGGCCACGGTGCGCAGTCTGCTCACGCCGTCACGGTACGCGACTCAGCACGATCGCAGGAATGGCAGGATCTACGCTCAGGGAGGGCCGCTGATGGCATTCGACGAGCTCGATAAGCGGATCGTCGTCGCGCTGGTCGATGACGCCCGCGCCACGTACGCGGAGGTCGGCGCGCAGGTCGGGCTGTCTGCGCCGGCGGTGAAACGGCGCGTCGACCGGCTGCGCTCCTCGGGCGCGATCACCGGCTTCTCGGCCCGCATCGACCCGGCTGCGCTGGGCTGGACGACGGAGGCCTACGTGGAGCTGTTCTGCCGGGGCCGGACCTCCCCGGCCGACATCGCGGCCGCTGTCGGCAAGCACCCCGAGGTCATCGACGCCTGCACCATCACCGGCGAGGCGGACGCGCTGCTGCACATCCGTGCTGCTGACGTGCGGCACTTCGAGCGGGTCATGGAGCGGATCGGGGCCGAGCAGTTCGTCGTCCGCACCCGGAGCGTCATCGTCTTGTCCCGGCTGGTGAACCGGCCCGACATGCCGCCGCCCGAACCGGGCCCCTAGCTGCGCTCATCTGAACCTTTTCGCCTGGATCTGCGCCGACCGGGCGGTTAGCCGCTGCCTGATCGGCTACAGTCATGCGCATGTCAGAGCGTGACGACTTCCCCGGTACCGGGCGGCCGATGACCACCGGCGAGTTCCGCGCGACTCCCGACGCGTCGGCGAACACCGCGCAGTTCCGGGCATTCGCCTCCGAGCAGGCCGGTAATGACGCGGCGCCCTGGGAGATGAAGGCGTCCGGCCGCAGCATCGGCCGCCTGGTCGGCATCGTGGTGCTGGTCGCCATCGTGCTGGCGGTCCTGGCGATCATCGTGGTGAAGCTCTAAAACCGCGCGAGCCGGGCACCCTGGCTCACTCCGTATCACTGCGCCGCTGGCGCAGTCTTTCCTGGTCAGGCCTGCCGCGCTGAGCCGTGCGCGTCGGGCCGGTGCCGAACCCTGACTGTGCTTGTATGAGTCGTCATGAGCGCTGGAGCAGGCGCGGGCACCGAGGGGACCGGGCAGCAGCCGCGGGTCCTGGCGGCGGGCGGCCCGGATCCTGATGACGACCCGGCGGTCGAGCGGCATAAGCTGACCGCGCTGGAGGGCCTGGCGGCCCTGTCCTTAGACGCGCTGTCGTCGGTGGCCTACGGTCCTGAGGCGATCGTCATCGTGCTCATGGCCGCCGGCGCGGCCGCCCTGGATTACACCCTGCCGGTCACCCTGGCCATCGTGCTCCTGCTGACGGTCCTGGTTGTGTCCTACCGGCAGGTCATCGAGGCATTCCCCACCGGCGGCGGGGCGTACGCGGTGGCCAAGGCGCACCTGGGCCGGACACCTAGCCTGGTGGCGGCCGGCTCGCTGGTCGTCGACTACATCCTGAACGCTGCGGTCGGGGTGTCGGCCGGCGTCGAGGCGCTGGTCTCGGCGTTCCCGGGTCTGTACGGCGACCGGGTGCTGATCTGCCTGATCATCCTGGCCGCGATCACGGCCGCCAACCTGTGGGGGGCCGCCGAGTCGGCCCGCCTGCTGATCGGCCCGACCGTGATCTTCATCATCGCCATCTACGCGGTCATCATCGGCGGCCTGCTGCGCTCGCACCCGGCGGTCCCGATATCTCACCACCTGCCGGCTGCCACCGAGACCATCGGCCTGCTGATCCTGCTGCGTGCCTTCGCCTCCGGCTGTTCCGCGCTGACCGGCGTGGAGGCGATCGCCAACGCGGTCCCGCAGTTCCGCCAGCCGCGGATACGCCGCGCCCAGCACACCGAGATGTGGCTGGGCATCCTGCTCGGCACGATGCTCATCGGGCTGGCCGTCCTGATCCGCAAGTTTGATGCCACGCCCACGGCCACCACGACCGTGCTGGCCCAGCTGACCGCCGCCTCGCTCGGCCACAACTTCATCTACTACGCGGTGCAGATGATCACCACGGTGCTGCTGGCGCTGGCCGCCAACACCTCGTTCGGCGGGCTGCCCGTGCTGGCGTCACTGCTGGCCACCGACAACTTCCTGCCGCACGTGTTCTTCCTGCGCGCCGACCGGCAGGTGCACCGGTACGGCATCGGCGTCCTGGCGGTGGCCGCGGCCTTACTGCTGGTCGCCTCCCGCGGGGACACCCAGGCGCTGGTTCCGCTGTTCGCCATCGGAGTCTTCGTCGGGTTCACGCTGTCGCAGATCGGGATGGTCCGGCACTGGCGCCAGCGGGGCGGTCCCGGCTGGGAGCGGCGGGCCACGATCAACGGCGTCGGCGCGGTGTTCACCTTCGTCGCCCTGGGCATTGAGCTGTTCAGCAAGTTCACCGAGGGCGCCTGGCTGGTGGTCATCGTGGTCCCGCTGATGGTGCTGCTGTTCCACCGGATCAACGTCACCTATGAGCGGATCGGGCTCGTGCTGCGCATCGGCCAAAAGCCCGCGCCGCCGCACAGGGTGGAATCGCTGGTCATCGTCCCGGTCCGGGGCATATCCCGGCTGGTCGAGGAGGGGATTTCCGCCGCGCTATCACTCGGTGACGAGGTCCGCGCGGTGACCGTCAGCTTCACCGATCACACCGACGAACAGGCACAGGCGCTGTTCCGCCAGCGCTGGCAGAACTGGCACCCGGACGTGCCGCTGATCACGCTGGCGACGCAGCACCGGTCGCTCGGGCCGCCCATCGTCAGCTACCTCCGGGACCTGGAAGCCGCCGAGACCTCGCGGCAGATCGTCGTGCTGATCCCGGAAGTGCAGCCGGCCAGGGTCTACCTGCGCCTGCTGTTCAACCAGCGCGGCGGTGTGCTGGACCGGGCGATCCGCCGCGGCACGACCAACGTGGTGACCTGCCGGGTGCGCTACCGTCTCACCACCCTGGCCGGAGAAGGAGACGGAGCATGACGCGGGACGAGCTGCTGGACTACTGCCTGGCTAAGCCCGGCGCCTGGCGGGACGAGCCGTGGGACGGCGATGTCGTGGCCAAGGTCGGCAGCAAGATCTTCGCCTTCACCGGGTCGGAGTCCAGCCTGTCGGTGGGCGTGAAATGCGGGGCGAGCCGGGAGGCGGCCAATGAGTGGCTGGCCCGGTTCCCGCAGGACGCCTCGGTGATGGCCTACATCGGTCGGTCCGGGTGGAACACGCTGCGGATCGGCGGGGCCATCCCGGACGAGGAGATCCGGGAGGCCATCGACTCCTCCTATGACACCGTGGTCAGCAAGCTGCCGAAACGGGACCGCCCGGCCTAGGCCGACCGATCTCGGATAATCCGATTTCGGACTATCCGAGATCGGTGAGCCGCTCAGTACCCGCCGCCCAGCCTGGTCCAGGCCGACCACTGACTGTTGGCGTAGGTCGAGACGGCGACCTTCAGCTGCTTAGTCAGGATGGCCACCTCGGGCTGGCCGCCTGCGTTGGCCCAGGCTGTGGGGGATCCCAGCATGTGGCTGCTGAGCTGCATCCAGGTGCCCCACCCTGCGGCGCCGCTGCCTTCCTGGATGGCGTAACCCAGCTGGCCGTTACTCTGCTGCGCCAGGACTCCGATGCCGCCGCCGGGCCACGGGACGGCGGTCGGGGAGTTCCTGACCCTGGTGCCCGCGGTCGGGGAACTGCCCCAGTTCCAGCCGCTGGCCGCCTGCCAGGCGTAGCCGAGCTGGCCGGTGCTGGTCCGGGTGAACACCTCGGTCTGGCCGCCGGCGGCGCTGATCACCGCCGGCATCCCGGCGACCCTGGCGGGCCCGCCGCTGATCGTCGCCCAGCTGCCCCAGCGGCCCTGGCTCTGCTCGCGGACGGCCAGCCGGCCGGCCGCGGTCCGGCAGAACACGGCCAGCTTCCTGCCCGAGGTCACGAACGGGACGGGCGTGCTGGCGCAGCTGCCGCCCAGGCTGGCCCAGGCGGTCCAGCTGGAGTTGCCGCCCGGCGAGCGCTGCCGGGTCCAGGCCAGGCCGCCGCCCCCGGTGGTGGCGAACACCGCTACCTCGCCGCCTGCCATGCGGACCGCGCCCGGGCTGCCGGTGGCGCCGCCCGGTGGCCGGCCGCCGCCGACCGAGCCGCCCCACTGCCAGTCGTTAGGTGCGCCGTCCTGCTGCCAGGCGTGCCGGACCGCGCCGGCGCGGGTCCGGGTGAACAGCGCGAGCGTTCCGTCGGCATTAGCCGCGACCGCCGGGTTGCCGGCCAGGCTGGCCGGCGAGTTGCCGACGGCCCGGGTGGCCGACCAGCTGGCCGACCCGATCGGGTGCTGGTAGTTGTGCCGCACGGTGCCGTTGGCGGCCCGGGCGAACCACTCCGCTGAGGTGTTGGCGTTGAGCGCCACGGCGATCCGGAAGGACGGCCGCAGCGCACTGCCGCCTCCGCCGCCTCCGCCGCCGGTCGGAGTCCCGCTGAGCGTGACGTCCAGCTGGTCATTGTCGATGTTGACCGTGGTGCCGCCATAGGTCTCGTTGTGGCCGCCCTTGTACTGGTGGATGCGCTGATGGCTGGTCCACATGGTGGCGGGCATGTAGGAGCTGCTGGTGGTCGCGTGGCCATCCCAGTCGGCGTAGTGGATGATGTCCGGCTCGGTCATCTGGCTGGCCGCGCCGACCAGGTCAGAGATGTTGGAGAACGACTCGTAGATCCCGGCCACGTAGCCGCGGGCATGCAGCTGGCTGTCCCAGGCGGACAAGAACGTGGTCACCGCCTTGGTGCAGCCGCTGCGGTAGGCCTCCATGTCGTAGATGATCGGCGTTCCGGACGGGATGCCCACGCTGGCGGCCTGGGTCACGGCGTCATTGGCGGCGGCCCGGCCCTGGGCGGCGGCCTGGCCCGAATTGATCTTGGCCAGGCCGGAGGCCGCGGCGCACGAGGCCTGCAGCCCGACGTAGAACGGGAAGTAGTGCCAGCCCTCGGCCTGGATGGTCTTGATCCAGCTCGCCGTCAGGCTGGACTGCGCGCAGGCCCGGTTGACGCCGCCGATGTAGATGCCCACCGAGCGGTACGGGGAGGCCAGCCAGCGCTTCATCGTGGCCGCCGACGGGGCCGCGCAGGTGTCGAAGCCGGGGCCCTTCACCACGCCGGACTGCGGGGCCGCCGGCGTGATCGCGGCGGGCGTGATGCTGGCCGGGGCGGCCGCCGCCGCCGCGGCCCGCCCGGTGATGGTGATCGTCGACTGAATCGACCGCGCCAGCGCCGGGCTGCTGCCGTAGGACAGGCTCACCTCTACTCCGGCGGAGGGCAGGATGTCGGTGATCGTGTGGCTGATCGCGGCGTCGGCGTTGGTCTGCGCCGGGCGGCCGCCGATCCGGGTCCGGCGGTTGGCCTGCCGCAGATCCGGGCTCGTCACGCTGACCGGGGTCAGCGCAACGGCTTCCGTCTTGCCCTGCAGGCCCGCCGGGCAGGACGGGTCCGGGCCGGGCCGCCCCAGGTACACGGCGTGCACGTCCAGCCGGGGGCAGGCGCGCGGGTGCCGGGCCAGGTTCACCACCGGCCAGGACGCGGGCACCCGGAGCCGGACGCCGCGGTAGCTGACCTGCTGCCAGGCCGGGGCGGCCCGGCCGGCCACCGACGCCGCGGTTAAGGCCGCGGGGCCGGGAACGGGGCTGCCGGCCAGGGCGGCGTCGGCTCCTGCGCCGGCCAGCAGCGTGCCGGCGGTCAGCAGGCAGCCCGCCGCCAGGGCGCGCGCAGGCATGGACGTCCGGTGGCTCATACAGTTATCCCGATCGCCGGGCGGCACGCGCGCGGAGAGCCGCAAGTGACAACGAGCATAGGTGCGATCACCAAGAGTAACTGCATTTGGCCGAGATTAGCGGAGACCCCCGCCGGCCCGGCCGCCGGCGCACCCCGTATTACCTGCGGTTTGCCCGGCGGCCGGCCCCGGTTGGGATTTCAGGCCGGGTCGGGCTGGAAGCGGTAGCCCATGCCGGGCTCGGTCAGCAGCCAGCGCGGCCGAGCCGGGTCGGGCTCGAGCTTGCGCCGCAGCTGCGCCATGTACAGGCGCAGGTTTCCCGTCGCATCGCTGTAGCCAGGACCCCAGACCTCGGCCAGCAGCTGCTGCTGGGTGAGCAGCTTGCCGGGCGAGCGCAGCAGCACTTCCAGCAGGTGCCACTCGGTCGGCGTCAGCCGCACGTCCGGGCTGTCCGGGCCGCGGGTGACCCGCTTGGCCGCCAGGTCGACCACCAGGTCGCCGAGGCGCACCTGCGGCAGGTCGCCATCGCCGCTCTGCCGCCTGCTGACCGCGCGCATCCGGGCCAGCAGCTCGTCCATGCTGAAGGGCTTGGTGACGTAGTCGTCGGCGCCGGCATCCAGTGCTTCCACCTTGTCGCTGCTGTCGGCCCGTCCCGACAGCACGATGATCGGCGCGTCGGTCCAGCCGCGCAGGCCCTGGATGACCTCCACGCCGTCCAGGTCCGGCAGGCCGAGATCGAGGATCACCAGGTCCGGGGGGTGCTTGGCGGCCAGCTCCAGGGCCTGCGCCGCGTCCGCGGCGACCTGTACGTCGTAGTGCCGCACCCGCAGGTTGATCCGCAGCGCCCGGAGGATCTGCGGCTCGTCGTCGACGACCAGCACGGTCGTCATGCCGGCCCCGTCCCGGCACGGGCCGCGGTGCGATGCCCGGTGGCCATGTCAGCTCGCGGCCGCCGGCTCCGGCGCGGGGACCGGAGTGGGCGCCGCCGGCAGGGACAGGGTCATCGTCAGTCCGCCACCGGGCGTGTCTTCCGGTTCCAGGGTGCCGCCCATGGCCTCGGTCAGGCCGCGGGACAGGGCCAGGCCGAGGCCCACTCCGGTGGTGTTGTCGGTATCGCCCAGGCGCTGGAACGGCACGAACATCTTGGTCCAGTCCTCGGCCGGGATGCCGGGCCCGCGGTCGATGATCCGCAGTTCCACCCGGCCCAGCAGCGCGCTGCCGCTCAGCACCGGGGGCGTCCCGGCCGGGGAGTAGCGCAGCGCGTTGGCGGTCAGGTTGGCGATGACCCGCTCCAGGATGCCCGGGTCAACCGCGACCTCGGGCAGGTCCTCCGGGATCGCCACGTCAACGGCGCGCCCGGCCGGGCCCAGGTCGTCCAGGGACCGGGCCACGATCTCGGCCAGGTCGGCCGGCCGGGGGAAGACCGCCAGCGCGCCGGCCTGCAGCCTGCTCATGTCGAGCAGGTTATCGACAAGGTGGGCCAGCTTGTCCAGGGACTCGTCAGCGGTGGCCAGCAGCTCGTCGCGATCATCCTGCGCCCACTGCACGTCGGTCGCGCGCAGGCTGGTCACCGCGGCCTTGGCCGAGGCCAGCGGCGTCCGCAGGTCATGACTGACGGCGGCCAGCAGCGCGGTGCGCATCCGGTCGGCAGCCGCGATCGGCCGGGCGGCCTCGGCCTCGGCCGTCAGCCGCTCCTGCTCCAGCGCGGTGGCCGCGTAAGCGGCGAAGGCGCCCAGCACCCGGCGGTCCGCGGCGGCCAGCGGCCGGCCGCGCAGCGCGAGCACGAGCTGGTCGGTCACCGGGACCTCAGCATCGGCGGCGCCGGGCGAGCCCACCGGCTGATCGCCCGCGCTGGCCACGGCCGTCCACTGGCCGGGCGCCCGGCTGCGGGCCGCTGCCGTCCAGCGCCCGGCCAGGGCCCGGCGCTCGCCGGCTGTCTTGTCGCCGTCTGCTCCAGCGGGCCCGGGGTTGAGCTCCAGCAGCGTCACCGAGTCCATTCCGAACGCCTCGCGGACCCGGCTCAGCACCGCGGCCAGCGCCTGCTGTCCGCGCAGGACGCTGGCGGCCGTCGTGACCAGTAGCTCGGACTCCGCGCTGGCCCGGGCGGCCTGCTTGGACCGTCGCGCCGCGCCGTCCACGATGGAGCTGACGGTCAGGCCGACCGCCACGAAGATGATCAGCGCCAGGACGTTATTGCCCTCGTTGATGGTGAACAGGTGAATCGGCGGCGTGAAGTAGTAGTTCAGCAGCAGCGACCCGGCGATGGCCTCCAGGACCGCGGGGACGAACCCGCCGACCAGGGCCACCGAGATCACCGCGACCAGGAACAGCAGCACGTCGCTGGTGAGGTTGACATCGGAGCGCAGCTGGGTGAGCACGAGGGTGAGCGCCGGGGCCAGCACGGCAGCCAGCAGGTAGCCCAGCAGCCGCCGCCGCAGGGGCAGGCCGCCGTCCTGGCGCGGCAGCCCCCGGCCGCGGCCCATCTGGGAGTGGGTGACGATGTGCACGTCGATGTCGCCGGACTCGCGGATCGTGCGCATGCTGACCCCCGGACCGGTCAGCAGCGAGGAGAGCCATCTGCGGCGGCTGGCGCCCAGCACCAGCTGGGTGGCGTTCTCGGCGCGCGCGAAGGTGAGCAGCGCGTCGGGCACGTTCTCGCCCACGACCTGGTGATAGGTGCCGCCCAGCGACTCAGCCAGCTGGCGCTGGGCAGCCAGCGCGCCCGGGCTGGCGCCGGTCAGGCCGTCGGAGCGGGTCACGTGCACGGCCAGCAGGTCACCGCCCGCGGAGCGGGCCGCGATCCGGGCGGCCCGGCGGATCAGGGTCTCGCCCTCGGGCCCGCCGGTCAGCGCCACGACGACCCGCTCGCGTGCTTCCCAGGTGGCCTGGATGTCGTGCGCGGCCCGGTAGCGCTGCAGGCCCTCGTCGACCTTGTCGGCCAGCCACAGCAGGGCGAGCTCGCGCAGCGCCGTCAGGTTGCCGATCCGGAAGTAGTGCGTCAGCGCCGCGTCGACCTTCTCGGCGCGGTAGATGTTGCCGTGCGCCATCCGGCGGCGCAGCGCCTCGGGCGTCATGTCGACCAGCTCGACCTGGCCGGCCGCGCGGGCCACGGCATCGGGTACCGTCTCGCGCTGCGGCACGCCGGTGATCTTCTCCACGACGTCGTTCAGCGACTCCAGGTGCTGGATGTTGACGTTGGAGATCACGTCGATGCCCGCGGCCAGCAGTTGCTCCACGTCCTGCCAGCGCTTGGAGTTGCCGCTGCCCGGCACGTTGGTGTGCGCGAACTCGTCGACCAGCGCCACCTCGGGCCGCCGGGCGAGGACGGCGGCCAGGTCCATCTCCTCGAAGAAGGTGCCCCGGTAGGGCAGCCGGGCCCGGCGGATGATCTCCAGGTCGCCGATCTGGGCCTCAGTCTGCTCGCGGCCGTGGGTCTCGACGAAGGCGATGACCACGTCGGTGCCGCGCTCGGCCCGCCGGTGACCCTCGTTGAGCATGGCGAAGGTCTTGCCGACCCCGGCGGCCGAGCCGAGGTAGATGCGCAGCTCGCCACGAGGGCTCGCGTCCGCCGGTCGCGAACCGCGCGCTCGGCCCGGAGTTTCCGGATATGTACTGCTGCTCACTGATGTCCTTTACGGGCCCTGCGGGGCCGGCTGGCGCGGGCCAGGATGGCCGCGCGCGGGGCCGGCCCGCTCTAGCTGAAGATAGATCAAGGTCAGGGCTGGTACCGGTAACCCATGCCGGGCTCGGTCAGCAGGTGACGCGGGCGGGGCGGGTCGTCCTCCAGCTTGCGGCGCAGCCCGGCCATGTGGAAGCGCAGGTAATGGGAATGCCGCTCGTGCCCGGCGCCCCAGACCTCGGTCAGGATCCGGGCTGAGCTGACCAGCTGACCGGGGGAGCGCAGCAGGACCTCCAGCAGCCGCCATTCCGTCGGTGTCAGGTGCATCTCCGGCGGCTGGCCGCCGTCGGAGCGCCGGATCGTGCAGGCGGCCCGGTCAATCTGCCAGGGGCCGATGGTGACGGCGGCGGCGGGCCGGCCGGAGTCCTCGCGGCGCAGCGCGGCGCGCAGCCGGGCCAGCAGCTCATCCATGGCGAACGGCTTGCCGACGTAGTCATCGGCGCCCGCGTCCAGGGCACCGATCTTGTCGTGCACCCCGGTCCGGCCGGACAGCACGATGATCGGCGCGGCGGACCACTCGCGCAGTCGCGCGATGACCCTGGTCCCGTCCTGGTCCGGCAGCCCGAGGTCGAGCAGCACGGCGTCGGGCGGCTGCTCGGCGGCACTGCTGAGCGCGTCCCGGCCGCTCGTAGCGGTCAGTACCTCGTAGCCGCGGGCCCGCAGCCCGATGCGCAGGGCGCGCAGCAGGGCGGGCTCATCCTCCACGATCAGGATGCGCGGCCGCCGGGCCCGCCGCGCCCCGGGTCCCGCGGCGGGCGCGGGAACCGGGGCGTGCGGGGGCCCGGCCGGACCCGGGGTCCGGCCGGGCGCGCTCATCTGCTGCTCCGCACGGGCAGCCGCGGGTAAGTCCCCATGGGCGCCGTCCCCGCGGTCAGGCCGGGTACTTTTCATCGAGCGCGATGTTCAGCGTCAGGACGTCGACCCGAGGCTCGCCCAGGAAGCCCAGGGAGCGCCCCCGGGAATTGGCCTGGACCAGCGCCCGGACCTGCGCCGGGCTGATGTGCCGCTCCGCCGCGACGCGGTTCACCTGCAGCGCCGCGTTCGCCGGCGAGATGTAGGGGTCCAGGCCGGAGGCCGACGCCGTGACCGCGTCCGGCGGGATGGCCGAGACGGGCACGTGGTTGAACGCCGCGTACTGCTTCTGCCGCGTCCGGATCTGCTGCACGAGCTCGGGGTTGTTCGGCCCCAGGTTCGAGGCGGCGGAGAAGAGCGGGTTGCAGCCGAAGTCGTTCTTGTCGCCGCTCGTCGCGTTCGAGGGCCGGGGCTGGAAGTACTGCGGCAGCGGACTGCCCGTGGCGCCGAGAAACTCCTGGCACAGCAGGCTGGAGCCGACGACCCGGCCGTGATAGCTCACCAGCGAGCCGTTGACCTGGTGGTGGAACGCGGCCTGGCCGATGCCGAAGATGACGACGGGGTAGATGATCCCGCAGATCACCGTGAACAGCAGGAGGCCGCGCAGCGCAGCGACATGCTGCCGGACGATGCTCGGAAGACGACTCATGAACGGATCACCTGAATCCGGGAATGAACTGGATGATGAGGTCGATGATCTTGATCCCGATGAACGGGATGATCAGGCCGCCCGCGCCGTAGACCCACAGGTTCCGGCGCAGCATGGCCGCTGCCGATGAGGGCCGGTAGCGGACCCCGCGCAGGGCCAGCGGGATCAGCGCGACGATGATCAGCGCGTTGAAGATAATCGCCGAGGTGATCGCCGACAGCGGGCTGTGCAGGCCCAGGATGTTGAGCTTGGCTAGCCCCGGGATGACGCCCTCGAACATCGCGGGAATGATCGCGAAGTACTTGGCCACGTCGTTGGTAATCGAGAAAGTGGTCAGCGCGCCGCGGGTGATGAGCAGCTGCTTGCCGATCTCCACGATCTCAATGAGCTTGGTCGGGTTGGAGTCCAGGTCCACCATGTTCCCGGCCTCCTTGGCGGCCGAGGTGCCGGTGTTCATGGCCACCCCGACGTCGGCCTGGGCCAGCGCCGGCGCGTCATTGGTGCCGTCGCCGGTCATGGCGACCAGCCGCCCGCCTTCCTGCTCCTTGCGGATCAGGGCCATCTTGTCTTCGGGCGTCGCCTCGGCCAGGAAGTCATCCACGCCGGACTCGTCCGCGATGGCCTTGGCCGTCAGCGGGTTGTCACCGGTGATCATGACCGTGCGGATGCCCATCTTGCGCATCTCGGCGAACCGCTCGGCGATGCCCTCCTTGACGATGTCCTTGAGGTAGATCACGCCCAGCGCCCGGGCCGTGCCGCCGGTCCGCTCGGCGACGACCAGCGGCGTGCCGCCGACCCCCGAGATGCCGTCGACCATGGCGCCCAGCGCGTCGGGTGGCGTCCCGCCGTTGTCGCGGATCCACTGCGCGACCGAGGCCGCCGCGCCCTTGCGCACCTGCCGGCCGTCGGCCAGGTCGATGCCGCTCATCCGGGTCTGCGCGGTGAACTCCACGAACTCCGCGCCCTGCAACTCGCCCTCGTGGCGTTCGCGCAGGCCGTAGGCGTCCTTGGCCAGCACCACGATCGAGCGGCCCTCGGGGGTGTAGTCGGCCATGCTGGAGAGCTGAGCCGCGTCGGCCAGGTCGGCCGCCTGCACCCCGTCCACCGGGAGGAACTCGGTGGCCTGGCGGTTGCCGATGGTGATGGTGCCGGTCTTGTCCAGCAGCAGCGTGTTCACGTCGCCGGCGGCCTCGACCGCGCGGCCGGACATGGCTAGCACGTTGCGCTGGACCAGCCGGTCCATGCCCGCGATGCCGATGGCCGACAGCAGCGCGCCGATCGTGGTCGGGATCAGCGCGACCAGCAGGGCGACCAGGACGACTAGCGTCTGCGGTGCCCGGGAGTAAAACGCCATTGGCTGCAGTGTGATGACGGCCAGCATGAAGATCACTGTCAGCGCGGCGAGCAGGATGTTCAGCGCGATCTCGTTGGGTGTCTTCTGCCGCTTGGCCCCCTCGACCAGGGCGATCATCCGGTCGATGAAGGTCTCGCCCGGCTTGGACGTGATCTGCACCACGATCCGGTCCGAGAGCACCCGGGTGCCGCCGGTGACGGCCGACCGGTCGCCGCCGGACTCGCGGATGACGGGAGCCGACTCGCCGGTAATGGCCGACTCGTCGACCGACGCGACGCCCTCGACGACGTCGCCGTCGCCGGGGATGATCTCGCCGGCCTCGACCACGACGTGGTCGCCCAGCGTGAGCTGGGTGCCGGGGACGGGCTCCTCGCGGGAGCTAGCCTGGCCCGGCTGCCAGCCCAGCAGGCGCCGCGCCACTGTTTCCTGCTTGGTCCGACGCAGCGTCTCGGCCTGGGCCTTGCCGCGGCCTTCGGCCACCGCCTCGGCCAGGTTGGCGAACAGCACCGTCAGCCACAGCCAGACCACGATGGTCCAGTTGAAGATGGACGGCCTGGCGATGGCCGTGCCGGTGGTCAGGACCGCGCCGATCTCGACCACGAACATGACGGGGTTCTTGAGCTGGACCCGCGGGTCCAGCTTCCTGAACGCATCCGGGGTAGATTTCCACAGCATCCTCGGGTCCAGCAGGCCCCCGCCGATCCGGCGCGGCGCAGGGCCGGCCGTCTTGGTGGCTGCGGCGCCCGAAGCTTCGGGCGTTGTCGTCACAGACATCTCAGTGCAGTCCTTCTGCGAATGGGCCCAGGGCGAGTGCGGGGAAGTAGGTCAGGCCGACCAGGACGAGGATGACGCCGACGAGCATCCCGACGAACAGGGGCTTGTGGGTCTCCATCGTTCCGACGCTGGCCGGCACGGGTTGCTGTCTGGCTAGCGAGCCGGCCAGCCCCAGGGCGAAGATCTCCGGCGCGAAGCGGCCGATCAGCATCACGATGCCGCCGACCGTGTTGTACCAGTCGGTGTTGGTGGTCAGGCCCGCGAAGGCCGAGCCGTTGTTGTTGGCCATCGACGTGAACGCGTACATGATCTCGGTCAGCCCGTGCGGGCCATGGTTGAGGATCGAGGCCTGCGGCGTCTTCATCGCGATGGACAAGCCCGCCGCGGTGAGGATGATCACGGGCAGGGTCAGGAAGTACAGGGCCGCGTACTTCATCTCCGTCGGCCGGATCTTCTTGCCGAGGTACTCCGGGGTGCGCCCGACCATCAGCCCGCCGACGAAGACGGTGACGATGGCCAGTACGAGGATGCCGTACAGGCCAGCGCCGACGCCGCCAGGTGCTATCTCCCCCAGGGCAATGTCAAACAGGGCGATGCCGCCGCCGAACGGGGTGAACGAGTCATGGAACGAGTTCACGGAGCCCGTGGATGTCACCGTCGTCGACGCCGCGAACAGTGATGAGCCTGGCGTGCCGAACGCGACGTTCTTGCCTTCCATCGCGCCATGCGCGAGCTGCGGTGCCACGCCAGCGCCCTGAGCCTCGAAGAAGGCGATGCCGCCCACCGCCGCGAGCCAGATGATGGCCATGACCGCGACCAGCGCGTAGCCCTGCCGGTTGTCGCCGACCATCTTGCCGAAGGTGCGCGGCAGGCAGAATGCCGTGAGCAGCAGCAGGAAGATCTCGAACCAGTTGGTGAACGGGTTGGGGTTCTCAAACGGATGGGCGGAGTTGGCGTTGTAGAAGCCGCCGCCGTTGTTGCCACCGTCCTTGATGACCTCCTGCGAGGCCACCGGGCCGCCGACGATCGTCTGGTGCGCGCCGGACACGGTGGTCACGGTGTGGTAGCTGGTGAAATTGTCGACGACGCCTGCCGCCATCAGGATGATCGCGCCGACTACTGCCAGCGGAATCAGGTAGCGGACGGTAATCCTGGTCAGGTCGACCCAGAAGTTGCCCAGCTTGTCGGTCCGGGACCGGATGAATCCGCGAACCAGCGCGATCGCGACGACGATGCCGACGGCGGCGGACAGGAAGTTCTGGACCGCCAGGCCGCCCATCTGGGTCAGGTAGCCCATGGTGGACTCGCCGGAGTAGTTCTGCCAGTTCGTGTTAGTGACAAACGAGGCGGCAGTGTTCCAGGCCAGGGCGGGCGGCACGTTGGCCATCCCCAGCGACAGCAGCAGGTAGTGCTGCAGTCGCTCAAGGCCGTACAGGAACAGCACGCTGATCAGCGAGAAGGCCAGCATGCTGCGGAGGTAGTTGCTCCACTTCTGATCGGCGGCCGGGTCGACCCCGATGATCTTGTAGATGCCAGTCTCCACCCGCCAGTGCTTCTCGGAGGTGAAGACGCGCGCCATGTAGTTGCCCAGCGGCACGTAGCACGCGGCCAGAGCGGCGACCAGCAGGGCAACCTGCAGCCACGCCGCGAGAGCGGAACTCATCAGAACCTCTCAGGCAGGATGAGGGCGAGGAAAAGGTAGATAGTGAGCAAGATGCCGGCGATCAGGCCGATCAGGTTCTCAGCGCTCAAAGCGCTCGACCCCCTTCACCAGGAGGTAAAGCGCGGCGAAGACCAAGATCGTCAGGCCTATGTAAGCCAGGTCGAGCATGGAGCCTCCAAGGCTGCGCACATCAGTAACTCAGCTAGTTAAGCCCTCGCTGACCTGGTCAGATGCCGGCCCTTGCGCGATCCATGCGGGCGCGGGGGAACTCCTAACGGGGCCCATGCGGGCAGTGCCTGACGGGCCGGGCGCGCAGCAGCCGGCGAAGGGGATCCGAAGGGATCCGAGAAGATGCTGACCGCTAGCCGGACGTGTCAGGCGGCCTGACGAGCAGTGCGGGCGGACGGGCCGCGGACGGCGTCAGCCGTAGATGTCCGGGTCCCGGACGCCCAGCTCGTCGGCCCGGGCCAGCAGGTCGGCCGGGTCGGAGTAGACGCGGTAGGCGCCGGCCCGCTCCAGTTCCTCGCGGCCGTAGCCACCTGACATCAGGCCCACCCCGATGGCACCGGCCCGGCGGGCCGCCAGCAGGTCCCAGACGCTGTCGCCGACCACGTAGCAGTGGCCGGGGTCGGCCTCCAGCAGCGCCGCGGCGGCCAGGAACAGGTCGGGGTCGGGCTTGGCGTGCGCCACCACGTCGCGGGTGATCATCGGCGCGTCCGGCGGCAGGCCCAGCAGGTCCAGCGCGTGGTGGGCGGTGGCGCGCCGGCCGCTGGTGGCGATGGCCCAGCGCACGCCCCGGGCGGTCAGCGTGGCCAGCAGCTCGGCGGCTCCGGGCAGCGGCCGGACGGAGTCGGCCAGCTTCAGGTACTCGCGGGCGTGGGCGGCCTGCAGGGCGTCGGCGTCGGCCGCCGACAGCCGGATGCCGGTCTCCCGGATCAGCGCGGCCATGAACAGCCCGCCGCTCATCCCGATTCGCCGGTGAATGCGCCACACCGACAAGTCGATGCCGGCCCCCGACAGCGCCTCCCGCCAGGCGATCACGTGCTGGTAGACGCTGTCGATGAGCGTGCCGTCCAGGTCGAACAGGAACGCCGGGACGGGCGGCCGCGGATAGCTCACGCCGCCGCTCATGCCCGGCTGGCCTGTCGCGCCCGCTCGCTCATGGTTGCTACCTTAGCCAGGCGGCGGTCAGCGGTGGCGGCGGGTGGAGACGGCGCGGTAGCCGACGCCGACCGAGCCGACCAGGCCGAGGCCGAGCAGCAGGCCCTTGCCCGAGGCGACCGGAACCGGGGACGCCCACGGCCCGCAGGTCGCCGACGCGATGTAGGTGTGGGTGCCGCCGCTGGGCTGAAAGTCGATGGCGTTGACGGTCTCCGACCCGGTTAGCCAGGCAGGAGGCGGTCGTCGCGCCGCCGGTGGTGATGGGGCCGAAGAGCGGCAGCAGCATTCCGGTGTGTTCAGGCCGGCGACGCTGGCCTGGGCCTGGTTCGTACTGACCGCCGCGTGCAGCGTCGTGGCCGTGACCACGCCCGACGCCGTGACCGAGGACACGTTGGCCGGGGCCGGGGTGGTCGGGTTGGCCAGCGGTGTCGGGCTCACGACCGTCGCCCGGGTGCTGTCCAGGCCGAAGGCCTCGGGGCTGACCGTGGCCTGAGCCAGCGCGGCCGGGGCGAGCGCGACGGACACGCCGTGGCCAGCGCGGCCAGGGCGAGCCCCCGCCGGATGTGGCCGCTGGCGAGTCGATGCAGCACGTTCGTCTCCTTCACGCGGTGGCGGTACACCCGGCATCTACCGTCATCGCGTGAAGCCGCACCGCGCGCTCACCCCTGCGGGTGAGCGCGCAGTGCAGATTCACTCCCCGGGATCAGCCGCAGCTGTCCCCGGACGCACGAAAGCGGGGCTGCACCCCCCGAGCATGCAGCCCCGCCTGTTCGTGGCGGCTAGCCAGTGCGGCTAGCCGGGGGTACAGCTAGATAACCGACGAACGGCGGCGGCGGGTGTACACCGCGCCGTAGCCCACGCCCACTGAGCCGAGCAGCCCCAGGCCGACGGCCAGGCCCTTACCCGACGCAACCGGCGTGTCGGCCGAGAACGGGCCGCAGGTCGAGGATGCGAGGTTGATCTCCTCGGCGCTGGTCAGCAGCGCGATGTGGATCGCGTTTACTGTCTGCGACCCGGCGACCGGGCCGCCCACCTGCTGGTTGAGCGTGATGGTCGCGACACCGGGGATGGTCAGGAACGGCGTATTCGGGGCGATAGCTCCGGGGGACAGGGCGGTGCCGCCGATGTTCAGCCCGGTGATGCTCGTGGACTCCACGAACGAGCCGTTCGCGTTGACCAGGCAGGACGAGGTGATGGTCGAGCCCGTGATAGCGCCCAGCAGGGGAATGGCGATCCCGGTGGTGTTCAGGCCGCCCACCGTGGCGGTCGCCGAGTTGGCGGTGACAGTAGCCGTCAGCCCGGTCGCGTTGAGAATCAGCGGGATACCCACGGAGGGCACGGCGGCCGGGTTCGGGGTAGCCAGAGTCGCGTCCGGCGTCGGCAGGATGCCCAGCAGCCCGGTGCCCTCGATGCCGAACGCCTCCGGGCTCTGCGTCTGGGCAAACGCAGCCGGCGCGGTGGCGATCAGGGCGGTTCCCGCCAGGGCGGCCAGGACGAGCCCCCGTCTCATGGAGTGTCGCATGTAGTCCCCTTCGTACCGCCGGGCCAGGGAACGACCGACCCGGTCACTTAGCGTTACATTGGGGCTGACCGTAGGGCCGACATACCTCACCCCCGTGGACGTCCTGACTGCTCATCACGCGTCAGGGTGAGATGAGATTGCAAAATCACCCCCTGGTAGGAGGTGTCAGATCACGCTCAGTGACGTTCACTTCGATACGTTGACGGCGTCAGCGACACCGACGGGGGGAAAGCGGTGGAGAAGATACCGGGAGACGGCCGGGCGGCGACGCTCGCTCGCCGGGCTCCGGGTGGCGGCCAGCCCTTACCTGCCGGCCTGGTCCGGACCGTGGCCGTCGACGAGGCCGAGCTCATGCACTTCGCGATCCGGGCCCTGCTGTCGACGGCGCCCGGCTACTCGCTGGTCGCCTCGGCGCGCAGTGTCGGCGCCGGCGAGCAGCTCGTCCGGCGGATCCGCCCGGACCTGCTGATCTGTGACGCTGACATCGCCGGGGAGAGCGGCATCGGACTATGCCGGTGGGTCCGCCAGGTCAGCCCGGCTACCGGCGTGGTCATCCTGACCGGCCGGGACGAGCCGCTGCTGGCCCAGTCGGCGCTGGCCGCCGGGGCGCACGGCTTCCTGCTGAAGGACTCCGCGCCCGAGGATCTCGTCCTCTACCTGCAGGAGGTCGCAGCGGGCCTGCAGGTCCTGGATCAGCGGCTCGGCCGGTCGCGCGGCGGGGGCCGGCGGACCGACCCGACCGACGAGTTCGGGCTGAGCCGCCGCGAGCGCGAGGTGCTCGGCGAGGTGCTCGGCGGCCTGGACAACAAGACCATCGCTGACCGGCTGTGCATCTCGGAGGACACCGTGAAGAGCCATGTCAAGGCCATCTTCCGCAAGCTCGGCGCCCGCGACCGGGCGCACGCGGTCGCACTGGCCGTCGGGACCGCCGCGATACCCGGCCAGCTACGGCCGGTGCCGCAGGTCCCGGCGCCGCGGGTCCCGGCGCCGCGACGGGCGGCAGCCCGATGACCGCTGGCGCCCTGCCGCGCCGGCCGGGCCGGGCTGCGTCGCGCAGCCGCGGCGGGCACCGCGGGGCCCGCCGCGGAACGGCTTTCCAGGCGGCCATCATCGGGCGGCTGATCGCCTGCCTCTCGTGTGTCCTGCTGGCCGCCACCGCCGTCCGGGAGAATTTCCTGTTCCGCGGCTTCGAGGCGACGCTGGCCAGCCACGTCGTGGCGTTGGTGACATCGATGCCGGCCGGTCCGATCCCGCACACGCCGACCTTCTGGTTCACCGTGGCGCCGCATCATGAGATGGGCCTGCAGATCACTCCGGCCTGCACGGTCGTGCTGATGATGACGCCATTCCTGATTGCCACCGCGTTCCTGGTCTGGCGCCGGTCCTCGACCGTGCGACCACTGGTCGCCTGCGCCATCGCCATTGCCATGCTGCTGGTGGTCAATCAGCTGCGCATCCTGGCCATCATCATGTTCGTGCTGCACATGGGGTTCAACGGCGGCTTTTACTGGGGGCACACCCTGGTCGGCTCGCTCATCACGATTTTCGGCGGCTCGGCCACCCTGGTGATGTACGTACTGATCGCGGTCAGGCGAGGAACTCCCGGGCGCGCGCGGCGATTCGCTCACTAGCAAGCCCGTCCCCGAACGGGCAGTCGATGGCCGCCAGCCGGGCGGCCAGCCCGGCGTCGCTGATCAGCTCCCGGCCCAGCTCGCCGATCGCGGGCCCGGGCCGGACCAGGTGAGCGAATCCGGCGGTGACCGACTCGGGCCGCTCGGTGGAATTGCGTACCACGATCAGCGGCCGCTTGAGCACGGTGCACTCCTCCTGGACGCCGCCCGAGTCGGATACCAGCAGCCGGGCCAGGCTGGCCAGCCCCAGGAACATCCGGTGATCGGCGGGCGGGATGACTCGCAGCCGGTCCAGGGCCGCGCTGAGGCCATGGGCTAGCGCGGCCTTCCGGGTCCGCGGGTGCAGCGGCAGCAGGACCGGCAGGCCGAGCTTGGCCAGCTCGCTGAGGATGGCCTCCAGCCGGGCCGGGTCGTCGGTGTTCTCCGGCCGGTGGATGGTGGCCAGGACGTAACCATCCGGCTCGACTCCCAGCCCGGCGGCGATCTGCCGGGCCGCCCCGGCCGGCGGCAGCATCTGCCGGGTGGCCTCCACGATCGTGTTGCCGGTCAGCGCGATGCGCGCGGCGGGCACGCCTTCGGCCTGCAGGTTGGCCACGGCCTGCCGGGTCGGCGCGCAGTGCAGGTCGGCCAGCACGCCGGCCACGCACCGGTTGATCTCCTCGGGCATGGCCCGGTCGAACGACCGCAGGCCGGCTTCCACGTGGATAACGGGGATGCCGGCGTAGCTGGCGGCCTGGGCGCCGGCCGAGGCCGTGTTGGTGTCGCCCTGCACGACGACGGCGGCCGGCCCGGTGGCGTCCAGCAGTCCGCCGAGCTGCTCGATGATCCGGCCGACCTGCGCGTGCCGGGGCTGGCCGCAGATCCCCGATAAGGCGCGGGCCTGGGTCAGCCCGGCTGCGGCCAGGAACACGCCGGACAATTCTTCGTCCTCATGCTGGCATGTATGGATCAGGGTGGCATCGGAATCAAGTAAGCGGACAAGCGGGGCAAGCTTGACAATCTCAGGGCGTGTACCGACCACGACCGCAATCTGTCCTGAATTGCCATTCGGGATCATCAAGTGCTCTCTCGTTGCCGGGCCTGAGTCACTATCGAGAGAATATCCGCGGCGCGCGCTGCGCGCTGCTGGACTGCCATCGTCGCGTCGTTAGTCTTGGTCCAGCATCAGCAGCGTACGGGGGTCAGCTGTGTATCCACCGCCCATTGGAATTCTTCCGATCACCGGTTTTAACATGATCGGCTTCGGCTTGCTCGCGGGGGCGCTTATTATCGGGGGCCTGCTATTTCTGCGGGTTGCTCATTTCTCCCGATCCAGGAGATAGCCCGGCCGCCGGATTTCCGGGCGGGCCTTCAGCGACTTGTTTTCCGGATCGGTCAGGCAAGGGAGTAACCGGTGCTAGCAGGCGCCCTTGAATTGTTTCTTGTATCACTCGGGCTAACGTATTACGTCGCCACCGTCGGCGCGGGCCTGCGGATCATGCACCGGGCCCGTAAGGCCGCGCGGGCACAGCGGCCGGCCGGCCGGGGCCGGGCAGGCCGGCTGGCCCGTACCGGGGCCAGGGCCGGCGCCCGGATCCGGGGCCGGGCCAGGTCCGGCCCGACTGAGGAGCTGACCGCCTCGGTCGCCGCCCGGCTGGGCCGGCTGCGCACCCGCCTGGACACCGCCGATGCGCCGCCCGCCCGGGCCAGCGTGGTGGTCGAATCCGGGGACTGCGTCGTCTACTTCATCGTGCCGTGCATGAACGAGGGACTCGTCATCGGTGACACGGTGCGCAGCCTGCTGGCCGACTCCCGGGCCCTGGTCGTGGTCGTCGACGATGCTTCCGACGACCGGACCGGCGAGCTGGCCGCGGCCGTCGACGCCGACCGGGTGATGGTGGTCCGCCGCGAGCTGCCCGACGCCCAGCTGGGCAAGGGCCCGGCGCTGAACGCCGGCTTCGCCCGGGTGCTGCACGACTCCGGGCTGCGCGGCATCCCGGCATCGCGGATCACGGTCTGCGTGATGGACGCCGACGGGCGGCTGTCCCCCGATGCGCTGGACGCGGTGCTGCCGCTGTTCACCGATCAGCAGGTCGGCGGGGTCCAGCTGCCGGTGCAGATCCGCAACCGGCACTCGCTGCTGACGATCATGCAGGACCTGGAGTTCTGGGGCGTGTGCGCTGTCGCCCAGCTCGGCCGGATCGCGTCGGGCACGGTCAGCCTCGGCGGCAACGGGCAGTTCACCCGCCTGGCGGCGCTGCTGGAGATGAGCCCGGCCCCGTGGCAGGCCCAGCTCACCGAGGACCTGGACCTGGCGCTGGCCCTGGCGGCCAAGGGCTGGCGGCTGACCTCCACGCCGGAGGCTTACGTGTCCCAGCAGGGCGTCGACAGCCTGCGTGCGCTGGTCAACCAGCGCACCCGCTGGTACCAGGGGCACATGCAGGCGGTGCGCTGGCTGCGTGAGCTGTGGACCTCGCGGCAGCTGTCGCACCTGGCCATGCTCGAGCTGACCGTCTACCTGATGGTGCCGTGGGCGCTGGTGCTGCCGTGGTCGATCATCTTCAACTACAACCTGCTGATCATGCTGCTGTGGGTGCTGGGCTGGGTCTCCAGCCCCGGCCTGGGGGCGACCCTGACCCAGAAGATCGCCACGCTGGTGTTCTGGTACACGCTGTCCTGCCTGCCCATCTACATGGCCGGCTTCCTGTACGGGCGGCAGGAGCGCAAGGTCGGCTACGTGCGCGCCTTCTTCATCGGGCACCTGCTGCTGCTGGGCAACTACGTCACCTACGCGGCCTGCTGGCGTGCGGTCTACCGGCTGATTACCGGGGCGCACGGCTGGGAGAAGACCCGGCGGCAGGACGAGGCCCGCCCGCAGCCGGCCACCCCCGGCCGGCTCGTGCCCGCCCCGCAGCCCGGCCTCGCGCCGCTGCCCCGGCCCGCGTTCGCTGCCGGCCCCGCCGCGGTGGCCGGCGAGCCTGCCACCGTGATCGCGCTGAGCGTGCCCTCGCCGCGCTCGCCGCTGGTAGCCGAGCCGTCCGCGGACTACGCCGCGACGACGGCCGGTCTCCCGGCGGTGACCGGGCACGCCCGCCCCGCGGCGCGCTCCGCCCCGGTCAGCCACCGTGCCGGGCGGCCCCGTGCGGGCCGGGCCCGGTCCGCCGCGCGCACGGGCGGCCGGCTCCGGTAGCCCGCGCGAGCCGGGTTACCCTCGAATGCGGAAATGCGTGATCTGTCCGCCGCCGGGGTCACAGCGCCGGACGGCTCGGGAGGTGCTGGACAAGGTGGGGGAGTCGCCGGGCCGGGCGATAAGCAGCTTCGTCGCTCTGGGCGACAGCTTCAGTGAGGGCGTCGGCGACCCGCGGGCCGGCGGCGGCTGCCGGGGCTGGGCCGACCGGGTGGCCGGCCAGCTGGCCGGCAGTAACCCCGGCCTCCGTTATGCCAATCTCGCCGTCCGCGGCAAGCTGCTGGGCGAGGTGATCAGCGAGCAGGTGCCCGCCGCGGTGGCGATGCGACCCGACCTGGTCAGCATCGCGGCCGGCGGCAACGACCTGCTGCGGCCCGGTGCCGACCCGGACGCCCTGGCCCAGCCATTCGCTGACGCGGTCGCGGAGCTCACCGCGGCGGCCGGCCGGGTCCTGGTGTTCACCGGCTTCAATCCCGCCACCTTCCCGCTGATCCGGCTGATCCGCGGCAGGGTAGCGGCCTATAACGCGCACCTGCGGATCATCGCGGCCCGCTACGACTGCCTGCTGGCCGACCTGTGGGCCATGAAGGTCCTGCGTGATCCGGCGCTGTGGTCGCAGGACCGGCTGCACCTGGGCCCGGAGGGGCACCGGCGGGTGGCGCTGCGGGTCAGCGAGGTGCTCGGCGTGCCCGCCGAGGGCGACTGGCGGGCACCGGTGGCGGCGCCGCCCGCCGGGCGCTGGCTGGCGCAGCGACGGGCCGACGCGCAGTGGGCCCGGACCTATGCCGTGCCGTGGGTCCGGCGCCGCCTCACTGGTGCCTCCAGCGGCGACGCCATGACCGCCAAGCGGCCCGACCTGCTGCCCCTCTAGCGCCAGCCGCCGTCAGGCGGCGGCTGGCCGTCCGGCAGAAGTTCCGCTGCCCGCCGCGGGCCCGCGGGAGCTGAGCAGGGCCAGCCCCCGCGGGGGTCCGCGGGCCAATCCGCCCGCCCGGCGCGTCCGCGGGCGGCTCGCGGTCAGGGACTGAGGTCGCCCAGCATGTCCTCGAACGCAGTCAGCGCGGCCGCGATCCACGGCAGCCGCAGCGGGTCGGCGGAGTCCAGCGCGGCCTGCCGCTGCTCGTCGGTGTCCCCGTACAGCAGGCCGGTGGCCAGCCGCAGCCGCAGCGCTTCGGGCTCCTCCCCGAACGCGCTGGCGGGCAGGGAGCCGGCGCCGTACCGCTCGACCAGGTGCCGGGACAGTTCCTCGCCGGTGGTGATGCCGCGCCGGGCCAGCGGCTCACGCCAGGGCGCGAAGTCCGGGTATACGTAGAACGCGGCCTGCGGCGGCGGCACGCTCAGCCCGGCCGCCGCGCACCGGCCGGCGATCGCCCGGGCCACCGCGGCATGCAGGGACCGGCTGCGGGCGACTCGCTGCGCTAGTTCCGGGGGCTCGCTGAAGCCGACCGCCGCGGCGTGCTGGACCGGCACGGCCGGGGCCGACCAGATCTCACTGCCCACGCCGCGCAGCCGCTCGGTGATGGACTGGCCGAGCGGGCCGTCGGGGAGCCGGGCCGCGCCGATCCGCCAGCCGCCCAGGGCCAGGCTCTTGCTCAGCGCCGTGGTCACCACCGTGCGGCCGGGCGCGACGGCGGCCGGGGACAGGAACGGGGTGGCGGGGTCATGCACCAGGTCGCGGTAGATCTCGTCGGAGATGATGATCAGGTCGTGCCGCTCGGCCACCGCGCACAGCTCGCGGACGACCTGCGGGCTGGCCAGCGTGCCGGTCGGATTGTCGGGCAGCGTCGCGATGACGGAGCGGATGGGACGGCCGGCCCGCGCGGCGGCCAGCACGGCCTCCTCCAGGGCGCGGGGGTCGCACACGCCGCCCTCGCCGGGCGCGGCCGGGACGAAGCGGGGCTCGAGCCCGGCCAGCCGGGCCTGGGCCGCGTAGCTGACCCAGCTGGGCCGTGGCACAGCCACGTCGGTGCCGATGGCCAGCAGCGCGGCGAACAGCAGCGGCTTGCTGCCCGGCCCGGCGACGACGGCGTCCGGGCTGGTGGGCAGGCCGCGGCGAGTCCAGTAGCCGGCGACGGCGGCGCGCAGGGCCGGGAGGCCGGCCACGGGCCCGTAGCCGCCGTGGCAGGCGGCCGCGGCCAGCTCCGCGCGGAGCAGGGGATGCACGGGGATCCCGGCCTCGCCGAAGGCCAGCGGCAGGACCGGCTGGCCCAGCAGCCGGCGGCCGGCCAGGATCTCGTTGGCCGCGAGGGTGGCGGACACGGGGACGCCGGCGCGGCGCGCCGACAGGGGTGCTGGAGGTGCGATCGGGGTGACCGGCCCGGCCCAGGGCATGCGGGAACTCCTAGCTGCGGGGTGGATGCAGGTGCGTCGTCGGAGGGACGCTTCGACTGATCTGGCAGCCTTGCAAGGGCTCTGACCAGGATGTACGCAGTTAAGCATCAGGGCAAGCGCAGAAATCTGAAGCAGAGAATAAGCTGGGCTTATGCTCGACACGCACCGGCTCCGGCTGCTCCGCGAGTTCGCCGAGCGCGGCACCATTGCCGCCACCGCAGCGGCCCTGGGCTATACCCCGTCAGCGGTGTCTCAGCAGCTCACCGCTCTGGAGCGAGAGGCAGGCGCCGCGCTGCTGGACCGCAGCGCCCGGTCCGCCGAGCTGACCGACGCGGGGCGCCGGCTGGCGGCCCGGGCCGGCGAGATCCTGACCCTGATCGAGGCCGCCGAGGCGGACCTGTCGGACCGCGAGCCGGTGGGCCGGGTCGCCATCTCCGCCTTCCCGACCGCCGCGGTGGCCTTCGCCCCCGCGCTGACCAGGACCGTCCGGGCGCATCCGGGCCTGAGCCTGCTGCTGCGCCAGGTGCCCGGCAGCGAGGGGATGCGCCAGGTCCGGGCCGGGCAGCTCGATGTCGCCCTGGTGGATGACTGGACGGGCAGCCCGCCGTCGGCTCCCGCGGGCGGGCTGCGGTTCGCCCCGCTGGTGCGCGATCCGCTGGTCCTGGTGGTACCGCGGCGGCACTGGGCCGCCGATCTGTCGC
Source organism: Streptosporangiaceae bacterium (assembly GCA_036490755.1). GTDB lineage: Bacteria > Actinomycetota > Actinomycetes > Streptosporangiales > Streptosporangiaceae > DASUBV01. The sequence continues at coordinate 49,998 of DASXDJ010000156.1, forward strand.
AGCCGGTGGCGCTGCGGCGGCTGCGCGATGAGCCGTGGCTGGCCCCGCCCGGGGGCGAGCCGTCCCGGCGGGCCGTGGACCGGGTGCTGGCCGGCGCGGGCGGGGCCACGTCAGCGCCATCGGAGTTCGAGGGACTGGCCACGATCCTCAGCCTGGTCGCGCGCGGCATCGGCATCGCCGTGCTGCCCCGGCTGACGCTGGCGGCCGGGGAGGGCCGGGTGGCGGTGCGCGAGCTGCCCGGCCGCAGCCCGGCCCGGCACGTGTACGCAGTGGCCCGCGAGTCGGGCGTCCGGCGTCCGTCGGTGGCGGTCATCCTGGCCGCGCTGACCGCGGCCGCGCGGCCGCTGTCCCGGCATGCCGGCGGCAGCGCGGCGGCTGAGCCCGTCAGCTGAGCCGGTCAGCCCGGCCCGTCAGCTGAGCCCGCCGTCAGGCGTCGCGCTCCACGGGACAGGTCATGCACCGCGGCCCGCCGCGGCCCCGGCCCAGCTCGCTGCCGCGGATCGTGATGACCTCCAGGCCGTGCTCGCGCAGGAAGGTGTTCGTGGTCACGTTCCGCTCGTAGGCCACCACCACGCCCGGCGCCAGGGCCAGCACATTGCACCCGTCATCCCACTGCTCGCGCTTGGCCGAGCGGACATCCTGGGTGGCGGTGAGCACGGTGATCTCCGGCCGGCCCACGGCCGCCGCGATCGCGTCGTGCATCTGCTCCGGCGGGTGATCAGTGACCTTGAGCTCGCGCGCGCTGATGCCCGGCTCGATCGTGTAGGACGGCAGCATCCCCATCCCGGCGTACTTGATGAAGACCCCGTAGTCAGCCATGGTCAGCACGGTGTCCAGGTGCATGAAGGCCCGGGCCTTGGGCATGTCGACGGCCAGCACCCGCTCCGCGGCGCCGGCCGAGAACAGCCGGTGGGCCAGCATCTCCACCGCGGGCGGCTGCGTCCGCTCGCTCATCCCGACCAGCACCGACCCGTTGCCGAGCACCAGGACGTCGCCGCCCTCGATGGTGGCCGGGGCGGCATCCGCGCCGTGATACCAGACCTCGAACCGCTCCGCGGCGAACAGCGGATGCCACCGGTACATGGCCTCGTCGCTGATGGTCTCGCGCATCCGGGCCCGGCGGCGCATGGCATTGATGGACACCCCGCCGTAGATCCAGCACGAGGTGTCGCGCTGGTAGAGCAGGTTGGGCAGCGGGGCGAGCACGAAGCCGTCGATGTCCAGGGAGTGGAACGCGATGCTGCGCGGCGCCGAGCCCAGCTCCAGGAACTCCCGCTTGGTGATGCCGCCGATCAGAAACCGGGTCAGGGCGTCGGAGTCCAGCCCGGCCAGCGTGTCGCGCAGCGTGTCGACCGCGAGCGGGCCGTGCCCGCGCGGGTCCAGGACCTTGCCGAGCACGTAATCGCGGGCCGCGCTGATGTCCAGGGTCTGCGCCAGCAGCTCGGCGTAGTAATGCACGATCACGCCGCGCTGGCGCAGCGCCTCGGCGAACGCGTCATGCTCGGCCTGGGCCTCGCTGACCCACAGCAGGTCATCGAAGAGCAGGTCGGCGGCGTTGTCCGGGGTCAGTCGCTTGAGCTCCAGGTCGGGACGGTGCAGGATGACCTGTCGCAGCCGCCCGACCTCGGAATCGACGTGGAACATGGCACCTCGTCCCTGCCGTGTGCGGCGTCGCCGGATCGGCATTGGTGAACTGGGAAATTATCAGGATCTCCGGCCGGGTGCCGCGCTGGCCTGCCCGGCTGCCCGGTGCGCGCAGGCTCACGCCGCCCGGCCGGGCCAGGCGGGCCGGGCTATGCTGCGGCGGGTGAAGCTTGATCTCGACGTGACTGCGGCGGAGCTGACGGCCCAGCTCGTGGACGTGCCGTCGGTCAGCGGCGCCGAGCAGCCGCTGGCCGACCTGATCGCCGGGGCCCTGGCCGGGCTGCCGCACCTGACGGTGCACCGGGACGGCAGCGCCCTGGTGGCCAGGACGGAACTGGGCCGGGCCGAGCGGGTAGCCATCGCGGGGCATATTGACACGGTGCCCGAGGCGGGCAACCTGCCGTCCCGGCTGGAGCCGGGCCCGGACGGAACCGGCCCGGTGCTGTACGGCCTCGGCAGCTGCGACATGAAGTCGGGGGTTGCGGTCGCGCTGCGGCTGGCCGCCGGGCTGCCCGAGCCGTCGCGGGACGTGACGTATGTGTTCTATGACTGCGAGGAGGTCGAGGCGGAGCGCAACGGGCTGCTCCGGCTCAGCCGCAATCGCCCGGAGCTGCTGGCCGCCGACTTCGCCGTGCTGATGGAGCCGACCGGCGCCCTGGTCGAGGGCGGCTGCCAGGGCACCATGCGGGCCGAGATCGCGCTGGCCGGGGAGCGGGCGCACAGTGCCCGCAGCTGGATGGGCCGCAACGCCATCCACGACGCCGGCCCGGTGCTAGAGATCCTGCGGCGCTATGAGCCGCGCCAGCCGGAGGTGGACGGGCTGCGGTTCCGCGAGGGCCTGAACGCCGTCGGGATCAGCGGTGGCGTCGCCGGCAATGTGATCCCCGACGAGTGCGTGGTGACCGTCAACTACCGGTTCGCCCCCGACCGGGATGCCGGCCAGGCGGCCGAGCACCTGCGCGAGGTATTCGACGGCTTCCCGGTGCGCGTCACCGATGCCGCGAGCGGGGCCCGGCCGGGCCTGGACCGCCCGGCGGCGGCCGCGTTCGCGGCGGCGGTGGGCGGCACGCCGCGGGCCAAGTTCGGCTGGACCGACGTGGCCCGGTTCGACGCCCTGGGGATCCCGGCGGTCAACTACGGGCCGGGTGACCCGCTCGTCGCGCACGCGCGGCACGAGCACGTGGCGCTGGCGCAGATCGAGCAGTGCGAGTCCCGGATGCGCGCCTGGCTGGCGTCCTAGCCGGCCGTGCACTCGGCAAGCCGCCGGGGCTGACCGGTCATGCTGGACGATGTCCTGCCGTACCTGCGGTGCCCGCAGTGCCAGGCGGCCCTGCGCCGGGCCGGGCCGGCCCTGCGGTGCGCGGCCGGCCATGCCTTTGACATCGCCCGGCAGGGCTATGTCAGCCTGCTGCCGCCCGGCCGCCGCCCGCCCGCCGGAGACACCGCGGCCATGGTGGCCGCCCGGGCCAGTTTCCTGAACGCCGGCCACTACGCCGGGCTCGCCGGGGAGCTGGCGCGGCTGGCCGCCGCGGCTGCCGCTGACGTGCCGGGCTGCGCCGCCGATATCGGCGCGGGCCCCGGGTACTACCTGGCCGCGGTGCTCGGCCAGCTGCCCGGCCGGCCCGGGCTGGCCCTGGACGTCTCCCGGTTCGCGCTGCGCCGGGCCGCTCGCGCCCACCCGCGCATCGGCGCCGTCGCGGCCGACGCCTGGCGCCGCCTGCCGGTCGCGGACGGCGCGGCCGCCGTGGTGGTCAATGTGTTCGCGCCGCGCTCCGGTCCTGAGCTGTGCCGCATCCTGAGCCCGCGAGGCCGGCTGCTGGTCGTCACCCCCGGTCCCCGGCACCTGGGGGAGCTGGCCGGGCCGCTCGGCCTGCTGGCCGTCGATCCGCGCAAGGACGAGCGGCTGGCGGCCACCCTCCGCGGCTGCTTCGCGCGGCAGGAGCGGCACGAGTACGAGACAAGCCTGCACCTGGACCAGGCGGGCGTGGCGGCTGCCGTCGCCATGGGTCCCAGCGCCTGGCATGCCGATCCGGCGGCGCTGGCCGGGCGGATCGGGCAGCTGCCCGCGCGGGTGCCGGTGACCATGGCGGTAGCCATCTCGGTCTTCGCTCCGGTGGCCGAAGGCGGCTAGCGCCGCCGCGGACCCCGGCCGGCCTGGCCCGGGCCGGGCTGGCGGCGGCCGGGCTGGCCCGGGCGTCCGGCCGCGGCGGATGGCGGCCCCGGGCGACTGCTGCGAGATCGCGGTGAGATTGCACGAGCGGTCCAGCCGGAGCCGCTGCAAGCGGGATACTGAAGCCCAGCCGGCGCCATCCGGCACCGGAATCGCGCGGGAAGGACAGGCAGGCATGGATCTCACCAGCGCCGTCTGGCGCAGCGCCGGCACGGGCGAGGCCGACGAGGCCAGCGTGGAGATCGCCTTTGTTCCCGGCTCCAAAGAGGGCAGCGAGCAGGTCATCGCCATGCGCGACAGCCGCGAGCCCGAGGGGCCGGTGCTGATCTTCACGCCCGACGAGTGGCGTGCGTTCACGGCCGGGGTTCAGGACGGCGAGTTCGACCTGGCCTAGCAAGGATGCCGGGCCGCCCGCCGGCGCCCGGCCCGGCGGATGACTCCCCGGATAGCAGCCCGGACAGCGGAGCCGGGACCGCCTGGCGGCGGTCCCGGCTCCGTGCTGGCCCGGCGGGCCTGGCGCCCGTTCTACTGCGGCGGCTTCACGCCCAGCGTCAGGGTCTTGGTGACCTTCTTGCCGGACGGCTTGGACCAGGTGACGCTGATCTTGGCGCCGGGCCGGTAGTTCTGCATGACGCCGGTCAGCGAGGAGGGCGTGCTGACCGCATGGCCGTTGACCGAGGTGATGACATCCCCGGCGATAATGCCGGCCGTCGCCGACGGCGTGCCGCACAGGTCACCGAGGATGAGCGCGCCCGAGCTTACCGGGGCCACCTTGGCCGGGATGCCGACATCCAGCGAGTTCGGCACGCACTGGGAGCCCGCCCGCGGGATGCCCAGGCCGCCGCTGGAGCCGCTCTGCTCGCTCTGGATCTGCAGGCGGCGCTGCTCGGCCGGGTCGGCGGCCTGGCTGGCCTTGCCGTCCGGGACCAGCACGCCGAGGAAGCCCGACGAGCCCAGCGTCACCGAGCCGCCAGCCTGGCCGTGGATGATCTGCTGCGCGATCTTCATGGCCCGGTTGATCGGGATGGCGAACCCGACATCCTGCTGCCCGGTTCCGAACGAGCCGGTCGCGGCGGCGGTGTCCATCCCGATGACCTTGCCGTCGGTGCTGGCCAGCGGCCCGCCCGAGTCGCCCGGCACGATATCGGCGTTGGTCCGCAGCATGTCGGTGAGCTTCTCGCTGGCGGAGCTGCCGTCATCGCTGGCGGTGATGGTCTGGTGCAGCCCGGTGATGCTGCCGGTGACCGTGGTGGTCTGGCCGCTGCCGCCGGCGTTGCCGAGCGCGACGACCCCGTCGCCGAGCTTGACCCGGGCCGAGTTGCCGATCGGTATGGTGCGCAGCCCGGAGGCGTGCTGCAACTGGAGCACGGCCACGTCGTCGGCCTTGTCGTAGCCCAGGAACGTGGCCTTGTAGCGCTTCCCGGTTGCCATCACCCGCGCAGTCAGCCCGGTGGTGCCGTTGATGACGTGATTGTTGGTCAGGATCAGGCCCGAGCTGCTGATCACCATGCCCGTCGCGGCGGCCGTGCCGCCCTGGTACTGCAGGTTGCTGGTGATGTCGACGATGCCCGGCTGGACGGCGTTGTAGACGGCCTGCTCCGTGGCGCTGCTGACCCGCGAGCCGGGACTCTGGCCAGGGAACCCTGAATTGCCCTGGCTGTTGCCCTGCTGGCTGGCTGACGGCTGCCCGCTGCCCTGGCCGAAGTGGTCGGCGAGCAGGACGGTGCCCGCGCCGGCGGCAGCAGCGACCGCGGCGACCGCGATGTAGGCGACGACGCCGGTGAGCCGGCGCCGGGGCGGCGGCTGCTGCTGGATGTAGTCCGCCGGCGGCCCGAATCCGCCCGCGCCGTAACCACCGGACTGGTAGCCGCCAGGCTGGCCGTAGCCGCCGCCCTGGCCGTAGCCGCCCTGCTGGCCGTAGCCGCCGCCCGCGCCGGGCTGGCCGTAGCCGCCCTGCGGCCCGTAGCCGCCGCCCTGGCCGTAGCTGCCGGGCTGTCCGTAAGCACCCTGGCTGTAGGTCCCGGGCTGGCCGTAGCCGCCGCCCGGCGGATAGCCGCCCTGGCCGTAGCTGCCCGGCTGGCCGGGCCCGCCGCCCTGGCCGTAGCTGCCGGGCTGCCCGTAGCCGTAGCCGCCCTGGCCCGGGCCGTAGCCGTAGCCGGGCTGGCCGTGCGCGCCCGCGGGCGGGTGCTGGCCAGACGGGGAGTACCCGCCGCCCTGGCCGGGCGGCCCGAAGCCGTAACCGCCGGGCACGGCGCCCGGAACGGTAGGCGCGGCGTCGCCGCCGGGGACGCCGGCGCCGGGCGCACGGTCGCCGGCGGCACTGGTGCCGGCGGACATGCTCCCTGCGGTGCCCTCAGCAGCCGGGCCGGCTCCTGGCTGGCCGGTTCCCGCCTGGCCGGCTCCTGGCTGGCCGGCGGCACTGGTCCCGGCTGCGTCGCCGCTGGTCAAACCGCTGCCCGTGGTGCCGTCCGCTGCGGCGCTGCCCGGTGCGGCGTCCTCGTGGCCGTCACCTTCGGCGCCCGCCGGCCAGAATCCGCCGTATCGCGGCTGCTGATTGTCGCCGCCCTGCTCGTCTTGCATCCTCATCACCTCTGCCAGTGCCAGCCTAGGTTCCTTTTGCCCGCGCCCCTAGTACCGTCCCGGCGGCCCAGCGCTCCGGGCATGCGGCGGCGGCGGGTGCGAAACGGCAGAGAGCAGCCCTCCTAGTAAGAGCTATCTACCTGTGCGTGAGCTGAACGTCCTCTGAGGAACCTCTCTTGTGGTCTATCTCACACGCCGCGGGACCGTGCCCGCCAGCAGCCGACGGCAGACCGCCGCCTGGCCGGACCGGCCTGCCGACGATTCTCCCGGCTCGCTCCCGGCGAGCCGTCAGCCGGGTGGGATCCCGGCTAAGAAGATATATCTTGTCAACGACGGACAGGAGATATATCTTGACTTACGTTGAACCTCGAAGCCTAGGGGAGTCATGATGTCGACACCAACCCGCAACTCTGCGCGGACGGGATATGAGCAGGGCCGTTCTGAGTCAGGCCAGGGGCTGACCCGGCGCGACGAGATGGCCGTGTCCGGGGCGGTTTTCTCGGAGGCGCCGTGGGCTCTGGCGGGTGCCGCGGGCGTGGCCGTCGCCGGTGCCGACATCGTCCTGCACGCCCTGGCCTTCCACCTGGCCATCGCCAGCCCGCTGGCGCTCGGGGCCGTGGCCTTCTTTGCCGTGGCCGGGGCGGGCGCGCTGCTGCGCGCCAAGCACAGCCGGGCGCTGCTGTGGGCGCAGCGCAACCCGTGGCGGTTCGCCGCCTTCCCGGGCGCGGCCTGCGCCATCGTCGTATTCGCCCTGTCCATAGTCGTCGATGGCGGGCTGTTCGGCAGCCTGTGGACCGCGCTGTGGCATGGCGCCGCGACCTACGGCCTGACCGGCCTGGTCGGCTCGGTCGGCCGCCCGCGACGCGCGCGCAGCTGACACAGGGAAGTCTCCGGGCTGAGCGAGCCGGGGGCCTGGCCGTGGTCGCCTAGCGGCCCCACGGCCAGCCCCCGGCTCTCGCATTCCGCCAGCAGCCAGGGCAGCGCGCCGAGGGCGGCCCTCGCCGAGCCCGGCGGGGACGTGCAGTCCGAGTCATGCAGCAGCACCGTGACCCCGCCGCGCAGCTGGCTGGCCAGGCTGGCGCAGACCGAGCCGGGAGTAGCAGCCGGGGCCCACTCCCGGCCCCAGGCGCCCCACAGCACGGGCCGCAGGCCGAGCCTGCGGGCGGCGATCAGTCCCGGCCCGCTCAGCACCCCGTACGGCGGCCGGAAGAGCCGCGGCCAGGTGCCCGTCGCGCTGGCGATGACCTCGGTAGCGCGGCGCAGATCGTCGGATACCGCCCGCGGGCCGCGCAGCGTCAGGTAGCGGTGGGCCCAGCCATGCACGCCAATCTCGTGGCCGGCCGCGGCCAGGTCGGCCGCCAGGCCGGGCGCCCGGGCCGCCATCTGGCCGAGCAGGAAGAACGTGGCGGTTATCCCGCGGTCGGCCAGCAGCGCGGCGAAACCGGGCGTGCTGGCCGGGTCGGGGCCGTCGTCAAAGGTCAGTGCCACGTGGCCGGGGTCGCCCTGCCCGGACAGCCGGGGAAACAGGGCCCGCCGGACCGGCCCGAGCCCGGTCAGGCCCGGCCCGGCCTGGGCCGCGGCCAGTGCCGCGCCCGCCGCCGCCGGCAGCCAGATGTAACTGCGCCCCATTGCGGTTACATTACTGAATAGTGCTCGGTGCTATCGGGTCCAGCACGCCGATTGATAGAGGACACGCGGCCGGGTGCGCGGCGGCGGCCGCGCATTCCCGGGATCATGTCCGTGTTCAGCGGCTCGCGGCAGAAGACCGGCTGACCTGGATCGCGGTGGTCTGGGCGGGCTGCGTCCGCGATTTCCGGAATGGGGGATCATCATTGGCAGTGCAGGCAGCCCGGGTTACCTTTCCCGCGCCCGATCGTGCGGAGATCGCGGCGGCTATCAGCGGAATTCTGGACAGCGGAATGCTGACGCTCGGCCGCTACACCCGCGACTTTGAGGCGTCCTTCGCGCACGCGCACGACAGCGGCAGGGGGCCCGCGCACGCCGTCGCCGTGGCCAGCGGGACGGCGGCGCTGGAGATCGCGCTGCGCGCGGTCCCGGCCCCCGGCGCCGGGCCCGCGGACACCGCGCCCGCGGACGCCGTGCCCGGCGGCGGAGCGAGCGCGACCGGAGTCGCCGGCCGGGACGTGATCGTTCCGGCCAACACCTTCTACGCCACCGCCGCGGCCGTGCTGCGGGCCGGCGGCCGGCCGGTCTTCGCCGACGTCGACCCGGCGACTTTCGCGCTGAGCCCGGACACGGTGGCCGCCGCGCTGACACCGGCTACGGCGGCCGTCGTGCTGGTGCACATCGGGGGCCTGATCACGCCCGACGTCGCGGCGCTGCGGCAGCTGTGCGCCGAGGCCGGGATCGCCTTCATCGAGGACGCCGCGCACGCTCACGGCGCCACCTGGCAGGGCCAGTTCGCCGGGTCCTTCGGGACTGCCGCGGCCTTCTCGTTCTATCCGACCAAGGTCGTGACCTGCGGCGAGGGCGGCATGATCCTCACCGGCTCGGCGGCTCTGGCGGACGAGGCCCGGATCTACCGCGACCAGGGCAAGGGCAGCTTCGGCGCTAACCATCACGTCCGGGAGGGCTATGCCTGGCGGATGAGTGAGCTGCACGCCGTGACCGGCCTGGTGCACCTGCGCCGGATGGCCGCCTCGATTGACCGCCGCCGGGCGGTCGCCGCGCGGTACTCCGCCGCGCTGGCCGGCCTGGATGGCCTGGCCGCGCTGGCCGAGCCGCCCGGCTGCCGCAGCAACTTCTACAAGTACATCGCGGTCCTGCCGCCGGGCTGCGACCGGGCGCGGTTCAAGAAGGAACTGGCCGACCTGCATGACGTCCGGCTGGCCGGCGAGGTCTACGACGTCCCGCTGCATCACCAGCCCGTGCTCGCCCGGTTCGCGGGCCCGGCGCTGCCGGTCGCTGAGGACCTGTGCGCCCGGCACGTCTGCCTGCCGGTCCACTCGGATATGACCGACGACGAGGCGGAGCAGGTGGTGGCCGCGGTCACCGCGGTGTACCGGGCCATCACCGGGGCATGACAGCTGACCGGGGAAACCGGGCCAGCCGGGCCGGACAGGCCGGGCCGGGCCGCCGGCCAGGACACAGTCGGATCACAGACGGGGGAGTGCGGTCATGCACGTCGCGGTAACGGGCGGCTGCGGGTTCATCGGCTCGCATGTGGTGGACCACCTGGTGGCGGACGGTCATGAGGTGTCGGTCATCGACGTCGGCGGCCCCTGGCGCAATCCGGCCGCCCGCTATCACGCCGCCGACCTGTTCGACGCCGGGGCGCTGGCCGACGCGGTGGCTGGCGCCGAGGCAGTCTTCCACCTGGCCGGGGCGGCGGACGTGAACGAGGTGGCGGCCGACCCGGTGCGCGCGGTCCGGCTGAACGTCGAGGGCACCGCGCGGGTGCTGGACGCGGCCCGCCAGGCCGGGACCGGCCGGGTGCTGCTGGCCAGCACGGTGTGGGTGTACGGGGCCACGGCCGGCGATGGCGAGCGGACCGAGGCGGCCCCGGTCGAGGTGTCCCGGGCCGGGCACGTCTACGTCGCGACCAAGCTGGCCGCCGAGATGCTCATGCACAGCTACCGCGAGATGTACGGGCAGCACTTCACGATCCTGCGCTACGGCATCCCGTACGGCCCGCGGATGCGCGATGCTCTGGTGGTGGCCAGGTTCGTCGCCTCGGCCCGGCAGGGCATGCCCATCACCATCGCCGGGACCGGCGAGCAGCAGCGCAACTATGTCTACGTTGAGGACCTTGCTGACGCCCATGTCCGCGCCCTGGCCCCGGCTGCGGCCGACCAGACGCTGGCGCTGGAGGGCGGCACGCCGGTGTCGGTCCGGGAGATCGCCGAGACGGTCTGCGACCTGGTCGCCCCGGTGCCGGTCGAGTACGTGCCGGCCCGGGCCGCGGACTACGCCGGGGCCGCCATCTCCGGCAGCCGGGCCAAGGAGCTGCTGGACTGGGCGCCGGTCACGCCGTTCTCGGCCGGGGTCCGCCGGTACCTGGACTGGCTCGACGCGACGGCCGCCCCCTCGTCATGACTCCCGGCCAGCCGGACCACAGCGCGCGCAGGGAACACAGCGCGCTGCTGGTCTCGGGGTCGATCGGGATGGGACATGACACGCTCGCGGCGGCCTGCGGCGGCGTGCTGGAGCATCGCGGCTACCGCACGGACACGCTGGATGCGATGCGGCTGCTCGGGCGGCGGGGCGGCTCGGCGGGCGAGCGCGTGTTCCGGACCATGCTGGCGGTGCCCGGCCTGTTCGACGCCGTGCACTTCGCCGCGCTGCGCCCCGGCAGCCGGCTGGCCCTGCTGGCCGACGCCGCGGCCCGCCGCCAGGTCGTGCCCCGGTTGCGCGGTTACCTCGACGCGCACCCGGCTGACCTGGCCATCTCGGTATTCTCCACCGCGGCAGCGGCGCTGAGCCGCCTGGCCCCGGCCTACCCGGCCATGAGCCACGTCGTCTTCTGCACCGATGTCACGCCGCACCGGCTCTGGGTGCACCCCAACGTGGACCTGTACCTGGTCACCTCCGGGGCCGCCGAGGCGGCCGTGCGGCGGTTCGCCCCGGAGGCCCGGGTGCGGGTGCTGTCGTCGCCGGTCCGGCCCGGCTTCTACGCTGCCCCGCCGCGGGACGCTGCCCGCGATCAGCTGGGCATCCCGCTGCAGGAGCGGTGCGTGCTGCTCATGTCCGGAGCCTGGGGGCTGGGCCCGGTGGCCAGCGCCGCCGAGGCGCTGGGCCAGGCGGGCGTGCACGTGCTGGCGGTCGCCGGGCGCAACGCGCGGCTGGAGCGGGCGCTGACCGCGGTGGCGGCCCGCCAGCCGCGGGTCCGGGCCATCGGCTTCACCGACGCGGTCCCGGTCCTGATGGCCGCCGCTGACCTGATCATCACCAGTTCCGGCGACACCTGCACCGAAGCCCGCACGGTCGGGCGACCCCTGCTGCTGCTTGATGTGGTGCCCGGCCACGGCCGCGACAATCTGCAGCATGAGCTGGAACTGGGGGACGCCGGGGTCACCGGGCCCGGCACCGCCGACGTGCTGCGCACCACGCTGGCCGCGCTGGACCGGGTGAAGCCGCCCGAGCCCGGCCCGGTCCGCCCGGCGGCCGCCTTCGAGGCCGCCTTCACAGCCGCGCTGGCCGAGATCGGCGCCTAGCGCCAGCCGGGAAGCGATCCAGAACGGCAGCAGCCAGGGCCAGGCCGGCCGGACTGTGCCCGCCCCGGGGGATAGCCGGCCCCGGGGTCAGCCGGAGCTGCCCGGCCCGTCTGGCACCGCGGCCGCGCGAGGCGGGAAGGCGGCCGGCGAGCTCGGGTCCATGGCGGTCACGCCGTGCCGCAGCTTCTTCCAGTTCAGCCAGCCGTAGTCGACCTTGACCACCTGGTGCCGGGAGTTCAGGAAGTAGGTCGCCGGGATGCCCGGCAGCCCGTACCGGGCCGCGACCTGGAGCGTCTGGTCGGTGGCCACGGGATAGGTCACCACCGAGTTGCGGAGGAGCCGCAGCGCGGCCGTCCGGTCGTCGCGGGCGTCCAGGCCGATGATCGCGACCTGCCCGTGGTAGTAGCGGTAGAAGTGCCCCAGCAGCTGAGTCTCCGCCGCGCACGGCGGCGCCCACGAGGCGAAGAAATTGATGATGACGGGCTTTCCTGCGTAGTCGGCGAGGCTGACGCGGTCGGCCGGGTTCTTCAGGCCGGGCAGCGAGAAGCTGCTGGCTGCCTGGTCGCGGGCGTCCAGGACGCGGGGACCCAGGCAGGCGGCCACGGTGATCCCGACCAGCGTGAGCGTGATCAGCAGGGCCAGCACGCGCAGCGGCCGCGGCCGGTTCCAGCGCGGGCGGGTGCCGCCCGGCCCGGCATTCCCCGGCCCGGCAGTCCCCGGCCCGGCACGGGATGGGCTGTTACCGTCCGGCCCGGCACCGGCCAGCGCCGCCAGCGGCGGGGCGGAGCGCTGCCGGGTGGCTCGTGGCGCGGCATGGCGGCCCGCCGGGCGGCCGGAAGCCGGCCGCCCGGGCGGCCCCGCGCGCGAATGACTGGGCATCGTGCTGGCAGCTCTCCCCCCGGTGCTGCTCCACCAGTGTTGCGGCGGCGGACCCCGCGCGCCGCAGTGCCGATCATAGTTACCTCGCGATCACTCTCAGCGATGCCCCGCCCACGAGCAGCGTCCCGGATCGCGGCGCGTGACGGCGCGCGCGGTACGCGACGGCGCGCGACGGAGGGAGCACCGCCGGCGGTCCGGCCGGTCGGGCCGGCCCGGCCGCGAAGCCGTTACGGATGGCAGGCCGCCAGGGTCAGGGCCTGCCGATCCGGGCCGCCCAGGCGCTCAGCTCGCGTTCGGTCAGCCCGCCGACGACATGCCGGACGATCTGGTGCCGGGCATTGAGGAAGAACGTCTGCGGCAGCGCGAGCACGCCGTAGGAGGTGGCCGTGTTCGCCGGGAAGGGGTCGACCCCGACGGGGTAGCTGACCCGCATCTTGCGCACGAATTTCTGCGCGGCGGCCTGCTGGTCGTTGGCGTCGACGCCGATGACGGCGACCTGGCCGCGGTGCGCGGCATAGAACCGGGCCAGCAGCGGCGTCTCCCGCTGGCACGGCTCGCACCAGGAGGCGAAGAAGTTCACGATGACCGGCTTGCCCGCCAGCCCGGCCAGCGAGACCTGGTGGCCGGGCTGGCCGAGCTCGGCGAGCGAGAACGGCTTGGCTGCCGGCGGCGGGCCGGCCGCCCGGCCCGCGCCGCCGGACACGCCGACAGCGAGCGCGATGATCCCGGCCAGCAGGACCAGCGCGGCGGCGCCGAGCAGCAGCAGGCGCGGCCGCCGCGCGGCAGCGCGCGCGGGCAGGTGGAGCCGGCCGGTCACCGGGCGCGCCCCGGCGTGCGGGCGGGACGGCGGCAGATCCCGGTGAGCTTGGCGGCGGCGATCCGCGGGCCGCTGTCGTTCGTGACCACGCTGGCGAATCTAGCGCGCCCGCCGGACCGGCGGCGGGCGAGGCGAGCCGGGAAGTCAGCTCGCGAGGCCGCAGGGGCCATCGGGCTGCGGACTCCTACACAGCGTCGGGTAACGTATCGCACGACGCGGATGAGCCAGCCGCCGCCACGCCGGGTTCCGGCGCCCCGGCGGCTGACCAGTTACCGACCACGGCCAGTGCGCCGCCGGCTGACGACATCCCCATCACCACAGCACCGAAAGGCCGGCGAGTGACACACGTGACGGGCGCCCTGCCCCCCTCCGGGGCGGGAGAGGCACTGGGACCGGCGGCCGCGGGCACCAGGCCAGGCGGCCGGCGCCGCGTCAGCGTGATCGCGCGCTCGCTGTTCCTGCTCACCAAGCCGCGCATCATCGAGCTGCTCCTGGTCACGACGCTGCCGACCATGCTGCTGGCGCAGCGCGGCCTGCCGCCGGTGACGCTGATCGCCGTGACGCTGATCGGCGGCGCGCTGGCGGCCGGCAGCGCCAACACCCTGAACTGCTACATCGACCGGGACATCGACGCGGTCATGAAGCGCACCTCGCGGCGGCCGCTGGTGGCCAGGCCAGGTCAGGGCGGACAGGCCACCATCAAGCCCGGTGAGGCGCTGGCCTCGGGCATCGTGCTCGGAGCGGCCTCGACACTGCTGCTCGGGCTGGCCGCGAACTGGATGTCCGCCGCGCTGGCCGACGCCGCGATCTTGTTCTACGTCTTCGTCTACACCCTGGGGCTGAAGCGCCGCACCGCGTCGAACATCGTGATCGGCGGGGCGGCCGGCTGCTTCCCGGTGCTGGTCGGCTGGGCCGCCGTGACCGGGCGGGTCAGCCTGCCGGCGGTGCTGCTGTTCGCTGTCATCTTCTTCTGGACGCCGCCGCACTTCTGGGCCCTGGCCATGAAGTTCCGCGACGACTACGCGGCGGCCAACGTGCCGATGCTGCCCGTGGTCGCCTCGGCCGCCGTGGTGGCCCGCAAGATCGTCTTCTACTCCTGGGCCATGGTCGCGGCCACGCTGGCCCTGGCCCCGTATGCGGGCTGGCTGTACGGCGCCTGTGCCGCCGGCCTGGGCGGCTGGTTCCTGGTCGAGGCGCACCGGCTGCGCAGCGGGATCGCGGCCAGCGATCAGGCGGCGGACTCGGCGGCCGGCGGCGGCGGGTCCGGGGCGCCGGCCCCGATGCGGCTGTTCCACCTGTCGATCGCCTACCTGACCCTGCTGTTCGCGGTGGTCGCGATTACCTCGCTGCTGCCCTTCGGCCGCTGGTAAGGACTGTGCTGGCCGGCTCACTCGGCAGGGCGCGGGAAGTTATTACTCTCTGTTGACGGCTTGGTAACACTGCGTAGTCCATGCTGGACGGATGAGCAGGTCACACCGCTCCTACACCCGCAGATCGTTCCTGGGCCGCGCGGCGGCGGCAGCTTCTGTCCCGGCGGCCGCCGGCGTGGGTGCGTGGGTCGCTGAGAAGTCGGGCTCGTCCGGGCCTGCCCGGCCCGCTGCCGCGCTGGCCGCGCACGGGCACCGCCGGGTCGCCGAGAACGAGCTGCCCGGTGACCCGCAGTGGGATGTCCGGCACCTCGGCGCGCGCGACGCGATCATGGGCTACGCGGGCCAGGCCAGCGTGCTGGCCGGGCAGCCGGTGCCGCTGTTCGTGTCCACGACGGCGCGCTCGTTCCGGGTCCGCGCCTACCGGATGGGCTGGTACCGGGGTGACCTGGCCCGGCTGGTCTGGCAGTCCGGCCCGGTGCCCGGCCACCGCCAGGCGCGGCCGGCGCTGGAGCACGCCACCCGCACGGTGCGCACCGCCTGGGGCCCGTCGCTGACCGTGCCCACGCACGACTGGCCCGACGGCTCCTACCTGCTCCGGCTGGACGCCGAGACCGGCGCGCAGCGTTTCGTCCCGCTGACCATCCGGTCGCCGGGGACGGCCGGCAAGGTCGTGATCAAGAACGGCGTGGCCACCTGGCAGGCCTACAACCTGTGGGGCGGCTATGACCTCTACAACGGGCCGGCCGGGCTCGCCGACTACGACAACCGCTCCCTGGCGGTCAGCCTGGACCGGCCCTATGACCACGAGGGCGCCTACCTGTTCCTGATTTACGAGCGCAAGGTCATCGAGGTGGCCGAGCGGCTCGGCCTGCCGCTGGCGTACACGACCAGCATGGACATTGCCGCCGACCCGCGCCTGCTGGACGGGGCCAGCGCGCTGGTCTCGCTGGGTCACGACGAGTACTGGTCGCCGCCCGAGCGGGCCCATGTCACCGCCGCCCGCGACGCCGGGGTCAACGTGGCGTTCCTCGGCGCCAACGCCATGTTCCGGCGTACCCGGCTGGCCCCGACCAGCCTGGGGAAGCGGCGGCTGGTCATCTGCTACAAGACCAGCTACCTGTCCGACCCGATGTACGGCCACCGCAACGACCTGGTCACCAGCGACTGGCGGGAGCCACCGCACCCGGACCCGGAGTCCTCGCTCACCGGCACGCTGTACGAATCCAACCCGACCACCGCCGACTTCGTCGTGATCAGTCCCGATGCGTGGATCTTCGCCGGCACCGGCGTCCGGCACGGCACCCGGTTCCGCGGCCTGGTCGGCACCGAGTACGACCGGGTCAACCCGGACGCCCCGGTGCAGCGGCCGATCGAGATCATGTCCCACTCGCCGCTCACCTGCCGGGGCATCAACAGCTACGCCGACTCGGCCTACTACACCCATCCCGGCGGCGCCGGGGTGTTCAACACCGGGACTATGCGGTGGGTACAGTCCTTCGGCGGCTACCACCGCTACGGCATCGACCGGCGGACCGGCCGGTTCACCCGGCGGGTCACGGCCAACGTGCTGCGCGGCTTCGCTGACGGCCCGGCCGCCGCCCGGCATCCGGCGCGGGACAACCTCACCAAGGTCCGCGAGTGGGCCGGCGATCCGGTCGGGTCGCAGCACAGCCTGTGGTGACCGGCAGGTCACGGCAAACGGGGCCTCGGGGCGAGCAGCGCCGGGGGAGGCCGCTGCGGCTCAGGGCTAGCCGCAGTCTCCGGTACTGTGACAGGTGGGCCCCCACACGAGGCTGTGCTTCCGGCGGAGGTGGCGGATGAGGTACCGGCGCTCTCAGGCAACCCGGGCTGCGGGCACGCCAGGCTTGCGGCTCGGCCGCCGGGCACGGTGGGCCGTGCCGGCCGGCGCGGTCGTGGCCGTGGCGGCGGTGGTCGCGGGCACCACGGTGGCGGGCGCCCAGGCCGCGCCCGCGCTGCCCGGCCGCAGCGCCGCGCAGCTCATCGCCGACGTGCAGCGGTCCGCCGGGCCCGGCCCGATGACCGCCACCATCCAGCTGATCGCCAACCTCGGCCTGCCTGACCTGCCCGGCACCGGCAACTCGGGCGCCACGGGCGACTCTCCCTCCGCGCTGTCCCTGCTGTCCGGGACGCACACGGCCAGCATCTGGTACGCCGACCCGCAGCATGTGCGGATTGCCGAGCCGGTCCCGCTCGGCGAGTCCGACCTGCGGCGCGACGGCCAGCAAGTGTGGCTGTGGGACAGCCGCAACCAGACCGCGACGCACGTCGTGCTCCCGGCCAGCGGCCGGCTCGGCGGACCGCGCCGGCCGGCGGCCACCCCGCGGCCCGGCGGGACGATGCCCACCCCGCAGCAGGTCGCCCGCCAGATCCTGGCCGCGGTGGGCCCGACCACGACGGTCAGCGTGCAGCGCAACGTCGAGGTGGCGGGCCAGGCTGCCTACCAGGTCTCGCTGGCGCCCAAGAGCACGAGCTCGCTGGTCGGCCAGGTCAGGATCGCGATCGACGCCGCGAAGTCCTTCCCGCTGCGGGTGCAGGTCTTCGCCCGCGGCTCGGCCAGCCCGGCCTTCCAGCTCGGCTTCACGTCGCTGACGTTCGGCCGTCCCGCGGCCTCGAACTTCACCTTCACCCCGCCCGCCGGGGCCAAGGTCAAGATCGTCAGGGTGCCATCGCGGCCGCCCCTGATCCACGGGCCGGGCCCGAACCAGAAGAACATCTCACTGCCCCTGGGTGACCGGTCGGTGGTCGTCAAGTCGCGCGGCGGGGTCATCCGGACGCTGCCGCCCCGGAGCATGCCCGGCAAGGTCGTCGTCCTGCAGCCCGGCACGGGCAAGCGGACCGTGATCGTGCACGGCCAGATTCTGCGGGCCGCCGGCCACGGGAAGAACTCGCAGGGCCACGCCAACTGGCAGGTCAAGGCGGTCCAGCGGGCGCCGGCGGGCAGCCTGTTCGCCAAGCCGGCCGGCTTCTTCGGCGGCGCTCCCGGCCTGGCCGGGCCGTTCGCCGGCGGCCCCCGGGTCCTGGGCAAGGACTGGCTGTCCGTCCTGGTCATCCGGGGCGGTGCCGGGCAGCGCCAGTTCGTGATCCGCCCGGAGCATGCCCGGAAGTCGGCTTTCACCAGCGGGTCGTCCTCGCAGATCATCTCCTCGGACAGCACCATCTCCTCGACGGCCGGACCGACCGGCCCGGCCATGCCCGGTGCCGTCGGCCTGGCCGGTCCCGGCATCCTGCGGGCCCTGCTGAAGGCGGCGACGCCGGTGCACGGAGCGTGGGGCAGCGGTCAGCTGCTGCGTACCAGCCTGGTGTCGGTGCTGATCACGAGTAAGGGCACCGTCCTGCTGGGCGCCGTCACCCCGGCCGTCCTCTACGCCGACGCCGCTCAGGTCAAGTGAGCCCGGTCCCGCCGTCGTCCGCCCGGCCCGACGAGGTCAGCTTCGGCCGGGACGCCGCGGACGAGCTGGCGGGTGCTGCGCCTGCCGCCAGCGACCGCCAGGCGGGCGCCTGGTCTCCGGGGAGCCCGCCCCGGCGCGGCGGCGCCGCAACACAGGCGGCCGCCGCGCCGTCGGCAGCCGCGCCCGAGCCGGACGTCGCCGGGGAGGCGGACGCGGCGATCGCCACCCGCGGGCTGACCAAGCGGTTCCGCAGCGGGCAGCTGGCCGTCGACAACCTCACCCTGCGCGTCCCGCGCGGCAGCGTCTACGGGTTCCTCGGCCCCAACGGCTCGGGCAAGACCACCACCATCCGCATGCTGCTCGGCCTGGTGGCGCCCACCAGCGGCGGCCACCAGCTGTTCGGCGTGACCATGCCCGATGGCGCCGGGGCGGTGCTGCCCCGGGTCGGCTCGCTGGTCGAGGGCCCGGCCTTCTACTCGTTCCTGTCCGGGCCCGCCAACCTGGCCCGGTGCGACGCTGCCGACCGGACCGCCGATCCGCGCACCGCCGCCGCGCGGATCGGCGAGGCGCTGGAGCGGGTTGGCCTGACCGCCGCCGGCGCCAAGCACTACCGGGCCTACTCCCTCGGCATGAAGCAGCGGCTGGCTATCGCCGCGGGCCTGCTCCGGCCCCGCGACCTGATGATCCTGGACGAGCCCACCAACGGCCTGGACCCGCAGGGCACCCGCGAGGTGCGCGGCCTGATCCGGAAGATCGCCGCCGACGGCACGACCGTGTTCGTCTCCTCCCACCTGCTGGCGGAAGTCGAGCAGATTTCCTCGCACGTCGGCGTCATGCGCGCCGGCCAGCTGGTCTTCGAGGGCAGCCTCGAGCAGCTCCGCGGCCGCGACGCCGCGCGCATCCGGGTCCGCACCCCCGACCCGGACGTGGCCGCTCAGGTGCTGGCCGGCCTCGGGCTGGCCGACATTCAGCGGCAGGACGGCCAGATCAGCGCCCAGCTCGGCGAGGAACGGCCCGAGGATGTCTGCGCCCGGCTCGTGCACGCCGGGGTCCGGGTCGCCGGGCTGGATACGCCGCGGGCCAGCCTCGAGGACCTGTTCGTCGAGCTCACCGGGGAGGGCTTCGATGTCAACGGGTGACCTGGCCACGGCAGGCCGCCCGCCCGCTGGCGAGCCGCCCGCCGCCGGTGCCGCGGGCGGCGGCGTCGCCTGGCGCCCGTCAGCCGCCCGGGCCTGGCTGCGCCTGTACCGGTCCGAGCTGGGCCTGATCTTCCTGCGCTGGCGCAACGTCGCGCTGCTCGCCGTGCTGGCCGCCATCCCCGTGCTCACCGGCGTCGCCCTCAAGCTGGCCGCCCCGTCCGGCCGCGGCCAGGGCCCGGCCTTCCTGGACCAGGTCGCCGGGAACGGCGTCTTCCTGGCCTTCCTGGCCCTGACCGTCATGCTGACCCTGGTGCTGCCGCTGGCGATCGCCGTGGTGTCCGGGGACAGCATCGCCGGCGAGGCGGGCCACGGAACGCTGCGCTACCTGCTCACCGTCCCGGCCGGGCGGACCCGCTTGCTGGCCATCAAGTACGGGGCGCTGCTGACGTTCTGCGTCGCGTGCTGCGTGCTCGTCTCGGCCGTCGCCCTGGCCACCGGGGCCGCCGCCTTCCCGGTCGGCCCGGTCACCCTGCTGTCCGGGGACACCGTCTCGCTGGCGGACGGGCTGCTGCGGCTGCTGCTGGTCACGCTGTATGTGGCCGCCGGCATGGGCGCGCTGGCGGCCATCGGGCTGGCCATCTCCACCTTCACCGAGCATGCCATCGCCGCGATCGCCGCCATCCTGGTCATCGCCATCGCCAGCGAGGTGTGCGACAACATCCCGCAGTTCTCGGTCGTCCACCCGTACCTGCCGACGCACTGGTGGCTGTCGTTTGACGGGCTGCTCCGGATGCCGATCGCCTGGGGCGAGGTCGGCCACGGCCTGCTGTCCTTCGGGATCTACGCCGTGATCTTCTGCGCCGTGGCCTGGGCCCGGTTCACCAGCGCCGACGTCACCAGCTAGCGGCGGCCTGCCGCCGCCCGGGCGGCGGCGGCCTGTGACTTTCGTTACCGAGGGGCGTCACTGACGTCACTGACACGGCGGGCCGGCGGCGGCACGCTGGCTGAGTCAGGCCCGGAAATCCGTCTCGCCGAGACCTCCGGCCGCTGACCCGGGAGGTAGTCATGCCAGCGTTCGAGAACACCGTCACGATTCAGCGGCCCGCCGAGGACGTCTTCGCGTTCCTGGCCGACTTCGAGAACATCCCGAAGTGGAATTATGCGATCGAGCAGACCAGCAAGACATCCGCCGGGCCCGCCGGGGTGGGGACCAGGTACCGCCAGGTCCGCACCACTCCGAGCAGGAGCGTCGAGGACTTCGAGATAACAGCCTTTGAGCCGGCCCGGCACCTGGCTATCCGCGGCCAGGTCGGCCCGTTCCAGGCCGAGATCAGCTATGTGCTGGAACCGGGGGCCGGGGCGACCAGGGTCGTCAACGCCATGGAACTGAGCCCCTCCCGCGCGGTACCGAGGCTGCTGGCCCCGCTCGCCGCGCCCAGGATCAAGGCGGCCGTCGCGGAGAACCTCGGCCAGCTGAAGCTGATCCTGGAAGGGCGCGGGCCAGCGTGACGACCCGCGCCGCTCAGTGGCGCTCGCGCCGCCAGGAACCCCGGCGTGACCCCGCCCGAGGGCGACCTGCCCCATCACTCATGGGTGATATTGGCTATCAATGATAACCTGGTAATATTGGTCTATGGTGATACAGCGCGATGAGTACCTGGTGACCACGCCGCGGGACCTGGGCGCGGCGCTGAAGCACTTCCGGGCCGCGGCCGGGGTCACGCAGGCGGCTGCCGCCGAGGCCATGGGAATCGGCCAGTCGTATCTGTCATCACTGGAAGCGGGCAAGTTCGGCAGCTCGCTGACCCGCGCCCTGCGGTTGCTGCGCTTTGTTGGCTGTGAGGTGATCGTCCGGCCGCGGCGGCCTCGTGGCTGACCAGCTCATCGCCTGGCTGTATGACACGCCCGTGGCGGTGCTGACACCCGGGCCCTACTTCCGGATCCAGCTCAGCTGGCGCGACGAGGGCATCGACCGGTGGGGACTCGGCAGCACCGCGCTGTCCGTGGGGCTGCCGATTGGCTCACCGACTGGTCACCGGGATATGCGCGGCCTGGATTTCTTCGCGAACATGCTGCCGGAAGGGCCGGCGCTCGCCCAGCTGGCGGCCCTGGCCGGAGTCCGCCCGGCGGACACCTTCGGCATCCTGGCAGCCTTCGGCCGGGACTGCGCCGGGGCCATCATGGTGCTCCCTGCCGGGCAGCGGCCGGGCGAGAACGGGATCAGCGGATACTCCGCGGTGACCCTGGACGGCCTGCGCCGGGTGATCAGTGAACTCGGCGCCGCGCCGCTGGGAGCCGCGCCCGAGCGTGGTTTCCGGCCGTCGCTGGCCGGGTTTCAGCGCAAGGCACTGGTCGGCCGCGCCGCGGACGGAGCCTGGCAGCTCCCCGGCGGAGACGCTCCCTCGACGTGGATCCTCAAGCCCGACGGACCGCACCCGATGGCAGCGAACGAGGCTACCTGCATGATGCTCGCTGCCGCGTGCGGACTGGTGGTGCCGGAGACCGAGCTACTCGATGTCGGCGGCCTTCCCGTGCTGGCGGTCAGGCGATACGACAGGCAGGAGGCGCCCGCCGGAGGCATCCCCGCCCGGCTGCATCAGGAGGACGGCTGCCAGGCCACCGCCACTCCTCCGGGGCGGAAGTACGAGGAGCAGGGCGGGCCTTCACTACGCGACCTCGCCATCGTGCTCAGGAACTTCGGCAACCCCGCGGATGTGACTCGCCTGCTGCGCCGCACGACATTCAGCATGGCCGCAGGTAATGCTGACGCCCACGCCAAGAACTTCTCGGTCCTGCACGAGCCAGACAGCCCGGCGATCAGGCTCGCGCCGTTGTATGACGTCCTGTCGACCATCGCCCTGCAGCTGACGGACAGCGCGGGCCAGCCATTGCGGGCGGACACGCATCTAGGTCAGCAGGTCGGCGGCCAGGCCGACATCCGGAAAGTCACCGCAGCCGATCTCGTCCGCGAAGGGACCGCGTGGGGCATCCGGCGGCAGGCCGCCTCGGCGATCGTGGCCGAGACTCTCGACCAGGTGCTTACCGCCGTCTCGGCCGCGCCCGGGGATCAGCGAGTCCTCCGTGCCATCCGCGGGCAGGCCGAGCGAATCAGCCGCGGCTAGCAGGAGCGAGGCTCAGCCGGCTAGACCCGGGTCCAGCCGGGCAGCCAGGCTGGCGACGGCTGCGGCGACCTCGGCCGGGGCGGCCAGCGGATGCAGATGGGTCCCGGCCAGCTCAGCGACGGGCCAGCCGCGCTCGCGGGCCTGCTCGGCTTCGGGCTGATATCCCTCGGAGAACAGCAGGTACCCGGCTGCGCTGACTGGTTCTCCCGGCGCGGGGGGCAGTGTCTCCTCGAAGAATGACAGCGGCAGCGGCCGGGCATCGGCCAGCACGGCGGCCCTGGCCGCTTCGGCCGGGAACAGGTCGGCCGGGTCGGCGTCGGGGAACCACTGCGGCCACGGCGGGACGGTTCCCTCGCAGGCGATCTGGCGCAGGTAGGGCAGGAATCCCGCATCAACGACCGGGGTCGGGCCGGACGGGCTGGGCAGGCCGGCATCGGCGAAGACGACCGATGCGCGCCCGCCCGGAACGGCAGCCGCCAGCTGCGCGGCGAACGGCCCGGCTCCGGAGTGCAGCACCAGGACGATCCGGCCGGGCCGGCCAGCCTCTCCGACGGCCGCGGCGACCTGACGGGCAAAGGCCGCGATGAGCCGCGGTGCGTAAGGCGGCTGCCCGTCGGCGAAGCCGGTCAGCGCCGGGACCTCGACGTGGTGCCCGGCCCTGGTCAGCTCGTCACCGACGGGCTGCCAGCTGGCCGGCCCGAGCACGGGCGCGTGGACGAGCACGATGAAATCGGCCATGGCGCCCACAGTGCCAGGTGGCGGCCAGCCGGGGCAGGCGGGCCCGCAGCGGCGAGCCCTCTGGCGAGGCTGACCACATCTGCCTCAGCCAAGATCATGATCCTGAGCTGGGATCTCGCATTAGCTGGAATATGCAATGACGATGGAAACGGCCGGGCTGGTGAGGCATCGTGATGGATTGTGCATCGGAACCGGCTCCTGCGTGCAGTTGCCGTGGTAGCCGCGGCGCTGCTCCTCGGGGCGGGGTTGGCCGAGCCGGCCATGGCCGAGCGCGGGATCAGGGTCAGGAACCCCGCCCGGGCCAGCGCAACCCGGGACACCGGGCTGGCGTTCGACGCCTGCGCCGCCCCCCCGCTGAGGGTTATGCAAGCGTGGCGAGTGTCTCCCTACCGCGGCGTCGGGGTGTACGTGGGCGGGGTCAACCGGACCTGCGGCCAGCCGGAGCTCACGAGAGCCTGGGTCGGCGCGGTGTCAGGACTGGGCTGGTGGCTGCTGCCCATCTACAAGGGCCGCCAGCCCCGGTGCGGCGGCAAGCCGGCCGACCAGAAAATCACGCTGTCGGCGGCGGCGAGCCAGGGCACGCTCGCGGCAGATGACGCCGTCGTCAGCATCCGGGCCCTGGGCATGATCAAGGGCAGCGCGATCTACTATGACATGGAGAACTACACCACCGCTGACACTGCCTGCCGGACCTCAGTTCTGCAGTTCCTGTCCGCATGGACGACGGAACTGCACCGGCTCGGCTACGTCTCCGGTGTCTATGCGAATCTCACGCTCGGCGCGCGAGACCTCGCCCGCGTCTACCACTCACGCCGCTACGCCCGGCCAGACGCGCTCTGGATCGCGCGGTACGACGGGAACCTCGCGCTCACCGGGTGGGCGGGAATCCCCGGCAGCGCGTGGGCTTCGCGCCAGCGGGCCAAGCAGTACCGCGCCGATATCCGCGCGACCTATGGCGGGATCAGGATGGTCATCGACGCTGACAACGTCGACGCCCCAGTCGCTCATCTCGGCCGCTACGTCCCCGACCTGGACGTCAGCACCCTCCTGGACACCGGCTCCAGCTCGCCAGCCAGTTGGCGCCCCTGACCGGTGACGCTGGGCCGGCCATGACGCAGGCACCAGGGCCGGAGCGGATCCGCCCGGCCGGCCGTGTTCGGGTACGCCGCAGTCACACCCGGGCGATAGCGTGCCTAGGTGCCCTCCAGCAAGGCCGCGGCCCGCCGTTCCCCCCGTGCTCCCCGCGCGCGGCAGCCGGCCGATGACCCGGCCCAGCCGGCCCTGGACGCCGTCGATGACCCGGCTTCCGGTGCCGGTACAGACGCCGGTGCCGATGTCGGCGAGGGCGCGGGCGTCGAGCCTGCCGCCTCGGTGACCGAGGCCAGCGGGCCGTCAGCAGGATCCCCGGCGGAGCCGCAGCCCGCCGCACCGGACGAGCCCACAGCCAGAGCCGCCGGCGAATCCGCCACTGGGCCGGCGGCGGCTCGGGTGGCCGCGCCCGCTGCCCCGGCCAGCCGCCGCCCGGTCCGGCTCTCCGCGCGGTCGGGCGACCTGCCCTCGGTTTCCGACTTGCTAGCGACCGCCGTGGCCGCGATCGGCGGCGCGCAGCGTCCCGGCCAGGTCCAGATGGCCGAGGCGGTCCGGCACACCCTGGAGACCGGCGAGCACCTGGCGGTCCAGGCGGGCACCGGGACCGGCAAGTCGCTGGCCTATCTCGTGCCGGCGATCCGGCATGCCGTGGAGCAGGACACCACCGTGGTCGTCTCGACCGCGACCATCGCCCTGCAGCGTCAGCTCATCGACCGGGACCTGCCCCGGCTGGCCGACGCCCTGACCCCGAGCCTCGGCCGCGCGCCGGTGTTCGCGATCCTCAAGGGCCGCCGCAACTACCTGTGCCTGCTGCGCGCCCAGGGCGATGCGCCCGCCGAGCCCGAGGACACCTTGTTCGACCCGGCCGCCACCTCGGCCACCGGGCGGCAGGTCGTGCGGCTGCACGAGTGGGCGGCTGAGACCACTACCGGCGACCGTGACGAGCTGGTGCCCGGCGTGGAGGACCGCGCCTGGCGGCAGGTCTCGGTCAGCGCCCAGGAGTGCATCGGGGCCCAGCGGTGCCCGTTCGGCACGCGCTGTCATTCCGAGCGCGCCCGGGAGCTGGCCGGCCACGCGGACGTGGTGGTGACCAATCACGCGCTGCTGGCCATCGACGCGATCGAGAACTTCGACGTCCTGCCCGAGCACGACGCCGTGATCATCGACGAGGCGCACGAGCTGGTGGACCGGGTGACCTCGGTAGCCGCCGCCGAGCTATCCGCCCCCGGCATCGAGGCCGCGGCCCGGCGCTGCGGCAAGATGGTCGACGAGAAGCTCATCGATGACCTGCGCAAGGCCGGCGAGGGGATCGAGCACGTCGCGGCCGATCTTCCGGACGGCCGGCTGGACTTCCTGCCTGACCCGCTCGGCGTGGCCCTGGCCGCGGTCCGCGACGGCGCCGCGGCGTGCGCGGCGCAGCTGCGGACGACTGCGGCCGGCGGCGACCAGGACCTGGACCGGGTCTCGGCGGCCCGCGCCGCGGCGGCCCTGCTGGACGAGCTCGGCGGGGCCGCGGGGGAGATGCTGAAGGCGTTCGCCGCCGAGATCGCGGCCCGGCCCGACGTGGTCTGGCTGGATCGCCCGCCGCCGGAATCGTCGCGCCCGGTGACGCTGCGGGTCGCCCCGCTGGAGGTCGGCGGCCTGCTGGCCGGCCGGCTATTCGGCCGTCAGACCGTAGCGCTGACCTCGGCGACGCTGTCCCTGGGCGGCTCGTTCGAGCCGCTGGCCCGGCAGTGGGGCCTGCCGCTGGCGGGCGCGCGCCCGCGGCCGCCCGCGCCGGGTACGCCAGGTTCCCCGTCCGGCGGGCCGGCCGCACCGGCCCAGCCCGGGCCGGCCGGCGGGCCCGCCCGGCCGCCCGGCGGGCCCGCCCGGCCGCAGCCGGCGGACCGGCCCGCCCGGCCGGAGCAGGACGGGGAGCCGGCCCCGGCGGATAGGCCCGCGCGCCGCGACGATGAGCCGGAGCAGCACTCCCTGGACTGGACCGGGCTGGACGTCGGCTCGCCCTTCGACCACCCGCGCAGCGGCATCCTGTACGTCGCCCGGCACCTGCCGCCGCCCGGCCGCGATGGCCTGCCCGAGGCCTACCTGACTGAGCTGCGCGAGCTGATCACCGCCGCGGGCGGGCGGACGCTCGGGCTGTTCTCGTCGATGCGGGCGGCCAAGCAGGCCGCCGCCGAGCTGCGCGAGCCGCTGGCCGCAGCCGGGTTCCCGCTGCTGTGCCAGGGCGAGGACTCCACCTCGCTGCTGGTCACCCAGTTCGCCGCCGACGAGCCGACCTGCCTGTTCGGCACGATCTCGCTATGGCAGGGCGTCGATGTCCCCGGCCCGTCGCTGCAGCTGGTGGTGATCGACCGAATCCCGTTCCCGCGGCCGGACGATCCGCTGGCCTCGGCCCGGCAGCGCACGGTCGCCGCCCGCGGCGGCAACGGGTTCATGACCGTGGCCGCCTCGCATGCCGCGCTGCTGCTGGCCCAGGGATCCGGGCGGCTGCTGCGGACGATGACGGACAAGGGCGTGGTCGCGGTGCTCGATCCCCGGCTGGGCACCGCCCGCTACAGCGGCTTCCTGCGCTCTTCGCTGCCGCCGTTCTGGACCACCAGCGACCCGCAGGTCGTCCGCGGCGCGCTCCGCCGCCTGGCTGGCGGCACCGCAGCCGGCTGACGCCGAGCGTGACGCCGGATTCCCGCCAGACTTTCCGGTCCTCGCCGGCCAGCATCGAAGTATGACGGCTACCGCTTCGACCATGACCGGGGTCCGGGTGTCAGCGATTGACCCGGCCGCGCTGAGCGAGCTGCGCGTCCGTGACGACGCCGGACGGCCGCCGCGGCTGCTGACCGACGCCGAAGGCGGCAGCCCGCTGCGCTGCTGCCTGCGCCGGATCGAGCCGGGGGAGCGGGTGGCGCTGGTGTCCTACGCGCCGCTGCGCCGGTGGGCGGCCCGGACCGGCGCCGACCCCGGCCCGTACGAGGAGCTGGGGCCGGTGTTCATTCACCCGGACCCGTGCCCGGGCCCGGCCGGGAGCGGGTTCCCCCCGGCCCTGCTCGGCGGCCGCTGGATGCTGCGGCAGTACGCGGCAGAAGGGCACATTCTCGGCGGCGTGCTGCTGGAGCCGGCGCAGGCGCCCGACGCCCGCGCCGCGGATGCGGCCCTGGCCGCGTCGCTCCGCGAGCCCGGCGTCGTCCTGGTGCACGTCCGGGCCCTGGAGTTCGGCTGCTTCCAGTTCGAGGCCGCGCGGGCCTGACCGCCTGGCGGCGGCCGCGCGCCACCGCGGCCTGCAGGCCAGCGAACGGGCCGCTCCCCGGGGACGGGGAGCGGCCCGTTCGCGTGCGGTCGGCCCGAGTCCGTTACGGATGAAGGATCTAAAGGACGTCGTGGCCAGGGTGCGGCTCGGCGGGGATGGAGCCCAGCCGGCCCGCCTGGTAATCCTCGAATGCCTGCACCAGCTCGGCGCGGGTGTTCATGACAAACGGCCCGTACGCCGCCACCGGCTCCCGGATCGGCTGACCGCCGAGCACCAGCACGTCGAGCTTCTCGCTCGGGCCGTCCATCTGGCGCTGCGCGCCGAAGGTGAGCACGTCGCCGGCGCCGAGCACGGCGAGCTGCCCGGTGTGCACCGGGCGCTGGTCCGGGCCGGCCGTGCCGGCGCCGGCCAGCACGTAGGCCAGCGCATTGAAGTCGGCCCGCCAGGGCAGCCGCAGCTGGGCGCCGGGCTCGACGGTGGCGTGCAGCAGCGTGATCGGGGTGTGCGTCGAGCCGGGACCGGAGTGCCCGCCGACTTCTCCGGCGATGACGCGGATCAGCGCGCCGCCGTCAGCGGAGCTGAGCAGCGCGACCTGCCCGGCCCGGATGTCCTGGTAGCGCGGCGGTGCCATCTTGAGCCGGGACGGCAGGTTGACCCACAGCTGGAAGCCGTGGAACAGGCCGCCGCTCATGACCAGCTCCTCGGGCGGCTCCTCAATGTGCAGGATTCCGCCGCCAGCGGTCATCCACTGGGTGTCACCGTTGGTGATGACGCCGCCGCCGCCGTTGGAGTCCTGGTGCCGGAAGGTGCCGTCGATCATGTAGGTCACGGTCTCGAAGCCGCGGTGCGGGTGCCAGGATGTGCCCTTGGGCTCCCCGGGGGCGTAGTCGACCTCGCCCATCTGGTCCATGTGGATGAACGGGTCCAGGGCGCTCATCTCCACGCCGGCGAAGGCGCGCCGGACCGGGAATCCCTCGCCCTCGTAGCCCTGCGGCGCGGTCGTCACGCCCAGGACCGGGCGGTCCCGGCTGACGGCGCGGTCGGGATCATCGACGCGCGGCAGGACCAGGATGTCCGGGGCGGTGACAGCGGGCATGAGCTCCTCCTCAGGCTTCCGGCTTGTTCAGCCTACTGACGACCACAACAGTAGTTGAACGCGCAACATTCCGCGCGGGCCTGCGGGCCAGGCGTGCGGGAGAGCTGGGCGGGGTGGCGTGCAGGACGGCCGGCCGCACCGCCGGCCGGGCCTACAGCGGGAGGCCCTGCTCCAGCAGCGCCAGGCCGGCGTCGATGCGAGCGAACATCTCGGTCAGGTCAATCTCATCGCCGGCGAAGGTCCACGGCATCGTGGCCGCCATGATGACCCCGATGATGGCCCCGGCCAGCGTGCGGGCGGCGAAGTCATCAGGACTGCGGCCCGACCGCGCGGCCAGCGGGATGGTGATCTGCTCGATGGTCCGGGCGAACTCATCGAGCGCGCGCGCCCGGATCTCGGGGACCTGGGCGGTCAGCCGGGCGCTCTGCCGGAAGCGCTCATTGTCTTCCGGGCTCAGCGTGGTCAGCATCTGCGCGGCCGCGGCCCGGAAGGCCGCGATCGGCCCCAGTTCCGGTGGCTGCGCCTCGACCATCTCCCTGGTGACGATGTCGAAGTCGTCCTGCAGGACGACGTCCTCTTTCGTCGGGAAATAGCGGAAGAAGGTCGCGGGGGATACCTCCGCCGCCGCGGCGATCTGCTCGACCGTGGTGGCGGAGTAACCCTGCTCCTCGAAGAGCCGGAGCGCGTGCTCCCGGATGGAAGCACGCGTCCTGGCCTTCTTGCGCTCGCGAAGGCCGGCGGGCCTGCCTGCCTCAGCGATATCGCTCATAGTGGTTATTCTGCCTGAGCAGCGGCGCTGGCGTTCGACAGCGCGGCCGGCCAGGCCCCGGCGGGCTCCGGGTCCGCCTGCCGCGGCAGGTAGACCGCCGCCACCACCGCGGCCAGCACGGCGATGGCCGCGCAGACCCACAGCATGATGTCCAGGCCGCCGGAGTAGGCGCCGCGGACCGTGGTCAGCAGCGCCGCCGAGTGCGTTGCGTGCGCCACGGCCAGGCCGCCCGTCACGCTGTCGCGGGCGGCCCCGGCCAGCGCGTGCGGCAGGCCGCCCAGGTGCAGCCGGGACTGGTAGACCGAGTTGAGCACGGTGCCCAGCACCGCCACCCCGATCGTGGCTCCGACCTGGCGCATCGTGGTCATCAGCGCCGAGCCTGAGCCGCTGCGCTCGGCCGACAGGGCCCCGAGCGCGGCGTTCATGGCCGTCGGCATGGCCAGTCCGAGGCCCAGGCCGGTGGTCGCGAACCAGGCCGACACGAAGCCCGTGCTGCTGTGCTCGCCGGTGGCAGTGCCGACCGCCAGCGCGGCCGCCATGATCGCGAATCCGATGGCGGCCAGCACCTTGATGCTGACCAGCGGCGCGCGGGCCGGCCGGTCACCGGAGGCCGCCCGCGGGGACTGCAGCCGCTGGCCGATGCCCAGGCCGACGGCCAGGCCGCCGACCAGCGGCAGCAGCCGCACCCCGCTGGCCAGTGAGTCCAGGCCCCAGACGTCCAGGAAGAACTGCGGCATGGCGAAGGTGATCCCGAACAGCGCGAACTGGACCATGGTCGACAGCGTCGTCCCGGCCGCGAAGCCGGCCGACCGGAACAGCGACAGGTCGACGAGCGGCTGGCCGCCGGGGCGGCGGGCGATCATCCGCTCCCACAGCCCGAATCCGGCCAGGATCACGGCCCCGGCCACCATGGTGGCGATCGCCGTCGTGTCCGACCAGCCCTTCTGCCCGGCGCTGATGACGCCGTAGACGAGCGTGATCAGCCCGGCGCCGGAGATCAGCACGCCGCCGAAGTCGATGCGCGGGCGCTGTGAGCTGCGCGACTCGGGCATCAGCCACAGCACCGCGATCACGGCCAGGACGACGACCGGGACGTTGATCAGGAACACTGAGCCCCACCAGAAATGGTCCAGCAGCCAGCCGCCCAGGATCGGCCCGACGGGGAAGCCCACGAAGGTGGCCCCGCCCACGATGCCGATGGCCCGGGCCCGCTCGGCCGGGGTGAACAGCACCGGCAGCACGGCCAGGGCCATCGGCATGATGACCGCGGCGGCCACGCCCAGCACCGCCCGCGCGGCGATCAGCTCGCCCGCGGAACTGGCGTAGGCGCAGATCACCGAGGACACCCCGAACAGCCCGAGTCCGCCGGCCAGCATCTTCCGGCGCCCCCACCGGTCGCCGAGCAGGCCGGCGGGCAGCAGCGCGGCGGCCAGCGCCAGGCTGTAGGCGTCCACGAACCACTGCAGGTCGCTGGTCGAGGCGTGCAGGTCGACCGACAGGGTCGGCAGCGCCAGGCTGAGCACGAACAGGTCGATGCCGACCACGAGCATGCTGATGGCCAGGGCGCCGAGCGCCCACCACCGGCGCGCGCCCGTCTTCACTGCATCCATCTTGAGGCACCTTCTCCAGCATGTAGCTCTCATCTGACTGTCAAGCTAAAATGATAGTAGCTCTTAAAAGGAAGCAAGCGTCAAGTGATTTACGCCACCATAATCTGGCCGGGCGTGGCCCGGTCCTGAATCCGGATCGCTGGCAGCGGTATCCGGCGCTGCCCCCGCTGTCGGGACCGGGCCTTCCTGCGCGACACTGAGGGAACCAAAGGGCCCGCATGCGGGCTCAGGCGAGGGCCACGATCCGGGAGGTCAGCCATGCCACAGCCACAGGGCGAGGAACTCGCGCGGGTGCGGGCGCGCCGGGAGGAGCTACGCGAGCGCTACCTGCAGCCGGCGGCTGAGCGCCCGCCGACAACGGTCGGCGGCGTGCATCACCTGGCGCTGATCTGCAAGGACACCGAGGAGACGATCAGGTTCTACCAGGAGCTGCTCGGCTTCCCGCTGGTCGAGCTGGTGGAGAACCGGGATTACGCCGGGTCGAACCACTTCTTCTTCGACATCGGTGACAGCAACCTGCTGGGCTTCTTCGACTTCCCCGGCCACGAGCACCCGGCCTGGCAGGAGACCATCGGCGGCGTCCAGCACCTGGCCATCTCGGTGACCCAGGAGCAGTTCGACGGCGCGAGGAAGCGGCTGGAGCAGGCGGGCATCGACTACCTGGGCCCGGACCGGGGAGCGGACAACAGCATGTACTTCCGCGACCCCAACGGCGTCGGCCTCGAGCTCTACCGCGAGGACCTGGGCAAGTTCGAGGGAAACCAGCTCCTCTAACGAGCCGGAGGGGCGCGGCGCCGCCTGGACTGAGGAGCGCAGCGACGAGGGAAGGCGGCGCGTCAAGAGCACCCCGCAGGCGAGCTGGAAAACTAGCGCAGCTCGCGGCGGATCACCAGGCGCAGCCCGGTCCAGGCCGGGCTGATCGCGCACACCTTGTTGTCGACCAGGCCCGTCGGCAGGGCGATCTCCCGGACCACGTCGTCGGACATGTCGGTGGGCAGCCCGGAGGCGCGCTTGGGCCAGGCCACCCACAGGCCGCAGGCCGGCGCCATCCGGGCCCGCAGCCGGGGCAGCTGAGCCTCCAGCTCGGTGCGCTCGGTCACGAAGGTGACGATGACGTCATAGCGGGCTTCGTCGGCCAGGTCGGTATGCATGCCCTCAGCGACCTCCGGCAGGTCGGCGGCCAGCAATTCGCGCAGCGTGTCGGTGAAGCCGTCCGGCGCGCCGATCACGGCCAGCTCGTCGTCCTCGCCGATGCCGAGCTTGCGGGGCAGGGGCGTCCCGGAGTAGTCCTGGTGGCCATCCCGGGCCTGCCCGGCCGCGGTGCCCGTGCCCGTGCCCGCTGCGTCTGCGCCCATTGCTGTCTCCCGCTCACTCGCCCGTTCCCGGTGCCGGCGGCACCAGGACCCGGTCCCGCCACGCTCAGAACGAGAAGCCGCCCGGCCGCCCGTTGCGGTCAGCGATCAGCCCCGCGATGGTCGAGATGGCGATCTCCGCCGGGGTCCGCGAGCCGATGTTAATACCGATCGGCCGGTGCACCCGGGCGACTTCCCCGGGCGGTACCCCGAGGTCGGCCAGCGCGGCGATGTGCGGCCCCGCGTGCCCGGCCTTGCCCATGATGCCGATCCAGCGGGTGTCGCCCGCCAGCGCGTCCCGCAGCGCGACGCCCAGCTCCGGGCGGTGATGGTCGGTCACCACCACGTCGGCCTCCCCGGCTGCGGTGGCCGCGTCCTTGACCCCGGCCGCCAGCGTCGTTCCCGGCGGCAGCGTGCCGCCGTCGCGGGCGGCCGCCCGGCGGCCCGGGTCCGGCTCGACCAGGACTGGCCGGTAGCCGGCGTCGGCCGCGTACCGCAGCAGGAACAGCGCGACCGGGCTGGCAAACACGGCCACCAGCGCCCGCTGCTGATCCGGCTCCGGCGGCGGCGCGCCGTGGGCGATCGCATCGGGAGAGGGCACGGCGGCCGGTGCCGGGCCGCCGTGGGCGACGGCGCAGGCGGGGTCCTCGATCGGGCTGGTCATGACCCGAGCTTGCCACCCTCCGCCCGCGCCCGGCAACGGCCCGGTCTGCCCGCTCGCTTTGCGAGCTGCCCTGGCGGGGTACATGGCCGGGATCAGCTCCTGGCCGGGTACCGCACGGCCAGGGCCAGGGGCAAATACGACAGAACGGAGCTGGCGATGCGACTCAGTGCCCGCAACAAGATCCAGGCCCGGGTGACCGGCATCACCAAGGGCGAGGCGGCCGCCAACGTTGAGCTGGACGCCGGCGGAGTCCGCCTGGTGGCGTCCATCACCACCGAGGCCGTCGCCGAGCTCGGGCTCACCGAGGGCACCCAGGTCACCGCCATCGTCAAGGCCTCCGACGTCATCCTGGCCGTCGCCGACTAGCCGTCCGCCTGCGGCGCCAGGGCGCCACGGGCTCCCGGCGTCCGGTCATTTACTCAGCCAGGAGATCGCGGACGGCATCGCGCAGCGGGCCCATCCGCGCGGCCGCCGCGCGCCGGGCCTCGTCCAGCCGGCCGCCGCTGACCGGCTCGGTGACCTCCAGGTAGGCCTTGATCTTGGGCTCGGTCCCGCTGGGCCGGATCACCACCCGGGCGCCGGCCAGCCGGTAGATCAGCACGTCCGCGGACGGCAGATCGCGGGTCCCGCCGGTCAGGTCGGTGACCGAGGCCACGGCATCGCGGCCCAGGAAGGTCGGGGCCGCGGCGCGCAGCCGGGCGGTGACGTCGGCCGGCGAGTTGGTCGCCACCGTGAGCTGCGCCGTCAGGTGCACGCCGTGCGCGGCCTCCAGCGCGTCATAGCACTCCAGCAGTGACTCGCCCCCGGAGCGCGCCCGGGTGGCGAGCCCGAGCACGGCCAGCGCCGCCCCGATGCCGTCCTTGTCCCGGACCAGGTCTGTTACCGCGTAGCCGAGCGCTTCCTCATAGCCGAGCACGAACCGGCTGCCGGGCCGGGACTCCCCGCCCCGCACGATCCACTTGAACCCGGTCAGTGTCTGCACGTACTGCGCCCCGGCCGCCGCCGCGATCCGCGACAGCATCGTGGAGGAGACCACCGTGGAGACCAGCAGCCGGTGATCGGCGGCGCCGGGCTCATCCGGCGCGGGGAACCGGTCCAGCAGGTAGGCGCCGAGCAGCGCACCGACCTGATCCCCGGTCAGTGTCCGCCAGCCGCCGGGCGCAGCCGGGTCAGGGACCGCGACCGCCAGCCGGTCGCCGTCCGGGTCGTTGGCGATGACCAGGTCCGCGCTGCTGCGCCGGGCCAGGGCAACGGCCAGGTCCAGGGCGCCGGGCACCTCCGGATTGGGGAACTCCACCGTCGGGAAACCCGGGTCCGGCTCAGCCTGGGCCTCGACCACGTCCGGCTCGGCGAAGCCGGCCTGCTCGAAGGCGCGCAGCGCCAGAGCGCCGGCCACCCCGTGCAGTGGCGTGTAGACCACGCGCAGCCAGGCTGCGCCGGGCGGGCCGGGCGAGACCGCGCACACCGCATCCAGGTAGGCCCGGGCGATCTCGTCGTCCAGCCGGGTGATCAGCGGGCTGTCCGGGGCGCTGACCGGCACCTGCGCCAGCGGGCCCCCGGCGGCGATGGCCGCCTCGATCTCCGCGTCCGCGGGCGGCACGATCTGCGCGCCGTCGCTCAGGTAGAGCTTGTAGCCGTTGTCCTCGCGCGGGTTATGGCTGGCCGTGATCATGACCCCGGCCGCGGCGCCGAGGTGCCGGATGGCGAAGGCCAGCAGCGGCGTCGGCTGCCGGGGCGGCAGCAGCCGGACGGCGATCCCGGCCCCGGCCAGCACCCGCGCCGCCTCGTCCGCGAACTCGTCGCTGCGGTACCGGGCGTCACACCCGATGACGACCCCCGCCTCGGCCGTGCCCGCGTCGCGGCCCAGCAGCCAGCCGGCCAGGGCCGCCGTGGCGGCGCGCACGACCGCGCGGTTCATCCGGGCGGGCCCGGCCGCCACGGCGCCGCGCAGTCCCGCGGTGCCGAACTCCAGCCGTGTCGCGAACCGGTCCGCCAGTTCGGCGGCGGCCTGCGGGCCGCGGTCAGCCAGCAGCGCCGTCAGCTCCGCCCGGTCCCGCTCGTCGGGATCATCGGCGATCCAGGCGGTGACCCGCGATCGCAGTTCGTCAGTCACTCTGGTGTCACTCATCTGCATTAGTTCCGGCATCCCGCTCGGCATCTGCCCAGGTCCTCGTACTTCCTGCCCGTTCCGTGCGGGCGCCGGTCCCGGTGCGCCCGCCTGCTCTGCTGATTCCTGCTGGCCGGCGGCCGGGCGGGGCCCGGGCCGGCGCTGGCTGCTAGGCCGTCCGCGGCAGAACCCGGCCCAGCAGGTCACCCATCCGGGCGGCCGCGGCCTGCCCGGTCGCCAGGACGTCCGCGTGGTCCAGCGGCTGATCCGACAGCCCCGCCGCGATGTTGGTGACCAGCGAGATGCCCAGCACCTCGGCGCCCAGGTGCCGGGCGGCGATCGCCTCCAGGGCGGTGGACATGCCGACCAGGTCGGCCCCGCAGGTGCGCAGCATCCGGATCTCGGCCGGAGTCTCGTAGTGCGGGCCGGGCAGCGCCGCGTAGACGCCCTCGGTCAGCTCCGGGTCCGCGCTCCTGGCGATCTCCCGCAGCCGCGCCGCGTACAGATCCGACAGGTCGGTGAAGCGCGGCCCGTATCCCTCCGGCGGGGGCGGTCCGGCCAGCGGCGACTGGGCGGTCAGGTTCAGCTGGTCGCTGATCAGCACCGGCTGGCCGGGCCGCAGCCCGGCCCGGATGCCGCCGGAGGCGTTGGTGAGCACCACGATCCGGCAGCCGGCCGCGATCGCCGTCCGGACTCCGTGCACGACCTGCGCCGCCGGGTGACCCTCGTACAGGTGGGTGCGGCCCAGGAAGACCAGGACCCGCAGCGGCCCGACCGCGACCGAGCGGACGACCGGGACGTGCCCGGGCACCGTCGACTCGGCGAAGCCGCCCAGGTCGGCCAGCGCGACCTCGGCGTCGGCCGCCCCGAGCGCGTCGGCGGCGGGCAGCCAGCCCGAGCCGAGCACCACCGCGGCATCGTGGGCGTGCTGCCCGGTCTGCTCAGCCAGCCGCGCGGCACTGGCCGCGGCGGCGCTGTAGGGATCGCTCATACCTTGACGTAGGGCTTTCCGTCGGCCGCCGGCGCCCTGACCCGGCCGACGAGGCCGGCCACCGCGACGATCGTGGCGACGTACGGGGCCATCAGCAGGATGTCCGACGGGATAGGGACGTTGGTAGTGGACAGCACCGACCCGAGCTGGGAGGTGAACCCGAACAGCAGCGCTGCGGCGAGCGCGCCGAACGGTGTC
Organism: Streptosporangiaceae bacterium; assembly: GCA_036490755.1. Taxonomy (GTDB): domain Bacteria; phylum Actinomycetota; class Actinomycetes; order Streptosporangiales; family Streptosporangiaceae; genus DASUBV01. The sequence goes on from DASXDJ010000156.1 coordinate 86,158, forward strand.
CACCGGCCGAAGATCAGCGCCGCAAGGGCAATGTAGCCCATGCCCGAGGAGATGTTAGGCGAGAAGTTCCCGGCCGAGCCCAGGGTGAGGTAGACCCCGCCGACGCCGGCGATCAGGCCGCCGATGATGACCGCGCCGTAGCGGGTGCCCAGCACCCGGATGCCGACCGTGTCAGCCGCCATCGGGTGTTCGCCGACGGCGCGTACCCGCAGCCCCCAGCGGGTGCTGAACAGCCCGATCTGCACCGCGGCCAGCAGCACGTAGGTGATGTACAGGAAGATCGTCCCGTCGAAGAAGACCGGGCCCAGGATCGGGATGTCGCCCAGCAGCGGGATCTTGACCGGCAGGAAGGTGGTCGGGGAGTTCAGCGAGTTCTCATACGGCACCAGCGCCCGGTCATACAGGAACCCGGTCAGGCCCGCGGCGAAGACGTTGAGGACCACGCCGAGCACGACCTGGTCGACCATGTAGCGGATGGCGAACACGGCCAGCATCGCGCCCAGCAGCCCGCCGGCCACCGACCCCAGCACCAGGCCCAGCCACAGAGCGCCGAAGAAGCTGGCCACCACGGCGCCGGTGAAGGCGCCGAACAGCAGCTGGCCCTCAATCGCGATGTTGATCACGCCCGAGCGCTCGCACAGGCAGCCGGCCAGCGCGCCCAGCACCAGCGGGATCGACGCTTCGGACGTGCCCTGCAGCAGGTTGATGATGTTGAACGGGATGCTCTGCCCGGCCTGCGCCCAGCACAGCAGCGCGAGCACGAAGGCGAACAGCACCACCCCGATGCCGACCCGGCGGGCCACCGGTCCGGCCGGGCGCAGCACCCTGGCCAGCCCGATGATCAGCGAGAGGGCGCCGCACACGTAGGCCGTCGCCGCGGCCGGCAGCCCGAGGTTGGGCACCGTGACCTTGGCGAAGTCCTGGGCGAAGGCGAAGGTGGCGTCGCCGTGCGCGGCGTACATGCCGAATCCCAGGATGTCCACCAGGCCGAACACAATGAAGGTGGCGGCGGCCACCAGCCGGCGGTCAGCCGTGAAGGAGAATCCGGCGGGACTGGTCAGCGCGGTCAACCGTTCCACCCCTTGGCGAGAGACTGGCCGGCGCCCCGGGCGGTGGCCTTGTGCAGCCGGAACAGGCCGCGGATCAGCGGCGGCGCCGCGACGAACAGCACGACCAGGGACTGGATCACGGTGGTGATGGTCAGCGGCGTGGAGGTGCTGGCCTGCATGGCGACGCCGCCGGCGTCCAGGGCGCCGAACAGCAGCGCGGCCAGCACGACGCCCAGCGGCCGGGCCCGGCCCAGCAGGGCCACCGTGATCGCGTCGATCCCGTAGGTGCCGTAGCTCTGGAAGGTCAGCGCGAAGTCGGTGCCCTGGACGACCGCGCTGCTGGCCAGCCCGGCCAGCGCGCCGGCGATCAGCATGACCAGGATCCAGCTGCGCCCCACGCTCATGCCGGCGCTGCGCGCCGCGCTCGGGTTGGCCCCGACGCTGCGGAACTCGAAGCCGAGCGTGGATCGGCTCAGCAGCCACCAGACGCCGGCGGCGCAGGCCAGCGCGAGCAGGAAGCTGGCGTTGACCCGCAGGTGCGTGCCCAGCAGCAGGGGCAGGTGGGCATCACTGGCGATGAACGGGCTGACCAGGTCCGAGCGGCCGGGCCGCTGCATCGCCGAGGTGCCCAGGATCCAGGACAGGAAGTCGGCCATCACGTAGTTGAGCATGATCGTCACGATGACCTCATGCGCGCCGGTGGTGGCCTTGAGCGCGCCGACCACCCAGCCGGTCACCGCCCCGCCGACCATGGCTCCGAGCACGCACACGACCACGTGGATGACCGGCGGCAGGCTGACCCCGAAGCCGAGCCAGGTGCACAGCAGCGCGCCGCCGATGAACTGGCTCTGGGCGCCGATGTTGAACAGGCCGGCCCGGAACGCCAGGGCCACCGACAGGCCCGCGAAGATCAGCGGCGTGGCGTTGACAGCGGTTTCCGAAAGCGGGCTGAACACCTGGCTGATCGTGCCGTCGCTGAAAGCCGTCCCGATCGACTGCTGCTGGAAGATCGCCGCCACGGTGTGCGGGTTGAAGATCGAGCCCTCGAACATGGCGATGTAAGCGCTGGCCGCTGAGTCCCAGGCCTTGCCGATGGAATAGCCCGGCCCGTCGGCGACGAAGCTGCCCCACACGTGCAGCACGGCCGGGTCAGTGAAGGCGATCAGCAGGCCGCCGACGACGATGGCGGTCACGATGGCCAGCACCGTGACGACGACCGAGTTGCCCTCGACGATCGACTCGATCAGCAGCGGGCCCAGCCGCGGCCGCCTGCCGCCCGCCGCGCTCGCGGCCGGATCGGTGGCCGCGGTGCGCGTCCCCGTGCCCGTGGTCTCAGTGCCGGTGGTCTCGGGGGTGGTGGTCTCGGGAACCGCGCTCGCATCCGCCCCGGCCGGGGCAGCGGGCTCGCTCGCCTCGGGCTGGCCGTCGGCGGCGGTCTCGTCGCTCATGATGGGTCCTGGTTCTCGGCGGGCAGGTCATCGGTCCCGGCCGCGGGCGCGGCGGGCCCGGCCGCGACGGCTCCGCCCGGCTCGGGCACCCCGGCTGACCCGGCGGCCGCGTCCGGAGCCGGCGCTGCGTCGCCCGTCCCGGCGCCGGCCATCAGCATGCCCAGCTCCTCGACCGGCACCGTGGGCGGCCGGAACCCGGTGATCCGGCCCTCGTACATCACCGCGATGCGATCCGCCAGCGCGTACACCTCGTCCAGCTCGGCCGAGATGATGATCACCGCCCGGCCCTCGTCACGCTCGGCCACGATCCGCTTATGCACGAACTCGATCGAGCCCACGTCCAGGCCGCGGGTCGGCTGGCTGGCCACCAGCACCCGCAGCTCGCGGCCGAACTCACGGGCCAGGATGACCTTCTGCTGGTTGCCGCCCGACAGCGTGCCGGCCGGGGTGTCCACCGACGTGGTCCGCACGTCGAACTGCTCGACCCGGGCCTCGGCGTTCTCGCGGCTGGCGGCCAGGTTGAGGGCCAGGCCCCGGGCGTAGGGCGGCCGGTCGTAGACGTCCAGGATCATGTTGTCGGCGACCGAGAAGTCGGCCACCAGCCCGTCGGCCTGGCGATCTTCGGGAACGTAGCCGATGCCGGCCCGGATCCGCTGCCGGGGCCGGTGATGGGTGATGTCCTGCCCGTCCAGCGTGACCGCGCCGGCGCTGACCGGGCGCAGCCCCATCAGTGCCTCGCATAGCTCGGTCTGCCCGTTGCCCTGCACTCCGGCGATGCCGAGTACCTCGCCGGCCCGGACCTCGAAGCTGATCCCGGCCACCGCGTCCTGGCCCCGGTCGTCGGGCACATGCAGGTCGGAGACCCGGAGCACGACGTCGCCCGGCTCGGCCGGCTCTTTGCTGACCCGCAGCGCGACCTGGCGGCCCACCATGAGCGCGGCGAGATCCTCGTCGGTCGCCGACGGCGGCCGCTGGCCCACCACCTGGCCGCGGCGGATGACGGTCACGACGTCGGCAATCTCCTGGACCTCGCGCAGCTTGTGGGAGATGAAGATGATGGACCGCCCGTCGGCCCGGAGCTGGCGCATGATCGTGAACAGCTCATCGGTCTCACCCGGGGTGAGCACCGAGGTCGGCTCGTCCAGGATGAGGACCTGGGCCTCGCGGACCAGGGCCTTGAGGATCTCGACCCGCTGCTGCACGCCGACGGGGAGTTCCTCGATGAGCGCATCGGGGTCGACCCGCAGGCCGTAGCGCTCGGAATGCTCGCGTACCTCGCGGCGCATCGACCGGCGGTCCAGTAGGCCCAGCCGCCGGGTGCGCTCCGCGCCGAGGTTGACGTTCTCGGCCACGGTGAAGACCGGGACCAGCATGAAGTGCTGGTGCACCATGCCCAGGCCGGCCCGGATGGCGTCCTTGGGCGACCGCAGGGTGACCGGCTGGCCGTCGGCCAGGATCTCGCCCTCATCGGGCTGGGTCAGCCCGTACAGGACGTTCATCAAGGTGGTCTTGCCCGCGCCGTTCTCGCCCAGCAGCGCGTGGATCTGGCCCGGCTCGACGACCAGGCTGATCTGATCGTTGGCCACCAGGGTGCCGAAGCGCTTGGTGATGCCCTTCAGCTCAAGCCGCACCGCGCCCTCCTCCCGTCACCAGATCCGGACCTGCCGGTGGCCAGGACGGCAGCTGCCGTCCTGGCCACCGG
>DASXDJ010000157.1:0-19804 GCA_036490755.1 Streptosporangiaceae bacterium
CACCGAAGCCGGCCGCGGCACCCCGGCCAGGTACAGCCACCAGCACAGCTCGCCCAGACAGCTGCGGGTGCCGCAGCACCGCGGCCGCCTGCTGCCGAGCCGCGTCGTAGCGGCCCTGCTCCGCCCGGGAGCGGGCCAGCCAGGCGCTCATGTACAGCCGCCAGGTATCCAGGTCCCGGTCGGCGGTGTAGCTGATGCCCGCTGCTAGCTGGCGGTCGGCCTCGGCGTAGGACCGGTACCGGACGCTCATGCTGCCCAGGTTGGTGTAAGCGCGCGCCGCATGCTCGTGAGCGTCATCGGCGAGAGCCAGGTCCAGGCTCTGGCGGAGCCGGGAGGAGCCCTCGATCAGCTCGCCGGACTGCCACAGTGCCACGCCCAGGCTGTTCAGGGCATGCGTCTCAGCCTCGCGATCGCCTAGCTCACGGGCCAGCCTGAGCGCCCGGCTGGCAGAGCGCACGGCCGGGGCGTTGTCGTCGGCCAGCATCCGCAGCTGAGCCAGGTTGCTCCAGGCCATGGCCAGCTCGCGGCCGGGCGGCAGCGGCTCCAGCGCCCGGGCGGCAGCCGCGGCGTAACGCTCGGCACCGGCGTTGTCGCCGAGCACCCAGGACAGCCGCGACAGCCAGCGCTGCGACCGGCCGATGGCGCCAGCCTCGTGGTTGTCGTCGTAGATGGCCATGGCTTCCTGCCTGCGGGCCAGGGCCTGGTCAGCCTGGTCGGTCACCTAGCACTCATACGACAGCTGATCCAGCAGGGCGGCCCGGCCGCCATCGGCCTGCTGGTGGCAGCTGAGGGCCTGGCGCAGGTGATCGGCCGCCTCACGGTGCGCACCAAGGCGCGCGGCCCGGCCGGCGGCCAGCGGTGCGTGCCGGGCCACCGCGGCCCGGTCGCCGCAGCCGGCCGCGTGATGGGCCAGCCGCCGGTGGTCCGCTGAGCCCGACTCCGCCAGCCGGGCGAGAGCCCGGCGGTGCAGCTCGCTCCGCGTGGCTCCGGGCAATGACCGCTCGACCGCCAGCCGGGCGAGGTCATGCCGGAACCCGATACCGCCGTCGACGGCCACCAGCATCCCGCGGGCCAGGCACTCGTCGACCAGCTCGCCCGGCTGGCCGGAGACGGCCGCCAGCAGGCCGGGCTCAGCGCGGCGGCCGAGCACCGAAACCGCGCCGGCCACCTGCCGCTCGCCGGGGGAGAGCCGGGCGAGCCGGGCCAGGACGGCGTCGCAGACCGTGGGCGGCACGTGCTCGAGCCGGCCGCCAGGACCTCGGTCACGTAGAACGGATTTCCGGCTGTCCGCGCGTAGATGTCATCAGGGTCCAGCGCCGAGCCCGCCTGCGCGACCAGCTCGCGCACGCCCGCCGCGGTGAGCGCGGGCAGGTACCTCCGCAGCACGCCGGGCAGCCCGGCGAGGTCGCCCATCATCAGGGTCAGCGGGTGACCGGCGCCTACTTCCACGCTCCGGAACGTCGCGACGATCAGCAGGCTGGTGCCGGCCAGCCGCCGGCCCAGGAACCGCAGCATGTCCAGCGTCGCCTCGTCCGCCCAGTGCACATCCTCCAGCAGCAGCAGCAGCAGGGCGGGCGAGCCGGCCAGTACGTCGCGGGCCTGGCGGAACAGCCGCAGCCGGGACACGCCCGACTCCGGGCCGGCGGCCCCAAGCGATCTCCGGCAGCGCGTCCAGGACCGGGCCGAGCGGGTCGGCCGTCGTGATGCTGTCACAGAGAGCCCCGCCGGATGGCGGCGCGGGCCGCGGCCGCGCCGGCCAGGGCTGCGGTCAGGGCCGTCTTGCCCACGCCGGCTTCCCCGCCCAGGAACACCAGCCGGCCGTGGCCGTCCAGCGCCTCCCCGAGCAGGTCGTCCAGCACGGCCAGCTGACTGGCACGCTCGACCAGCATGTCAGCCATTCAACCAGGATGACCTCCCCGGCCGCGCCGGCAGAGCCGCGCCTGCCGCTGGCCGCCGGGAGCCCGGAGCACCCGGCCCGGCTGCACCGCCGCGGTGACCCGGACGGGCTGCTGCGATCATGAGAGGGTGACGGCAGCGGGGCGGACGGCGAAGCTGCTGGCCGTCAGCGACCTGCACATCGCGCACCCGAAGAACCGCGCCATCGTCGAGGACCTGCGGCCGGGCTCGCCGGCGGACTGGCTGCTGGTGGCCGGGGACGTCGGGGAGCTCGCGGCGGACATCGAGTGGGCGCTGAGCACCCTGCGCGAGCGGTTCGCGACCGTGGTGTGGGTGCCGGGCAATCACGAGCTGTGGACCCGGCGCGCTGATCCGGTCCGGCTGCGCGGCGAGCACCGCTATCAGTACCTGGTCGAGATGTGCCGGCGCATCGGCGTGCTCACGCCCGAGGACCCGTTCCCGGTCTGGGACGGGCCCGGCGGCCCGGCGGTCATCGCGCCGCTGTTCCTGCTGTATGACTACTCGTTCATCCCGGATGGCGCGGCGACCACCGAGGAGGGGCTGGCCCTGGCCTACCGGCGGGGGATCATCTGCACCGATGAGCACCTGCTGCACCCGGACCCGTATCCCGGCAGGCAGGACTGGTGCCGGGCGCGGGTCGCGGCGACGGCGGCGCGGCTGGCGGCGCTGCCGCCCGGGCTGCCCGCCATCCTGGTCAACCACTTCCCCCTGACCCGCGAGCCGACCCGGGTGCTGCGCTACCCCGAGTTCGCGCAGTGGTGCGGCACCACCCTGACCGCGGACTGGCACCAGCGGTTCGGGGCTGCCGCTGTCGTCTACGGGCACCTGCACATCCCGCGGACGACGTGGCAGGACGGCGTCCGGTTCGAGGAGGTGTCGCTGGGCTACCCGCGGGAGTGGGGCAGGCGGCCGGCCGGCCCGGTGATCCCGCGGCAGATCCTGCCGGTCCCGGGCTCCTGACCGGCCAGGGTGCGTGCTCTCCGGCCGGCTGATCATCGATGATGGCAGCCATGGGACCTCAGCAGAGCCCGGCCAGCGGCCAGGGCGATGACAGCTCCGGCGGTGCTGCCGGAGGCGGCATCACCGGGCCGTTCACCGGCCGCACCCTGGCCGGGCTCGGCGCGCAGCTGCGCAGCGGCGCGACTGACTCCGTCGCCCTCACCCGGGCGGCCCTGGACGCGATCGACCAGACGCAGCCGGTCCTGAACGCCTTCGCCGCGGTGGATGCCGACGGCGCACTCGCCGCCGCCCGGACTGCGGACGGCGAGCTCGCGCGCGGCATTGACCGGGGCCCGCTGCACGGCATCCCTGTCGGGGTCAAGGACATGATCGACACCGCCGGGCTCACCACCGCGATGGGCTCCCGGCACTTCGCGGGGCGGGTGCCCGCGCGGGACGCGGTGGTGGTGGCCCGGTGGCGCGAGGCCGGCGCCGTGCTGGTGGGCAAGACCACGACGCATCAGTTCGCCTACGGGCCGACGGGGGACCGGGCGGCCAACGGGCCGTGTGCCAACCCGCGCGACCCCCGGCGGATGCCGGGCGGGTCCAGCGCCGGGTCAGCGGCCGCCGTCGGTGCCGGCCTGGTCCCGCTGGCCATGGGCACCGACACCGGCGGCTCGGTCCGTATCCCGGCGGCCCTGTGCGGGGTGGCCGGGCTGCGGCCGTCGGCCGGCCGGATTCCGGTGACCGGGGTGTTCCCGCTGTCGTGGTCGCTGGACACCGTCGGCCCGCTGGCCGCCACGGTCGCCGACGCCGCGGCCGGCTGGGCGGCGCTGGCGGGCGCCGCGGGCGAGCCCGGCCTGCCCGGCGGCCCCGGCTCGGCCGCCGACCCGGCTGCGCTCCGGGTCGGCATCCCCGCCGCCGCCTGGTTCGAGCGGACCGACCCCGCCGTGCAGGCGGCCGTGTCGGGCCTGGCCGGCCGGCTCGCCGCAGCCGGAGCCCGGGTCGCCGGCATCGAGATTCCCGATGCGGAAGAACTGGTGCACGTGTTCGCGGCCGTTCAGTCCGGTGAGGCCGTGTCGATCCACGTGGAGCGGATGGCACAGGAACCGGAGCTGTATGACCCCGAGGTGCTGGGCCGGCTGCGCGCCGCTGCCGAGGTGCCCGCCTGGGACTACGCCCGGTCGCTGCGCCGGCTCGGCCAGCTGCGGGAGGAGGCCGCGCAGCGGCTGCGCGAGGTGGATGTCCTGCTGCTGCCTGCCGTCCCGGTGCTGGCGCCGCCGCTGGGCGCCCGCGATGCCGATCTCGGTGGCGGGTGGACCTCGCCCCGCGACGCGCTGCTGGCCTACACCTCGATGTGGGGCGTTCTCGGGCTGCCGGCCATCTCCGTGCCTGTCTGGCCGGAGCCCGGCACCGGGCCGCGGCTGCCGGCCGGCGCCCAGCTGGTCGGCCGGCCCGGCGGGGACGCGGCGCTGCTGCGGGCCGCGCGGACGGCAGAGGCCCTGGCCGGCGAGCCGGGCTGCTGACGGTCCCGCCTGCCATAGCCGGACATAGCGGCCGGTGATATATCGAGCACAAGGTGTAGCGTCGTACTGGTGCGGGCGCCCCCCCAGAACATGCCAGAGGAGCTGAGACACGGAGGGAGCAGCGATGGCTTTCGTCAGCGTGGGCACCGAGAACAGCACCGACATCAAGATCTACTACGAGGACCACGGCCGGGGACAGCCGGTCCTGCTGATCCACGGCTACCCGCTGAACGGGCAGTCCTGGGAGCGCCAGGAGCGCGACCTGCTGGCCGCCGGGTACCGGGTCATCCGCTACGACCGCCGCGGTTTCGGCCAGTCCAGCCGGCCCGCGACCGGGTATGACTACGACACTCTCACCGCCGACCTGAATACCCTGATCACCCAGCTGGACCTGACCAACATGGTGCTGGGCGGCTTCTCGATGGGCACCGGCGAGGTAACCCGGTACCTGGGCCGGCACGGCTCGGAGCGGGTGGCCAAGGCAGTGATGCTCGGGGTGATCCCGCCGTTCCTGCTGAAGACCTCTGACAACCCGGACGGCGTCGACAAGCAGGTATTCGACGACATCAAGGCCGCGGTGGTCACGGACCGGTATGCCTACTTCGAGGACTTCCTGAACAACTTCTACAACGTCGACAAGCTCGCCCCGCAGCGGATCAGCAAGCGGGCCTGGCAGGCCTCCTTCAACGTCGCCGCGGCAGCCTCGCCGACCGCCAGCTACGAGTGCGTCAACTCCTGGCTGACCGACTTCCGCGACGACCTGTCGCAGATCGACGTCCCGGTCCTGGTGATGCACGGCACCGAGGACCGCATCCTGCCCTACCCGAACACGGCCGAGCGGCTGCCGGGGCTGATCAAGGACCTGAAGCTGATCTCCGTCGAGGGCGGCCCGCACAACATCGGCTGGACACATCCCGAGAAGGTCAACCCGGCCCTGCTGGAGTTCCTGGGCAGCTGAGGACGCCCGGCCCGGTCGCCGGCGGCCGGGCCGGCAGCGGCCGGCGGCCGGGCCGGCAGCGGCCGGCGGCCGGCGGGGTCCGGGGAGGCGCGCCGGCTAGTAGCTGGCGGGCTGATTGAAGATGACGACGAGGCTGACGATCTTCCCGTCGCGGACGCTGAAGTAGCTGCTCAGGACGACCTCGTCGGGCAGGTTCGTCTTGTCGTAGGTGCCGTCGTAGGCGCCCCGGACGATCGTGTCGCCGTGCTGGTCCAGGACCTCGCGGACCTCGATCCTGACGTTGTCGCCGGTCATCTCCTTGCCAACCCAGCGCGCGATGGCCTCTCGCCCGCTGAACTCGCGGCGGGCGTCGTTGACATAGGCATCCTCGGCGAAGGTAGCCACGATCGCGCCGGCGTCGCCGGCGTTCACGGCGGCAATGTGCTCGGCGACGATCCCGGTCAGCTCCGTGGTCTTCATGATGGGTTTCCTCTCTAGTTCAGGCGCCGGGTCCGGGGCCCGAGGTGGGGGCCCGTGGCGCAGCACCCTCAGGATCTGGCCTCCGGCACGGGGAGAAGCAAGGCCGGCGGCGTGCCTGGTTTCTCCCCCTGGGGGAGGTAGCAGACTGGGCCCATGACCACCTCGCTGCCGATCGGCGACTTCTCCCGGGCGACGCACATGAGCATCAAGACGCTGCGGCATTACCACCGGGTAGGCCTGCTGGAGCCCGCCGAGGTGGACCCGTTCACCGGTCACCGCCGCTACACCACCGGGCAGATCCCGGTTGCTCAGGTCATCCGCCGGTTCCGCGCCCTGGACATGCCGATCGAGGAGATCCGCTCGATCCTGGCCGCGCCCGACGTCCCCGCCCGCAACGAGCTGATCGCCGGGCACCTCGGGCGGCTGGAGGACGACCTGGCCCGCACCCGGAAGGCGGTCACCGAGCTGCGGGACCTGCTTGACACGCCCGGCGACCCGGCCAGCCCGGCTATCAGTCACCGCAGCGTCGCCGCGGCGCCCGCGGCCGCGATCTCTGCTGTCGTCGACACCGAGGATGTCGGCGCCTGGTACCAGGGCGCGCTGGGCGAGCTGCGGGCCACGATCAGCGCCCAGGCGCTGTCCGCGGCCGGCGCGCCGGGCGGCATCTACGCGAACGAGCTGTTCACCCGCGAGCACGGCCAGGCCACCGTGTTCATTCCCTGCGCGGGCCCGGTCCGCCCGGTGGGGCGGGTGGAGGCGGTGGTCGTGCCGCCCGCCGAGCTGGCCGTCATCGTCCATGCCGGCCCGCATGACGGCATCGACCGCGCCTACGGAGCCCTGGCCGCGCACGTCGCCCGGCACGCCCTCGGGGTGGACGGCCCGATCCGCGAGTACTACCTGACCAGCCGCGATGAGACGCTGCAGGAACCAGCCTGGCAGACCGAGATCGGCTGGCCGATCTTCCAGACCGCTGCCCAGTAGCCTCAGGCCGGGGCGCTGGCAGGCGACCAGCCGATGGCCGGGGCGACTTCCCGGGCGATGGTGGCCAGGATTCGGGCGTTGTAGTCCACGCCGAGCTGGTTGGGCACGGTGAACAGCACCGTGTCGGCGGCGCGCACCGCCTCGTCCGCGGCCAGCTCGGCGGCGATCTTGTCCGGTTCCCCGGCGTAGGTCCGGCCGAAGCGCGCCTGCACGCCGTCCAGCAGCCCGACCTGGTCATCGTGGGCCTGCCCGCCGAAGTACTGGCGGTCGATGTCCTCGGTGACGGGCAGGACGCTGCGCGACACCGACACCAGCGGCGCGCGGCCGTGCCCCTGCTGCTCCCAGGTTTCCCGGTACAGCCGGATCTGCTCCGCCTGGAGCTGGTCGAACGGCACGCCGGTGTCCTCCGTCAGCAGCGTTGAGCTCTGCAGGTTCATCGCCTCGCGCGCGGCCCACTGCGCGGTCTCCCGGGTGCCCGAGCCCCACCAGATCCGGTCCGCCAGGCCGGGGGACTGCGGCTGGATGGCCAGCCCGGCGCTGACCCCGCTGCGGGCCGGGTCGGTCGTGGCCACGGCCGCGCCGCTGATCGCGGCCAGGAACAGCCCGGCCTTGCTCCGGGCCAGGTCCGCATCGGTCTGGCCGTCGGCGGCCCGGTAGCCGAACGACTCCGCGCCGCGCAGCGCGATCTCCGGCGAGCCCCGGCTGATTCCCAGCTGCAGCCGCCCGCCGCTGATCAGGTCGGCCGCCGCGGCCTCCTCGGCCAGGTACAGCGGATTCTCATAGCGCAGGTCGATGACGGCGGTGCCGATCTCAATCCGGCTGGTCCGCGCGGCGATCGCCGACAGCAGCGGGAACGGCGAGGCCAGCTGCCGCTCAAAGTGGTGCACGCGGACGAACGCCCCGTCGATGCCGATCTGTTCGGCGGCCTGCGCCAGCTCGATCGTCTGCAGCAGCGCATCCGCGGCGGTCCTGGTCTGCGAGCCGGGCACGGCCCGCCAGTGGCCGAAGGACAGGAAGCCGATCTTCGTCATGCCGTTGTCAGCGCGCCCGGTGCCGGGCAGATTCCCGCGCCCGGCCCGCCCGGCCCGCCCGGCCCGCCCGGCGAGCAGCTCCGGGCTTGTTCCTGGCCGGGGCCAGCCTGGTCTGCGGCGGCGTGCTGGCGGCCGCCCGGCAGCCGGGCTGACCGGCCGGCATCTTCTGGTGCCCGCGCGGCGCCGGTAATGTCGGCCTGGTGCCGTCCTCACCAGAAGTCACGCCCGGCCCGCCCCGCCCGCGCCCGGCGACCGCCGCTGACCTGCCCGCGATCACGGCGATCATCGACGCCGCCTACACCCGGTACCTCACCCGGATGGACAAGCCGCCAGCCCCGATGCTGCGCGACTACGGGCCGTCCGTCGCGGACGGCACCACCTGGGTCACCGGGACGCCGGTCTGCGCGGTGATCACCCTGTACCCCCGGCCTGATCATCTGTACGTCGAGAACGTCGCCGTGGACCCCGCCGCCCAGGGCCGCGGCCTCGGCCGCGCGCTGATGGAATTCGCCGAGGCCGAGGCCGGCCGCCGCGGCCTGAGCCGGATGGCGCTGGTCACCCACGAGGTCATGACCGAGAACCAGGCCATCTATGCCCGGCTCGGCTACCTGGAAGTCGACCGCCGGGCGCAGGACGGCTACCGGCGCATCTTCATGGAGAAGCAGCTCGACGAGCATGCCGCGCTCATCGCCATGCTGACCCTGGAGGAGAAGGTCGCGCTGCTGACCGGCCGCGACTTCTGGAGCACAGTCCCGCTGGAGCGCATCGGGCTGCGCAGCATGACACTGTCGGACGGGCCCTCCGGTGTCCGCGGGCCGCGCTGGGACGAGCGGGACCCGTCGCTCAGCCTGCCGTCCGCGACCGCGCTGTCGGCGGCCTGGAGCCCGGAGCTGGCCGCCGAGTACGCGGCGGTCGCCGCGGCCGAGGCGCGCCGCAAGGGCGTGGACGTGGTGCTCGGGCCGACCATCAACCTGCACCGGTCGCCGCTCGGCGGCCGGCACTTCGAGGCGTTCAGCGAGGACCCGCTGCTCACCGGGCGGCTGGCCGCTGCCTACGTGGCGGGCCTGCAGGACCGCGGGGTGGCGGCCACGCCCAAGCACTACGTGGCCAACGACTTCGAGACCGAGCGGTTCACCGCCGACGTGCAGGTCAGCGACCGGACACTGCGCGAGGTCTACCTGGCCCCGTTCGAGGAGGCCGTGACGGGCGGGCGGGCGTGGCTGGTGATGAGCGCCTACAACTCCGTGAACGGCGCGACCGCCAGCGAGAACAAGCTGCTGGAAACCCCGCTGAACAGCGAGTGGGGGTTCGACGGCGTGGTCGTCTCCGACTGGACGGCGGTCCGCAGCATCGAGGCCGCCCGCCACGCTCAGGACCTGGCCATGCCCGGCCCGGCCGGCGCGTGGGGCGACGCGCTGCTGGCCGCCGTGCGCTCGGGGGACATCCCGGAAGCCGCGATCGACCGCAAGATCGGCCGCCTGCTGCGACTGGCGCGGCGGGTCGGCGCCCTGGGCGACAGCCAGCCGGCCGCGGTGCCGCCGATGGACCCGGCGGCGGCCGCGGCGTTCGGGCGGCGGGCCGCGGTCCTGGGCACCGTGCTGGCCCGCAACGACGGCATCCTGCCGCTCGACCCCGCGGCCGTGCGGCGCATCGCGGTGATCGGGCACAACGCCAGCGCGGCGCGGATCCAGGGCGGCGGCAGCGCCACGGTCATGCCCGCGCACGTGGTCTCGCCGCTGGACGGCGTGCGCGCGGCCTACCCGGACGCGCAGGTCAGCTACGCCCTCGGTGCCGTCGTGCAGGAGGGCGTCGCGGAGCTGCCGCTCGCCGAGCTGGTCAACCCGGTCACCGGGGAGCCGGGCCTGCGGGTCCGCTTCCTGGACGCCGCGGGCACCGAGATCTGGGCCGAGGACCGGCAGGCCACCGCGCTGACCTGGCTCGGTGGCGACGCGCCCGTCGGGCGGCTGGCCCGGCTGCTGATCGACACCATCTGGACGCCGGGCCAGTCCGGCGCCGTGCGGCTCGGCTTCGCCGCGGCGGGCCACGGCACCATCACCGCCGGCGACCACGTCGTGCTGGACGAGGTCGCCGAGGTCACCGGCGCCGACTTCGCCGCGGCGGTGCTGTCGCCGCCGAGCCGCGCGGCGCAGCTCCAGGTCATCGCCGGCGTGCCGGTGCGGCTGTCGGTCAGCTTCGAGCGGGCCGCCGATGTGGCCGGCTTCGGCGCGCTGTCGTTCCGGCTGGGCACCGAGTCAGGCGGCGACGCGCAGGAGCTCATCGACGAGGCGGTGGTCGCGGCGGCCGCCGCCGACGCGGTGGTGCTCGTCGTGGGGACGAGCAGCGACGTGGAGAGTGAGGGCTTCGACCGCGCCAGCCTCGCCCTGCCCGGCCGCCAGGACGACCTGGCCCGCGCCGTGCTGGCCGCCAACCCGCGCACCATCGTCGTAGTCAACGCCGGCGCCCCGGTCGAGCTGCCGTGGCGCGGTGACGCCGCGGCGGTGCTGCTGGGCTGGTTCGGCGGCCAGGAGGCCGGGCACGCCCTCGGGGACGTGCTGAGCGGCGCCGCCGAGCCCGGCGGCCGGCTGCCGACCACGTGGCCCGCGCAGATGGCGGACGTGCCGGTGCTGGACGTCACCCCGCGCGACGGCGTCCTCCGCTACGACGAGGGGATCCACGTCGGCTACCGGGCCTGGCTGCGCAGCGGTGCCACGCCGGCGTTCTGGTTCGGGTCCGGCCTGGGTTACACCACCTGGCTGCTGGAGCTCATCGAGGCCGAGCCGCGGATCTCGCCGGGCGGGTCAGCGTCCGTCGCGGTACGGCTGACCAATACTGGCCGCCGCTCCGGCCGCCAGGTGATTCAGGTGTATGCCGCCCGGCCATCCTCCGCCGTGGACCGCCCGGCCAGGTGGCTGGCCGGTTTCGCCGCCGTCACCGCAGACCCCGGCCAGACGGTGACTGCGACCCTCACTATCCGGGCCCGTGACCTGGCCTACTGGGACGACGGCTGGCAGTACGAGCCCGGTCCCTATCAGCTGCAGGCCGGCACGTCCGCAGCCGAGCTGCCGCTGCGCGCGACGATCGAGCTGGCCTGAGCCCGGCCGCTGCCGCTGCGGGCCTCACTCGCCGTAGGTGGCGGCGATGGAGCGCAGCGCGCTGATGGTCTGCTCGTCCTCGGGCTGCCACGGTCCGCTGAGCTCGCCGGTCGGGTTCCAGAACGTCTGCAGGCAGCGGCCGCCGTTGGCGGCTAGCCACTCGGCCAGCAGCCCGAACCACTCGCCGCGGTGCCCGGCGCGCGGGCTGTTGGTCTCGCAGATGTCGATCTCGGGGGCGTCCCGGCCGGACAGCTCGCGGCAGGTGTCGAGCATGTCGTCGAGCCGGCCGAACAGCTTGGACTTGCTGAGCCCGCCGGCCCAGTGCCGGAACTGGCCCTCGCCGAAGTCGTAGATGTCCAGGCCGTACCAATCCAGGCCGGTGCCCATCCAGGCCCGGACCGAGCTGGGCACGGCGCAGATGATCGAGCCGTAACGGACGTTCGAGCCGTGGCACAGCTCCTGCAGGTACTGATGCACCGGGGCGATCCGGTCCGCGGTGACCCAGTCCGGGTAGCCGGGCAGGTTCGAGGCCTCGTGCCAGGCCGACAGTTTCACCCCCGGCGGTGCCGCCGCGATCAGGCTCCGCAGCTGGTCATCGAGCTTGCCCGCCAGCAGGTCCTCGGGCAGCGGCCGGATTGACAGCGTGACCCGCGCCTCGGGCACACTGTCCTTGGACGGCCAGACAGTGGGAATGAAATTGAACTTATCGCGGTACGCGCGGAAGGTGCGGACGGTAATGCCCGCGTCATTCATCGGGTCAAACACCTTGGAGTTCGAGCCGAGCAGAATGCTCACGTGATCGCCCCCGCCATCGCCGTGAATCCCGGATAACCCCAGGCTACGGCGGCACGGGCGGTCACCGCCGGGCAGCCCCGGCTCAGGCGCCGGCTCCCTGGAAGATCATGCGGCGGACCGCGCCGTCGCCGGCCAGGTTCCCCACGTCAGCGGCGGTGTCCTGGCCGGGCGGGGAGCCGAACGCCGCCCGCAGCGCCGCCATGTCCGCCCAGCCCAGCTCCGTGACCAGGTCATACGGCTCGCCGCGGACCGCGGTCACGTCGCGGCTGATCGTGTACCGGAGCAGCCCCGGCAGCTTCCGGGTCAGCGGGAGGTGCACCTGCCGGTAATGCCGCTCGAATGCCTCCGGATCAGCAGGCCGGTCGTACGTAACCAGGAAACGCACCATGACCGGGATTGTCGGGCGGCCTATTCAGTTTGACGGCGCGCCGGGCGCCGGCAGGATGGACTCATGCCGGATGAGGTCGGCCGCGAGCCGCAGGACGAGTCGGTCGCTGACGCCTTCGCCGAGCATGCGGAACTCGACCCGGAGGAGTATGAGCGGCTGGCTTGCGAGCCGCGCGGCTTCCGGCTCCGCCCGGCGCCTTCCCGGGGGCTGATCCCGCCCGGCCCGGGGTGCTCGCCTGCTCTTGTCGGCAAGTCGATAAAGCACTGAGCCGGCATAGCGACAAAGAGCTGAGCCGATTTAGCGACGCCCGAAGCAGGATGTGGACGGCCGGCCAGGCCGCGGCTTACCGCCGCGACCGGGCCGGCCTGGCCGGACCGCAGCGTGCTAGAAGCGCAGCACCGTGGCCGCGGTGCCGAAGCGCAGCCCGGCAGTGAACAGGTGCGTGCCGAGCGCCTGGTTCAGCGCCCCGGCAGCGACCTTGGTCAGCCGCAGCCCGATGCCGGACGCGCGGCGCGGGTCAGGGCGCCGCGGGTGTCCCGGCGCAGCACGAAGCGCTGGTAGAGCAGCGCGAGCACGAAGCAGATGGCGAACATGACCACGGCGACGGCGCTGCCGTAGCCGAACTCATAGCTCTGGAAGCCGCGGTAGATCAGGTACGTGGCCATCGTGGAGGAGGCGTTGGTCGGCCCGAGCAGCGGCAGGGTGATCCGCCGGGTGGCCTGCCAGGCCGATGCTCCGTCGATCGCCGCGGCCTCGCGCAGCTCGGCCGGGATGCCCTGCAGCCCGGCCATCATCAAGATCATCGCGAAGCCGAAGAACTGCCAGGTCAGTACGACAATCATGGTGGCGAGGACCAGGTGCAGGTTGGCCAGCCACTGCTGGATGAGGCCGCCGAGGCCGACCGCCTTCAGCACCTCATCGACGAAGCCGCCGGGCTGCAGCAGGAGCAGCCACATGACTGCGGTGGTCGCGTACGGCAGCACGAACGGCGCGAAGGCCAGCGTCCGGATCACCGCCCGGCCGCGGATCCGGCGGTTCAGCAGCAGCGCCAGGCCGATGCCGATCGGGAGCTGGATGACGATCGAGGCCACGACGATGATCAGGTTGTGCGTCAGGCCCTGACGGAAGACCGGGTCGGCCAGCACGAGCTGGTAGTTGTGCAGGCCAGCGAACTGCCCCAGCGGCCCGAAGCCGCTCCACTTGTACAGCCCGTCATAGGCGGCGAAGCCCGATCGGCAGCAGCACGAAGCCCGCGAACATCGCCAGCGGCGGGGCCAGCAGCACGGTGAGCTCGGCCCGGCGCCGGACCGCGGGCCGCAGCCTGGGCAGGCGCCCGCGGCCCGGGCCCCGCGGGCCGGCGCTGGCCGGCCCGCGGGCCCGGGCTGGCGGGTGAACGCCGGTCTCGGTGTCCGCCGCGGCCATCAGGTCCTCCTGTCCAGTGTCACTGGCTGGCCGCGGCCTGCTTGACGGCCGCGATCACCGACTGCGAGGTGCCCTGCCCGGCGAAGTACGTCGCGATCGCCGCGTCCAGGGCCTGGCCGACACTGGTCGGGAAGGCGATGTCGAAGTAGGTCTGCACCTACGGGGCGGCGTGGCTGTAGGTCAGGATCTGCTTAAGCGCGGGGAGGCTCAGTGCTGCGGCGGCCGCCGGACGGACGGGGCTAGCCGGCGGAGCCTGCGGGCGGGTGCTCGGCGGCCGCGGACAGCGCAGCGGCGGCGAAGGCGGCCATCGACGGGAACTCCCAGTCCGGCCGCACCGGCTGGCCCGGCTCGGGGGTAGCGCCCCAGCCGGGGGAGGCGTGCCGCCGGTTGATCCACACGGTCGGCAGCCCGGCTCGCTTCGCCGGAACGTGGTCGTGGAACAGGCTCTGCGCGACGTGCAGCAGCCGCCCTGGCGCGACGCCCAGCCGGGCCGCCTCGCGGAGCAGCACCTCGAAGTTGCGCGGGTCCGGCTTGTAGGAGCCGATGTCCTGGGCGGTGATCACGCCGGCGAACTCCGTCCCCAGCCGCCGCGCCGATCCGGCGAACGAGGCACGGTCGATGTTGGACAAGATGATCAGCCGGTAGCGCTGTCCCAGCGTGGCCAGCGCCGCCGGCGAGTCGCTGAACGCCGGCCAGTCGGGCACGGAATGGGCCAGCCGCGCCGCGTCCTCACTGGTGACCCGGGCACCGAGCTCGCGGCCGAACTGGCGCATGCTGCGGGCCAGCACCTCGGGGTACAGCTCGGCCGGGTGCTCGGCCTCCACCGCGGCCTCGGCCGGGGAGTAGGCAGTGAGCAGCTGCTCATCGGTCAGGTCCAGGCCGCGCTCGCGGGCCCACGGGCGGAGCACGGCGATCAGGCCGGCTTCCCAGTCGATCAGGGTGCCGTAGCAGTCGAAGCTCAGCGCGTCGAAGTCGGTGAGCCTCACGGGCGGGCCAGGTTGCGGCGTTGCGGCACGGACTTACCTCCAGGACCACGCTCCGGTGCCGGGGCGCGCCCTCACGGTAACCCGGCCGGCCGGGCGGAAGAAGCCGGCGGCTCGCGGCCGGCCCGCACCGCCTGCGCGCGGCCCGGCCGACAAGCCCCGCCGACAAGCCCGGCCGTCCGGGCCGCCGACCAGCAGCAGGACGTACTGGCAGGGGGCCGGCTGTACCCGCACCCTTAGGGTTGCCTAACCTTAACCGGCGTGAACTGGGCTGAGGCGGTACCTAATCTGCTGATCGGGCTGCGCGAGGGCCTGGAGGCAGGCCTGGTGGTCAGCATCCTGCTCGCGGCGCTGCGCAAGACCCGGACCGCGGACCCGGCCGGGGTGCATGTGCGCTCCTCGGTGCCGGTGTGGCTGGGCGTGCTCGGCGCGGTGATGCTGGCCGGCAGCTTCGCGGCGGTGCTGACGTTCTCGACCAGCGTGCTGTCGAGCCGGGCGCAGGAAGCAGCCGGCGGGCTGCTCAGCGTGCTGGCCGTGGCCCTGGTCACGGGGATGATCTTCTGGATGCGGCGCACCGCGGCTACCTTGTCGAAGCAGCTGCGCGGTGAGGTGCAGCGGGCCGCCGCGATCGGCGCCGGCGCGCTGACCATCACGGCCTTCCTCGCCGTCGGCCGGGAGGGCCTGGAGACGACGCTGTTCTTGTGGACGGCGGCCAAGGCATCCGGGTCGACCCTGGCGCCCCTGGCCGGCGCGGGCCTGGGCCTGGCCGCCGCGGTTGTGCTGTGCTCGCTGCTGTACCGGCAGGCGGTCCGGCTGAACATCGGGGTGTTCTTCACCCGGACTGCGCTCGCACTGATCGTGATCGCGGCTGGCGTGCTGGCCTACGGGCTTGGCGACCTGCAGGACGCCGGGCTGCTGTCCGGGCAGCGCTGGATCGCCTTCGACGTGACGGCGCATGCCGACCCGGGCTCGTGGTGGGTGTCGCTGATCTCGGGCGTGACCGAGCTGGCGCCGAAGATGACGGTGCTGCAGGTGGTGGCGTGGATCGCCTACCTGGCGGTGGTGATCCCGCTGTTCGCCCGGGCGGGCCGTACCGCTGGCGCCGCTGCCGCCCCGCCGGCCGCGCCTGCCGTCGCTGCCGCGCCCTCGCCGACGGGGGCGCCGCCGCCCGCCGCCGCCAGCGCGCAGCCCGCGACGGCGGGCGCCGCGGGGCGGGCCGGGCCGGGTGCCGCGCGGTGGGAGCGGCTGATCGCTCGCCGCCCGTGGACCGTCGCCGGCGTCCTGGTGCTGGCCCCGGTGCTCGCGGCGGCCGTGACGATCGCCGCCCTGCCGCCGGCCAGCACGGCGGCGGCCACCGTGGTGACGGTGACCGCGACCAGCTGCGCGCCGCACTGGTCGGCGGCCCGGACCGGCACCCAGACGTTTTCGGTGGCCAACAAGTCCGGGCAGGCTGGCGAGGTTAACCTGGTCAACTCCGGCGGCGGGGTGGTCGCTGAGATCGAGACCATCGGCCCGGCCACCACGGCCACCATGACCGCCACGCTGACCGCGGGCAGCTACGTCTTCCGGTGCTACATGGGCGCCCGGCCGGTGATGACGTCGGCCTCCGTCCAGGCCGCCGGGCGGCACGTGCGGGCCGGCACGACCGCGGTCAAGCCGGTCACCGTCCAGGACCTGGCCGGCCCGAACCACGCGTACCAGGCCTACGCCGCGGGGGTCCTGGCCCGGCTGGCCCGCCAGGTCACGGTGCTGGAGAAGGACCTGCGGCAGCGCCGCCCGGGCCGGGCCCGGACGGCCTGGCTCGCCGCGCAGCTGGACTGGGAGCGGGCCGGCGCGTCCTACGACAGCTTCGGCGCTGACGGCCTGGCCGTCGACGGGCTGCCCGACGGGCTGGCGCTCGGCGTCCGCGACCCGCACTTCACCGGCCTGCACCGGCTGGAGTACGGGCTGTGGCACGGCCAGCACCCGGCCGTCCTGCTGCGGGCCTCCCGGCAGCTGGCCCGCAGCGTCGCTGCCGTGCGGCGGCACCTGACCTCCGGCGACCTCACCGGGGATCCCACTAACCTGCCGATCCGCGCGCACGAGATCCTCGAGGACGCGCTGCGCGATCACCTGTCCGGTATCGACAACGAGGGGGCCGGCGCGGCCTACCCCGAGACCTACGCCGACGTGCAGGTGACCCGGGTGGTGCTCGGCGAGCTGGCGGGCCTGATCACGGCCCGCGCACCGCGGCTCGTGCCCATGGCGCGGGCGCAGCTCGCCACCTTGCAGCAGGCCCTGCTGGCCACGCGGTCGCGCGGGCAGTGGCGGGCACCGGCCGCAACCCCGCTGGTCCGGCGGCAGCACGTGGACGCGGCGATCGGGGCCCTGCTGCAGACCCTGTCCGCCGTCCCGGACCTCCTCGAGGTCCCGCCCGCACACTGACGGACGGCCGGGCCGGGCTCCGCCGGAGGCCAGCCCGCCCGCACCGCCGGCAGCATCCGCACCGCGCGTCACTAGGAGCCAACCGCGACCATGAGCTTCAGCCGCCGTAACTTCCTCAAGGGCACCGCCGCCGGGACCGCCGGGACGGCGCTGACCGGCGCCGTCCTGATCGGCGGTGCCCGGGCCGACGCGGGCACGTCCAGCGCGCCGGCCGTGCCGGGCAGCTACCCGTTCCACGGCGCCCGCCAGGCCGGGGTGCTGACTCCCGGTCCCGCCGGCAAGCAGGCGTACTCGTGCTTCGCCGCCTTCGACATCATCACCGGCGACCGGGCCGGCCTGGCCGGCCTGCTCCGCGAGCTGACCAGCCGGGCCCGGTTCCTGACCGCCGGGGGAGTCCCGCCCGACCTCGGCATCGGGCAGCCGCCGTCCGACAGCGACGTGCTGGGCCCCGACATCCCCGCCGACGGGCTGACCATCACCGTGTCCGCCGGCGCCAGCATGTTCGATGACCGGTACGGGCTGGCCGCCGCCAGGCCCCGCAAGCTGGTCCCGATGCGGGTGTTCCGCAATGACTCGCCCGACCCCGCCTGGCTGCACGGCGACCTGCTCCTGCAGTTGTGCGCCCACCACCCCGACACCATTCACCACGCGATCCGGGACATCACCCGGCACACCCGCGGCGCGATGCAGCTGCGCTGGAAGATCGAGGGCTACGCCGCCCCGCCGCGCCCGTCCGGGACACCGCGCAACCTGCTCGGCTTCAAGGACGGCACCGCCAACCCGCGCGGCGAGCTGGCCCAGAACCTGGTGTGGGTCGATGACCCGGCCGAGCCGGCCTGGGCCCGCGGCGGCAGCTACCAGGTCGTCCGGCTGATCCGGATGCTGGTGGAGTTCTGGGACCGGGTGTCCATCAACGAGCAGGAGGGCATGTTCGGCCGCCGCCGCGGCACCGGCGCGCCGCTGGACGGCAGCAGCGAGTTCGACACCCCCGACTACCAGGCCGACCCGCACGGCTACGTCATCCCGCTGGACTCGCACATCCGGCTGGCCAACCCGCGCACGAAGGTGACCGCCGACCAGCGGCTCATCCGCCGGTCCTACAACTACGACCTCGGGGTCGACCGGAACGGCAACCTGCAGGCCGGCCACATTTTCGTCGCCTACCAGCAGGACGTGCACCGCCAGTTCGAGACCATCCAGGAGCGGCTGGTCAACGAGCCGCTGGTGGACTACGTCCAGCCCTTCGGCGGGGGGTACTTCTTCGCCTTCCCCGGCGTGACCAGCTCCGCCGACTGGTACGGCCGCGGGCTGCTCACGTGACCGGCGCGCCGCGCGGGCAGGCTGTCGTGCTGTCGGGGACCGGCCGGCTCGCTGACCAGCGGCACCCGTTCGCGCAGACCTCGGCCCGGCTTGTCTCTCTCATCGGGCGGCGGGGCCGGATTCGCCGGGACCGGCCGGGTCGCCAGCCAGCCCGGCGTCGTCCCGCTCATCGAGCCCGGCCGGACCGAGGCTGCGGCCCGTCAGCGCCGCGATCGACGCAGTCAGGCCGGTGTCCCGCTCGCCGACCAGGTCCCGGGCCCGCGCGATCCCGACGATCAGGGACGTGACCAGCGCGATGCCGATCACCTGCGCGGCGGTCGCCGGGACCGGCCTGGTCAGCACGATGATGCCCGGGACCAGCTCGGTGCCGAAGATCAGCACCAGCATGCCGACCAGGCTGAGCTGACCGAGTTGCTGGCGCCTGGTGGCCCGGCTGGTCAGCACGGACCGGATCGCCCCGCCAGTAAAGAGCAGGCCGAAGACGCCCAGGATGAGCGACGGGATGCCGGAATTCACGCGCGGCACCAGGCTGTACAGCGACACGGCGAGCGCCCGGTAGGTGCCAGCTAGCACCGGGCGACCCTACCGGCGCGACCGGCACCGCCGGCAGCCCTGAGCGGCAGCCGAACCGGGGCCGGGCGCTGGCCTGGCCTCAGCTCGTTGCTGCGTCGTCGGCGGTGAGCCAGTCACCGGTGTGCCGCCATCCGCCCAGGCCCAGCGCCGCGAACTCATCGCCGGTCGCGCTGGCTGCCACGCCCAGTTCCCGCAGCGCGCGGTTGATGGCATCGTCGCGGTGGTCCGCGCCCGCGCGGAACTCGGTCCTGGCCGGGCCCAGGACGACCTGGCCGGCCCGCCACACCACTACGGCCTGGGTGCCGGTCCCGCCGAAGATGTCGGCCTCCAGGTAGGCGACGGCGCCCGCCGCCGAGACCGTGGCCGCGCGCTCAGCGAGGCGTGCGGTCAGGAACCAGAAGGCATCCGGGTAGGCGCGACCCGCGTCGTCGCTGAGGTCATCCAGCAGTTCCGCGGTGACCGGCACGAGCCCGATGCCCTGCGTGAGCGAGATCAGCACGCTGCCGATAGCGTCCGCTGCCTGCGCAGCGATCTCGTCTCGCGCGGCGAGCGCGCGAAGCTCATAGGACACCCCGTAACCATGCCGCCGCCGGCTGATCCTGGCAAACCGGGACGTACGTGCTGGTCGCGCGGCGGGCGCCCGCAGCCAGACAGGACAACATTCAGCTTGCCGGCGGCCGGCTAAGCCGTAATGTTCTGAGTCAATGAAGTCATTAACTGATCCCGGAACTGGCCAGGTGCCCGGGGCCGGGGAAGCAGCCCGCCGCCGGCGGGTGCCGCCGGTGCCGGGCAGTGCGTTCTGGGGCTGGGCGGGTCCGCTGCTGGTGACGTTGTTCGGCGGGTTCCTGCGGGTTGACCGGCTGTCGATCCCGCATGCGGTGGTGTTCGACGAGACGTATTACGTGGGTGATGCGTGGGCGATTCTCCAGCACGGGGTGGAGATCAACCATGTGAAGAACGCCAACAGCCTGCTGGTGCACGGCAGCACGGCGATCT
>DASXDJ010000158.1:0-41354 GCA_036490755.1 Streptosporangiaceae bacterium
GCCGATCACCGGGCCGAGGATCGGCCCGAGCGCCAGCGGCAGGCTGACCGCGGCGATCAGGCTGCTGCTGGCGCGCCCGCCCGCGGCCCTGACGGCCAGGGTCTGCATCAGCGGGAAGATCAGGCCGGCGGCGAAGCCCTGCAAAACCCGGAAGCCGATCAGGCTGGCGTCGCTCCAGGCCAGAGCGCACAGGACCGATCCGGCGACGAAGAGCACCAGCGCGGCTATCCAGACGCGTTTCCCGCCCCACCGGCTCTCGGTCCATCCGGTGACCGGGATCGCGACCGCCATGGCCAGCAGGTAGCCGGTCGTGACCCACTGGATCGCGCCGTCCGTGGAGTGCAGGCTGACCACCAGCGTGTGCAGGGCGATGGTGACCATCGTCGAGTCCAGGATCGCCGCGATCCCGCCGACGATCAGCGCCAGCAAGACGTTCCGGACCTCCGGAGTCAGCTTGGCCGTGTCATCGGCGCGTTCGACCGTCGCCCTGGTCACCGCGATCACCAGCCATCCTAATAGATACTGATCGGTATCTTATGTTGGCTAAATCGGGTGTGTCAAGATACTAGCTGGTATCTTACGAGACGAGACCGAGGGGCTTGCCTGAGAACGAGCGGCCGCGCGCCAAGCACACGGGCCCCGCGAACCGGCCGCCATTCCGCTATTGCCTGCTCCGCTGCATCCTCTCCGGTAAGGCAGGCGGCCTTTCCGGGTGAATGGGCCCAGAAGGTGCTATCCCAGAGCCAGTGTGCAAGTTTTTGGCCCGGCACAGGACCCGAATGTCTACTCTTACATCTGTTCTGTCACTTGACGGCCAGCGTGCCCATGCGGGTTCTCCTCAGTTGTGAGAAATGCGGTGCCGTGCATTGACCGACGCCGGACGACTCGGGGCAGCCGAAATGAGCGATCATCGCATACCTGGAACCGTGGATGGCCATGACCACGAGGAGCCACGGCCGCCGCCGCAGCGACGGCAGCCACCGGAGACACCGCAGGTCGGCGACGCTAGTCACCCGGAGAAGCCGGCGCCGGGCACCGAGTCCGCCGCGCGCACGCTGGCCACGGCGGGGCCCGTTCTCGCCGCCGTGGTCACCGGGGTTGCCATCAATGTGCTGAGCCACGGCTTCCTCGCAGCCCTGATCTTTCTGGGCACGGTCCTCGCGGCCGCGACGGCCTGGTTTGGATACCGTAACCGGCCCGATGGGGTGCGCTATATCGGATTAAGGCGACGCTTACTCAAGAGCCAGGAGCGTCATGAAGCGCCGCTTTCGTTGGGTGACGCCGAAAGCGACGAAAAGGGATTTCGCCGCCGCTGGTGGTCGCGGGCCATATGGCCGGCCGCGTTGATAACCTCAGCCCTCGCCGTGCTCGGAGCCATCGGTTACGTCATAGGGAGCCAGTTCGCCCGGAGCGTGCGGGACGGCCTGCTGAGCCTGCTGGGCGCGGCCGCCGTCGGCGTGGCCTTGTGGAACTGGCGCCAGTGCTGGCTCGCACCTCTGCGTGGCGGGCGCCTGGCAGTCCCGGCGCCGGCCGGCCGGGCGACGATGGCCGGCGTGCTCGCGGTGGCGGCCCTGACGGCCGGCGTCAGGCTCGGTCTCCCCGGCCATAGGCCGGCCTGTCCCGTGCCGACCGCGCTGCGGGTCTGGACCTCACCGGAGATCCTCAGCGCGATCCAGGCTGCCATCCCGGGCTTTTATCAGCATGAGTCGTCGTGCTTCGCAGTCCAGCTGGAGGCCTACACGGCAAATGAACCGCAGGATTTGGATCAGCTGAGGGACGACTTGGACTCCTGGTGGGGTTCGGATGCGCTGAACGGCGTCGGCCCGGAGCCGGACATCTTTATACCGGATTCCAGTGCCGAGGTGGCCGCTATCGGTGCTCGCCGCGGGATGCTTCGCCAGCTTGGCCAGGTGGGTTACTCGCCTTGGGTCGTCGCGGTCCCCACCCGCCTGGCTCAATCTGGTGCCCTGGCCGCCCTCAGCTCACCCTTGAGCTGGACCGATCTTTACGATGATCTGAAGGCAGAATCCATCCGGCTGGCTGTGCCGAACGCGGAATACTCGGAGACCGGTCTGCTGGGTATCGCTGGTCTCTACCCCGACATCTCCCGTTCGGATCAGCGGAGCATCGAAGCACCGGGCAACCTCCCGCCCGACAGCGAAACCCTGCTGTGCAACGCGGGCCAGGCCGCCAGTCAGCCGCAGGGCGCGGTCGCTACGGCTTACCTGGTGTCCGAGGTGGCCATGGCCAATTACGACGCGGGAAACCTGAGCCAGGGCGGATGCGCGGCTTCAGGGGCAGCGCAGCAACTGACGGCGTTCTACCCGGCCGGTGCCGGCATGCTGAACTTCCCGTTCATCGAGGTGAACCTGGGCCGCAATCAGGATCGGCAACGGCAACGGTACGAGCAGGATTTCTATCGCTGGCTCACCAGCGGTGAGGGTGCCGCGATACTGAAGAACAACTACATCAGGCCACGCGGCTGCGAGATCCGCGATGACTTTCTGAACCCCCGTGCAATTCAGCAAGGGGAGCCATGGTGCCAGAATCCGACAACACCATCAGCGAAGGCGGTAACGTCAGCCCGGCTGGAGTTCAGCAAAGCGCTCGCCGGGGCGCACGTGCTGATCGGTGTCGATAATTCCGGGCCGATGGCGCCGGACCTCGCGCGGATCACCTCGGCCGTTGACCACGTGCTCGGATCGCCCGGAGCCCCTATCGGCCCGCTGGATAGGCTGGCCGTCTGGGCGGTGCCGGGAGACGGGGCCGGCGGTCAGCCCTACTCCCAGCTGGTGGGCTTCGAGCCCGCAGCGTCCGCCAACCGCCAGCGGATCGCGCGCGCCATCGGCGTGTTGACAGCGCACGCGCACTCCGCCGTCTACGACATGCTCGCGGCCGGGGACAATCTGCTTCGGCACAATGCGCCGCTGGCCGGCGAGGCCGGACCACCTCCCGACAACGCGGTGATACTGCTGACTGACGGCGACGGGGATCCCCCGGGCGAGCAGAACACCGCGGCCAGCGTCGCGACGCTGTTCAGTCAGCCGCCAGTCAGCACCTACGATGTGGCGCTCTACATCATCGCCTTCGGGCCGCCCGGCTGCACACCGGCTATGCGGCGTCTCGCCGATACGACCCGCGGCACCTGCTACTCAGCGGACGGGGGCGATCCCCAGCAACTGCTCGGGCGCGTCCTCGGCCAGATCACCGGGGGTGAGTGAACCGCATGCGCCGAGGTGCCGCCGGTACGCTGATCGCCGCCATTGTTGCCATGCTTGCAGCTAGCTGCACGTCAGCGTCACCGTCACCGTGGCCGCGCGACCGGTACCAGGCCGAAGAGATCCACATTATTTCCGGCGCCGATAGCAGCATCAGCCCCGGCAACTCCCCGGTGGTGCTCGGAGAGCCGGGCATGTACGAGCAACTGGTCAACTACTGGAATAAATACGAGGAGCCCCGTTTTGGCTTCGGAGTCGAACTCGACGTGGTTCCGGGCGGTGCGACGGCGGAACACAGCGAGATGCTGGCCGCGGCTCAGACCGGCGGCAGCCAGTACGACATCTACAACCTCGACAGCCAGTGGGTGCCGGAGTTCGCGGACGACGGCTACATCATGCCCCTGCAGGGGAGGGTCGGCGAGCGCCCGTTTCTCACCCGCCCGCTGCTCTCCGCGGAGGCCTCTGGCCAGCTTTATGCCGTGCCTTTCACCACCGACGTGGGCCTTCTGTACTACCGATCCGATCTTGTGACGAAGGCGGAACTCCGGAACCTGAACCGCCGCTCTTTCGGTGCCTTGATCAGCCTGGCCCGGTCGGTGATGGGCCGGCACCCCGCGGGCATAACCGAGGGCTACGCCGGGCAATTCGCCAGCTATGAAGGCCTGACCGTCAACGCGCTCGAGGCGATCTGGAGCAGAGATCCCACGGCCTTCTCCAGCGACGGCACGATAGACGACAATGCGAAGGTCACGGCGGGGCTGCAAGACCTGGTCAACGCCTTCGCACCCCTCGGTCAGGCGCCCGCGGTCATCCGGCCCGCGGAGTTGACCTATCAGGAGGAACAAGCCTTCGCCGACTTTGCCTCCGGCCAGGCGGTATTCATGCGGAACTGGCCGATCTATTACGACAAGCTCGCCGCGCAGCGGCCGAGCTCGGAGCAGGCGGTAGCCGATTTCGGCGTCGAACCGCTGCCGTTCCCGTCCGCCCTCGGCGGCCAGGACCTGGCCATCTCGGCTGGCAGCCCCGATCCGCACGAAGCACTGGAGGTCGTCAATTTCCTGACCTCACAGGCCGCTGAGCGCTGCCTTTTCGCTGTGGGCGGCTTTCCTGCCACCCGGGCGAGCGCCTACGCCCAGAACGGCAGCCTCCCCCAAGGCGCCGTCGGCCGCCCGTCGCTGTGCGGGACCAAGGCTCTCCAGGAAGTGAAGATCGGTGGCACGATCCTGACCGCCCTCAAATCTGCCATCCCGCGGCCCAGCACGCGCTACTACACCGTGTTCACCACCGTGCTGCAGGACCAGGTCCACGAGATGCTGAAAGACCACGTCCAGGCCGCGGCCACCGAGCGCACCCTGGCCACCGACCTGATCAGCGCCTCGACCGGCCACGCCCCACCTGACGGCTAGTAAACACGCCGCCGAGCACCCTTCGCAGCCAGCAGCCAGGTCGCAGCCGGCAGCTAGGTGACCCCCGTTCATGCTCGGTCGGCCAGGGTGCGCAGCATTCGCTCGGCCTCGGCGATCACGACAGGCAGCGTGGCGGCCGGGTCCGCCGACCTGGCCAGCAGCATGCCGGCCTCGCAGAGGCCGCCGAAGATTATCTGGCCGCGGACGTCGAGGTGCTCCGCGCTGATCAGGCCGTCCGCGGCGGCTGCGCGTATTCCGCCGGTGAGCACGCGAAGCACGTACTCACCCTCTATCGCGCGAACGGCTTCCCAGCCGAGGAACGCCGGGCCGTCGAGCAAGACGATCTGGCGGAAGGTCCGGTTCGTGCAGTGTTCGAGAAAGGCCGCGGCGCCGCGGCGCAGCCCGGACAGCGAGTCCGGTTCCGCGGCGGCGGCCTCCATCACGGCCGCGCAGACCAGTCGCTGTTCCTCCACGAACGCGGCGCGCAGCAGCCCGGCCTTGTCGTGAAAGTGGTGGTACGCGGCGCCCTTGGTCACCCCGGCCGCGGCGGCGATGGCGTCGATCGAGGTGGCGCCGTAGCCGTCGAGACCGAATAGCCGCCGCGCGGCGGCGGTCAGCCTGGCCGACGTCAGGCCAGAGCGCTCGGCCTGGGTTCTGGGCGCCATTCGCTCTCCGCATCTTGACTTACATACCTCCGGTATGTAAGCGTTCAGACAAGAAACATACCCACGGTATGAAGGTGTGAAGCCCATGGCGACGGCACGGGGAATCGCGATCTATGGCGCCACGGGGCACACCGGGCGCCTCGTCGCCGCCGAGTTGCTGGGCCGGGGCCACCAGATCATACTGGCCGGCCGCGACGAGGCCGGGCTCGCGGCGGCGGCCGCCGCGCTCGGCGCACCGGATCGCGTCCGTACCCGCGTGGCCACGTTGCACGACCCCTCCGCATTACGCGACCTCGCGAAAAGCGCATCGGTCATCATCCACTGCGCCGGCCCGTTCTCGGTGACCGGCGATGCGGTCGCCAGCGCCGCCGTGCGGGCGGGCTGCCACTACATTGACCACGCGGTCGAGTCGCATCACGTCAAGCACCTTTTCGACGAATACGACAGCCGGGCCCAGCACGCCGGGATCGTCATGATCCCGGCGCTGAGCTTCTACGGCGGAATGGGTGACCTGCTCAGCGCCGCGGTGGCCGGCGACGTGCCCGGCATCGAGCGGGTCATCGTGGCCTACTCGGTGTCCGGATGGCGGATGACCACCGGCGCCAAGAACACCGCCGCGCAGTTGTTCGCCGAAACGGAGCGCATCACCTTCAGCGAAGGCGCGCACCACATCGGATACGTCGAACCGCGCAACGTGGTGTTCGCGTTCCCCCCGCCACTCGGGCCGCGCACGATGATCGCCCCCTTCCCGTCTGCCGAGATCGTGACGATCCCGCGTCACGTCGCCACACCGAACGTCGACCTCTTCATCACGTCCAGAACGTTCGAGGAGGAGCAGGTCTTCGCCAGCGAGGATGCCGACGCGGCGACCCGGGCGCAGTCCGAATTCACGGTCGCGGTTTCGGTGGTCGCCCGGCCCGGTGCCGCGGCCGGGCACGTGAGCGGCCACGACCTGTGGCGGGCGGGCGCGCTGGCCGCGGTCGAGGGCGCGGTACGGCTGGCCGATGGCCGCGGACCCGGCCGGGCCGGCGTCCTCAGCCCGGCCGAGGCGTTCCCCGCGCTCGCGTTCATGCAGCGACTCGAGGAACTCGGCGCGTTCAAACTCAGCCTCCAGACCCCGGCCCGGTGACACGTGGAACCGATACTCGTCACCGGTGCCGCGGGCGGTTCCCAGGGCTCGACCGGGCGGACCGTGACCCGGCTCTTGCGCGATCGCGCTCTGCCGGTGCGGGCGTTCGTGCACACCGACGACGGGCGCTGCGCCGGGCTGCGTGCCGCGGGCGCCGAGGTCGTGGCCGGTGACCTGCGGGAGATAGCGTCGGTGCTGCCCGCCGTGCGCGGAGTGCGCCAGGTGTTCTTCACCTACCCCGTGACGGCCGGGCTGCTCGACGCCACCGCCGCCGTGGCCGCCGCGGCCAGGCTGGAAGGCATCCAGCAGGTGGTGGAGGTCTCTCAGCTCGCCGCGTCGCCCGACGCCCCGACTCCGCACATGCGCCAGCACTGGCTGGCCGAGCAGGTCTTCGACCGGGCCGGCATCGGCGCGGTCCATCTGCGGGCCGCCGTGTTCTTCGAGAACCTGGCCGTGCTGGTGGCGGCGGGCCACGGCGAGCTCGCGCTTCCGCTCGGATCCCCGGACACGGTGATCCCGCTGGTCGCGGCGGCCGACGTGGCCAGGGTCGCGGCGGCCATCCTCGCCGGCGCCGCAGGAGCGCCCGGCAGCATCGACCCGGTCTGCCGGCTGACCGGGGACATCGCGGCGATCGGCGAGATCGCCGGGGCGTTCAGCGCGGGCGGCACCAAGGTCAGGTACGTCGACATGGATCCGGTCGAGTGGGCCGAGCGAGCGCTGAGCATCTACCACGACCCGCACACCGTCGAGCACCTGTCCAAGCTGTGGGAGATCTTCCGGCTCATCGGCTCCGGTCACGACCTCTACCAGGTGACGGAGGAGATCGAGCGGATCGGCGGCCGCCCGCCGCAGACGCTCACCGACTTCACCGCCGCCTGGCGGGCGCCCGCTTAGCCCGTTAGCCCGCCTGCCCGCCGGACCGCCGATCTAGAATCGGTGCTGGTAGCAGGACGCTGTGGCTGTCGCTGTCGCCGGTTTACCTTCCACCACACGAGGTGACCATGATCGAGCTGATCGGTACGGGCCCGGAAGCGGTGCCCCAGTGACATCCGGCCCGCCGTTACCTGAGCCGGGGAGACCGAGGATCGACCAGACGGTTTCGCACTCGGCGCGGATCTGGAACTACTGGCTCGGCGGCAAGGACAATTTCCGGGTTGACCAGGAAGTCGGCGACCAGATCCTCAGTTTCGTGCCGGAACTGGTCCGGTCGGCCCGTGCCGATCGCCGGTTCCTCGCCCGAGCCGTCCGGTACCTGGCCGTCGAACAAGGCATCCGCCAGTTCCTCGATGTCGGTACCGGGCTGCCGACCGTCGACAACACGCATGAGGTCGCGCAGCGCATCGCGCCGGAGTCCCGCATCGTCTACGTCGACAACGACCCGCTGGTACTGGTGCACGCCCAGGCCCTGCTCAAGAGCGGGCCGGAGGGAGCTTGTGACTACATCGATGCTGACGCGCATGATCCCGGTTCCATCGTGCGGCAGGCCGCCCAGACCCTCGACTTCAGCCAGCCTGTCGCGATCATGATGCTCGGGGTCCTCAACTTCGTCATGGATACCGCCGAGGCGCGGCAGACCATCCGCGATCTGGTTGACGCCGTACCGCCGGGCAGCTACCTGACGATCTCTCACCCGACCACCGAGGTCGACGCCGGGCCGATGATCCAGGCCGTGGAGTACTGGAACCAGCAGGGCTCCGCGCTCATGACGCTGCGCACGCGCGAGGAAATCCTGACCTTCTTCGACGGGATGGGCCTCGTGGAACCGGGGGTAGTCACCTGCTCGCGATGGCGGCCAGATCCGATAGAGGTCGGCGAGATCATCGACGTAACCCACTTCGGCGGTGTCGCGCGCAAGGGCTGACAAGCCTCGCCCGCCCGGGACCGCGCACCGCAGCCGCACCGCAGCCGCAACGAGCGGCCAGCGGCCAGCGGCAAGTCGGCCTTCCCTGGTCGGGGTTTTCCCTGCATACTCGGCTATAACGGGATGCAGCGGACATGAAGGGGGCAGGCCTAGGCGTGCCGGGCCCGCTGCGCATAGGGAAAGGGACGGCCATGATGGGTCTCACCTGGAAGATCACGCCCGCCTTAGCCTCGGCCACCGCGCTCGCCGCGGTCGTCGCGCTCGGGTCGGCGCCGGCGGCCGGCCTTGCGCAGTCGCTCCCGCAAGCAGCGGGAACGCATGCGGCTTCCGGCTTCCACGTCACGACGGTCGCTGACGCCAGCACCGCATCGCCCGACAACCTCCTCAAGCTGCTCGGCTAATTGGGCAGCCAGGCCGGCGGCCGGGGTACCGCGGAATCGCCCGCCCCCCGGGCCGTCCGCCCTGTGCTCGGGGCCGCCAGCATCTCCTGCTTGCGCGAGGTGCTGGCCGAGGCGGGCTACACCAGCGCGAATATGGCTGACGTCCGCCGCGCCGGCGGCCCGGGCCCGGGCACCCGTCTCGAGGTGCTCCTGGATGTCTTCGAGTACGGGCGCAGCGTGGCGCGTGAGCAGATGGCATACGCGCTCGCCCCGTTGCCGGTCGATCACGCCTTGAGAGACGGCCTCATAAAATCCAGTGCCGATGGCCTGCGCGCCGCCTTGCATATTCAGCTGTATCAGCAGTGGTGGCTACTGTGCGACCTGCCGCCGAAGCAAGCGCGCGGCCCGCTTCCGCGGGAATACGTCCTGGGCGCGGGGGGAGCCGCGGCGGCTCTGGCCTCGGCTGTCATACGGCATGACGTGACCACCGCGCTCGACCTCTGCTGCGGCGGCGGAGTCCAGGCCCTCCACCTTTCCGGGCACGCCCGGGAGGTCACCTGCGGCGACCTGTCCCCGCGGGCGCTGCGGTTCGCCGCGGCCAACGCCCTGCTCAACGGGCTCGACTGGCGACTGGTCCAGGGCAGCTTCACCGAGTCGGTGCGGGGGGAGCGGTTCGACCTGGTGGTTTGCCACCCGCCGTTTGTCGTCGGGCCGGGCGACGTCACATACCTGTACCGCGACGCGGGAATGAGATCTGACGATCTCGGCCGTTTCCTGGCCGGCTGCGCGCCCACGCTGCTCAACCCGGACGGCTACATGCAGTACGTAGCGGCCTGGACTCACGTCACGGGCACGGACTGGCGAGACCGGGTCGGAAAGTGGCTGGAAAATACCGGCCTGGACGCGTGGGCGGTGCAGCTCGATGTGCGAGACGCGGCCGAATACGTGACGGTCTGGTCCAACGATCCCGGGTCCGCTTCCGACCGGGCCTGGCTCCGGTGGTTCCGGGACCGCCGGGTCGAGGCCGTCTCCGTCGGACTCGTCACGTTGCGCAACGCCGGGCGGGAAAACCCGGTGATCCGGGTCGAGGACGCGGCGGGCAGCCGGCTTTCAGGAAGCGACATCGCGGCGTGGTCCGCGCGGCAGGACTGGCTCGCCGGCCGGGATCTCCTGTCCTGCCGGTTCCGCCCGGCCGAAGGCGCGCGCCTGCGGTCGGCCGCCCGCTACCAGGACGGCGCGTGGGCCAGCGAGGGATATACGCTGACGACGGCGTCCGGGCCCGCTCGCACCCATCAGGCCAGTGACCTCGTCGTCGCGATGATCTCAGGCTGTGACGGCACGGTGTGCCTGCGCGACCAGCTGACCCGCATGGCCGAGCAAGCCGGTATCGAGCCGGCCGAACTGCAGAAAACCGCCATCCCGGCGGTCATCGAGCTCATCGAGCGTCAGGTCCTCGTGCCGGCCGGGGACGAGCAGCACTCTTGACAACGTTGCCTGCCCCGGCCGAAGGTGCGTATATGGGGACTGATGACCGAGTTCTCCGCTGGCGCCCGTTGTTAGCGCTAACAAGGCCGGCCGACCAGGCAGAACGCTAAGCCGAGGCCGCAGGCAAGGCAGATACCAGGCAGGGCAGGGCCATGGACGAACACAGGAAGATCTCCCGCCGCGACGCATTAAGGCTTACCGCACTCGCCGCGAGTGCCCCGCCCGCACTGGCCTTGCTGGCGGACCCGGCCCGGGCCGCGCAGGCCGTGCAGGCGAGCCAGGCCCGGTCCCTGGCGGCGCCGCCCGCCGCACAGCAGGCGGGACGGTTTCCTCCGGACGCACCCGTCCCGGATAGCTGGGTGGTCAGGGACTTCCCGCTGGACCAGGTGACCCTGGGCGACGGGCTGTTCGCGTCGCACCGCGACCTCATGCTGAACTTCGCGAGCAACTACCCCGTCGACAACATGCTGTTCAACTTCCGGGCCAATGCGGCCTTGCCCAATCCGCCGGGTGCCCAGCCCGTCGGCGTCTGGGACACCCCCGCCGGGAACCTGCGCGGCCACTCGGCCGGGCACTTCATGACCTTGCTCGCCCAGGCGTACGCGGGCAGCGGCGACCCGGCCTACAAGGACAATCTCGACTACATGGTCACGGCCCTGGGTCAGTGCCAGGACGCGCTGAACGCCATGGTCGGCCAGCCAGCGCCGCCGCCACCGCCGGTGAGCTGGGTCACCGGCAAGTTCGGCAACGCCGTCGGGCTCAGCGGCACTGCGCAGTACGTGTCCCTGCCCGCCGGGATCGTCAGCAGCCTTACCGACGTCACGATCGCCGGCTGGGTGAACCCGGCGCAGGTCACCACGTGGTCGCGGGTCTTCGACTTCGGCACGGGCACAGAAAGCTACTTGTTCTTGACGGTCAGCGCCGGGGACGGGCCCAGGTTCGCGATCACCACCAGCGGCTCTGGCGGCGAGCAGCAGGTCAACACGACTACCTCGCTGCCCGCGAACCAGTGGACCCACGTGGCGGTCACGCTCTCGGGCGGCACCGGGATCCTCTACGTCAACGGCGTCGCGGCCGGCTCGAACTCGAGCATGACCCTCACCCCATCCAGCCTGGGCGACACGGGCAACAACTGGCTCGGCCGGTCGCAGTTCGGCGACCCGGATCTGGCCGGATCGCTCGATGAGTTCCAGATCTACGACCATGCCCTGACCGCGGCGCAGGTCGAGGCGCTGACGGGCAGCGCCGACGGCGGCCTCGGCGGCGGCAATGTGGCCTGGTACCGCTTTGACGAGTCCGCGGGCGACGTCGCCGCCGATTCCTCACCGAACCATCACGACGCGACCGTCTTCACCGGCAGCGCCGGCGTGCCGGGCCCGAGCCACGCGGGCTACCTGGCGGCCTACCCGGAGACCCAGTTCATCCTGCTGGAGCAGTTCGCCACGTACCCGACGATCTGGGCGCCCTGGTACACCTGCCACATGATCATGCGCGGGCTGCTGGACGCATACCGGCTTACCGGCAACCAGCAGGCGCTCACGATCGTGATGGGGATGGCCGACTGGGCGCACAGCAGGCTGGCCCGCCTGCCGCGCGCGCAACTCGACCAGATGTGGAAGATCTACATCGGCGGCGAGTACAACGCCATGCCGGTCGTGCTGGCCGACCTGTACGCGATCACCGGCAACCAGGACTGCCTGGTGACGGCCGAATGCTTCGTCAACACCTATCTGTTCGACGCGGCCATCCGCAATCAGGACATCCTCGACGGCGAGCACGCCAACCAGCACATCCCGCAGTACGCCGGCTACCTCGAGATCTTCGACTACGCCCGCCGGACCGATTACTACAACCGGGGCGACTACTACACCGCGGCCGTGAACTTCTGGGACATGGTGGTGCCGCACCGTATCTACGTGGACGGCGGCATGGCGGGCACCGGCGAGATCTTCGGGGCCAGGGACGTCATCGCCGCGACCATAGGGGCCTCGAACGCGGAAGGCTGCCCGCTGTACAACATGCTGAAGCTGAGCAGGCGGCTGTTCTTCCACAACCCGGACCCCAAGTACATGCAGTACTACGAGCGCGGGCTGTACGGGCAGATCATCTCCAGGCGGCAGAACGCCAGCAGCGCCACCGACCCGCTCGTCACCTACTTCCTGCCCGTCGACCCCGGCGCGGTCAGGGAGTACCGGGGCAACCTCGGCGACTGCGACGGCGGCACGGGCCCCGAGGACAACACCAAGTTTCAGGAATCGATCTACTTCCGCTCCGTCGACGACGCGACGCTCTACGTCAATCTCTACCTGGCCTCGACCCTGACCTGGCCCGAGCGCGGCCTGACGATCGAGCAGGCGACGAGCTACCCGCTCGACCCGTCGGGCACCTCGACCCTGACCATTCACGGCCGCGGTCGCCTGACGATCAAGCTGCGGGTGCCGTACTGGGTCCAGAAGGAGTTCACGGTCAAGGTCAACGGGGTGCCGCAGGCGCTACGCGCGGAGGCGGGCGGCTACGTCACGCTCCGCCGCGACTGGAAGCCGGGCGACACCATCTCGATCGCCGCGCCGTTCGGCCTCCGGATGGAGCGCACCCTGGACCAGCCGCAGACCCAGTGCATCGCCTACGGCCCGATCCCGCTGGTGATCCAGGACGCATCCGCCAGCTACCTGGACCTCGGCTTCTATAAGGACTTCACGCTGTCGGGCGACCTCTCGCACGCGATCATGCCCGCCGGCGACCCGATGACGTTCACGACGAACGGCTACACCCTCGTGCCGTTCTGCAACGACGACACCAAGCCGTACCACGTGTACTTCCACCGGTCAGAGCCGGAGATCGTGTTCGGCGCCGCGGACTCCGGGGTGCAGAACGGTGCCCGCAGCGACGGCCTTACGTTCCTCGACGCCGTCTGGGCCGGGGCACCGTTCGGCAGCCAGGGCCAGTTCCGCCGGGTGGCAGGCCAGGTATGCGCCACGTGGGTGCGCCAGGGCCTGCTCACTCCCGGCCAGCGCGACGCCGTCGTGGCCGCCGCCTCCCGGGCCAACCTGGGTCCCTGACCGCCAGGCGGCGGCCAGGGGCTGCCCGGCGCCGGCCGGTGAAAGTCACGAATCAGTGTCGAATCGGAAACCGCTTCTGATCTCGGGTTACCTCGCCTTGACTCTTATTTGATATGTGACATATTACTCCCACCCGCGTCGCCTTGACGTGGCCAGATACCGGGAGGGTGCATGCTTCGTCGTTGGAGGGCTGCGAGCGCGGTGCTGGCTGCGGCCGCCGTCCTGGCGGCCGGCTGCACGGGCACCGTCAGCAACACAGGCTCCGGATCGGGTGGCGGCTCGTCGTCCTCCGGCAGCCAGCCGCATCGCGGCGGGACCCTGACGATGCTCGGCCAGAGCGACATCTTCAACCTGGACACCGTCAGCGCGTATTACACCGTGAGCAGCATGCTCGAGCGGATGTTCACGCGGCAGCTGTTCAGCTACGGCGACCCCACCGGGTCGGCGACCCCGCCGCCCGTGGTGCCGGACGCCGCCACCACGATCCCCACCGAGGCCAACGGCGGCATCACCGACGGCGGCAAGACGCTCACCATTCACATCCGCCAGGGCGTGAAGTGGGACACCACGCCGGCCCGGCAGGTCACCGCGGCCGACTTCGTCCGCGGGTTCAAGATGCTGTGCAATCCGTCCTCGCCGGTCGGCGCGCCCGGCTACTTCACCAACACGATCGTGGGGATGGCGTCGTACTGCACCGGCTTCGCCAAGGCCCCGGCCACGGTGGCGGGCATCGCGGCGTACGTGAACTCGCACAGCCTGCCCGGCGTGGTCGCGACCAATGCCTCGACGCTGACCTTCCACCTGCTCAGCTCGACGCCGGACTTCCTGTTCATCCTGACCATGGGCTTCTGCTCGGCCCGCCCGGCCGAGTACATGAACTACGTTCCCGACAGCGCCCCGTTCCGCCAGCACACGATCTCGGACGGCCCGTACCAGATCACCTCGTACTCGGCGGGCAAGTCGTTCACCCTGGCCCGCAACCCGGCCTGGTCGGCCGCGTCCGACCCGCTCCGGCACGCCTACGTCAACAAGATCAACATCACCGAGGGACTGACCCAGGACAACGTCCAGCAGCAGCTCGTCGCGGGCACCGGCGACATGGAATGGGACGTCACCCCGCCCGCCCAGGACCTGCCCGCGCTGGTGTCGGCCAAGAGTCCCAACCTGGTCATCGGCCCGACCGCGAACGGCGCGGCGTCCATCGCGCTGGGTACCTACCTGACCCTCAACCAGTACGCCGGCCCGCTGAAGAACAAGCTGGTCCGGCAGGCCGTGGCCTACGCGGTGAACAAGAACGCCATCGTGCAGATCCTCGGCGGCAAGGCGGTCGGCTCGATCACCTCGCAGCTGATCCTGCCCGGCAACGTGGGCTACATGTCGAACTTCAACCCGTTCCCCGACAACAACGGCTCGGGTGACCCGGCCAAGGCCAAGCAGCTGCTGGCCCAGGCCCACCAGACCGGCGTCACGCTCAAGCTGCTGTACTCCACCACCGACCCGATGCCGCGGGTGGCGCAGTCCCTGCAGTCCAGCCTGGACGCGGCCGGTTTCAAGGTGAAGCTGGTGTCGGCCACCCAGTCCGACTTCTACGGCAAGTACCTGGAGGTCCCGGCGACGGCCAAGCGCGATGTGTGGGACCTCGCGCCGCCAGGCTGGATCCCGGACTGGTTCGGCAACAACGGCCGCTCGACCATCGTCCCGCTGCTCACCCAGCCGGGCCCGGGGTCGAACGACTTCGATGGCTACACCAGCGCCACGGTGCAGAAGTTCATCGACCAGGCGCTGGCCGCGCCCAGCACCACGGCGGCCAACACGGCCTGGCAGCAGGCCGACGCGGCAGCCATGAAGGACGCGGCCGTGGTCCCGGTCAACGTCCAGAAGTGGCCGATCTTCCACTCCGCGGCGGTGCACGGCTGCAACTTCTTCTGGTTCGGCCTGAACTGCGACCCGACGAATGTGTGGCTGAGCAAGTGACGAGGGTGTGTGGCTGAGCACGTGATGACCGAGACGGTCAGCCGGCCGGCGGAGCCCGCGGGCTCCGCCGGCTCCGGCGCTGACGGCATTCCTGACCACCTGAAGCCGGGCGAGTTCAGCGAGCCCTACTCCGACCGCCTGACCGAGTTCATGAAGTCGGGCTGGGGCGTCCAGGAGGAGATCCCGCTGCCGCCCGCCCCCGCGGGCGAGCGGCTGGCCGGCCGGCGCGATCAGCTGCGCGCCCGGCTGCCCGGCGGGCTCCCGGCCGTCATCCCGGCCGGGACGGCGGCCCGCCGCAACGACGACCAGTCGTACCCGTTCCGGGCGGGCAGCGACTACGTGTGGCTGACCGGCGACCAGACCCCCGGCGGCGTCCTGCTCGTGGACCCGGGCTCGGCCGCCGGCGACGTGCTGTTCCTGGTGCCGCCGTCCGGGCGCGAGGACGGCGAGTTCTACCGGGACTCGGCCGCCGGCGAGCTGTGGGTGGGCGGCCGCCCGTCGCTGGAGTCTCGCGCCGCGGCGCTGGGTGTCACCTGCCGGCCGCTGGCCGAGCTGCCCGCCGCGCTGGCCGCGTCGGGCCGGGCGCTGGTCAGCCGCGGCTTCGACGCCGCGACCGAGCAGCAGGTGGCCGCCGCCGGCCCGGAGCCGGACGCCGAGCTGACGGCGATCTTGTCCGAGCTGCGGCTGGTCAAGGACGCCTGGGAGATCAGCCAGCTGCGGCTGGCCGTGGACACCAGCATGGCCGGCTTCGGTGACGTGGCCGCGCTGCTGCGCGGTCCCGGCGGCCTGGCCGGGCTCACCGAGCGCCATATCGAGTGCGCGTTCGGGACCCGGGCCCGGCTGGCCGGCAACGGCACCGGCTACCACGTCATCGCCGCGGCCGGCTCGCACGCCACGACCCTGCACTGGA
Source organism: Streptosporangiaceae bacterium (assembly GCA_036490755.1). GTDB lineage: Bacteria > Actinomycetota > Actinomycetes > Streptosporangiales > Streptosporangiaceae > DASUBV01. Next base: position 16,088 of record DASXDJ010000158.1, read on the forward strand.
ACCGCAACGACGGCCGGGTGCGCGACGGCGACCTGCTGCTGATGGACGCCGGCGCGGAGACCAGTGCGCTGTACACCGCCGACGTGACCCGGACCTTCCCGGTCAGCGGGCGGTTCACCAGCCTGCAGCGCCAGGTGTATGAGATCGTCCTGGCCGCCCAGGAGGCCGGGATGGCGGAGCTGCGGCCCGGCGCCGACTTCCGCGCCTTCTACCCGGCCAGCGCCCGGGTGCTGGCCGAGGGACTGGAGGCGCTCGGCGTGCTGCCGGTCAGCGCCGCGGAGTCGCTGCAGCCCGACTGCGGGCTGCACCGGCGCTGGACCCTGCACTCGCCCGGCCACATGCTCGGCCTGGACGTGCACGACTGCTCGAAGGCCCGCGAGGCGCAGTACCTGGGCGGCCCGCTGGCCGCCGGCCAGGTGCTGACGGTCGAGCCGGGGCTGTACTTCCAGGCCAATGACGAGCGGATCCCGGAAGAGCTGCGCGGCATCGGCGTGCGGATCGAGGACGACGTGCTCATCACCTCGGGCGGCTACGAGAACCTGTCCGGGCGGCTGCCCCGCGACCCGGACGAGATCGAGGCCTGGTGCGCGGCGGCCGGGAGGATCGGCTAGCAGTGGCCGGACCCGCCTACGCCCCCGGCCCGGCCGAGGTGCTGCTGGACGTCCGCGACCTGGACGTCCGCTTCGACACCGCGGACGGCATCGTGCACGCCGTCCGCGGCGCCAGCTTTCAGGTGCCGCGCGGCCAGACGCTGGGCATCGTCGGCGAGTCCGGGTCGGGCAAGAGCGTCTCCGCCCAGGCGCTGATCGGCCTGGTGCCCGGCGCCGATGTCACCGGGCAGGCCTGGTTCGAGGGCCGGGACCTGCTGGCGATGAACGGCCAGCAGCTGCGCGACATCCGCGGCAAGCGGATCAGCATGGTCTTCCAGGACCCGCTGACCAGCCTGCACCCGCTGCACAAGCTGGGCTGGCAGCTGACCGAGGCGATGCGCGCCCACGGCAACGTCAGCCGCCGGGCCGCCGAGCGCCGGGCCATCGACCTGCTGGGCATGGTCGGCATCCCGCGGCCGGCCGAGCGGATCGATGACTACCCGCACCAGTTCTCCGGCGGCATGCGGCAGCGGGTCATGATCGCGATGGCGCTGGCCCTGGAGCCAGCGCTGATCATCGCCGACGAGCCGACCACCGCCCTGGACGCCACCGTCCAGGCCCAGGTGCTCGAGCTGCTGGTCAGGCTGCAGGGCGAGCTGGGCATGTCGCTGGTGCTGATCACCCACGACCTGGGCGTCGTCGCTGACCTGGCCGATGAGGTGATGGTCATGTACAGCGGCCAGCCGGTCGAGCAGGCCGACCGCCGCACCGCCTACTACCAGGCGCATCACCCCTACACCCGGGGCCTGCTGGAGTCCATCCCGGTGGCCGGCGACACCGGGCGCCTGCGGCCCATCCCCGGCCAGCCGCCCAGCATGCTGGACAACCCGCCGGGCTGCTCGTTCCGGCCGCGCTGCCGGTTTGCCCTGGACCGGTGCGCCACCGACGCGCCGCCGCTGCGCGCGATCGGCGACATCCCCGGCCACCGCTCGGCCTGCTGGCTGCCTGATGACGTAGCCGGCCAGGTCGCCCGCCGCGTCCCGGTGGCCGCGGCGGCCCCGGCCGCTCCGGCGGCGCCGGCCGGGCCGCCGCTGCTGGAGCTGACCGGGATCGTCAAGCACTTCCCGGTGCGCAGCTCCTCGCTGCTGTCCCGCGAGCACAAGGTCGTGCACGCGGTGGACGGGATCAGCCTGCAGATCGGCGACGGCGAGACGCTCGGCCTGGTCGGTGAGACCGGCTGCGGCAAGTCCACGCTGGCCCGCACCATTGCCCGGCTGCAGCCGGTCACCAGCGGGACGGTCAGCTTCGCCGGCCAGGACATCACCGGGCTGCGCGCCAGCGAGCTGAAGGCGGTGCGGCGCGAGGTCCAGATGGTCTTCCAGGACCCGTACGGCTCGCTGAACCCGCGCCGCCGGGTCGGTGCCATCGTCGGCGAGCCGCTGGCCGTGCACGGCCTGGCCAGCGGCGCCGCCCGCAAAGCGCGGGTCCAGGAGCTGATGGCCCTGGTCGGCCTCAACCCCGAGCACTACAACCGGTACCCGTCGGAGTTCTCCGGCGGCCAGCGGCAGCGGGTCGGCATCGCCCGGGCGCTGGCGGTGAACCCGAAGCTGCTGATCTGCGACGAGCCGGTCTCGGCGCTGGACGTCTCGGTGCAGGCGCAGGTCATCAACCTGCTCAAGGACCTGCAGGCGCAGCTCGACCTGACCTGCATCTTCATCTCCCACGACCTCGGCGTCGTCGAGCACGTCAGCGACCGCGTCGCGGTGATGTACCTGGGCAAGGTCGTGGAGCTGGCGCCGGCCGACGCGCTGTACCGCGAGCCGCGGCACCCGTACGCCGCGGCGCTGCTGTCGGCCGCGTCGGTCACCGATCCCGACCTGGCCCGGCAGCGCCGCCGGATGACCATCGAGGGCGACATCCCCTCGCCGGTGGACCCGCCGGCCGGCTGCCGGTTCAACCCGCGCTGCCCGCGCGCCCAGGACATCTGCCGGGTCACCGAGCCGCCGCTGGTGGCCGCGCCCGGCGACGGGGCCCACCTGACGGCCTGCCATTTCCCCATCGAGACCCCCGCTGTCCCCGACGGTGCCCGGCCGCTGATGCTGGTCACCTCCGACAGCGGGCCCGGTCCTGCCGCCGAGGCGGCCAGCGGTGTTCCCGGCACCGCAGCCGCCGCGGCGGCAGGCTCCGGAAATTCATCAGTAACGGATGCTGGCGCTGACGCCGGCCCCGGCAGCCCGGACGCGCCCGGCGAGACGGCCGCGGCGGGCGAGGTTGCCGTGGCCGGGCCGGCCAGCGGCGGGATCGAGGGCCGCAGCCAGTGGCGGCTGGCCTGGGACCGGCTGCGCCGCGACCGGGTGGCGGTGATCACGGCCGCGTTCATCCTGCTGCTGATCCTGCTGGCCATCTTCGCGCCGGCCATTGCCCAGCTGGCCGGGCACGGCGTGGACCAGCAGAACGACGCCACCGGGCTGACCGCCGCCGGGCTGCCCCGGCCGCCCAGCTCGTCCTACTGGTTCGGCACCGATGACCTGGGCCGCGATGTGTTCGTCCGGACCGTCTACGGGGCCCGGATCTCGCTGATCGTCGGGATCTTCGCCAGTGTCAGCGCGGTCATCATCGGCACGACGATCGGGCTGGTGGCCGGCTTCCTCGGCGGGCTGGCCGACTCGCTGCTGTCCCGGCTGATGGACCTGGTGCTGTCGTTCCCGTTCCTGCTGGCCGCCATCGCGCTGGTCTCGGTGGTGGGCCCTAGCCTGACGGTGATCATCGTGGTCATCGCGCTGTTCTCCTGGGCCGCGGTCGGCCGCATCGTGCGCGGCCTGGCCATGTCCATCAAGGAGAAGGAGTACACCGAGGCGGCCCGCGCGGGCGGCGCGAGCAGCCTGCGGATCATGTTCGTCGAGGTGCTGCCGAACCTGTCCGCGCCGCTGATCGTGTACACCACGCTGCTGATCCCCTCGGCCATCGCCTTCGAGGCGGTGATGTCGTTCCTCGGCCTGGGCATCACCCCGCCCACCCCGAGCTGGGGCGACATGCTGGCCGAGTCGATCGGCTACTACCAGGTGGCCTGGTGGTTCATCATCTTCCCCGGCCTGTTCCTGCTGGCCACCACGCTGGCGTTCAACCTGCTCGGCGACTCGCTGCGCGATGCCCTGGACCCGCGCGGTGAGCGGCTGATCTCCGCGCTGCGCCGCGGTAAGCAGCGACGCCGCCGGCCAGCCCGGTCAGCGGCGGCCGGAGCGCCGGGTGACGCCGGCGGCATGGGCCTGGCCGGGACCGAGGCAGGTCCCAGGTGATCCGCCTGATCATCCGGCGGCTGGCCTCCGGGATCGTGGTGCTGTGGATCATCAGCGTGGCGGTGTTCGGGCTGTTCTTCATCGCCCCGCACAACGTGGCCCGGGCCATCGCCGGCCGCCAGGCCACGCCGCTGACCGTCGCGCTGGTGTCCAAGCGGCTCGGCCTGAACCGGCCCATCCTCGACCAGTACGGCAGCTTCATCTGGAAGCTGCTGCACGGGAACCTGGGCTACTCCTACTACAACTCCGAGCCGGTGCTCAGCCTCGTCGGCAGCCGGATCGGCGTTACCATCTCGCTCACCGTCGGCGGCGCGATCCTGTGGCTGCTGCTCGGCGTCAGCACCGGCGTGCTGGCCGCCACCCACCCCCGGTCGCTGATCGACAAGGGCGCCACGTTCTTCGCGGTGTTCTTCTACTCGATGCCGACCTTCCTGCTCGGCCTGATCCTGCTGTACTTCCTGTTCTTCCAGCTGCACCTGGCCGGGGTACCGATCTTCCCCGGCAGCGGCTACGTGTCGATCTTCACCAGCCCCGGCGCCTGGGCCCAGCACCTGATCCTGCCGTGGATCGCGGTGGCCCTGACCACGGCCGCCACCTATACCCGGCTGACCAGAGCCGGGATGCTGGAGGTACTCGGCGAGGATTACATCCGCACCGCGCGGGCCAAGGGGGTCTCCGAGCGGCGGATCACCTACCGGCATGCCCTGCGGGCCGCGCTGACCTCGGTGGTGACCCAGCTCGGCATTGACGTCGGCGTGCTGCTCGGCGGCGCGGTGGTCACCGAGAACATCTTCGGCCTGCCGGGCCTGGGCCAGCTGGCCATCCAGTCGGTCACCCAGCAGGACCTGCCGGTGATCATCGGGATCGTGATGCTGGCCGCCGCCTTCGTGGTGGTGTGCAACTTCGCCGTCGACATGTGCTACGCGGTGCTCGACCCCCGCGTCCGGGCGCACTAGCCCGGCTGCTGGCCGCGTTGTCCCTGCCCCCTGCCTGAGCCGAGGAGTACCGCCGCGTGCTGCCCCATCCGGACCGTCCCGAGCGCATCGCCGTCTGCGCCGCCGGGGATGCCGCCGCGTTCGTGATCACTGCCGGGCCCGCCGGGCCGGGGGAGGCCACGGGCCTGTGGCACGGCCCGCTCAGCGGCCAGCCCGCCCGGCTGGCCGGGATTGTCCCGGACACCAACCTGGCCTTCGCCCCCGAGGGCGCGCAGTTCGCCCTGGCCGTCCAGGAGGAGACGGGCAGCACGGTGATCATTGCCGACCCGGCGACGGCGCCGGAGGCGTGGCCGCGGCACCCGCTCCCGGCGTTCGCCGAGCAGCTGGCCTGGACCGGTGCCGGCCTGCTGGTGCTGGCCGCCGACCCCGGCGCCGACGCCGCGTCGCTCACCTCGGGCAAGACGCTGCCCGGAAGCGAGCCGGACCCGCTGGTGACCGCGGGCAGCGCCGGCTTCCGGCGGCTGTGGCGGCTGGACCCCGGCACCGGGGAGGCCGTGCCGGCCAGCCCGGAGCGCCTGGCGATCTGGGAGTTCGCGCCGGTGCCCGGCGGCGGCGCGATCGTGATCGCCAGCGAGGACCCGACCGAGGCCGGCTGGTACCGCACCCGGCTGGAGCAGCTGGACGCGGCAGGCGCGCGGCAGCGGGTCCTGCTGGAGTCGTCCTGGCAGCTGTCCTGCCCGGCGGTCAGCCCGGACGGCCGGGTCGCGGCCTGCATCGAGGGCTGGGCCAGCGACCGGGGCCTGCTGGCCGGCGAGGTACGGCTGCTGCGCCTGGATCATCCCGGCAGCGCCCCGGCGGCCGTGCCGCTGGCCGCCAGCCTGGACGTCACGTGGCTGTCGTGGGCGGACGGCGGCCGGCTGTGGCTGGCGGGCTGGCAGCACCTGGGCACCGCGTGGGGCTGGGCCGAGCCGGCGGCCGGCGGGGACGCGCTGGCCCTGGCCGGCGCCACCGCGCAGGCCCGGCTGACCGTGCAGGCCGAGTCAGCCAGCTGCCTGAACTCCCGGTGGCACCCGGCGGTCGTGCCGCTGGCCGACGGCTCGGCGCTGACCATGCGCTCCACGCCGGCCGCCCCGCCGCAGGTGGTGCGGCTGCGCCGGGGCAGCGAGCCGGCCGCGTGGACGGCGCTCAACGCCGGGCTGGCGCCGGCCCGGCGGCTGCGGGTCCGCGAGCTGCGCTGGGACGGCCCGGACGGGACGCAGATCGAGGGCCTGCTGGCCGAGCCGGACGACGGCCAGGCCGGCCCGCGGCCGCTGGTCGTCGACATCCACGGCGGCCCTAGCCTGGCCTTCCACCACAGCTGGGACCTGCCCTGGGCCGAGCTGCTGACCGCCGCCGGGTACGCGGTGCTGATGCCCAACCCGCGGGGCGGCGCCGGCCGCGGGCCGGCTTTCAGCCGGGCCAACCTCGGCGACCCGGCGGGGGCGGAGTTCGCCGACATCGAGGCCGGGGTCGCGCACTGCGCCGCCGCGGGCCTGGCCGACCCCGGCCGGGTGGCCGCCATCGGCGCCAGCTACGGCGGGTACCTCACTGCCTGGGCGATCGCGCTGGGCGGCCAGTTCCGCTGCGGGATCGTCATCGCCGGCATCTCAGACCTGGTCAGCTGCCGGGGCACGGCCAACAACGCCCCGTTCTATGACTACCTGCTGGGCGGCCGGCCCGCCGACGAGCCCGCGCTGTACCTGGACCGCTCGCCGGTGACCCGGCTCAGCGCCGCCTCCTCGCCGGCGCTTATCCTGCACGGACGCGAGGATCGGTGCGTGCCCGTCAGCCAGGCGGAGGAGCTCTACGCCGGGCTGCGCGAGTTCGGCATCCCCGCTGAGTTCGTCAGCTATCCGCGGGAGGGCCACCAGGCCACCGAGCCCGCGCATGTCGCCGACCAGCGGGAGCGGGTCCTGCGCTGGCTGGCAACCTACCTGGAGGCGGCGCCGTGAAGCTCGGGATCCACCTGCCCAACTTTGCTTCCCTGGCCAGCCCGGCCGACATCGGCGACCTGGCGGCGCGGGCCGAGGCAGCGGGCTGGGACGGCTTTTTCATCTGGGACCACGTCGCCCGGCCGGAGGGCACGTTCCCGATGGCCGAGCCGTGGATCGCGCTCACCGCGATCGCCATGCGCACCCAGCGGCTGCGGATCGGGCCGCTGATCACGCCGCTGGCCCGGCGCCGGCCCGGGAACGTGGCCCGCCAGGTCGCGACGCTCGATCACCTGACCGGCGGCCGGGTCACCCTCGGCGTCGGGCTGGGCGTCAGCAGCGGCCCGGAGTTCCATCAGTTCGGCGAGGAGAGCGACCCGCGGGTGCGCGGCGACATGCTGGACGAGGGACTGCAGATCCTGCGCGCCGCGTGGACCGCCGAGCCGGTCCGCCACCACGGCACGCACTACCAGATCGACGACGTGACGTTCCTGCCCGCGCCGGTGCAGTCCCCGCTGCCGGTGTGGGGCGCGACGGAGCGGCTCGACGGCCGCCCGGTGCGCCGGGCGGCCGGGCTGGACGGGGTGTTCCCGATCCGGCTGCAGCCCGCCGACCTGCCCGCGCTGCTGGCTAGTGTCGCGCGGCACCGGCCGGGCGGCATGGCAGGCTACGACGTGGTCATCGCCGACACCGGCGACCACCGGCCCTGGCAGGACGCCGGCGCCACCTGGTGGCTGCACGAGCTGTCCTGGCGCAGCCCGATCAGTGAGTCGATCGCCATCATCGAGGCAGGACCGCCGGCCGGATGAGCCACGCCCCGGGCCGCGACTCTGGCTGTGACGCCGTGGTGATCGGCGCCGGCATCGTCGGCGCGGCCTGCGCCTACTACCTGGCCCGGGCCGGCCTGCGGGTCACGGTGGCCGAGCGCGGCACGGTGGCGTCCGGGACCACCGGCTCCGGCGAGGGCAACATCCTGATCTCCGACAAGGAACCCGGCCCCGAGCTGGAACTGGCTCAGCTGTCCCGGCGGCTGTGGCGGGAGCTGGGCGACGAGCTCGGCCCCAGCGCCGAGCTGGACCCCAAGGGCGGCCTGGTCGTCGCGGCCGGGCCCGCCGAGCACGCGGGCCTGCAGGAGCTCGCCGCGACGCAGGCCGCGGCCGGGGTGCGGACCGAGGCGGTGCCCGCCGCCGGGCTGCACGACCTGGAGCCGCACCTGGCTGACGGCCTGGCCGGCGGGATCTACTACCCCGAGGACATGCAGGTCCAGCCGATGATGGCGGCCGCCCAGCTGCTGCGCCGGGCCCGCGAGCTCGGCGCCGAGCTGCGGCTGCGGCACGAGGTGACCGGGCTGGCGACCGCGGCGGGCCGGGTCACCGGCGTGCGTACCTCCGGTGGCCTGATCAGCACCGGGCTGGTGGTCAACGCGGCCGGCACCTGGGCCGGGGAAGTGGCGCAGCGGGCCGGGCTGTCGCTGCCGGTGCTGCCCCGCCGCGGGTTCATCGTGGTGACCGAGGCGCTGCCGGTCATGATCCGGCACAAGGTCTACGACGCCGGCTACGTGGCCAACGTGGCCAGCGGCTCGGCCGGCCTGGAAGTCTCGACCGTGATCGAGGGCACAGCCAGCGGCACGGTGCTGATCGGCGCCAGCCGGGAGCGCGTCGGCTTCGACCGCTCCTCATCGCTGCGGATCGTCGGCCTGCTGGCCGCCCGCGCGGCCCGGCTGTTCCCGGTGCTGGCGCAGGCCCGGGCCATCCGGTTCTATCGGGGCTTCCGGCCTTACTGTCCCGATCACCTCCCGGTCATCGGGGCCGACGACCGGCTGGCCGGGCTGCTGCACGCCTGCGGCCACGAGGGCGCCGGCGTGGGGCTGGCACCCGCCACCGGGCACCTGATCGCCCAGCTGGCCGCCGGGCAGGAGCCGTCGCTGCCGGTGGCGCCGTTCCGCCCCGGCCGGTTCGCGGAGCACGCCGATGCCTGACCAGACCGTGCCCGGCCCGCCGGAGCGTGCGGCCGGCGAGGCAGCGCCGATGCCTGACCAGGCTGTGCCCCGCGGGCCGGCGCGTGCGGCCGGCGGTCCGGTGGACATCACCGTCGACGGGGCCGCCTGGCAGGTGCCGGGCGGAGTCACGATCGCGGCCGCGTTCATCCAGGACGGGCAGCCGGCCTGGCGGCGCACCCGGCTGCGCGGCGAGCCGCGCGGGCTGTCGTGCGGGATCGGCGTGTGCTTCGACTGCCTGGTGACGGTCAACGGGACGCCCGGCGTCCGCGCCTGCCTGGCCGAGGTCCGGCCCGGCGATGTCATCACCACCGAGACCGGTTCCGGCTTCACCAGCGACCCGCCCGGCCTGCCGGGCTGGCAGCCGGACCCCGCTGCCGGCCAGCAGGCGGCACCGGGGCAGCGGCCCGTGCCCGGCCAGCAGCCGGCAACCAGGCTGGAGCCGCCGACCGGACCAGACGGAAGGACCGTCGGCGGCAGTCAGCAGCCCCCGCCCCGGACTGGCCAGCAGGTAGGCAGTGCTGCCGTCGCCGGCGCAGCAGTATCGGCGCCGCTTCGGCACGCGGTCACCGGCCTGGCGGACTGCGATGTCGCGGTGGTCGGGGCCGGGCCGGCCGGGCTGACCGCGGCCGTCGCCGCCGCGGATGCCGGGTGCACCGTGCAGGTGCTGGACCTGGGGGAGCGGCCCGGCGGCCAGTACTGGCGCTGGGGCCCGGCCACCGCGGATGGCCGCTTCCACCACGGCTGGGCCGCCTTCACCCAGCTGCGCGACCGGTTCGCCGCGCACCAGGCCAGCGGCCGGATCGTCTACCGGCCCGGCCACGCCGTCTTCCAGGTCGAGCCGCCGCGCGCCGTGGCCCCCGGCGCGGTTGCCGGGCTGGCCAGCGGGACGGAGGCACCGTTCCGGATTCATGCCGTGGCCGGGGACCGCGAGCGGGATTATGCCGGGGTGCAGGCGCGCGCCGTCGTGGTCGCCACCGGCGCCTATGACCTGCAGCTGCCCGTGCCCGGCTGGACGCTGCCGGGAGTGATGGCCGCCGGGGCGGCGCAGTCGCTGCTCAAGAGCAGCGCGGTGGCCGCCGGCCGCCGTGTCGTGGTGGCCGGCACCGGGCCGTTCCTGCTGCCGGTCGCGGCCGGGCTGGCCCAGGCCGGCGCCCGGGTCGCGGCCGTCGTCGAGGCCGGGCAGCCGCTGGACTACCTGCGGCAGCCGGCCCGCCTGGCCGGTTCCTGGCGCAAGCTGCCGGAGGCCGGCGGGTACCTGGCCGGGCTGGCCCGGCACCGCGTGCCGGTGCTGCGCCGGCACGCCGTCATCGCCGCCCGCGGCGACGGCCGGCTGGAGTCCGTCACCGTCGCGCGCCTGGACCGGGACTGGCGGCCGGTGCCCGGCACCGAGCGGATCCTCGCGGCGGACGTGCTGGCCGCCGGCTACGGCTTCGTGCCGCAGGTCGAGCTGCTGGGCGAGGCCGGCGCGCAGCTGACCGCCGGCGCGCACCTCGCGCCGGGCGCGCCCGCCGCCGTCGCAGTCGCCCGGGCGGACCAGCAGACCACCGTGCCCGGCCTGTTCACCGCCGGGGAGACCACCGGGGTTGGCGGCGCTGACCTGGCCCGCGCCGAGGGCGAGATCGCGGGCCGGGCCGCTGCCCGGTTCGCCGGCCAGCCGATCGCGCCGCCCCGGGCGGCGGTCCGGGCGCGCGCCGCGCTGCGCCGGTTCGCGGCGGTCATGCAGGACGTGCACGCCGTGCGGCCCGGCTGGGCCGGATGGCTCGCCGACGAGACCGTCGTGTGCCGGTGCGAGGAGGTCACCCTCGGCCGGATGCGCGCCGCGGCCGGCCTCGGCGCCGATGACGCGCGCAGCATCAAGCTGCTGGCCCGGCCGGGCATGGGCTGGTGCCAGGGCCGGATCTGCGGCCCGGTGGTGGACGCGCTGCTCGCGGCGGGCCTGCACCAGGCATCGCCCGGCGCGCCGCCCCGGCCCCCTGGCGCCGGGTCGCCGCCCGCGCCGGACCGCGCCGCCCCGGGCACCGGCACCGGCACCGCGACCGCGGGCGCAGCGGACCAGGATGCGGGCGCAACGGACCAGGATGCGGGCGCTGCGGCGGCCGTAACGCTGTCGCGGCCGCTGGCCCAGCCCGTGCCGCTGGGCGTGCTGGCCCGGCTGGCTGAAGTCGGCGCGCCGCCCGGCTCGCCGGACTCAGCCGGGGCAGCCGGGCCAGCAGGATCGCCAGGCTCAGCGCAGCGGCCGGCTGCCACCGGGACGGGCGATGCCGGGGCCGGGACCGCGCCGGGCCACGGCATCGCAGGCCAGGCAGGACCGGGCTAGTGCCAGCCCGGACAACAGCGGTAAAATGTGACATGTCACTGGAGGTGAACTGTGCCAACCGAGCAGCAGACCCAGCCGTGGCATGGCGTGCTGGTAGCTAACGCCCTGCCCTACACCGCGGACCTGGAAGTCGACTTTGACCGCTACGCCGACCATGTAGCGTGGCTGGCCGCCTCGGGCTGCGACGGGATCACCCCGAACGGCTCGCTGGGGGAGTACCAGGTCCTGACCCCTGAGGAGCGGTCCCGCGTCGTGGAGACCGCCGTCGCCGCGGCGCCGGCCGGGTTCTCGGTCATCCCCGGCGTCGCCGCTTACGGGGCCCGGGAGTCCGCCCGGCTGGCCGAGCAGGCCGCGAAGGCCGGCGCGGCGGCGGTCATGCTGCTGCCGCCCAACTCCTACCGCGCGGAGGAGCGGAGCGTGCTGGAGCACTACCGCATCGTCGCCTCGGTCGGCCTGCCGGTGATGGCCTACAACAACCCGGTCGACACCAAGGTCGACCTGACGCCCGCGCTGCTGGCCAAGCTGTTCGACGCGGGCCTGATCGTCGGCGTCAAGGAGTTCACCGGCGACCCCCGGCGGGCGTACGAGATCGCCGAGCGGGCGCCGGGTCTCGACGTGCTGATCGGCTCCGATGACTCGGTCCTGGAGTTCGCCATCGCCGGGGCGAAGGGCTGGATCTCCGGCTACACCAATGCCTTCCCGCGCAGCTGCGTGGAGCTGTACCGGGCTAGCATGGGCGGTGACCTGGACCAGGCCCGGTCGCTGTACCGGCTGCTGCACCCGCTGCTGCGCTGGGACGCCAAGACTGAGTTTGTCCAGGCCATCAAGCTGTCCATGGAGATGGCCGGCCGGTACGGCGGCCCGTGCCGCCCGCCCCGCCAGCCGCTGACCGCCGAGCAGGAGGCCGAGGTGCGCGCCGCGACTGAGAAGGCACTGGCCCGGGGCTGCGCCTGATGCGATCCCGGCGGGTGTTCCACGCCGTCGACTCCCACACCGAGGGAATGCCGACGCGGGTCATCGTGGGCGGCGTCGGCACCATCCCCGGCGACACCATGTTCGACCGCCGCCGGTATTTCATGGCGCACCTGGACGGCATCCGCAAGGCACTGATGTACGAGCCGCGCGGCCATGCCGCCATGAGCGGGGCGATCCTGCAGCCGCCCAGCCGCCCCGACGCCGACTGGGGCGTGGTGTACATCGAGGTGTCCGGCTGCCTGCCGATGTGCGGGCACGGCACCATCGGCGTGGCGACGGTGCTGGTCGAGACGGGCATGGTCGAGGTCACCGAGCCGGTGACCCGGGTCCGGCTGGACACCCCGGCCGGCCTGGTCATCGCCGAGGTCGCCGTCCGCGACGGCGCCGCCACCAGCGTCAGCATCACCAACGTGCCCGCCTTCACCCTCGGCCTGGACCAGACCGTGACGGTGCCCGGCTACGGCCAGGTCAGCTACGACATGGCCTACGGCGGGAACTTCTACGCGATCCTGCCCCTGGCCCGGGTCGGCATCGAGTTCGGCCGGCAGCACAAGGAGGCCATCCTCGGCGCCGGGCTGCAGGTCATGGCGGCGATCAACGACGCCAGTGAGCCCGTGCACCCGGAGAACCCGGAGATCCGCGGCTGCCACCATGTGCAGTTCCTGGCCCCGGACGCCAGTGCCCGGCACTCCCGGCACGCGATGGCCATTTACCCGGGCTGGTTCGACCGCTCGCCGTGCGGCACCGGTACCTCGGCCCGGCTGGCCCAGCTGCACACCCGCGGCGAGATCAAGGCCGGCGACGACTTCATCAACGAGTCCTTCATCGGCTCCCGCTTCACCGGCACGATCATCGAGGAGACGACCGCGGGCGGGCTCCCGGCGGTCATCCCGCGGATCACCGGCCGGGCCTGGGTCACCGGCACCGCGCAGTACCTGATCGACCCGTCCGACCCGTTCCCCGAGGGCTTCCAGCTCTGAGGCCCCCGGCCCGGAGCGTGCGCTGCGGAACGGCGCGCCTCAGCCGGGCCGTGCCTCGTCCCCGGACCGGCCGACCCACAGCCCGCGGGTGTGGCCGATGTGCGCCGTCATCAGCGACTCGGCCCCGGTCACGTCGCCGGACTGCAGCCCCTTCAGCATGCCCCGGTGCTCGCGGGCCGAGGCCAGCAGCTGGCCGCCGTCAGCCAGCTGCTGCAGCCCGAACAGCCGGGCCTGGCGGCGCATCCGGTCGACCAGGTCGGTCAGCCGGGGGTTGCCGATGGTGGCGATGAGCTGGGCGTGAAAGCGCCGGTCACAATCCAGGTAGTCGATCAGGTCGCCCCGCTCGGCGGCGGCCTCGATGGCCTCGCCGGTCTCATTGAGGGCCGCGATCCGGTCCGGCGTCAGCAGCTTGGCCACCTGGCTCATGATCGGCACCTCGATCAGCAGCCGGATCTGGGAGATCTGGTCCAGGTCGGCCTCGGAGACCTCCACCACGCGGAACCCGCGATTGCGGACCGCCTCGACCATGCCCTCGCCGACCAGGTCGAGCATGGCCTCGCGGACCGGGGTGGCCGACACGTGGAAGCGCTCCGCCAGGGTGGGCGCCGAGTAGATGACACCGGGCTGCAGTTCCCCCGCCACGACCGCCGCCTCCAGGGCCCGGGTGACCTGCTCGCGCAGGCTGTCGGAGCGGACCGCGGAGATCTTGTCCGGTCCTCCGAGTCGGTCGATGGTCATGCCACCTGGCTCCCTGATCAGCCCGGAGCCAAGTGAGGAGCCCCGGAACGTGGTAGCTCATCTTATCGGGCGATGATCAGCGGATATATCGTGTGCCTGCACTTCATCCGCACCGCGCCGGCACCCGGGCCACATGCCGCCGGCGTCCGCTTCGGCGATGGGCGACGAGAGTGATGTCATTACGATGGCACCATGACCAGGGCTGCGGACCCGGCGGCGGAGATCGCCGCGCTGGATGCCACCGGCCAGGCTGAGCTGGTGCGGCGCGGCGAGGTGACCGCTGCTGAGCTGACGGAGTGGGGCATCGCCCGGATCGAGGCGCTGAACCCCGAGCTGAACGCCGTCATCACCCCGCTGTTCGATCAGGCCCGGCAGCAGGTCGCGGGCGGTGCCACCGGGCCGTTCGCGGGCGTGCCGTACCTGGTCAAGGACCTGGTGACCGAGGTCAGCGGCACCCGGCTCTGCGAGGGCTCGGTGTTCCTGCGCGACAACGTCTCGTCCTTCGACGCCGAGCTGGTGGTGCGGCTGCGCCGGGCCGGGCTGGTCATCGCGGGCAAGACCAACACTCCGGAGTTCGGGATGGTCCCGGCCTGCGAGCCGGCGCTGACCGGCGCGACCCGGAACCCGTGGGACCTCAGCCGCTCCACCAGCGGCTCCAGCGGCGGCGCGGCTGCGGCCGTGGCATCGGGCATGGTGCCGATGGCGCACGGCAGCGACCTGGGCGGGTCGCTGCGGTACCCGGCGTCGGCGTGCGGGGTGTTCGGCCTGAAGCCGACCCGGGCCCGCAACCCGCTGGGCCCCGAGTACGGCGACGCGGTGAGCGGCAACGCCGTCGAGCACGCGATCACCCGCTCGGTCCGCGACAGCGCGGCGCTGCTGGACGCGACGGCCGGGCCGGCCGGCGGCGACCCGTACTGGGCGCCGCCGCCGGCCGGCCGGTTCACCGGCGAGGTGGGCGTGCACCCGGGGCGGCTGCGCATCGGCTACACGCCGCTGACCGCCGACGGCTCGCCGGGCCACCCGGACTGCGTGGCCGCGCTGGAGGACGCCCTGGCGCTGTGCGAGTCGCTGGGCCACCACATCGTCGAGGACAAGCTGCCGCAGATCACCCCCGAGGTCGGGGCCGCGATCGGCACCGGGTTCGCCGCCGCCACGGCGTGGATCCTCGGCTACTGGATCCGCCGGCTCGGCCGCGAGCCCGGCCCCGGCGAGCTGGAGCCGCTGACCCGCGCGTTCTGGGCGGCCGGCCGCCAGGTCAGCGCCGGTGACTACCTGCTGGCCGTCGGGGACACCCAGGCCTACAGCCGCCGGGTGGCGGCCTACTACCAGGCAGCTGATCTGTGGCTGACCCCCACGCTGTCCGAGCCGCCGGCGCTGCTGGGCGAGATCACCTCGACCGAGGCTGAGCCCATGCGCGCGCTGGAGCGCGGCGGCCGGACGGTCGCCTACTCCGGGGTCATCGCCAACATCACCGGCCAGCCGGCCATGTCGGTGCCGCTGTGGTGGAACGCCGCCGGGCTGCCGGTCGGCGTGCACTTCCTGGGCCGCTTCGGCGACGAGGCGACACTGCTGCGGATCGCCGCCCAGCTCGAGCAGGCCCGGCCGTGGGCGGAGCGGGTGCCGCCAGTATCGGCGGTCGCGGCGACCTGAGCGCCCGAGGGTCATGGCGCTGTCGGCATGGCCAGGCGGCCCGCGCAGCAAGCTAGCCCGGGAGCCGGGCTTCTGCCGCGCTCCGGCTCGTTCCGCGCGCCGGGAGACTGGCCTGCTGCGCTGGACTGACTAGCGCGCGGCGGCGCGCTTATATTGAGCCATGGCAGAGCTCGCGGCGCAGCCCGGAGTCCGGCTGGCCGAGCTGCTCGCTGTCTTGTCGCTGGCGACGGACCTGGGCATGGGCCAGCCGATGGATCATGTCCTGCGCCAGTGCCTGATCTCGCTGCGGCTGGCGCAGAGCCTCGGACTGGACGAGGCCGATCGGGAAGTGGTCTTCTACGCGGCCCTGCTGGCCTGGGTGGGCTGTCACGTGGACGCCTACGAGCAAGCCAGGTGGTTCGGTGACGACCTGGCGCTGAAAGCCGACTTCCGGCGGGTCGACTTCGCCTCGGCGGCGGCCGGTCCCCTGTTCATGCTCCGCCACCTGGGCGCGGGCCGGCCGGCGGCAGAGCGGGCCCGGCTCGGGGCCGCGTTCGCCGGCGACGGCCGCCAGGCCGCGGACGCGATGCTGAAAAACCACTGGCTCGCTGCCGACGACCTGGCTGCCCGGCTCGGCCTGGCCCAGCGAGTCCGCGACAGCGTCGAGCAGACCTTCGAGCGCTGGGACGGCCGCGGCGTGCCGAAGGGCGCGCGGGGCGAGGAGATCCTGCTGACCTCCCGGCTGGTCGCGCTGGCGGACGTGGTCGAGGTGTATCACCACGCAGGCGGGACGGACGCGGCTGTCGCCGTGGCCCTGGAGCGGCGCGGGACGCAGTTCGACCCGCGGGTGGTGGACGTGTTCGCGGCCGAGGCCGCCGCCCTGTTCGCCGACCTGGACGAGGCCAGCAGCTGGGAGAACGTCATCGATGCCGAGCCGGGGCTCGGGGCGCGGCTGGCCGATGCCGAGCTCGACGGGGCGCTGGCGGCGATCGCTGACTTCACCGACGTGAAGTCGCCGTTCACGATCGGCCACTCGCGCGGCGTGGCCGGCCTGGCCGGCCGGGCAGCGCGCGGCTGCGGGCTCGACGACCGGGCGGCGCGGCTGGTCCGCCGGGCGGCCCTGGTCCATGACCTTGGCCGGCTGGGCGTCTCGAACGCGGTCTGGGACAAGCCTGGCCGGCTCAGCCCGGCAGAGACCGAGCGCGTGCGGCTGCACCCCTACCTCACCGAGCGGATGCTCGCCCGCTCGCCCGCGCTGGCCCCGCTGGCCGCGATCGCGGTCCAGCATCACGAGCGGCTGGACGGCTCCGGCTACCCGCGCGGGCTGGCCGGCGGCGCGATGACCGCGGAAGGGCGGATCCTGGCCGCCGCTGACTTCTACCAGGCGCGCACCGAGCCGCGTCCGCACCGGCCGGCCAGCACCGCCGCCGAGGCGGCCGGCCAGCTGCAGGCCGAGGTCCGCGCGGGCCGGATGGACGGCGACGCGGTGGCGGCGGTGCTCGCCGCGGCCGGGCACCGCGCCGCCCGCCGGACGGCCTGGCCGGCCGGGCTGACCGGCCGCGAGGTGGAAGTGCTGCGGCTGCTGGCGTGCGGCCTGTCGAACCGGGAGATCGCCGAGCGGCTGGTCATCTCGCGCAAGACCGCAGCGCACCACGTCGAGCACATTTACGCCAAGACCGGGACCCCGAACCGGGCGCTGGCCTGCCTGTTCGCCGCCCGCCACGGGCTCATCGGCGAGCTGCCGGACTCCGGCGGCAGCTGACCGGCCGGCCCCGGCCGCCGGCCGGTCGGGCTAGCCAGCCGGCGGCTCGCCGCCCGCCGGCCGCGGCAGCGGCTGGTAACCCGAGCACAGAACCCGCATCCAGGTGATCTGGCCGCCGTCGGTGCTGTAGTAGGCCTGCTGCTCCACCAGGTAGTCGGCGTCCGGCCGGGCAACGCGCAGCCGGTAGGCGACATGCTCGCGCTGCGCCACCTGGCCCGCGGCGACCGAGCACAGCTCCGCGATGCGATCCTCCGGGCCGAACCACCGCCCCAGGATGATCTCCTGCACGACCTGCCGGGCGGTATCAGCCTGCCAGTAGCGGCCCGGCGTCAGGGCCTGGAAGTCGATCTGGCCGGCCAGCAGCCCGCCGAGCACGGCCTCGTCCTTGGCGGCCAGGGCCCGCGCGAAGCGCTCGCCTGCGGATGTCATCGTGACCCTTCTTTCCCCGCTGCGGCGGCTAGGCAATCTCGACCGATAGCTCGTAGATCTCATCGGCGGGGTGCCCGGCCCGCTCATGCACCCGCAGGACGGCTTCCCTGGACAGTCCCTCCGACAGGCAGAACACCTTGCCCGACGCCGGGTCCAGCCAGGCGCGCTCGAAATGCACGCCCTCAGCGGTCTCGATCGCCTGGTCCTGCTCGTGCGCGGCGCGCAGCTGCTCCTCGGTCACGCCGACGAATCCGCTGTGCACATCCATGAACTTCGCCATCTCCGACTCCCTGGGGTCATCACCTGCCCGGCACCAGCGGCTGCCGCGGCCCGGCTGGCGGGCAGCACGGCGGCCTCTTGTGCCTCTCAGAATGGCGTGCGGCCGGTGCTCACCGCATGGGGCAACTGCCCCATCCTTGAGCTGTCTTCGCCGGGACTGCGGCCCGGTCAGGCCCGCGGCGGCCGGGCCGCCCTAGCCGCGGACTGGGCGGAGCTCCCGGCCGGCGAGGGCCGCTGCCGCGATGACGATGACCAGCAGCGAGTAGGCGGCCACCGTGTCGCGCAGGCCAGCGCGGATCGAGACGTAGCCCGCCGCCAGGGCCGGCAGGCTGAAGGCCAGGTAGGCCACCACGTACGCGACCGCGAACAGCCCGCCGCGCTCGGCGGCGTCAGCCGGCCCGGCGAGCCGGGCCATCGTGCCGAAGGCAGCGAGCCCGGAGGCGCCATAGCCGACGCCGGCCAGCGCGGTGCCGGCGATGGCGGCGGGCAGGGAGCCGGTGAGTACGCCACCCAGGGTCACGGCGGTCCCGGCGGCCAGCAGGGACGTGCTGGCCCGCAGTACCGTCCTGCTGCCGGCGCCGCGCAGCGCGTACGCCGTCACCGCGCCGGTCCCGCACAGCAGGGTCACCACCAGGCCGCCATCGAAGTGACTGGTCAGGCCGAAGATGCCGACCGCGGCCGACGGGCCCAGCGACAGGTACAGGCCGCCGAGCGCCCAGCTGGCCACGATGACCGGGAACAGCGCCACCACCTCGCGGCGCAGCCGGCCCGGGATGCCCAGCCGGGGCGCCAGCGACTTCCTGGCGCCCGGCTGGCGCGTCGCCGGCTCGGGCAGGGCGAGCACCGCGGCCAGGGCCACGGCCAGCGCGGCCAGCAGCAGGATCCACACCAGGTGCACCGGGTCCGGCGCGAACGACACCAGCGAGCTGCAGGCCAGCGCGCCGGCGGCCAGCCCGCCGACCGGGACGACCCCGCTGACGACGGCGGCCCGGCCGGGGGCGTGCGGCGGGTTGAAGTCGACCAGGGTGGCGCCGAGCGCGGGCAGCGCCAGCCCGGTGGCGATGCCCTGCACGGCGCGGGCCGCCAGCAGCATGGCCACATTGCCGGCCAGCAGGAACAGCACCAGGGCGCCGGCCTCCAGCGCGATGGCGGCCAGCAGGACCGGTCGCCGGCCCCGGTAGTCCGACAGCTGGCCGGCCACCAGCAGCGTGCCGAGCAGGGCGAGCACGAAGATCGCGAAGATCAGCGTGAGCGTCCCGGCCGAGAACGCCCACAGCCGCTGGTAGACGACATACAGCGGCGCCGGGGCGCTGGCAGCGGCCTGGAACAGCACCATGATCGCGACGATCACGGCGAAGCCGGCGGACCGCGGCAGGCGGCGGGCCGGCCGCACGGCGGCCGGGCCGGGCGCGGCGGCCAGTACGGGGGAGCGGGACATCCTTCTCACTTCCTGGTCGGGGCGGACAGGCTCAGGCGGCGAGCCGGGCCTGGATGTCGAGCCGGATGGCGATGCGGTCGCTGATGACCGCCGCCGGCAGCCTCGGGCTCAAGCCGAACTCCGACCGGGTGATGGTCGCTGACGCGGACAGTCCCAGCACCTGGCCGCCCTCGGCCGGGTCGGCCGCGAAGCCGCCGACCTCCAGTGCCAGGCTGACCGGGCGGGTCACGCCCCCGATGGTCAGGTCGCCGTCCAGCACGTAGCTGCCGTCCGCGGCGCGGATGCCGGCCGAGGTGAAGGTCAGCTCCTGGTGCTCGTCGGCCCGCAGGACGTCGCCGCCGCGCAGGTAGCTGTCGCGGCCGGGGAAGCTGGTGTCGATGCTGGCGGCCGGGATGCTGGCGCGGACCGAGGACTGGCCGGGCGCCGGGCCGGTGACGATCTCGCCGGCGATCTCGTTGAACCGGCCGTGCACCCGGGTCACGCCGAGGTAGCGGATGGTGAAGCTGACATCGGAGTTGACCGGCTCGATGATCCAGGTTCCGGGCCGGTAGCCGGGGATCTCAGCGGGCGTGGTCATGGGCAGGTACCTCCTGATAGTTGCGGATGAGCGCAGGAACAGCCCGGCGCGGCGGCCAGGGGCCAGTGCCGGGGCGGGCGGTCCTGGCCGTCCAGGCCGCCGGCCCTGCCGGGCTGTCTGCTGACCTGACGGGTGCCACCGCCCGAAGGTGACCCGACCCAGGTCAGCTACCATTTGGTGGTGAATACCGGAGTACTGCCGCGCGATGCTCCGCGGGTTCACCCCAACGTCGTCCTGGCCGTCTTGTCGCTGGCCGCGCTGGCCTACGCGGTGCTCAGCTCGGCGGTGATCCCGGCGCTGCCGACCTTCCAGCACGACCTGCACGCCAGCGAGACCGGCGTCACCTGGCTGCTGACCGGGTTCCTGCTGTCGGCGTCGGTCGGCACGGCCATCATCGGCAAGCTCGGCGACATGTACGGCAAGCAGCGGCTGCTGGTGTGGACGCTGCTGGTGCTGGCCGCCGGAACGCTGCTGGCCGCGCTGTCGGGCTCGCTGCCGCTGCTGATCGTCGCGCGGGTCATCCAGGGCGTGGCGGGCGGCATCTTCCCGCTGTCGTTCGGGATCGTCCGCGATGAGTTCCCGCCCGGCAAGGTGTCCGGCAGCATCGGCCTGATGTCGGCCATCCTCGGCATCGGCAGCGGCCTGGGGCTGGTTGTCGGCGGGCTGATCGAGGAGCACCTGAGCTGGCACTGGCTGTTCTGGATCCCGCTGCCGGCCATGGTCGTGGCCGCCGTCTGCACCTGGCGGTTCATCCCCGAGTCGCCGGTCCGCGCGCCCGGCCGGGTCAACTGGACGGCGGCGGTGCTGCTCACCGCCGGGATGTCGAGCGTGCTGATCGCCATCGCCCAGACCGCGGTGTGGGGCTGGGCCGGCCCGGAAACGCTGGCCCTGCTGGCCGGCGGGCTGGCCGTCTGCGGGCTGTGGGTGGCGGTGGAGCTGCGCAGCTCTCACCCGCTGGTCGACATGACCATGATGCGGGTCCGCGGCGTATGGACGGCTAACCTCGCCGCGTTCCTGCTCGGCGCGGGCCTGTACGCCTGGTTCCTGCTGCTGCCGCAGTTCGCCCAGCTGCCGCGCAGCACGGGCTTCGGGTACGGCGCGTCGGTAGTGGCTGCCGGGCTGTACCTGCTGCCCTGCGCCCTGGGCATGGGCGTGCTGGGCTCGGTGGCGGGCCGGGTGGAGCGGCGGTTTACCTCCCGGCGCGCGCTGATCGCCGGTGCCGCCATCAGCGCCGTGGCGTGCGGCTGGCTGACGGTGGCCAGCCGGCATCCCTACGACATGCTGATCAGCTCGGCGCTGCTCGGGATCGGCATCGGGCTCGCCTTCGCGGCGCTGGGCAACCTGATCGTGCAGGCCGTCCCGGCCCGGCAGACGGGCGTGGCCAGCGGCATGAACACGGTGCTGCGGACCCTGGGCGGCGCGGTGGGCGGCCAGATCGCGGCCACCTTCGTGGTGGCCAGCGCGGTGCACGGGCAGCCCGCGCTGACCGGGTTCACCCGGACGTTCGCGATGGCAGCAGTGTTCCTGGCCTGCTGCGTGGTCGCGGGCGTGCTGATCCCGGTTCCGGGCCGGGCCGCCGCCTCCGGGGCGGCGCTACCAGGGCACGGTCCGGCCGTCGCGGAAGAAGCCGCCGGTGGGGCCGGAATCGGGTAGCGTCGCGGCCCACACGATGCCGGCCGCGCCCTCGGCCACCGGCCGCCCGCCAGGACCGCCCATGTCGGTCGCCACCCAGCCGGGGCAGATCGCATTGACCAGGATCCCGTCGTCGCGCAGCTCGGCCGCGAGCATCCGGGTCAGTGCGCTGAGCCCGGCCTTGGACGCGGCGTAGGCGGGCGTGCCGCCGCCCATGCTGGCCAGCGACCCGGCCTCGCTGGACACGTTGACGATCCGCGGGTGCGCACTGGCTCGCAGCAGCGGCAGGAACTGCTGCACCGTCAGCCACGGCCCGTACAGGTTGGTCTCGGCTGCCTCGCGGACGACGGCCAGGTCGGCCGTGGCGGCCTGCTGCCAGGTGTCGTAGTGGATCGCGGCGTTGTTGATCAGCACGTCCAGCTTCCCGTACCGGTCGCCGGCCAGCCGGGCGGCCGCGGCGATGCTGGCGGCGCCGGTGACATCCAGCTGCACCGGCTCGGCGCCGGCCTGCGCGGCCGCGGCCCGCGCCGCGCGGGCCGACCGTGCGGTCAGCAGCACGGTGTGACCCAGCTCCGCGAGCTGGCGGCAGACCTCCAGGCCGATGCCGCGGTTGCCGCCGGTAACCAGGCTGACGGTGCTCATGGAGCCTGACGCTAGCGGCCCGCTGCGACCGGCTGCCGGTCAGGGGCGGGCGGCAGCCAGCTGGAACGGGGCCAGGGTGACCTGGTCGATGTTCGGGGCGGTGTCCGAGCGCAGCGCCTCGCCGATGCCCTGCCCGGAGTAGATCACCCCGATCGTCTTGCCGTCGTAGTTGTACTGCTGGCTGGCGGTGAAGGTGATCGTGTTGGCGCCGCGCCGCAGCACGACCGGGATCGTCAGGTTCCAGAACTGGTTCCAGCTGAAGGTGTTAGCGAAGTTGACGTGGAAAGTCGGCCCGCCGTTGACGCTGATGTCGGCCGGGGCGGTCATCAGGTCAGGGTTGTAGTGGTTGGCCTGCACCAGCTGGTTGTTGGCGAACCGGACCGTCATCCCGTACCGGCCGGCCGCCGCCGCGTGCACGGTCAGCGTCAGCGAGTTGGCGGCGCCGCCGCTGATCCCGGTGACTACCCCGCCATCGGCCTGGCTGTAGCTGGTGTCGACCTGCGCGGTGCCGGCCAGCGCGCCGGCCTCGGCCTGGTAGGTGGCGGCAGCGGCCCGCGCGGCCGGGCTGCTCGCGCTGACCGGGGTGACGGTGAGCTTGTCCAGCGTGACCGCGCCGGCGGTCCCGGTGACCACCACCTTGTTCACGCCCGCGCTGAGGTAGACCCGGCTGACCGCGCCGGACCAGCCGCCCGGCGCGCCGGCCAGCGCGCCGGCCAGCGGCTCGCCGTTGACGCTGGCCCTGGCCACGCCCGGCCCGTGGTAGCGGAAGGCGAGGTCGGAGTAGCCGTCGGCGGCTGAGTACACCCAGAAGGTGACTGCGCTGCCGCGGCCGAGGTCGGCCGCGCCAGCCCCGGACTGGCCCTGCCGCCGGTAGTCGGCGCGGGCGCCGCCGGACAGGCTGGCCTGCTCGGCCTCGTAGACCGCGGCATCCTGGACGGCCGGGTTCTCCAGCTGCAGGTCGATCTTGTTGATGATCGCGTCGCCGCTGGTGGCCTGGCCGTCCGCGCCGGTGTCGGACAGGCTGATCTGATGCGCGCCCGCCGTCAGGTGCACCGTGGTGCTGGCGTGGTTCCAGATGACCCAGTTGTACCCGGCGGGCAGCCAGACCTGCTGCGGGTCACCGCCGTCGACCCGGGCGAAAACATTCGTCGGCCCGTCCACGTCGCTGGCGCTGGCATTGCTGCCGTCGAACACCGACAGCTGGTAATTGCCGGTCTGCGGCACGTTCACGGGGAACGTGATGACCGTGCTGGAGCCGGTCCGCAGCCCGCCCACGTCCTGGTCGCCAGCCGTGGAGAAGCCGCCGAGATTGCCCGGCGTGCCCTCGGTGTTGATGTTCCAGCCCGAGCCGGTCAGCGTTGCGTCGGCGGCCAGGTAACTGTGCAGCCAGGTGGCATCGGGCGGGGTGGCCGAGCCGGTGCCGCCGGGGGACAGGATCACCTCGTAGGCCGACATCGCCGGCGGCTCCTGGGGGTCGGAGACGATCGTCGCGGTGTTCCCGCTGCCGGAGGAGTCAGTCGCGGTGGCCCCGCCGGACTCGTCGAACCGGTAGTCGGCGACGTCGCCCGCGCCGGGCTGGCCGCCGGCCAGCGCGGCCACCTCGGCGGCCGACAGCGCCCGGCTGTAGACCTGGAAGTCATCGACGCTGCCGCTGAGGTAGGGGTCGGCCGGGTACTGCGAGCGCCCGATCCAGTCCTGGGTGGTGGCGCCCAGGGCGGCGGGGTTCAGGGTCATGTTCGTGTTGGTGGCGACGGGGGTCCCGTTGACGTACAGCGTCCCGGTGGTCCCCGACAGCGTGACGGCGACGTGCGACCAGGTATTCAGCGGCAGCGTGCCGGTCCCGTTGATCTGCTGCTCGCCGCCCCCGCCGCTGGTGGTAATCGCGAACCGGATCGGGCCGCCGCCGGCGCTCAGGGTAAGGAACATGTAGTCGTCCGTCCCGGTCCCGAAGTCGAAGACCCGCGACCAGGCGGTGTCCTGCGACGGGTTCACCCACGCCGAGATGGTGAAGTTGCTGAGGCCGGAGACCAGGCCCGGCGGCGCGCTGACGTACTCGTTGTTGCCGCACAGCGTCAGCGCGCCGCTGCCGATCTTGCCCGGCGCCCGCGGCCCGGTCGCGGCGCAGCTGACCTGGCCGCCGTCGCCCTGGTCGGCGGCGGTGACCGGCAGGGTGACCGAGCCGTCAGCGCTGACCGGCAGGTCGCCGTCGAAGGTCCGGGTCGGCTGCGCGGCGGCGCCGGTCATGCCGCTCCACCGGTCCTGCAGGATCGTGGCGTGCACGGTGGACCCGAAGATGGCCGGGTCGACGTGATTGATGACCGCGCTGACGGGCTGATTCGGGCCGCCGCCGAGGATGATCCGGGCCTGCCGCTTCGCGCGGTCCAGGGTGGCCAGGCCCTGCAGCGTGTCGCTGGCCACGCCGTCGGGCGTGGTCACGGCGACATCCTGGCCGCTCATCGAGGCGTACCAGTTGTACAGCCACCACTGGGCGTTGGGGATGTTCTGCTGGGCCACCGAGTCGCCCAGCGAGCCGTTGATGTTCCAGTACGGCAGGTCCCCGTCGACCCGCGCGCCTTCCAGCGCCGACAGCCAGGCGACCATCTGGCCGGGGCTGGTCAGCTGGTACCGGGCGGCGTACTCGTTGATGTTGACCGGCAGGTGGCGGGGCAGCCCGACGGTGGTCTCCAGCTGCCGGTAGGCGGCGACGTCGGCCTGGACGGTCGACGGGACCTGCAGCTCATGCCAGGTCATGACGTCGGGCAGGCAGTTGCTGGCCAGGCAGAACTGCAGGAACGAGCCGAGCGCGGCGGGGTAGAAGCCGCTGAGGTTGGGCCCGGCGATCCTGGCCTGCGGCCACAGGCCCTTGAGGAAGTTGTAGGTCTGCAGCCACTCGCTCTCGAAGGCGGCCAGGGTCGCGGGATTGGTGGTCAGCCCGCCGAACCAGTTGCCGTCGGGCTCGTTGTAGGGGACCAGCACGATGCGGCTGCGGTCGGGCGAGGTGAGGGCCTGGGTCACCTCGTTCTTCATGTAGCCCTGGTACTGGGCGTAGCTGGTCCGCTCGTACGGGAAGTCGCGGTAG
>DASXDJ010000159.1:0-206757 GCA_036490755.1 Streptosporangiaceae bacterium
GCCGAGCCCGTCGAGTACACCGACGGCGTCGGTGACGAGGTCGCGCAGCGTGTAGCCGGGCGAGTCGGGGTCGACGGTGGTCGATCGGCCGGTGTCCCGCAGGTCGTAGCGGATGACGAACCGGCCGGTGAGCCGCTCGACAAGCTCGTCGTCCCAGGTGGCGACGGTGGTGCCGATCAGCAGCAGCGGAATGTCGGTCGGCGAGCCGACGGTGTCGACGCATAGCTCGACGTCGCCGACCGGAACAAGTGTCTCCATACCTGCGAGACCGCGTGAGAGGGCAGAACTCATCGGTCCTGATCCGCCAGACACGCCCTGGTCGGCGCGCCCCGGCGGCGGGCTGAGCTGCCTGGCCACTGGCGGCCCTGGCACGGCGCTGGTGGTCACGGGCGCGGCGCTTTGACGCCGTGGACGGCGCGGTACTCGGCGGCCAGCCAGGGCCCCAGGTCGCGGAGGAAGGCGTCCAGGACCGCCGGGTCGGCGGACGGGGCGCGGCCCACCGTCGCGGCGACCCGCATCTGCTCCGCCCGCTCGGGGTAGTAGCCGCCGAAGATCTCCGCCGATTCGGCGAGGCTGCTGGTCCACCCGGCCCAGCGCGGCATGACCAGGGTGAAGCCGGTGCGCACCAGGCGCCGTCCGACGGCCCGGCTCAGGAACCGGCGATCGGCGTCAGTGCCAGCCTCGGCGGCTCGGGCCCGCCAGTCCGGGAGCACGAGATCCAGGTCGCCGTTGGTCTCGCGGGCCAGCAGCCCGGTCGGCCGGTAGCTGGGCAGGCGCGTGCCCAGGTCGTCGCCGGCCAGCGGCGTGCACAGGCAGGCGATGAAGAAGCCAAGATCGTGCCGCTCCAGCTCGCTGAGCAGGACGGGCACGCTAGCCATCCCGATACCCACGCCGTTGACCTGCGGAAAGAATTCGTCCAGTGCCTGCTCGATGGCGCGGGCGGCGGCCCGGTCGGCGGCCGCGGGCTCGTCGCGCAGGGCCAGCATCAGGTCCAGGTCGGACACACCCGGGATGGCGGTGCCGCGCGCGATGCTGCCGTAGAGGTAGGCGCTGTGCAGCCGGCTGCGGTAGACCGCGCAGATGCGCTGCCGGGCGGCGTCGACGGCCTGCCTGAACGCCGCTGGCACCCGGTTCAGGGAGCCTTCCCGCGCAATGGTCCCGTCTGGATTCAGCCCGCGCTCGGTCACGGCTCCACCCTGCCGGCTCGCACCGGGTGCTGACTAACGGATTTCCGGTCCGCGGTGACCGGCCCCGGTTCCTGCTCTGTGGTGCGCGCGCAGGAACTGGTTCGCCGTCAGCGCAGCCCAGACTGTGGCCGCGGGCCAGAGTCGCGGGGTAGCTTGCGAGCGTGGCAGGGCCGGACGCACCCGTGGCGCGATATGACGAGTGGGCCGACTGGTATGAGAGCTACCTGACTGGCGCGGCCAGCGCCTTCACCGAGCGGGCCACCAGCGCCCTGACCCGGGTTCTCGGTCACGGCACCGGACCGCTCCTCGACCTGGCGTGCGGCACCGGTTTCTACGTCCCCGTCCTGCGGTCCCTGGGCTGGACCCCGCTGGGCCTGGACCTGTCCGCGGGACAGCTGCGCCACGCCCGCCGCCGGATGCCGGTGGCGGTCGCCGACGCGGCCCGCCCGCCGCTGCGGCCGGGGACGCTCGCGGCGGTCTCATCGATCCTCTGCCACACCGACATCGACGACTATGCCGCCGCCTGCCGGACGCTCGGCCCGGTGCTGCGGCCCGGCGGGATCTTCGCGCACGTGGGCGTGCATCCCTGCTTCATCGGCGCTTTCGCGGACCGGTCCGATCCGGCCACGGTCCGCATCTCGCCCGGCTACTGGCGGCGGGAGCGCCGTTTTGACTCCTGGTCCTCGCGGGGAGTCCGCGACAAGGTAGGCGCGACTCACCTGCCGGTCGGCGACTTGCTGAACGCGCTCACGGGGGCCGGGCTGGCCGTGCAGGACGTGGTGGAGATCGGCAGCCCGGTGCCGGACATCCTCGCCGTCCGGTGCGTCCGCCGGGCCGGCCCTGACTCGGCCCCGGCGGCGGCCGGATCTGATCCGGACCAGCGCTAGGAGAGCGGCTGGCCGGCACCGAGATGATCGGCCAGCTCGCCCCGCCACCAGGGGGTTTCGACAGAGCCGCGGCGGATCGTGAGCAGCCTGCTGGGCGAGGTGCGGCCCGGCGGGCCGGGCGGCTGAGCCGGCCTAGGCGGCGATGGCGGCTGTGTCGCCGACCGTCACGGTGCCCGGGGCCAGGACCTGGGCGTAGCTGCCGAAGCAGGCCGCGCGGCCCAGCCCCGGTACCTCCACCCGGCGCCGGGCGACGGCCCGCAGCACTTCCGGTGCGTAGGCCAGGCCCGGCTGGTCCGCGGCCGGGATCGCGCACCGCGGTGTGGGCGTCAGGACCCGCAGCAGGAGGTCCGGCCCGACCTGGATGCGGTCGCCGGGCGCTGGCTCGCGGTCCAGCGACAGGACCAGGTTCGGCCGCATCCGCCGGACGTCGGCCGGCGGGGCCTCGCGCTTCAGCTCCTCCAGCGCCCTGGCGGTGACCAGGTGCACGGCGCCGAAATCCACGAACCGCTTGCCGGGCACGGCGCCGCTGATCGCGGTGATCTCCTCCTCGCCCGCCCCGGCGCTCGCCGCCCACTCCGGGATCATGCCCGGTTCCTTCGGCCACAGCCGGTGCAGCCGGGCCTGCGGCGGGACCTCGCTGGTCAGCCGGACCGGCTCGCCAAGCCACGCCGAGACGGCCTGATCGGCCTGCGGAGTCCCGGCACGCAGCGGCTCGCCACCGGGAACGCGGACCATCACCTGGCTGCCGCTGGCCGTGGATGTCAGCGTGGCGATGACCCACAGCAGCCGTCCCCACCGGCGCGGGTTCTTGGCGCTGACCACGATCCCGTCGGTGGTGATGCAGGCTACGGCGCGGTCCCCGTCCGGCCCGTCGGGGCCGATGTAGGCGCTGGCTACCGACTCGCCCTGGGCGGACTTCAGCGGATAACGCCAGATGGACTCGACCATGACTCCTCAGTCTCCCACTCACCCGGCCCGGTCCGGCGGCCGCCGGGTGGCCGGGCCGCCCCGCCCGCTGCGGCCGCCCGCGCTAGGCCGGCTCAGCGACCCATCGCATCGGGTCGCCCCAGCCCAGGTCACCGGCGCCCGACCGCTTGAGGGCCAGGATGACCAGCGTCCGGTTGTGCGCGGCGAAGGTGAGCACGTGGGCGATCATGCCCCCGTAGGTGAAGACCTCGGCCGGCTCGCACAGCGCATCTACGAACGTCTCGTCGAGCCGGCCATTGTCCACCACGTCGCGGACACTGGTCAGGAAGGCCGGGGCGACCCGGGCCAGCCGGCCGCGCATCGTCTCGACGCTCTCGTGGTCCTCCAGCGACCAGTCGTACTCCCGGTTCGCGATCGCGCAGTTCCACATGTCCATCTGGCCGATCAGCCGGGACAGCAGCCCGCGCATGGTCAGCTGGTCCTCGTCGACCGACAGCTCGATCTGCTCGTCGAGCCGTTCAGCGGGCAGCTGCGCGGCGCGCTCGATCATCTCGCCGACGAGCCAGATGTGGTGCTCGACCATCTTGGTCAGCAGGTCCATGGATGTCACCTTCGTTCGTGCGGGCAGCCGCAGGCTGCCGGGTGGCTGGAAGTGCACGCCGTTAGGAGCGGCGAGCTGGAACCGGCAGGGGGCGGCCCGCCATGCCGAGGGCGGGGCGCCGTACTCGCGCTGGAACGCGCGGGTATACGCCTCGTGGGAGGAGTACCCGGCTTCCACCGCGACCTCGAGGATGCTCCGGCCGCTGGTCAGCAGCCGGTAGGCCGAGCGCTCGAGCAGGACCCGGCGGCGGAACCGTGCCGGGCTCTCCCCGGCGACCGCGCTGACGACCCGGTCGAAGTGATACCGCGACAGGTACAGGCGCGCGGCCAGGTCCTCACCCCGGGCCTCGTGGTCATCGAGGTGCGATGCCAGCGAGTCCACGAAGCGGGTGAACATGTCTTGCGCAGTGGCCATGCCCTCATCATGCCCGGGCGCGCGGGCCAGCCGCTTGATCGGTTTTGCGCTCCGGCCGCGCAGGTTCTGCTCGTCAGCCGGGGGCAGCGCCGTACCGGGCCAGCAGGCCCTGCTCCTGCTCGGCGGTGAAGCCGCGCCCGGACGCGGGCATGCCGCGATCCCGGTCCCAGGCCAGCACGTCGCGCGCGGTCACCTCGAGCGGAGTGGCGGGCAGGCCGGCCGCCCTGGCCTTCGCCGCACTGCGCTGCTGCGACACCCAGTCGTCCTTGACCAGCGGGAACAGCAGGGGTGCCGTTTCCGGCGGAACCGGGACAACCTGCACGTCGGTGCCTGCCGCTCGCGCGCAGGTCTCGATGAGGCCGCCCAGCGTCACCGGATCGGCCGGCCCCACCGCCTGGAAGGCTCCCGGCCGGTCGTCGGCCAGCAGGTGCACGACCAGCCGGGCCAGGTCGCGGGAGTCGATCACCTGGACCGGCTGCCGGGGGTCGGCCGGCAGGATTACCGGCCCGCCCCGGGCGGCCCGCTGCACCCAGTAGGTGAGCCCGTCCTGCCAGTCGTGCGGCCCGGCTACCTTCCCCGGCCGCACGATTGTCGCGTTGTCTCCGAACCGGGCCAGGACGTCGTCCTCGCAGGCCACCTTGCATGGCCCGTAGGTGTCGTTGTCCAGGATCTCGGTGTCCCGCCGGGGCGGGCGGCGCGGGGTGTCCTCGGTGGCGCCTGGCTGCAGTCCCTCGTGCCGGTAGACCGCGTGGCTGGAGATGAACAGGTAGCGTCCCGCCCGGTCGCCGAGCGCGTCCATCGCCTGCCCGACGTGCCGGGGGACGTAGCCGCTGACGTCGACGACCGCGTCCCAGCTGCCCTCGCGCAGCGCCGCGTAGTCCCCGGTATCGCGGTCGCCGGTCAGCCGCGGCACGCCGGGGAACAGGTCATTGCCCGTCTTGCCCCGGCCGAACAGGCTGACGTCGGCCCCGCTGCGCAGAGCGTCCTCGGTGATAGCACGGCCGACGAAGGAGGTGCCGCCCAGGACAAGAATCCGCATGGTGGCCGACCCTACCGGCGATGTTCGCGCCCGAACGACCGCTTTCCGCCCGCCGGCTCCCGCCGCTGCCCGCCCCTGAATTCTGATTGCGGCCGTCTGGTCACCTTGCTAGCGTCACGCCCCGTGACGAGCGGCCAGGTACCGGCGCCAGGCGGCTCCATGTGGGCGGCCGAGATTGTCGTCACGCCGGAACTGGCGGCCGAGCTGATCCGCGAGCAGTTCGCCGCGCTGGCCAGCGCGGCGGTGACGCTGCTGGAGACCGGCTGGGACAACACCGCGTTTGTCGTCGACGGTCAGTGGCTGTTCCGGTTTCCTCGCCGGCAGATCGCGCTGCCGGGCGTGCAGCGGGAGATCGACGTCCTGCCGATGCTGGCTCCCCGGCTGCCGCTGCCCATCCCCGATCCCGTGTTCGTCGGCCAGCCGACAGAGCACTACGCGTGGCCGTTCTTCGGGGCCCGGCTGCTGCCCGGCCGTGAGCTGGCCGCATCGGGCCTGTCCGAGGCGGCCCGGCGGCCGGCGGCCGCCGGGATCGGCGGCTTCCTGCGCGCGCTGCACGACCCGGACCTGGTCCCGCTCGTGGCCGGCGCCGGCCTGCCCGTGGACCCGATGCGCCGGGCCAGCCCGCCGGCCCGCGCCCGAAAGGCCCGCGAGGTGCTGGCCATGCTGGCCAGGCGCGGATTGCGGCCGGCCAGCAGCGAGATGAGCTGCCTGCTCGACCAGGCCGAGGCGGAGCCGCCGGCTGCCGGGCCGCCGGCTGCCGGGCCACCACGTGCCGGGCCACCACGTGCCGGGCCACTACGTGCCGGGCCACCAGCTCGCGGGACGGCTCAGGCCAGGGCCCGGCCAGACGCCGGGCCAGCCGGCCAGGCCGCCGCGCCCGGCCATGCCGCCGTCGCGGCGAGTCCCGTTACTGCTGGTGATGCGGATGATCCCGGTGACGGATCGCTTGTCGTCTCGCACGGCGACCTGCACGTGCGTCACCTGCTGGTCGAGGCTGGGGCCGCTACCGGAGTGATCGACTGGGGTGATCTGTGCCTGGCCGATCCGGCTGTCGACCTGTCCATCGCCTACCTGGGCTTTGCCGGCGCGGCCCGGGCGGAGCTGCTGGCGGCCTATGGCCGGCCGGTGACCGCCCGGCGGGAACTGGCCGCGCGGACCTGCGCCGTTTCCATCGGCACCGCCCTGGCCGAGTACGCCGCAGCCGAGGACCGGCGCGCCCTGCTCGCTGAGTCCCTGGCGGCCCTGCACCGCGCCGTTTCCTGAGGAGGTCCCCGGCGCGGACCGCCTGGCGCTACCGTCACGGCGTGGCGGCACAATCGAGATCATGAACGCAGGCTTCGCTGACTCCGTGCCCGGACCGCGCGACGCGCCAGCCAGCCACGGCGCCGGCCAGGAGAATGGCGTCGTCGTCGGGATCGACGCGGGCGGCACAGCGACCCGGGTCCAGGCTGTCCGCGCGGGCCGCCTGGCCTGGACCGGGGCGGGCGGACCGGGTAATCCGCTGTCGGCCGACGAGCAGACGGTACTGGCCAGCTATCGCGCGGCCCTGGACGGCTGCCCGGCCGCAGCGCACGTAGCGGCCTGCGTGGCCGGGACCCGCAGCCCGGCGCAGCATGCGCGGATCGCCCGGCTGCTGGCTAGCCTGCTGCCGGGCGCCGAGGTGCGAGTGGTGCCGGACTACGTGGGCGCGCTGCTGGCCGCACCCGAGCACACCGATGCCTGCGTGGTGGCCGGTACGGGCTCGGTGATCTGCAGCGCCCCCGCCGGCAGCGACGATGAGACCTATCCGGCCAGCGGCGGCCGCGGCTGGATCCTCGGCGACCACGGATCGGCCGCGCGGCTTGGCCGCCGGGCTCTCGAGCACTACGTCAACGATCCCGCCGCCGTCCCGGCGGAATTCGCGGCTGAGCTCAGCCAGGTGACCGGCCACGCCGAACCCGGCCAGATCGTGGCCGCGGTCAACTCGGCCCCGGACCCCGCGCGGCTGCTGGCGCGGGCCGCCCCGCTGCTCACCGGCGCTGCCGAGCAGGGCGCGGACTGGGCGATCGGCCACCTGGACGCGGAAATGTCGGCGCTGGCCACCGCAACCGCGCGCCACATCGCGCGCTACCTCAGGCCGCCCGGCGGCGGCGGACCAGTGCGGGTCGCGCTGGCGGGCGGCGTGTGGTCCAGTCCCGTCGCCCGGTCATCGTTTACCGGCGCGCTCGACCAGTACAGCGCTCAGCCGGTCATCGTGAGCCGGTCGGCGGCTGATCCGGTCACCGGCGCCGTCCGGCTGGCCGCGAGCATGGCCCGGTCATGAGCGGCTCAGACGGCGCGGCGCACCCGGACCCGGCGGCCGTCCGTCGTCCATGACCGGTTGCAGTCCGTGCAGCCGATCAGCGCCCCGAACTGCTTCGAGGTCACGGCACTGCTGTTCAGCGTGCCGCCGCAGCGGCACGGATCACCGGGCGACACCAGCTGAGTCTTCCAGACCACGCGCCGGGCGGCGGCCAGGGACGGGCGCATGCCGGGGGCATTCTCGTGGTGGATCACCACCAGGCCCAGGCCGATGGCCGCCACGACGACCAGGACCAGGACACCTACGACATAATCCACGGCTGCCTCCGGAGCAGGGATATGCACGAACCGTAGCGCGCCCGGCCGGCTCAGGGCCAGGGAAATGCCGGCGAAATGGCTGACTGACCGGCCGGACCAGGCCCGCCTGCGGTGCTAGCGTGCCCGGCGGCGCAGCTGAAATGGCATGAGGGCCGACTCCAGCTGCACTTTCAGGTCCATTTTGCTAGCGCCTTCGCGCCGCTCTTCGAAACGAATAGGCAGTTCGACGATCTTGAGTCCCTGGCGGACACTGCGGTAGTTCATCTCCACCTGGAAGCTGTATCCATTGCTGCGGACGCTGCCGACGTCGATGGCCTGCAGCGCCCCGCTGCGCCAGAGCTTGAAGCCGGCGGTGACATCACGGATCCCGAGTTGCAGCAGCGCCCGCACATAGCTGTTGGCGAACGCCGACAGCGCCTTGCGCCGCCATGACCATTCCGAGGCCAGGCTGGCGCCCGCGACGTACCGGGAGCCGATGACGACGTCCGCCTCGGCCGACAGCAGGGTGCCGAGCATCTGCGGCAGGTAGCCCGGTGCATGCGAGAGGTCGGCATCCATCTGCACGACGAAATCAGCACCGGCGGCGATGGCCCGGGTCATGCCGTCGACGTAGGCCCGGCCCAGGCCCTGCTTGCCCGGCCGGTGCACGACGGTGATCTTGTCCTCGCCGTGCTGGCGGGCCAGCTGATCGGCCACGTCGCCGGTGCCATCCGGCGAGTTGTCGTCAGCAACGAGGATGCGCAGGCCCGGCAGCGGCAGCCCGAGCAGCTCGGCGGTGATCACCGGCAGGTTGGCTGCCTCGTTGTAAGTCGGCAGGACTACCGTGACGGCCGCCGAGCGCCATGGCTCGGGCAGTTCCACGGCGCCGACCGCCGTCGCCTGCCGGTCCTGGAGCACTATTCCTCTTCCTTCCGCCGCCTGGCCGGACCAAAGCTGCCAACGTATCCCTGGCTGGCAGCGACCTGGCTGGCCGGCCGCCAAACTTTAGGCGTACTTCTGGCGATTTCGCTCACCTGGGCATACGCGGCAATCCAAGGTTATGGTCCGGCCCCGGGAGCCGTAGCGCGAACACCTATTCGCAGGGCGGCGCCAGCCGCTACGGCGCGGGAGCCCACCGCAGCGTGAAGCTGTCCAGCCGGTAGCCCAGGGCGTTGACCGTGGGCTGGATGAAGCTGTTCCGGATGGTCTGTGCCGCCTCGCTCCTGGCCGTGGCGAGCAGCGGCCCGGTGACCCGCGGCAGATGGGTGGCCCGGCTGAAGGCCACCTGCTGCGCCTGCCCGTACAGCACCGACGGCGAGAACTGCGGCCGCAGCACCAGGCCGCAGCCGAACCCCGGGTAGGTCCAGCTGTGCTGGGTGGCCACCGGCCGGGACTGGACGTTGTCGATGCTGACATCGTGCACTGACTGCGGAAGCTGGGGCGGCGGCAGCATCATCGTGACGGCAACCCGGCCGGGACGGCCGTCGCGCGGCTGGCTGAGCACCTGCAGGCGATAGTGGCCGGTGCCCGGCTTCCACCAGGCCGGGCCCGGATTGAGCGCGACAGTCGCCGAGGCGCGGCCGACAGCGTAGAAGGTGCTGGCGTACCAGCACGGCCACGGGCCGATGTTCTTCGACACCCGGTGGGTGAAGACGAAGTTGAAGTTCACCTGGCCGAGAGCAGGCTTGGAGATGCCCTGGATCTTCTGCAGTACCCACGGCCCGAGTTCGATGTTCGCCGTGGCGGTGTGCCCGGGTGACTGCCACGGCCAGGCGAACCGGACGCTGGGCAGGTGCACGTTCAGGCCGACCAGGTGCAGCGTTCCGGCCAGCGCCGCGAGCAGCATCGCGGCGAGGGCCCGGCGGAAGATTAGCGCGACGGCGACCAGCACGGCCGTCCAGATGATCTTCGGCGAGACCGGCCAGCGACGGCCAGGCCCCGGCCCGGCCAGCCCGGCGGGCCCGGCCGGGCCGGGAGCACCGGGGCCGCCGTCCGGCTGGTCGGGCCAGTCCGGCTGGCTGCCAGGCCGGCGGTCCGGACGGGTGGCGGACGGTGCGACGTCGCCGCGTGGCAGCAGCCCGCCCCCGCCCGGCCAGCCATGACCGGTCCCGGCCGGATCGCCGGGGGAGTAGTCGCGAGGGGCGTACCGGCTGCCCGGGCCGGCGGCCACGGAGGCTGCCCGCGGGGGCCATGCCGCGGCCGGCTGCGCGGCCGGCCGAGCTCGCTGGCCGGTGCCTGCTCGCTGGCCGGTGCGGGCCCGCAGCAGGAAGAGCAGAAAGCGGAACACGAGGGTCCACCTCTTTCGGTGTCGGCGGTGACAGGGCCGCTCGGACTGGCCGGGCGGGCATCAGACGCTGGCCGGGTACTTGAGGATCAGCAGGACCGGCACGGCGCCGAAGGCCGGGCGGAACCGGCTGCCTGGCTTGTCCGGCGCACGTGAGTCGCTGATGTTCGGCCAGCGCATGCCGGAGTGCTGGTCAGTCAGGCCTGCCACCGAGTACGGGAACTCCATGGCTGAGGTCCGGTGCTGTTTCAGCAGGCCGCCCCAGCGAAAGGCGGCGAAAACGTTGGCCAGGTCCCGGACGGACAGCGGCGCCGTCTGGGCCAGGTCGATCTGGTACACCGCCCAGGACAGGTCCAGCAGGTCGTCGGCGCACTGCTCCAGTGCCTCGGACTTCGTGCGGTAGCTGGTGCCGTCGAGGTTCACGGAGCCGAGCTTCTCGCCGTGCACGGGCGAGTACCGCGGCTGCGCCTTGCACTGCATCCAGTCGCAGGCGGCCAGCAGCTGCCAGCGAATCCCGGCCTGATCGGCGACATCCCGGTAGAGCGGCTCGGCCCGCATCAGCGGCAGCCGCGCGGTCATGGCGAAGGTGTTCTGGACGACGACCGGGACCTGCGTCTGGTATTTGGCTGCCCGCCTTGCTGCCTGGCGAGGGCCCGGCCGTCGCGGTGG
Source organism: Streptosporangiaceae bacterium (assembly GCA_036490755.1). Lineage (GTDB taxonomy): Bacteria > Actinomycetota > Actinomycetes > Streptosporangiales > Streptosporangiaceae > DASUBV01. The sequence goes on from DASXDJ010000159.1 coordinate 10,586, forward strand.
CGCGGGTCGTCGCGGTGGCGCCGGCCGACGTGGCGAGGCGGCCGGGCGGGCCGAGGCGGCCGCGCGCGGCTCGCTGCGCGGGGCACGCGCCTGCTGAGCCGCGCCGAAGGTTGTGTCCGTCCAGGACTCCGGGCTGGGCCGGCTGCCAGGGGTCCGGCTGCTGGGAGTCCGGGTGGCGCGCGAGCTCGGCCCGGTACCCGGGTCCTCGCTGCTTCCGCGGTTCTGAGCGGTACCCGAGCTGGCAGCGGGGCCCGTCGCCGCAGCCGGACGCGGTCGCCCGTCCGGTCTGTCGGCGGTGGTCTGCCTGCCCGCGGCACGGTGCGGCGGGCTGGCCACCGCCACCGGGTCAGGAAGCCCGGGAATGGCTGCGCTGCCGAGGCCTGAGGCCGGAGCCGCCCCGGGCTTGCCGCGTGCCGACGGGCCAGCCTGCGCGGCGGCCGGCTGAGGCTGCTTGTCTTGCCCGGCAGCAGCCGATGGCGAACGACTTGCTGGCCCGGCCGCGGGCTCCGGCTCGGAGTCGGCCGGACTCGCGCGTCGCTGACCACTGCTGGCGGCGCCCGTTGCCCCCCCCGTGCTGTCGCCTCCCGCGCTGGGCCGCCCGGTGGTGGGCTGCGCGGTGCTGGGCTGCCCGGTACTGGCCTGCCCGGTACTGGGCTGCCCGGTACTGGGCTGGCTCGTGCTGGGCTGGCTCGTGCTGGCCGCGCCGACCTGGCCTGCATCGCCGTCTCCGGCCTTGCCGTGCCCCGGGCCGGCTTGGGCGCCGCCGTCCTGGCCCGTGCTGGCCGCGCCGGCTTGCCCCGTGGTCCCCCCGGAACTGCCGCCCGTCCCTGGTCCGCTGCCCGTGGCCGCACTGGCGGGTCCAGCGCTGGAACTCGAACCGTCGGCAGCGGCCCCGTCGTAGCGGTACAGGTCGTACCGGCGCATCAGTCCGACCAGCTTGGCGCCGTAGTCCGGGTCGGTGGCATAAACGCCGGTGAGGTCGGCGGCGAACGTATCAGGGCTCTGGCGGTTGGCCATGGCCCGCGAGTAGTAGCCGCTCGTGGCCAGGAGCTTGCCGTGATCGGAGATGCTCTGCGCGTCGTCCTGGTAGACCCGGAAGGCAGCGGTGCGCTTGACCGCGCGTCCATCGACGTACTCCTGCGTCGGCTCGGCGACCGAGCCGGCGGGGCCGTCCCCCTTGATCCCGAACAGGTTGTGATCTCGGGCGGCGAGCTCGCTGCGACCCCAGCCGGATTCATCAATGGCCTGGGCGATCGTCACGGAAGCGGGCACGCCCCACTCGCTCTGAGCGGCGATGGCCCCGGGCGCCACGGCGCTGATGAAGGCCTGCTGTTCTGCCGTGCTGCCTGCGGGCGCGGCGGGTGGTGACGGATGGTGACGCGTATAGCGGTGACCCGGCGCGGACGGCGCGGCCGGCGCCGACGGCGCGGAGGAGGAAGACGAGGAAGACGGGGAGGACGGCGACGGCGCGGATGACGCGGAGGCCGAAACGTGGCGGGCGGTCGTGACCGGGACGCCCGGAATATCTGACGCGCCCTGCTCAGCAGTCCCGCGGCCCGACTCAGCCGGGCCAGCTGCGGAACTGCGTGCCGCCGGTGCGGTCGGCTGGCTGGCCCGCTCGTGGTGCTGAGGGCGGTGCCGGTCCGGAGCAGGCAGGCCGGGGATGGCGGCGTCTCCGGCCGCCGCGGTCGTACTGGTACCGCGTCGGCGGCTGGCCGAGCCGTGCCCGCCTGAGTCGCTCGCTGCCGGGGTGGCCGCTGAGCTGGTAGCGTCTGCTGATTCGCCGGACGCGGCCGCCGTCCCCGGAATCGCCGCCTGCCCGTGGGTGCTTCGCCCGTGCCGGCCGGCGGCCGCTGACCCGCTGGTGTCCTGCCGGTCCGTGCTGGCGGGGGCCGCCCCGCGGGCATCCGAGCCCGGCGCGGCCGGGGTCGCCGGGTGCTGGGCCGAGCTTGAGACCCCCTGCTTCCGGGCTGACCCATGATGGGCGGCGGGCTGACGGGTGGCCGGGCGGCCGGCGCCCCTGCTGCCGGCTGCCGGGCCACCCTGGTCGAGGTCGCCGTTGTTCACGAACCCGGCTGCTCCGTCGGCGGCCAGTGAGCCGTGGTACTCGTGGGCGTTCACGGAGTAGTCGGGAAGGGAGTCGCCGCCGATGGTGTGCAGGACACCGCCGGAATAGTCCGTCACCACCTCGACGTGCCCGTGGAACAGGACCCAGTCGCCGGGCAGCGGCCGGTAGCCATCACCAAGCGGATGCCAGCGGTCGTGCGCCTGCGCGTCCTGCAGCACGGAGGTGATGCCGAGCGAATCCGGGTTCGGGTCGACCCGGACGACCGCCCACTTGTGCAGGGGCCACGGGTAGGTCGTGCCGCCGGTCACCCAGCTCTGCTCGCCGACGACCCTGGCGCCCAGTTCCAGGGTCAGGCTGGCGAAGGCCGCGCACGACTGGCCGTGGTTGGCGCCGTCGACACTGTCGTGGTCCCAGATGACAGCTTCCATCTCGGCCGGGGTCTTGCCTGCCGCCATTCGCAGGTAGTAGCGAGCGACGCTGACGATGGCCGAGCGCAGCTTGGCGTCGCCGGTCGCGGCGCCCTGGCCGGACTTAGCCGGCTGGCCCGCCTCGTCCAGGGCCATGAGGTGGATCATCATTTTCGACGGTGACGACGTGTCAGCCGCCGCCTTGGGAGCGAAGGAGAACCCGGTTACCGCCCCGGTGGCACTCAGACTGACGACCGCCGTGGCTTTCTGCCACCAGGGCTTCCGGGCCGAGCTCATGTATCCACCTCCTCGCCGGGGCTTACCGGGCCTGCTGGCGGCCGGACCGGTGCCGGGCTCTGGCTAGGTCAGCGGGCCGTCCGCCGACAGCCGCCGGAGAATGGCCTGGACCTCCGGGTTGCCGGGGTTCTGGGCGCTGGCGAATAGGACGGCCGCATCCTGCGCGGCCCGCGGTCCGGCTCCGACCACCCACTTCTGGTAGATGTCCGCAACCAGGGCCGCCTGCCCGGCCGTGCTGGTTACCGGGTGGGCGCAATGCGGCGGGAACCCGGACCGCCGGGTCATCGCCGCTGATCCGGTGTACCGGAGGCAGTTCGCGGCGCTGCTCTCCAGCCCGGCCTGCACGACCGGCCGCCCGCCGGCGCTGGTCAGGGTCGCCCCGCCCACGATGTTGTTGATCGCCCGGGCGGCCACCGCCAGACTGTCGACGGCATTCGTCGGGTGATAGGGGTGGTGCAGGTTCAGCGACCAGGCCAGCTGCCCGCCCTGGGCTGCGCTGATCGGCTCCAGGCCGACCCGGCCGGTCCGCGCATCCTTGAAGCTGGGGTCGTCGCGGCTGGTCAGCAGAGCGAACACCCACAGGATCTGGCGGCTGGCCTTGGCACACGCGAAGTTGACCTGGCTGGGCTCCGAGCGGACGTCGGGATTGCGGCAGGCGACCGCGGCCTGGCGCTCGACCACGGCCACACTGCCGGGCCAGGAGGCGCCACCGGCAGTCAGCACCAGGATCAGGATGATCAGCAGCGTCGTCCCGGCCACGCCGGCCAGTACCAGCTTGCGCCTGCGGGTCAGCCGAGGCGCAGCCCCGGCCCGGCCGTGCCGGAGTAGTACCTCGGTGCGGTCCCCGGCGGCCGGATCGAACGGCGGGTCGTACGCCCGGCCGAATCCGCCGGCGTCCTCGTAGCGGCCGGCCTCACCGGGGGCGGCGTCACCGAGTCCGCTGGCACCGTATCCGCCGGGACCGTATCCGCCGGGACCGAGCCCGCTGGCCCGGCCCGGACCATGATCCCCGTCCGTGCCACTCGCGTCCGTGCCGCTCGCGCCTTCGAAGCGGTCGTCTGCGCCCGCCGCATCGTAGGCCGGGTAGCTGTCGGCAGCACCGTATCCGGAGCTGGCCTGCCGGACGTGGCCGAGGCTCTCCGCGCTGCCAGTCGGCTCGCCCGGCGACGGATAGCCGGCGCCGGGGCGGCTGAGCTGGCGATCGAGGGTGAGCTGCGCGTCAGCGAGCCGGCGTTCCAGCTCCGCCGTCTGGCCGGCAAGTTCGGCCAGGCGCTGGCGCTTGCGTCGAATGTCGTAGTCGAAGTGGGTTGTCACTTGCTCACCTCCAGCGTGCGGCCAGGTCACAGGGCATCCGGCGAGGTGCGCCGGGCGAGAATGGGCGTGCGGCAGCTCAGTCAGCGAGAGCTGTGCAAGGGCTGCGCGGGCCGCGACCCCCGGATAGCAGGGGCCGCGGGCTGCCCGTGACGGGTCAGCGGCGGGCCGTGCTCCGGTCCGTCGGCGGGACTGCCCGGCCCGAGGGTGACCGGCAGGCCGGATGCGACCTGGCTGCTGGCGGCCGGGATGACCCGGGCCAGTGTGCTGCGCGCCCGCAGCCGGCCGGCCGGCCAGCGGGATCCCGGCGGCTGGGCGGCAGTGACCGGCCGGGCGGAGCGGGCCAGGGGTTCGGCCTGGGCCTGCACGCCTCCGGCCAGGGCCAGCGCGCCCGTACGGATCCAGGCCGCCAGCCGGTAGCGATCGGGAGCCGTCGGCACGGCCTGCGACCGCTTCCTGGCGGTGCGGGCTACCTGTGGCATGCCCGTAATTAGAACACATGTGCGAGTGTCGGGGGAAGGCAGTTACACTAGAACAAGTGTTCGGCTAGCAGTGAACACGGCTTTCCCCAGGTGGGGCGCCTGCCGGTGGCGTAATCGTGACCCGCGGTGCGGCGCGGGGGCGGGGACTGTCCCGGTGGCGGTCACCTCCTGATCGAGCGTTACGGTCATCCTCGCAACTGGGACCGACAAAACGCCCGGACCAGGTCAGCCCGGATCAGCTGTCCCCGGGTCAGCCGGGACCAGGTCAGCCCGGCCGCCGCTCCATCCACCGCTCGGCGCTGGCCAGCGGCGCATACCCGTGCCGGGCGTACAGGGTGCGGCCGGGCGCGGTGGCCAGCACCTGCTGGATCCCGGCCACCGCCGGATGCTCGATGGCCGTCCGGGCCAGGAAGCTGCCCAGGCCGTGCCCGCGATGTTCGGTGTCCACGAACACATCGCACAGCCAGCCGAACGTCGCGTAGTCAGTCACGAACCGGGCGAAGCCCGCCTGCGCCCCGTCCGCCGCGTACAGGCCGACGACCAGGGAGTGCTCAATCGAGCGGGCGACCACCTCAGCGGAACGGCCCTGCGCCCAGTACGCCTCGCGGCTCAGCCAGGCGTGCACCAGCGGCACGCGGATGAGGCTCCGGTCATCGCTGGCCCAGTAACCGTCGGGTCCTGACCACCGCACCTGGCCTCCTCCTGCGCCAGCCGCTGGTGCGCGGCCGGCAATCCGGGCCCGGGCTGTGCCGGGCTTCCTGAGCTGCGCTCAGAACTTATCCGACCCGAGAGCCGGATACCGGGCCAGGAGGGGTGCGATGACGCCGTCGGCGAGCAGGCCGCGCAGCACGTGCTGGGTGGCCTGGAAGGCGCCGGGCGGCGGCGGGCCAGGGGAGCGGCGGCCGGCCAGGTTCAGGTAGCAGCGCTGGTTGAGCTCGACCTGGATAGCGTCCACGCGCTCGTGGCCAGCAAAGCGGGCAACCGTCCAGCCGCCGGTGTAGCGCTCATTCATCCGCACGGTCAGGCCGGCCCGGGTGAATGCCTCGCGCACCACCGCCACGGCCTCGGGCCGCGCTGTCGCGCCGTGCCGGTCGCCCAGCACGACATCGCCGTCCAGCTCCCGTCCGAAGCTGTGCAAGTCCAGCAGGAGCAGCCGGGGGAAGCGGGCCAGCAGCCGCTCGATGGCATCGTCCAGCGCCTGGTGAAAGGGCTCGTGGGCCAGCCGGATCCGGTGCCGGATCTCGTCGGGGGTTAGCGACCGGTGGTACACCGGCTGGCCGCGGGGCAGCCGGGCGTGCACGACACTAGACCAGAAGCCGCCCTGCTGGCCGGCCGCCGGATCCCGGTTGACGTCGGCAACGAACCGGCTCAGTGACGTGGTGATCGTGGTAATTCCCAGGTCGGGCAGGAAGGCGTACAGCTCAGCCGTCAGCCAGTCGGTCCACAGCGCCTCGGGGCGCACAGCCAGGTCGTCCTGCAGCTCGGCCGGGAAATCCCGGCCGCCGTGCGGGAGGCAGGCCACCACCGGAACGGGCGGGCAGGCCGGTGCCAGCGTCCACTGCCGGCGCGCGTCGCCCGCCGGCACCGCAGGTGCCACCACACCGCCGATGCTAGGCGGCGCGGGCGCGTGCGTCACCTGGTGCCTGCCGGGCCCGGGCTGGCCCGCCGGCCCGTCACTGGCCGGCTTGGCCCGCCCCCGGCCCGTTACTGGCCGGGCCCGGACGCCGTCGCACTGGCCCGGGCCAGCCGGGACCGGACCCAGTCCCGCAACTGGCCGGGCAGCTCGAATGCCAGCCGGTGCCGGGCCTGCTCGCAGGTCTCGTCGAGCAGGTCAGCTACCGTCCCGGCGGCGGCGAGCGCGTCGGCCACGGCCAGCCCGGCGGCGGTGGCCTCGATGCCTGGGGGCAGCCGCGCTCCCGGCGTGTCCAGCACCGAGGTGAGTCCGAACGCGGGATAGACCGACCCGAGCCCGATCGCCCAGAGGCGCCACAGCAGGTCGCGAGCTTCCTCCAGCCGGGCCCGGGCCTCCCACGCCGAGCCGCGCTCGGCGTACTTGGCGACATCGCCCAGCGCCATCCAGGCCAGGCACGCCCATTCCCGGGCATCTGCGGCGCTGGGCTGCGCCGATGGCGGCAGGTACGGCCGGGCCAGGATCCCGTCGGCGTCATACAGGGCGACCGACTGCGGCGGCAGGCCTGGCCGCCAGGAGGCCGGCATGATCACCAGGCTGAGCTGGACGCCGGACTCGTAGAGGGTCACCAGGTGCCAGCACGATGCGCCGTCCGGGCCGGGGAACCGCTGCCGGAACGAGTCAGTGACCGGCTCGAACCCGTGCAGCAGCGCCTCGGCCGCCGCGACCGCCTCAGCGGCGCCGTCGGCTGCGTCCCACGCGTCGTCGGCGATTCCCATCCCGGCGTCGATATCGGAGAGCGCGTCGCCAGCCCCGCGCGCCAGCGAGCCGGTCATCTCGATCCACCGCAGCCGGGGCGTGGCGCCGGCCGCGGTGACCAGGTGGCTCAGGATGGCCCGCTGGAGGCCGGTATGGCCGGCAATCCCGGCAACCCGGCGCAGGCCCTCGGCCATGCTGACGGCGGGCCCGGGGCCGGGAGCAGTCGTGCCGGCGGGTCCGGCGACGCGGCCCGCACTCTCACCGGCCATCTCGGCCCTCACCTGAGCAGCTGCGGCAGGTGCCGGCCCGGCCGGCGGCACGGCACCGGCCCCTGAAGGCGCGCGAGGGCCCGCCGCTGGTCGCGGCGGGCCCTGTTGCGCGGGTTGTCAGCGACGTCGGAAGTCCGCCGCCATCTTGGCGAAGTCCGGGGTGCCCAGGCCGGTGGCCGGGCTGAACTTGGCCCCGTGCAGGCCGCTGTAGTACAGGTTGTCGTTGCTGCGGCCAACGGTGTCCACCGGGCTGAACGGCGAGTGTGAGCCCGCCGCGAACCGGTAGACCTGCGGGTTCCAGAACCCGACCCGGTGGTGCACCCAGGAGTCCATCACCGCGGTTGCGCCGGCGAACTGCGGGGCGACGAAGCTCGTGCCACCCCACCCGGACTCGAGGTTCGGCCCGGGGAACTTGCTGAAGTACTCCGTGTAGCCGGTGAACGGGTCAGCGTTGGCCGACACGTCCGGGACCGCGCGGGTGTCCGGGCCCGTCCCGTAGCTGACCTTCGGCTTGGCGGTGAAGGTCCACTCGCTCGGCAGCGTGATGCCGCTGAAGCTCTCCGGGTCGGTCGGCGTCAGGTACTCGACAGCGCTGAAGTGGCTGGTGTCCACTCTGTTCTGGTACGCGGGCTTCGGCTCGAAGGCGCTGTAGCCGCCGCCCCCGCCGCCGATCCCCTCGGCCTCGGCGAAGGCGAACTCCGAGGTGAAGGGATTGCCGTTCGCGTCGGTGAAGTCGGCGAAGTGCGGCCACAGCCAGTCCCAGCCCCACGCGCGGCGGGTCTTGATCTTGGCGCTGTCCTTCGCGGTGAGCGGGATGGTGCCGGTCAGGGTCATGCCGCCCGCGTCGGTGGTGTACGGGCTGTCACCGGGGTTGTCGATCGACAGGTTCGTGCTGCCCACGTCGCCGGAGGCGTCGTAAGAACCGCTGTCGCCGGCGGCAATGAAGGAGCTCTGGCCCTGTGCGGCCAGCTCGGCGAAGATCTCGTCGAAGGCCTGCGCGTAGGTCTGCGGCTCGGTCTGGGCGGCGATGCTGGTCAGGATCTCGTCTTCGGACTCGCCCCAGCTGGAGGAGACCGTGTCGGCCTTGTTCTGGCTGGCCGCCACGGCGAACGCGTCGAAGAAGCCAGGGTCGGTGTTGGGGGCCTGGTAGACGATGATGTTGGCCCGCCGCGCCAGCGCCCCGGACTGCTCGACATCCAGCGTGGTCTCGCCCGAGCCCTTGGCGTTGCTGACCGCGCCAGCGCCGCCGTCAATGTTCACGAGCTTGATCCGGTTCGCCTTGGTCTTGATCTTGAGGACCTTGGACCAGAAGTGCGTGGCGTCCGACTTCTTCAGGCTGGCCAGCGTGACGATGCCGATGGTCTGGCCCTGGCCGTTCGCGCCGGCCTTCTGCAGCTTGTTCAGGTCATACCGCTTGGCGAAGTCGGCCGGGGTCTGCCCGCCGGACCGGACCACGGAGGGCTGCGCGTTGTGCGCCAGGGCCGGCCTGTGCACGGCATCACTCGACCAGGACGGGTAGTTGGTCAGGCCCAGAACCGTCAGGACGATCGAGGCGATCGGCGCTGGCAGCGTGGCGGCCTGGGTGGTGCCGTGGAACACCACGGCCGGGCGGCCCGCGCGGCCGTTGCTGGCCGGCACGGCCGGCGCCTTGTAGTTGCTCTGCATCACGCCGAGCGCCTGGTTGTACTCGGCCACCGTGCCGTGCGTGGTCACGTCCAGGTGGTCGGCATGGACCGAGCTGGTGATGTGGAACTTGGCCAGGTACTTGGTCAGCTGGGCGATCGCCGCGCCGGAGCGCCCGTACCGGCTGGCGAATTGCCGGACCGACAGGTACCCGCCGGGCATCCCGGCATTGACGCGCGCCTCCAGGGCGCTGAGGCTGCGGGCCCGCAGGACGAACGAGACCGTCTCCTTGGTCGAGGCGGCGGCCGCGCCCATGGCATGCGCGTTCTTCAGCACCTGCGGGCTGATGCCCTGCGGCACGGCAACCTTGGCCGGGGCGGTCGGAGAAGTAGCCGCGACCGCAGATCCGGCGCCGAACAGCAGCGCTCCCGCAGTGGCGACGGCCAGGGCAGCGCCGGCTTGGCGCCTGGCTGGCCCGCGCGCAATGGGCTTCACAGCAAAGTCCTCCCAGAGATACAGCGCCCGCGGCTGAGCGCCGCGCAGCGATCGCGGCCGCCACAGAATCGACCGCAATCAGGCAGATTAGCGACAGCGGTTCGGGAAGGTCCAGCACGGCCTGGGTAGTTCTTTGCTGCCTTTTAGCAACATCGCCGGACAAGGCGGCTATTTCAGCGGCCGGGCGACTGAGAAATAGGAGATGCCAGCGGGCCCGGCGGGTCAGCCGAAGCGGCCGGCCAGGGCCCGGAAGGTCCGCGGCGCGGTGCCGTGCAGCCAGGCGGGAAACCGCATCCAGCCGGGCACGTACATCACGTCCCGGTCGCGGTACGCAGCGGTGACGATCGCCCGCGCGACCCGCTCGGGCGGGATGGGGACCGGCGCGCTGCGCCCGTACGGCACGCCGCGGCGGTCAAAGAACGGGGTATCCACTACGCCGGGCACGACAACCGAGACACCGACGTGCTGGCCAGTCAGCTCATAAGACAGGCTCTCGGCGAAAGTGGCGATCCCGGCCTTGGCGGCGGCATACCCGGCCTCGTGCCGGGCGCCGGTCACGCCGACGATGGAGGAGACGAACACCACGTGCCCGGCACCGCGCTTGGTCATGCCGGGCACCAGCAGCCGGGCCAGCTGGATGGGCGCCAGCAGGTTGACCGCGACCAGCTCTGCGGCCTTGGCCCCGGTCAGCTCCTCAATCTCGCCGGCCCAGCCGAAGCCTGCGTTGCTGACCAGCAAGTCAACCCGGCCCGCCTCGGCCATGGCGGTGGCGGCGAGCTCCTCCGCGCCATCGGGATCGGACAGGTCAGCGCGCAGCGGCACCGCGCCCGTCTGCCGGGCTACGTCGCGCAGCCGCGTCTCGTCTCGGCCGGCGATCATCGGGCAGGCTCCCGCCCGCGTCAGGGCGCGTGCCGTAGCCGCGCCGATGCCTGACGAGCCCCCCGTGATGAGCGCGACCGCGCCGGCAAGTCGCATCGAGACTTACTCTGGCGGATGCCGGCAGCGCCGGCAAGCACCGTCCCCTCAGGCTCTGGCCTGGGCGGGAACGGCCCCGGCGCCCGACCAGCAGCGCACGATGTCGCGCATGGACAGCAGCCCGGCCACAGCAGAGCCGTCGATGACGACCAGGTGCCGGAAGTTGCCGGTCACCATGGCGGCGGCGGCCTGTTCCAGCGTCCAGTCGGGCGAGGCTAGGACAATATGGTCGGTCCGGTGCGCGGCGACCAGCTCGGCGTCAGGATCCTGGCCTGCGCCGACGCAGTCGAGCACGTCGCGCTCGGTCAGGATGCCGACGCCCTGGTGATCGGGATCGATGACGATGGCCGCGCCCACCCGGCGGGCTGACATCATCCTGGCCGCCTCGCGCAGCGTGTGCGCGGGGCCGATCGTCAGGACGACCTGAGTCATCCCGTCACCTACATTCATGCCGGATCGCTCCCTTCGCCGGGCGCCGCCGGCCCCCCTTGTGCATTTGTGACTGCGGTCTGTCCAGCATCCGGCAGGACTGCCGCGAGGGCAAGGCCAGCGCCGCGACGGGCTGTGATCCGGTGCTCAGGACGTCCGGGTTCGGGCGGCTTCGCCCTCGAACGCAAGGCCCGGCGGCTGGCCGGCGCCACGCCGCGCGATCAGCAGGCGCGGTCCGGGGCGCGGTCAGCGGGCGCGGTCAGGAGCCGCGCGGTCAGGACGCGATGGGGCCGGAGCCGGGGGTCAGCAGCGACAGGACGTCAGCGTGCAGCAGCCCGTTAGTGCAGACCGCGCTGCCGCCGGCCGGCGTGGGCTGGCCGGCCAGGTCGGTGAACGTGCCGCCGGCCTCCTCGACGATGATCTGCAGGGCCGCCAGGTCCCAGAGCTTGACGTCGGTCTCCGCCGAAATGTCCACGGCGCCTTCAGCGACCAGCATGTGCGACCAGAAGTCGCCGTAGGCCCGGCTCCGCCAGGCGGCTGAGACCAGGCCCAGGAACTCGGTCTGCAGCCCGCTGTCGCGCCAGGAGGACAGGCCCGAGTACGACAGCGAGGCATCGGCGAGGCGGCTCACTCCCGAGACCCGGCAGTTTGTCGCCTTGGTCAGGCTGCGGCCGGTCCACGCGCGGCCGCCGCGGCTGGCCCACCAGCGACGGCTGAGGGCAGGCGCCGAGACGACGCCTACGGTCACCTCGTCCTCGGACATCAGCCCGATCAGCGTGGCCCACACCGGCACGCCGCGGACGAAGTTCTTGGTCCCGTCGATGGGGTCGATGACCCAGCACCGGTGGCTGGCACCGCTCCTGCCGTACTCCTCGCCGAGCATCGCGTCGCGCGGCCGGGCCCGGCGCAGCAGGTTGCGCAGGGCATCCTCGGTCGTCAGGTCCGCGTCGCTGACCGGAGTCAGGTCGGGCTTGGACTCGACGCTGAGGTCGAGGGCGCGGAACCGGCGCATGGTGATGTCGTCCGCGGCGTCAGCCAGGACGTGCGCGAACCGCAGGTCATCGTCAAAACCCGCCATGCCGCGACACGGTATCGCTTACCCGCCCGCGCTGACCATGCCCGGGTTCCGTCACGCCCGCCCGGCCGCGGCGTCCTGGTCGCCGGCCGGTCCGTCGCCGCTGTCGCGGTCCTCGACCGGATCCAGGCCGCTCTGGCTGCGCAGCAGCCGCCGAAGCGAGTCCAGCCGGGCCGCACCGCCGTGCTCGGTGACCCATGCATCCAGGGAACACCCGGGCCCCAGGTGGCTGCAGCCCGGCGGGCAGCCTGCTGTCCCCTCGGCCAGGTCGGGGAACGCCCTGATGACGTCGTCCGCGCTGACGTGGCCGAGGCCGAAGCTGCGCAGGCCGGGCGTGTCGATGACCCAGCCCCCGCCGGGCAGCCGCAGCGCCAGCGCCGACGAGGAGGTGTGGCGGCCCCGGCCAGTCACCGGGCTGACGGTGCCGATCGCTCGGTCCGCCGCCGGGATCACCGCGTTGAACAGCGTTGACTTGCCGACGCCGGAATGGCCCACCAGGACGCTCACCCGGCAGGCCAGCGCGGCCCGCAGCCCGTTCAGGGCCGGCTCGTCCAGCGGCCTGCCGGTGACCAGGTAGCGGATGCCCAGCGGCTCGTATGCGGCCAGGATCTGCTCCGGCCCGGCCAGGTCGGCCTTGGTCAGGCACAGCAGCGGCTCCAGCCCGGCGTCAAACGCCGCGACCAGGAACCGGTCGATGAGCCGCGGCCGGGGCGGCGGGCTGGCCAGCGCGCAGACGATCACCAGCTGGTCGGCGTTGGCGACGATGACGCGCTCGATCGGGTCGGTGTCATCGGCCGAGCGCCGCAGGGCCGAGGTTCGCGGCTGCACCCGGACGACCCGGGCCAGGGTGCCCGGCTGGCCGGACACATCGCCGGCCAGGCTCACCATGTCGCCGACCACGATCCCGCCGCGGCCCAGCTCGCGCGCCTTCATCGCGGTGACCTCGCGGTCGCCAACCCAGCACCGGTAGCGGCCGCGGTCCACGGCTGCCACGAACGCCTCGACGGCCTCATCGTGGGCCGGACGGCGCCGGGTGCGCGGGCGCGACCCCTTGCCGGGCCGGACCCGGACATCATCCTCATCGAGGCCGGCATGGCCGACCGACCTGCTCAGTGCGGGATCTCCGGCGGGGCCAGCAGCTGCTGCCACAGCGCGAAGAAGCCCGGCATCGTCTTGCCGACGGTCGCGGCGTTGGCCACCCGCAGCCCCGGCACCGTCAGGCCCAGCACAGCCGCGGCCATCACCATCCGGTGGTCGTCATGCGGGTCGAACGGCGCCGGGCCGGCGCGCAGCGGCCGGGGCCGCACCAGCAGGCCGTCGGGCAGCTCGGTCACGTCGCCGCCGAGCGCGCCGATCTGAGCGGCCAGCACGGCCAGCCGGTCGCACTCGTGGCTGCGCATGTGCCCGATGCCCGTGAACGTCGACGGTGCGTCGGCGGTCGCCGCCAGCGCGACCAGCGCGGGCATGAGCTCGCTGATGTCACGCAGGTCGGCGGTCAGCCCGTGCACGGTGCCGGTGCCTGCCACCCGGAGCCCGCCGGGCTCGGGCGTGCAGGTAGCCCCCATCGCCGTCAGCACGTCCTGGATCTGCCCGGCCGCCTGCAGGCTGCGGGCCGGCCAGCCGGCAATGGTCACAGCCCCCCCGGTGGCCAGTGCTGCGGCCAGGAACGGCCCGGCATTGGACAGGTCGGGCTCGACCTCGATCCGGCCCGGCGACAGGGCGCCCGGGTGCACGCGCCACAGAGCAGAAACGGAACGGCCGGGCGCCGCTGTGCCTGCGCCCGGCGCGGCCACTTCGATGTCAGCGCCGGCCGCCCGCAGCATGGACACGGTCATCGCCAGATGCGGCGCCGAGGGGACGGGCGGGCCCTCATGCCGGATCTCGGCGCCCTTGTCATAGCGGGCCGCGGCCAGCAGCAGGCCGGATACCAGCTGCGAGGAAGCCGAGGCATCCAGAGTGACGCTGCCGCCGGGCATCCGCCCGCGGCCGCGCACGGTAAACGGGATCGCCCCGCGCCCGTCGTCGCTGATCCGGGCGCCGAGCTGGGTGAGGGCCGTGAGCAGCGGGCCGACCGGGCGGTGTGCCGCTCGCGCGTCGCCGCGGAAGGCCACGTCGGCGCGGGCCAGGGCGGCGGCCGGCGGGACAAAGCGCAGGACCGTCCCGGCGTTCCCGACGTGCACGGTGGCCGGCTCGTCGCGCCAGCCAGGCGTCACCAGCCAGTCGGCGGCCCGGTCGGTGACCGTGGCCCCCAGCGCGCTGATCGCGCCCGCCATGAGCTCGGTGTCGCGGGCCCGCAGCGGCCGGATAACCTGCGCCGGGCCGTCGGCCAGGGCGGCGATCAGCAGCGCGCGGTTGGTGATGGATTTCGAGCCCGGCAGCTCCAGGCGCGCCCGGACCGGGCCGCTGGCGGCCGGAGCAGCCCAGGCGGCCTGGTCCGCCGCAGGCTCGCTGCCGCCCTGCTGCTCGCCTAGCATGGTCTGAGCGTACTGGCTGCGGCCAGCCCGGCCGGCCGGGCTGGTGCGGGCTGCCCGCGAGGATCGCAGGTTTGGCGGCACCCGAACCTGGCTATGTATGGGCAGATCTGAGCTTCCCCCGGCAGCGCGGCCTGCGGCCGTGACGCAATCTGGTGACAAGGTGAGGACATGTGCGGTCGGTATGCCTCTGCGCGCAAGCGCATTGAGCTCCTGGAGGAGTTCGATGTGCAGCGCGACAAGGTGACCGAGCCGCTCCGGCCGGACTACAACGTCGCGCCGACCAAGCCGGTGTACGCCGTGCTCGACCGGGCCGGCCGCCCCGATAGCTCCTCCGGCGGCCAGCAGGCCGAGGCCGGCGTCGCCCGCGAGCTGCGTGTCGTGCGCTGGGGGCTGGTGCCGTCCTGGGCCAAGGACACCGCCATCGGCAGCCGGATGATCAACGCCCGCGCTGAGACGGTCGGCGAGAAGCCGTCCTTCCGCCGCGCGTTCGCCCGGCGGCGGTGCCTGCTGCCAGCCGATGGCTACTACGAGTGGCAGGTGCTGGCCGGCGAGGGCAGCAAGAAGGTCAAGCAGCCCTACTTCATCTACCGCGCCGACGGCGGGCCGCTGGCCTTCGCCGGCCTGTACGAGCTGTGGCGGGACCGGCAGTTCCCGGACGGCGATCCGGACGCCTGGCTGTGGACGGCCACCATCATCACCACCAGCGCGCCCGATGAGCTGGGCCAGATCCACGACCGGATGCCGATGGTGATCCAGCCGGAGAGCTGGTCGGACTGGCTGGACCCGGCGAATACCGAGCCGGGTGACGTCCAGGCGCTGCTCGCCCCGGCGATGGCCGGCGGGCTGGCCACCTACCCGGTGGCCACGACCGTTAACTCGGTTCGCAACAACGGCCCCGAGCTCATCGAGCCGCTGCCGGCCGATCGCACCGCGCCCTTAGGGCCGCCAGGCCCCGCCGGCGCATCGGCGGCCGGAGCCAGGGCGGCAGGCGCGCCCTCACCGAGCACGGGGCCGCCGCCCAGACTGGGCCGGGCCGGCGGCACGCCGGCATAACTCGCGCTTTTTCCCGGCCGCTGTCGCGTACGAGTGAACCGCGACAGCGGTCATATCCGGATTAGGAGGTGGAGCCACTTGGATACCACGACCGCGCGCAAGCGCCTGGAAGAGACCCGTGACGAGCTCGACAGGTCGATCATGGTGCTGCAGGAGGACCGGCCGCTGGAGGACAGGTCGGCCGAGTACCCCCAGGATCCGGCTGATGCGGGTTCGAACCTGTCGGAGACCGAGCGGGTCGAGGCGGTGCTGCGGGTGGCCAAGCAGCAGCTCGCCGAGGTACTCGATGCGCTCCGGCGGATCGACGCCGGCCGGTACGGGAACTGCGCGGATTGCGGAAAACCGGTTCCTGAGGGCCGTCTGGAGGCCAAGCCCGAGGCGGCCCGGTGCGTAGCCTGTCAGGGCAAGCGGGACCGGCAGCGACGGTAGTAAGGTGCGGGAGGCCGCGGGCCGGGCCGTGACGGAATGAAGCTGGGCGGGGCTGTGTTGTCGCGAGCGTGCCACTAGCAAGCTGTAGCGCCCGCGATGACACTTCGGTGGTGGTCGCGCGCAACCAGGTGACCACTGGCGATGTATCCTCCCGCCGAGGCGGCTGGCCGGCCTTCGTGCCCCAGCCATCGATCCCGGAGGGGGTGGGTCCGGTAGCGGAGACACTCGAGCAGCGCGGTCAGCGCTTCGAGCATGATGTGCTGCCGTACCTGGATCAGCTCTACGCGGCGGGCATGCGGATGACCCGCAACCCGGCTGATGCCGAGGATCTGGTGCAGGAGACGTTCGCCAAGGCATACGCGTCCTTCCATCAGTTCCAGGAGGGCACCAACCTCAAGGCGTGGCTGTTCCGGATCCTGACCAACACCTTCATCAACTCCTACCGGAAGCGCCAGCGCGAGCCGCTGCGGTCCGGTACCGAGGAGATCGAGGACTGGCAGCTGGCCCGGGCCGCGTCGCACACCTCGTCAGGCCTGAAGTCCGCCGAGTCCGAGGCGCTGGAGCGGCTGCCTGATTCCGACATCAAGCGGGCGCTGCAGGCCCTTCCGGAGGAGTTCCGGATCGCGGTATACCTGGCTGACGTCGAGGGTTTCGCTTACAAGGAGATCGCCGAGATCATGGGCACTCCGATCGGTACCGTCATGTCGCGGCTGCATCGCGGCCGCCGCCAGCTGCGTGACTTGCTCCAGGATTACGCCGCTGACCAGGGACTGGTGCATGCGCCGGGCGCCCCGGCGCCGGCCTCATCGCCGGGTGACCTGCCGGGGGAGGACCCGAAATGAGCTGCGGCAAGCCACACGAGCTGCCCTGTACCGAGGCCCTGGCCCGGGTCTACTCCTACCTCGACGGCGAGATTGACGACATGGCCTCGGGCCAGATCCGCCAGCACCTGGACGAGTGCGGGCCGTGCCTGCGCGAGTTCGGCCTGGAGGAGGTCGTGAAGCGCCTGGTGCACAACTGCTGCGGCCACGAGGACGTGCCGGGCGAGCTGCGCGCCAAGGTCATGACCAGGATCGCCGTGGTCCGCGCCGAGCTTGAAGTCACCGAGGTCACGCAGATCCGGGCGGAGTAGGCGCGGCGCGAGCACGGCAGGCCCGCAGCGGCCAGACCGGGGCTGGGTAGCGGCTATGTCACTCAACGTAGTTGAGTGATTACTGATTGCTCACATTTCGGCAGAGGCCTACGCGTTTCTCGTTGATCGCGTTACTGTAAGTCGCGGCGGTGGCGACCGAGAATGAGGGGGGTCAGTCAGCCATGGTCTCCCGTATTGCGTGGCTCTATACCGCCGCGGTGGTGTGCTCGGCTGCCGCGCTGGTGGCCTTAACGCCCCATCGCGATGCCCAGGCCGGCTTCTGGACTGACCTGGTCGTCCTGCAGTTACTGTTCCTGATCTGCGTCGCCACCCCCACGCCGATGGCCGCCCGGCAGTCGGCCTGGTCGCCGAGCTCGGCGGCCACCCTGGCCGGGGTGGTCCTGCTCGGGCCCTTCGGCGCGGCGCTGGTCGGCGCCGTCTGCGTGCTGACGCCCCGGCGTCAGCTGCGCGTCGCCACCCGGCTGTTCAACGGCGCCATGTACGCGCTGTCGGCCTACCTGGCCGGGCAGGCCTACGACGCCCTGCGGCACGGACCGCAGGCCCACGAGTTCGGCCCGCCCGCCTCCGGTGACTTCCCCGCACTGGTGCTGCCGTTCGCTGCCGCGGCCATTGTGCACGTGCTGGCCAATCACAGTCTGATGTGGGGCATCCTGCGGGCCAACCGGGGCCGCGGCCCGGTGCGCAGCCAGCTCCAGATGGAGTCCAGCCTGCCTCTGCTGCTGGTCTCTGACCTGGGCTTTGCCGCCCTCGGGCTGATCCTGGCCGCGCTGTGGGGGGTCATGCTGGGCTGGACCGCCGCGGCCATCGTCCTGGTACCGCTGTTCGTGGCCCGCTGGGCGATGGGCCAGTTCGCGGAGCAGCAGCGCGCTTACGCCGCCACGATGGCGGCCCTCTGCCAGGCCGTCGAGACCAAGGACTTCTACACCCGCGGGCACAGCGAGCGGGTCTCCCGGGGCTCGGCCATGATCGCTCGCCAGATCAGCATGCGCCCCGAGCGCACTGAGGCCCTGACCTTCGCCGGCATGCTGCATGATGTGGGCAAGCTGGGCGTTCCGACCAATGTCCTGCAGAAGACGGGCCCGCTGACGGAGGAGGAGTACGCCGCCATCCAGCTGCATCCGATGCGCGGCCTGGAGATCGTCCGCGAGATCGGCTTCCTGAACGAGGCGCTGGCCGGCATCATGCACCACCACGAGCGGATCGACGGGCGCGGCTACCCGATGGGATTCGCCGGCGATGAGATCCCCGAGTTCGCCCGGGTCATTGCCGTGGCCGATGCCTTCGACTCGATCACCTCCACTCGCTCGTACCGCAAGGCCCGCACCGTGGAACAGGGCGTCGACGAGCTGCGCCGCGGGGCGGGCACGCAGTTTGACCCGGTCCTCGTGGACGCCTTCATCGCGGCGCTGGGCCGGGAGGGCTGGCAGCTCGCCGAGCCGCCGGACGCGCCGCCGGACGGCGAGCTGGTGACCGTCCAGGACCATGATGACCCGACCGCGCCGCTGCGCGTCATAGAGAGCGCCTGACCGGGCGGGCCATGACAACACGCCAGCCCATCGAGCGATGGTCCTCTTGGCAGGCCATGGACTCCGGCCGCCTGATGCTGATCGCGGTCAGCGGCATGCTGGTGCTGACGGCCTTCGCTCACCTCACGGTGACCGGCGTCGCCCAGGTCAAGATGGCCGTTGCGTTCGGCTTGTTCATTGCCTTCGGCGAGCTGCTGCGGCTGACACTGCCGGGCGGGCGGGAGGCGGCGCCGATCGCGATGGCCGGCGGGCTGGCCTACGCCCTGCTGCTCGGCAGCAAAAGCCTCAGTACGGTCAGTCAGCACGGGGCGCTGCAGGTCATCGCGGTCTCCGCGATCGGGATGTCGGTCGGCGCGCTGCCCCATGTGGCCGCGGGCCGGCCGCTGGGCCTGACCGGGATCTGCACCCGGCTGGTCACGGTGGCCTGCGTGGCGTTCCCCTTCCGGCCCCTGGCCGCTGACACCTCGATCGGCACCCACCCGCACCTGTGGATCGCGCTGACCGTGATGGCGGTACTGGTCGTCCTGGGCTGGCTCATCGAGACGCTGATCACGGCGCTGATCCGGGCGGACGACGTCGGGGCCCGGTTCTCGGTGGCGCTGTGGGACGAGATACGGGTGCAGTGGCCGCTCGGTGCCGCTGTCGGCTCGTCGGCCGTGATCACCGTATTCGCGGCCGAGGTCATGGGCCTGACCGAGCTGGTGGTGTTTCTCGGGCCGCTGCTGGTCACCCAGATCGCCTTCCGCCGCTACGCGGCTATCCGCGCCACCTACCTGCAGACCGTCCGGTCACTGGCCCGGGTCACGGAAGTCGGCGGCTACGTGGAGAGCGGTCACTCGCGCCGGGTCGCCCGGCTGGCCGTGGCCGTCGGGCGCGAGCTGGGCATGTCTGAGCCGGACCTGCTGGACCTGGAGTACGCGGCCCTGATGCACGACATCGGCCAGCTGTCCCTGCGCGACCCGATCCCGGGCGGCGCGACGGTGCTGGTCTCCGCGCGCGACCAGAACCGGATCGCCGAGCTGGGCGCCGAGGTCATCCGGCAGGCCGGAGTGCTGGACAGCGTGGCGCGGCTGGTGCACTGCCAGGCCTGGCCCAGCTGGGGGCATGACCCGGAGCCGCCGCTCGGCAGCAAGATCATCCGGACGGCGAACGCATTTGATGACATGGTGGGCGGCTCGACCGACCGGGACCGCACCGCCGCCGCGCTGGAGCGACTGCGGATGGACACCGACTTCGAGTACGACGCGGGCGTGGTGCAGGCCCTGACCGAGGTCGCCGGGCGACGGCTGGCCAGCCGGCTGTAACAGCCGGCCGGTAGGCTGCCGGGCGTGCTCGCGTCAGTCCTGGTCGCTAACCGCGGCGAGATAGCGCTCCGGGTCATCCGGACGGCCAAGGCCATGGGCATCCGCGCCATCGCCGTCTACTCCGAGGCCGACGCCGGACTGCCATTCGTCCGCGCGGCCGACGCGGCCGTGCTGATCGGCCCGCCCCAGCCCGCCCGCAGTTACCTGGACGCCGGGGCCGTGCTGGCCGCCGCCCGGCAGACCGGGGCCGCCGCCGTCCATCCCGGCTACGGCTTCCTGGCCGAGGACGCCGGCTTCGCCGCCCGCGTCATCGAGGCCGGGCTGACCTGGGTCGGCCCGCCGCCGCCGGCGATCGAGCAGATGGGCGACAAGATCAATGCCCGGAACCTGATGGAACAGGCCGGCGTCCCGGTCTCGGCCGGGACCCGCGAGCCCGTCGCCGATGCCGGCGCCGCCCTGGCCCAGGCCGAGCGAATCGGCTACCCGGTGATGATCAAGGCCGCCGCGGGCGGCGGCGGTATCGGGATGAGTGCCGCCGCGGACGGTGAGCAGCTGCGGGCTGGCTTCGAGACCGCGCGGTCGCGAGCGGAGCGGTTCTTCGGCAGCCCGGCGATCCTGCTGGAGCGGTACCTGCCTGCCGCGCGGCATGTCGAGGTGCAGATCCTCGGGCTGCCGGGCGGCGAGGTGCTGGCCCTGGGCGAGCGCGACTGCTCGGTGCAGCGCCGCCACCAGAAGGTAGCCGAGGAGACGCCGTCGCCCGGTGTCGGCCCCGAGCTGCGGGCGCGCATGCTGGCCGCGGCCGCGCGGGCCGGCGAGACCGTCGGCTACCGCGGCGCCGGCACCGTGGAGTTCCTGGTCGACGAGGGGGCTCAGGACTTCGTGTTCCTGGAGATGAACACCCGGCTGCAGGTCGAGCACCCCATCACCGAGCTGGTCACCGGCACCGACCTGGTCGAGCAGCAATTCCGGATCGCGGCCGGCGCGGACCCCAGCTTCGGCCGCCAGCCGCCCGCTGCCGCCGGCCACGCCATCGAGCTGCGGGTGTATGCCGAGGATCCGCGCCGGTTCCTGCCCAGCCCCGGCACCATTGCCGAATGGCACGAGCCCGCCGGCCCCGGCGTCCGGGTTGATGCCGGGTACGCCGCGGGCAATACGGTGACGCAGTTCTACGACCCGCTGCTGGCCAAGCTGTGCGCGTACGGGGACACCCGGGCGCAGGCGCTGGAGCGGGCCCGGGCGGCCGTGGCGGGCTTCACGATCACCGGCCTGAAGACCAATCTGCTCTTCCATGCCGAGCTCCTGGAGTCGGCGGAGTTCGTCAGCGGCGCCTACGACACCGGGCTGATCGACCGGATGCGCGCCCGCCCGTGACCGTGACCGACGGCCGGCCGCGGCGCCTGCCGCGCCGCGTGCGGCCGGCCACAATGCTGTCAGCCCCAGACCCGAGGAGGTGCCCGTGACCGAGGTCCGCGCAGAGATGGTGGCCAATGTGTGGAAGGTCGTGGCGTCGGCCGGGGACACGGTCGCTGACGGCGACACGCTGGTCATCCTGGAGTCCATGAAGATGGAAATCCCGGTGCTGGCCGAGACGGACGGGACACTCAGTCAGCTGGCTGTGGCCGAGGGCGACGTGGTCCAGGAGGGTGATCTCATCGCGGTGATCGACTAGCCGTGCCCGGACCGCAGGGATCCGCCGGCCTGGCGGCCGGCGCGCGCGGGATGGCCAGCACGGTGGTGACCGAGGCCGACACGGCCCTGGCCGCCGGCAGCGGGGATGTCCCGGTGCTGGCCACGCCCCGGCTCCTCGCGCTGGCCGAGGCGGCGACTGTCGCGGCCGTAACTCCGCAGCTCGCTGCCGGGCAGACGTCGGTCGGCACCGCGGCGCGCCTGGAGCACCGGCGCGCCAGCCCGGTCGGCACCCTGGTCACCGCCGAGGCCGAGCTCACCGGCATCGACGGGCCCCGGCTCAGCTTCGCCTTCACGGCCTGGCAGGACAGCGACGTCGCCCGGCCTGGCGACCGGGATCCGGCTACGGTCATCGCGGCCGGCACGATCGATCGCGTCGTAGTGGACCGGGCCGCGTTCCTGGCCCGCGCGACCCGGCCGCCGGGCTGACTGCCGGAGCCGCGCCCTAGACGCCGGTCGTGGACCGGGGATAGGCCACGGCCGGATCAGTGAGCACGTTCACCAGGTAGGGGACACCGGAGTCCAGTGCCCGGCGCAGCGCCGGGCCGATGCCGCCCGGCTCGGTCACCAGCTCGCCGGTGCCGCCCAGCGCGGTGACCACCTGGTCATAGCGGCAGCCCGGCTGCAGCTCGGCGGCCACGTCGTACCCGTACAGCGCCTGCATGGGGTGCTTCTCCAGCCCCCAGATCCCGTTATTGCCGCAGATCATGACGACCGGCAGCCCGTGCCGGACCAGCGTGTCCACGTCCATCAGCGAGAACCCGGCGGCGCCGTCGCCGAGCAGCAGGACTACCTGCGCGCCCGGCCGGGCGATCCGGGCGCCGACCGCGTAGCCCAGGCCGGTACCCAGGCAGCCGTACGGGCCCGGATCCAGCCAGCCGCCGGCCTGGCGGGCCTCGAGGTACTTGCCCGCATAGCTGACGAAGTCGCCGCCATCGCCGATGACCACAGCGTCGTCGTCGAGGAGCCGGCCCAGCTCCCCGTAGATCCGCATCGGGTGGATCGGACTGGCGTCGCTGGCCAGCAGCGCGGCGTCGGCCGCGACCGCGTCCGCGGCAGCCGCCTGCAGGCCGGGCAGCCAGGAACTCGCCCAGGCCGGGTCCGGGCTCGCGGCAGCGTCGGCCAGGCCGGCGAAGAAGGCGGTCAGGTCGCCCGCCGCGGATCCGGCCAGTTCCTTGTGAGCGGCCAGCTGGCTGGCGGCGTCGGCCACGTGCACCACCCGGGCCGGCGGGGTGCCGTCCTTCCCGCCGAAGTCGCCGTAGCCGAGCCGGAAGTCCAGCGGCGTCCCGGCCACGATGACCAGGTCCGCCTGGCCGAAGGCGGCCGACCTGGCCCGCGTCACCAGCAGGTCGTGCCCGGCAGGCAGGATGCCGCGGCCCTGGCCATTGGCGATGACCGGCAGCCGCAGCATCTCGGCGGCGGCGCGGGCGGCATCCTGCGCGCCGTCCAGCCACACGTCGGACCCGAGGACCAGCACCGGACGGCGGGAGCGGGCGAGCTCACGGGCAATTCCGGCGACGGCGTCCGGGTCGGGTGCCGCACCCGCGGTGCTGGCCGCCGGGATGGCGTCGGCGGAGGCCCCGGCGGGCGCCGGGCCGAAGAGCGCCTCCAGGCTGATGTCCAGGAACACCGGCCCCCGGTGGCGCTCGGCGGCCAGCCGGAATGCGGCACCGACCGCGCCGGGCACGCCGGCGGCGGAGTGCTCGGTGAAGGCGCGCTTGGTGACCGGGCCGAGCAGCGCCGGATGATCAAATTCCTGCAGGCTGCCCGATCCCCAGCGGTAGTCGGGGGCCCGGCCGCCGAGCACGACCACCGGTGAGCCGTTGAAGTGGGCGGTGGTGATGGCGCTGACGCCGTTGGTCACGCCAGGCCCGGCGGTGAGGACGGCCAGGCCGGGGGACCGGGTCAGGCGCGCGGTGGCCTCCGCCGCGAACACGGCGGTCTGCTCATGGCGCACGTCCACGATCCGCATCGGCGGCCGGGCGCGCACGGCCCCGTCGTAGAGCGGGAACACGTGCCCGCCGGACAGCGTGAACATCGTCTGGACCCCGTGGGCTCGCGCGACGGCTACCGCAAGGTCGCCCCCGTGCGGCGCTGGCGCCCCGGCCTGGCTCATGGGCTGACGTTACCAGCTAGTAGCAATGCGGCAGGGGGCCCGGCGCACCGGGCCCCCTGCCGTGCCGGCCGGCGGCGGCCCCTAATCGCGGGTCGTCGCCGAGCAGCTGGAAAGCTCCCTGGCCGGCGCTTCCTGCGGGGCTGCCATGCCGGGCTGCGGGGCCGCCATGCCGGGCTGCGGGGCCGCTATAACGGGCTGCGGGGCCGCCATGCCGGGCTGCGCGACGGGCGGGCCGGGCTGCGCGACGGCCGGGCCGGCGTGAGCGACCGCCTGCACCACCGGGCCGGGCCGGGCCGACCGGGCCAGGGCCACGATAGTCACGGCCGCCAGCACCATCACGGCCACTCCGAACTCGCGGGCCGTGGCGAGCAGGCCCCCGCCGTCCACGACGAGGAATCCGGCGATCACGGCCGGCAGGCCCAGGGCCAGGTAGGACACCACCCACAAGGTGGACAGCACGCCGGCCCGCTCGTGTGCGGCAGCCTGCGGCAGCACCAGGCGGACGGCGCCCTGGAATCCGCCGCCGAAGCCGATGCCCGCGATCGTCGTGCCGATCAGGAACACCCCGACCGAGGTGATGGCGATGGACACCAGAGTGAGGCCGACCCCGGCCAGCAGGGCGACCATCCCCGCCGCCAGTACCCGGCGGGGCGGGGCCCGGTGCAGCGCGAGCACGGTCACGGCGCCCGCCGCGGCCAGGATGAACAGCGCCAGCCCGCCGAGGACCGCGGACTGGGCCCCGGCCAGCAGGCTGACCAGCGCCGGGCCCAGGGAGCCGTAGAAGCCGCCCAGCGACCACACCGCCAGCAGAGCCGGAACTGCGGCCAGCACCGGCCGGCGGACGGACGGCGGCACGCTCATCCGGGGCCGCAGGGCCGCCAGCGCACCGGGCCGCCGGGTGCCGGGCTCGGGCATCAGCGCGACGCCGGCCCACTGCAGGGCGAACACGCCCAGCAGGACCAGGTACACCAGCTCGGCGGGGTCGGGCAGGTACTGGACGAGCAGGCCGGCCCCGAGCGCCCCGACCGCCGTGCCGACGGGGGCCACCACGGCGTTGGCCACGGTGCCGCGGACGCGATGCAAGTCCACCAGGCCGGCGCCGATCGCTCCCACGGCCGCGCCGGTGGCCAGGCCCTGGATGACGCGCGCCGCAAGCAGGGTGGTCACGCTGCCAGCGGTGGCGAAGACCACCATCGTCGCGGCCTGGACGGCAATGGCCGCCAGCAGCATCGGACGGCGGCCGACATGATCGGACAGCGACCCGGCCACCAGCAGGGCGGCGAGCACGGCCAGCGCGTAGATGCCCCAGATCACCGTCGTGGTGATCGGGGAGAATCCCCATTCCTGCTGGTAGTGGGCGTACAGCGGGGTCGGCGCGGCCGAGCCGGCGAGGAACGACACCGAGATGGAGCCGAGCAGGAAGAAGGCGGCGGCGTCCGGGATCCGCCACCGTCCCGCGAGCCGGGGCCGGCCGGGCGGGCCGCTCGCGCGGTCGGCGCGGGGCTCGATGGTCAGCTGCTGACGGGACATGAGGAGGCTCCCTGTGGGGCTGGCGGGGCGGATGCAGATCCCCGGGCCGGGCCGGCTGCCCGACGGAGTAGACAGGTCGGTCTGTCTTTCCTCGACACTAGACAGACCGGTCTGGTATTGTCAAGTCATGTCCAGCACCACCGCCGACCGCCTGTCGGCTCGCGAGCGGCTGCTGACGGCAGCCGAGGAGCTCTTTTATCCCGAGGGCGTGCACACGGTCGGCATCGATCGCGTCATCGAGCGCGCCGGGGTAGCCAAGGCGACGCTGTACAGCGTCTTCGGCAGCAAGGACGAGCTGATCCGCGCCTACCTGCTCCGGCATAACCAGACCTGGCGACAGCGCCTGACGCGCGAGGTGACGGCGCGCTACGACAGTCCCCGCGAGCAGCTGCTGGGCGTGTTCGACGTGCTGGGGGAGCGCTCGACCGAGACCGGCTTCCACGGCTGCGCGTTCGTCAATGCCGCGGCTGAGTCGCCGGCCGGCGGTCCCCTCGAGTGCGTCTATGACGATGCCCGGGCGTGGGTGCGGGAACTGTTCGCCGGCCTGGCCCGGCAGGCCGGAGCGCCCGACCCGGACTCGCTGGCCCGCCAGCTGGCGCTGCTCTACCACGGCGCCACGCTGTCGGCGCGGATGGACCGGGACCTGGCCGCGGCCCAGACCGCTCGCACGGCCGCTGCCACCCTGCTGGACGCTGCCATCGGCTGATCCTGGCTGCCGCGGCGGGGTGCGATGATGGGCAGATGCCCACGCTGACTGCCCTGGGCCGCCGGGCCCGGCTGGCCGCGCCGGACGTGCGCTGGCTGCACGCTCTGGTGTCGGACTGGCAGCTCCTGGCGGATCTGTCTTTCGCCGACCTCACGCTGTGGGCGGAGCTCCCCGATGGCGGCTGGCTCGCGCTGTCGCAGATGCGGCCCACCACCGGGCCGACAGCCTTCCCCGACGACATCGTGGGCACGGCGCGGCCGGCGGGTGACCGGCCGTTCCTGGACGCCGCCAAGCGCGACCGCCGGATCTGCCGGGAAGGCGACCCGGAGTGGACCCGCGGTGTCCCCGTCCGGCACGAGACCATTCCCGTGGTGAGCGGCGACCGGGTGATCGCGGTCATCGAGCGGTCGACCAACCTCAGCTCCGCGCGCACCCCGAGCCGCCTCGACATCGCCTATCTCAAGGCGGCCGACGACCTGGCCCAGATGGTGTCGACAGGCCTGTTCCCGTGTCCGGGGGAAGAGCCAGCGCTGGTCCGCTCGCCGCGCGTCGGGGACGGGCTGCTGCGGCTCAACCGGGCGGGCAAGGTCACTTACGCCAGCCCGAACGCCCTGTCGGCCTACCGCCGCCTCGGCCTGACCGCGGACCTGGCGGGCAAGGAGCTCGGCCTGCTGACCGCCCGGCTGGTCGGCCCCTCGGGCCAGCCCCATGATGACTCGCTGATGCTGACCGCCAGCGGCAAGGCGCACATGGAGACTGAAATCGAGGCGAATGGCTCGGTCGTCCAGCTGCGGACCATCCCGCTGGTGGTCCACGGCGGCCGCTCCGGGGCGCTGATCCTGCTGCGCGACGTAACCGAGCTGCGGGACCGCGAGCGCGAGCTGCTGACCAAGGATGCCACCATCCGGGAGATCCACCACCGGGTGAAGAACAACCTGCAGACGGTGGCTGCCCTGCTGCGGCTGCAGGCCCGGCGGCTGAGCGCGCCGGAGGCCAGGGCGGCGCTGGAGGAGGCGGTGCGCCGGGTGGGGTCGATCGCGATCGTGCACGAGACGCTGTCGCATGCGCCGGAGGAGGTTGTTGACTTCGACGACATCGCCGGACGCGTCGCGATGATGGCGGGCGAGGTCTCTGCGCCCGAGGCGCGGGTCACGCCCCGGCTGAGCGGCTCCTTCGGGATGCTGCCGGCGGCCATCGCGACGCCGCTGGCGCTGGTGCTGACCGAACTGCTGCAGAACGCGCTGCAGCACGGGCTGACCAGGCCCGCAGCCGAGGTGCTGGCCGGGCCAGCCGGACCCGCCGGGCCCCGGCCCGCGCAGCCGCCCGGCCCGGGCGGGATGCTGCTGGTCTCGGCCCGGCGCGCAGACAGCAGGCTGACCGTGACGGTGGCCGACAACGGGGTGGGCCTGCCGGCGGGATTCGACCTGGAGAACACAACCAGTCTCGGCCTGCAGATCGTCCGCACGCTGGTGGTCGCGGAACTAGGCGGCCGCCTGGAGATCGGGCCGCATGAGGGCGGTGGCACGCTCGTCCTGGTGGAACTACCGGTTGAGCAGGTCAGCGCTGATCCGGGCTGAGCTGACCAGGCAACGTCCGCCGGGACTGCGCCCGCCGGGCAATCCCGGTCAGGGCTGCGAGCTAGCCGCCGGCCGGCGCAGCACAGGCTTAGCCAGGGCCGCGAGCTGACCGGCCGGCCGGCCGGTCAGCGCTGCTGCGACTCAGGCGTGCGCGCGGGCCCGAACGCGGGTGCTGCGACGCTTGAGCGCCCGCCGCTCGTCCTCGCTGAGGCCGCCCCAGACACCGGCATCCTGGCCGCTCTCCAGCGCCCACTGCAGGCAGGAATCGACGACGGAGCAGCGTTGGCACACTTGCTTGGCTTCCTCGATCTGGAGCAGCGCAGGACCGGTGTTGCCGATAGGGAAGAACAGCTCCGGGTCTTCATCACGGCACAGGGCGATGTGACGCCAGTCCATGAGGTCCACTCCTCCTTGAGCGCGGTGTCGGAACCCGCCGCCTCAGTCTCGCTTGTGAATGATTTCACGAGCTATGTTATATGTCGGGAATGTACCGATTTTCCCGGCCTTGTTACTCCCGATTCACGGAGCGCTTGCTCTGTCCAGCTCTCAGGCGAGGCGACCAGCCGGAATTCGGAAAAGCGCTGGCCACCTGGCTTCGAGCGCGCTATCGCACCGTTCGCCAGGAGCGTTACAACCTTCTCAAGCGCAACGATCAACCGCAAGAGTCTTGAGCAAAGGTTCGACCGGATTTCGGTGTCAGATGAGTCACATTGCCGGCATCGCCTGCCTGACCAGCTTGGCGCCCGGCGAGACCAATGCTGATGTACCCCGTGCCTCATCCGCTATGCGCCGGATAGGTCAACAGTAAGGAATCTTCCGGTTGCCGGTTACATCACCACGCGCAGCGCATCGGGCACGGCCCGGAACCGCACTTCCTCGCGCTCACCGACGTACTCGCCATCGATCTGGAAGGCGACCGGCCGGTCCGCGCGCAGCGTCAGCGCGGGCAGGTCATGCCGGGCGATGATGCCCCGGCCCCGCGGCGGCGCCTGCCGCGCCGACAGCATCTGCCGCAGCGTGCGCACAGTTGCCGCGGTGCTGAGGCTGCGCAGGCCGAAGACATCGAGGCCCAGGTCGAAGCTCGCCTCGGGATTGGTGCTGACCGGCCGCCGGCCGAGATAGGTCCAGGGGCTGGTGTTCGACACGGTGCACCAGTACATCGGGCCGTCGGGCTCCTGGCCGGCGGCCGTCAGGGTCACCGCGGGATGCCGCCGGTCGGTCAGCCGGTAGAACTGCCGGGTGGCCATCCGCAGGTACAGCGCCGGGGTAACCGAGCGGCCGTGCGCCCGGCGGCCCTCCACGGCGCGGACCACCTCGGCGTCGATGCCGAGCCCGGAGTTGAAGGTGAAGTAGCGGTCGCCGGCCAGGCCCAGCCCGATGCTGCGGCTGCGGCCCCCGGTCAGCGCGGCCAGCACTTGCCCGGTGGCGTCGACGGGGTCGGCCGGCAGGCCGAGCGCGCGGACGAACACGTTCGCGCTGCCGCCGGGCAGGGCAGCCAGGGCAGGCGGGGCGGTCGCTGTACGGCCCGCAGGCCGCTGCAGTAGCCCGTTGACGGCCTCATTGACTGTTCCGTCCCCGCCGAGGGTCAGCACCAGGCCCACGCCCTCTGAAGCCGCCGCTGCGGCCAGCGTGGTGCCGTGTCCCCGGTAACGTGTCTCCACGATCTCAAGTTCGACGGCGGACGCCAGGGCGCGGGCGATGACATCCCGGCGCAGCCGGGTCGTGGAGGTGGCGTGTGGGTTCACGATCAAGAGCGCGCGCACGGGCCAAGGCTAGCGAGGCCAGCCCCGGCCCCGGCCAGGTCCCGGTCGGAGTGAGCGCCGGCCCGGCCGGGCCGGCGATCCTGGCCAGGCCCGCTGGCCCGGACCGCCCGCTGACGATCACGGCGGCCGTTGTCATCGAGGCGCTGGAGGCCGGCCTGGTCCTGGTAGCGGCAGTGCTGGCCGGTGTCGATACCGGCCAGGGGCAGTCCTATCAGCTGTCCAGCGGCATCGCGATCACCGTGATCGGCGTCGCGACGGCGGGCGGGCTGGCCCTGGTGGCGGTCGGGCTGCGCCGCGCCCGGCGGTGGACCAGGACACCCGCCCTGCTCACTCAGCTTTTCGTCGGCGTGGTCGGCAGCTACCTGCTGCAGGGCGGCCGGTACGGCTGGGGCATCCCGGCCGTCCTGCTGGGCGTGACCGGGGCGGTGGTCCTGCTGTCCCCGCCGAGCACCCGCGCGCTGACGGCCGGGATGCCCCAGCCGGGCGACCGGCACCGCCGGCCGTAGGCGCGGACGCCGCGCGGCCGGGGCGCCGCTAATCGTCGGTGGTCAGGCCCTCGCGCAGCTGGGCCAGGGTCTTGGCCAGCAGCCGGGACACGTGCATCTGGGAGATGCCGAGCTCGGTGGCGATCTGCGACTGAGTCATGTTGCCGAAGAACCGCAGCAGCAGGATCCGCTTCTCCCGCGGCGGCAGGCGCTCCAGCAGCGGCTTGAGCGACTCCCGGTACTCCACGCCCTCCAGGGCGTCATCGACCATGCCCAGCGACTCGGCGACAGCCGGCGCATCCTCGTCGCCGGAGTCCGGCGCGTCCAGGGACACGGTGGAGTAGGCGTTGGCCGACTCCAGGCCCTCCAGGACGTCTTCCTCGCTCATCTGCAGGTGCGCGGCCAGCTCGGCGACGGTCGGCGCGCGGCCGAGCCGCTGGGCCAGGTCGCCGATGGCCTTGGTCAGCGCCAGCTTCAGTTCCTGCAGGCGGCGGGGCACGCGGACAGCCCAGCCCTTGTCACGGAAATGCCGCTTGATCTCGCCGACAATGGTCGGCGTGGCATAGGTGGAGAACTCCACGCCGCGTTCCAGGTCGAACCGGTCAATTGACTTGATCAGGCCGATCGTTGCGACCTGGGTCAGGTCATCCAGCCACTCACCGCGGTTGCGGAACCGGCGGGCCAGGTATTCCACCAGCGGCAGGTGCAGTTCCACCAGCTCGCCCCGGATCCGGAGCCGCTCCTCGTCGTCGGCGGGCAGCTCGGAAATCCGCTCGAACAGCTCCCGGGCGTGGCTGCGCTCCCTCGTCCCGTGCTGGATCCGCGGGGACTCAGTGTCCGGCTTGACGGCGCCGGTGCTGCTGGGGCCGCTGCTGCCGGGATCGCTCCGGCTGACCTCGGCTCCGTCCAGGTCGGCGGCGTCCAGATCAGCGCTGTCGAGGTCGGCGCGCTCCGGGTTCCTGCTCTCCAGGTCCGTGCTCTCCAGTCCGGCGGTCTCGAGGTCGGCGGTCTCGAGGTCGGCGCCGTCCAGATCGGCTCCGTCGAGGTCAGCTCGCTCCAGAGCGGCCTTGTCCAGCCCGGCGCCGTCCAGTCCGGAGCCGCCCAGGCCCGCCGGGCCCAGGTCCGGGCCGTCCGGGTCGCCAGCTGCCGCCAGGCCTCCCGGCATTGCGGCTGCCATGGCGTCGAACTCCTCGGTCAAAGCGATCTCTGTCTCCCCCGTCACACTGACCCCGATGCCCGGCGGCTCTTGCGCATGACAATCGTGAGCTGGTCGCCCGGCCCCGCGAAGGCGTCCACGCTGCCCGCCAGCGCGGTCAGCACCGTCCAGGCGAAGGTGTCGCTGGCCGGCGGCTGCGGCGTCAGGCTCGGCACCGAGACCGAAATCGTCATCTCGTCGCGCCCGAGAGCGAAACTGCACTCCAGGGCGCTGCCGGGAATGGCCTGGTGGAGCAGCATCGCGCAGGCCTCGTCGACGGCGATCCGCAGGTCCTCGATCTGGTCCAGGGTGAAGTCGAGGCGAGCGGCCAGCCCGGCGGTAGCCGTGCGCAGCACCGACAGGTAGGCCCCCTCAGCGGGCATCCGCACGGTCACCTGGTCCTGGGTGCCATCGCGGTCCGCTGCTGCCATCGCCGCTGCTGTGGTCGTCTTCTCGGTCACTTCAGCCCTCCTGCGCCACCGGACGCGATGCCTGCGGGGCGCAGGTGCCGGCTCCTGACTGCAACCTACAGTGACGAGCTGACTGCATCCGACGCGGCACGCGGTGATCGCGTGAACAGCCGCGCCGCCCCGCGGCCGGGCCGGCCGGCCCGGACCCGCCTTCCGGGGCCGCCTGAGCTGGTCAGGCGGCCCCGGCCAGCCGGGCCCGGGGTGGCCCGTCAGGCCTGCTTGGTCTCCCAGAAGACCCTGCTGATCTCCTCGATCTTGCCGAGCAGCTCGTCGGCCTTGGCCGGGTCGGTGCTGCCCTTGGTGCCCGCGGCGCCCGCGAGCTTGGTCGCCTCATTGAACAGCTGGTTAAGCTGCGGGTACTTCTCAAAGTGCGGTGGCTTGAAGTAGTCAGTCCACAGCACCCAGAGGTGGTGCTTGACCAGGTCAGAGCGCTCTTCCTTAATGCCGATCGCCCGGGCGCGGAACTCGGGGTCGGTGTTGCCCTGATACTTCTCGCAGATGGCCTTGACCGACTCAGCCTCAATCCGGGCCTGAGCGGGGTCGTAGACACCGCAGGGGAGGTCACAGTGAGCATGCGCCGTCGTGCGCGGCTCCAGGAGACGTGCGAGCAACCTCATTGATCTCCTTCTCTCATGTCCGATCATTGATCCGGCGATTCTGACAGTACAGCTTGGGCGGGGACTGCCCATCGGGGAGGGATGCATGCACGGGCCGCTGTGGCGGGTATCGGTCGCGGAGCGCTCGATGGAGCCGGCCCTGCGGCCGGGTGACTGGCTGCTGGTCTGGCGCGGCATCCGGCCCGGCCGGCCACCGCGGGTCCGGCCGGGCCAGATCGTGGTGGCCCGCCAGCCGGGCCGGGCTGATTTCCTGCTCGTCAAGCGGGCCGCGCGGCGGGATGGCGACGGCTGGTGGCTGGTGTCGGACAACAGCGGCGCCGGGGCCGTGGACAGCCGGACCTTCGGCGCGGTGCCGGCCGGGGCGATCGCCGGCCGGGTACTGGCGCGCTATCACCGCGGCCCGGCCTGAAACAGCTGCGGACCCCGCCCGGAATCGGGCGGGGTCCGCGTTCGTGCAGTTACTGCCGGTCAGTGCTAGCGCTCACCGGGCTCCTCGCCGGCCTGCATCTCGACCAGCCGCTGCATCTCGGCCGAGGGCAGCTTGGTGGCCATCGCCCAGAAGTAGATGACCAGGCTGAACACCAGGACGATCAGCATGTCCCACCAGAACGGGATGTGGTTGGTGTTGAGCGGGGGCTTGACGGCGCCACCGCTGTACTGGCCCTGCCAGGAGATGATGCCCATGCCGATCAGCCACACCGGCAGCCAGACCGCCGACTTCCAGTCCAGCGGCGGCCGGTGCCGGTCGAACGCCATCGCGACGCCGATCAGCACGTACCCGATGACCAGCACGATGCCGAGCTTCCAGATCACCTCGAAGCCTGACCAGTAGATGAGCAGGTCGGCCACGATGAACGCGACCGGAGCCAGCCAGAAGGCGCCCGGCATGCGGTACGGCCGGTCCGCGTCGGGCACCTGGCCGCGGAACGCACCCAGGCTCAGCGGCGCGCCCGCGTACATCAGTACGCTCGCGGCGGTGACCAGGCCAACCAGCGAGCGCCAGCTGGGGAACGGCAGCAGGAAGACCAGCCCGATCAGGAACGCGAAGATCAGCCCGACCCAGGGGACGCCGTTGGCGTTGGTCCGGCTGAAGATCTGCGGGTAGTACCGGTTCCGGGCCAGGCCGTAACTGACCCGCGACGTTCCGGTCGTGTAGATCAGGCCGGTACCGGACGGGGAGATGAACGCGTCGACCCGCAGGAGATGCGCCAGCCAGGCGAAGCCGGCCAGGCCGGCGACCCCGGCGAACGGACCCTCGATGATCAGCGGGTTGCTGATGTGCTGCAGCCCGTGGGAGACCACGCTCGCGGGCAGCGCGCCGATGAACGCCAGCTGGAGCAGGGTGTAGACCAGGGTCCCGATGAGGACGGCGATGATGATCGCCCGGGGCAGGTTCTTGCCCGGGTCCTTGATCTCCCCGGCCAGCTGGTCGGCCTGCTCAAAGCCGGAGTAGGCGAAGATGATGCCCGCCAGCGGCAGCGCCGCGGTCAGGCCCTTGATCCCGCCCGGCGCGAAGCCGGCTCCGCCCGCGGTGAAGTTGGACGGGTGGAACTTGAACAGCAGCACGATGATGGCCAGGACCGGGATCGCGACCTTCCACCAGGTGATGGTGCTGTTCACCCGCGAGAAGATGCGCATGGCCAGGAAGTTGACCGCGGTGAAGATGGCCATCAGGATGACGGTCACCACCAGGCCGACTCCGGTGATCTTCCCCGTATTCGTGTTGTAGAGGCCGTGCCAGTAGTACGCCGCGTACTCGATGAACGCGTAGCACTCGATCGGCGCGATCGTGACCGCCTGCACATACGAGAAGAAGCCGAACCCGATGCCCGCCACGCTGCCGAATGCGAAGTGCGGGAACCGGGCCGTGCCGCCGGAGACCGGGTACATCGCGCCGAGCTCGGCGTGGCACAGGGCCAGGACGATCACGACGACTCCGGCGACGAGCCAGTCAATGATCGCGCCGCCGCCGACCAGCAACGCGGCTGTCAGCGGAGCGAACAGCCAGCCAGAGCCGATGATGGACGTCTCGGACGCCCAGGTGGCGCCAACGAGGCCCATCTCTCGCTTGAGGCCGACGTCTGCCGGTCTGGTAGGAGTCGCTACAGACTCTGCTGCCATGGTCGAACCTTCTTCCGGGTCCGCATACGGGGGCCATACGGCCCGATGAGTAGGCCTCATGGTAATGATCCACTCGTGCGATGAGAAGAAGTCACTTGGCGTCATTTCGATAACGCGGATCACCGGGCCGTGATTGCGGCTCAAGGTCCGAGCGGTCGCTTCGCGCAGCTCAGCCGCAGGTCAGGGGATTGCCGCCCAGTTACAGGGAAGTTCGTGGCGATTCTCGCTGCGGGCCGGTGTTCCGTAACTGCGAGATAACGGCGCCCGAATACGGCCCGGATTCCTCAGCCGGCCGCGGTAGCGGTACGCCCCGGGCGGCCGGCGTCTGACTGGGCGCGGATCGTCGTGACATTGGCGCGCGCCGCACCGTGCTCCGTACAGTACCGCCGGGACCGGTTCGGGCTGGAGTCGATGAAAACTCGCTGACAGGATGCGATCGAGCAGACACCCAGGCGGTCCAGGCCGTACTGGGAGACGGTCAGCGCCAGGCCGATAACCGCGCCGGCCGCGTACCGGTCGGCGGCCGCCCCCGCGTCCGCGAGGTGCACATGCCAGTGCTGGTCGTCGGAGCTGACGAGTTCCGGCTGAACCGGGCAGCGCACCAGGATGGCGTTCAGCGCGCTGGCGGCCTCGCGGCCGCGACCGGTCGCGGCCGCGGTGAAGACCGCGGTCAGTTCCGCGCGCAGCGCCCGCAGCGCGCCCAGGTCGAAGGGCGTCACCGCGCGGGCGAGATTGGGGTGGTCGGCTACGAGCACGCCAAAAGCGCCGATGTCACCGAGCGGGTCGGGATCGTCGCCAGAATAGAAGGCAGTGTTCACGAGGCGGACCGCGAGCTCGGCATAGGACGTGAGGTTCACTCCGGTCCTTAGCTGCCGGGGGAGTTCAGATGCCGCTTCCCGCCGTGATTATCGCACAGCGGGCTGGTGCGGGGCAGCTTTCCGCGAGTTGAAGGGGCGCCTGTGAGGCGCCGCCTTCCCTCGTCGCGGGCTCCTCAGTCCAGGCGGCGCCGGCGCCCCCTTCAACTCGTCAGCTCCGCTGGCGCGCTAAGGTCCAGACCATGTTTGCCGTCACTGCCGCACGCCTGGACGCTGAGGATCCGCTGGCCGGACTGGACCTCGGCGAGCATGCCGAGCCGGCGCCGCCCGACGGCTGGACCACGGTGACGGTGAAGGCGGCCGCGCTTAACCACCACGATGTCTGGTCGCTGCGCGGCGTCGGCCTGCCGGCGGACCGGCTGCCGATGATCCTCGGCTGCGACGCGGCCGGAGTGGATGCTGACGGCCGTGAGGTAGTCGTGCACGCCGTGATCGGCGACCCGGCCGGCACCGGCGATGAGACGCTCGACCCGCGCCGGTCGCTGCTGTCGGAACGGTATGACGGCACGTTCGCCGAGCGCGTGGCCGTGCCCCGGCGCAACCTGGTGCCCAAGCCCGCCGCGCTGACTTTCGAGCAGGCGGCCTGCCTGCCCACGGCCTACCTGACCGCCTACCGGATGCTGTTCGACCGGGCCGGCCTGGAGCCCGGAGCGACGGTCCTGGTTCAGGGCGCCGGCGGGGGAGTGGCCACGGCGCTGATCCTGCTGGGCCGTGCGGCCGGGTTCCGGATGTGGGTGACGAGCCGGACCCAGGCCCGGCGGGCCCGGGCTCTCGAGCTGGGTGCTGACCAGGCCTTCGAGTCGGGCGCCCGGCTGCCCGAGCGCGTCGATGCCGTGATGGAGACTGTCGGCGAGGCGACCTGGGCCCACTCCCTGCGGGCCCTGCGCCCGGGCGGCACCATCGTGGTCTCGGGTGCGACCAGCGGCCAGGTGCCGCCGGCCGAGCTGAGCCGGGTGTTTTTCCTGCAGCTCTCGGTGGTCGGCTCGACGATGGGCAGCCGCGATCAGCTGGCCCGGCTCCTGACCTTCCTGGAGCAGACCGGCACCCGGCCGGTCATTGACCGTGTGCTCCCGCTCGCCCGGGCCCGGGACGGCTTCGCCGCCATGATCGACGGTGCGGTCTTCGGGAAGATCGTGTTCACGCCGTAGGGCGGTCCTCGCCGGAGTCGCTGCCCGGCGCGCCAGCGCCCGGAGCGCCAGAGCCGGCATCGCGCGGTTCCGCGGCCGGCCCGGTCTCATCGTCATCGCCGGCTGCGCTGGCGTCGTCGGCCCGGTCCGCTGCGCGGCTGTCGTCGTCGGCGCGATCCCGGGGGCCGGTGAAGACCTCGTTGCGGATGCGGGCCAGCGTGTCGGCCAGGATGTCGCGCAGATCCCCGAGTGCGCCCTCGCCGATGTCCCCGGCATGCCCGGCCGCCGAGCTGAGGTCGCGGGCAAAGTCGGAGGCCAGCCCCTCGAGACCGCCGGGCATCCCGCCCCAGTCCTGCCAGCGCCCCCAGCCGGGTCCGCCCGGCCGCCGGTCGCCGCGCGCCTGCCAGGAGGCCGCGCGGTCGGCCCAGCTGCCCCAGTCCTGGCGACTGCCGCCCTGGCGGCCACCGCGGTCGGAGTGCCCGCCGCGGCGCTGCGATCGGAACGAGTCGCGGATGTCCTCACGCGTCTGCCGGGCCTCGTCGCGGATCCGCCGGGCGTCCTCGGACTGCCCCCGGCCCTGGCGCGCGCCGGGCTCGTCCGCGCCGGCCGGGCTGCCGCCGTCGCTGGCGCTCCGGGGCGGCGCGGCTGTCCCGGACTCATCCGGCTGGCCGGCCGCGCCGCGGGCGGCACTGATCTGCTCATCCGGAGTCTGGTCGCCGGCCGCCTGGCCAGGCTCGTCAGCCCGGTCCTGGCCCGGCCGCGCCTCGCGTCCGTCCCGGGTTTCCCGCCGGACGTCGCGGGCGGCCCAGGTGATCTCCTCACGCAGGCTGCGCACGGTGTCCCGGACATCCTCGGTGACCTCGCGGGCGATGTCGCGGACCGACTCGGTCAGCTCCTCTTCCAGTTCCGCCAGGTCGTCCAGGCGGGCCCGGATCTCGTCACGGCCCTTCTCGGTGATCCGGTAGACCTTCCTTCCGTCTACCTCGTCGTGCGTGACCAGGCCATCTTCCTCGAGCCGGGCCAGGCGCGGGTAGATGGTGCCGGGTGAGGGCGAGTACACGCCCATGAACCGGTCCTGCAGCAGCCGGATGACCTCATAGCCGTGCCGGGGTGCCTCGTCGAGCAGCTTGAGCAGGTAGAGCCGGAGCCTGCCGTGCCGGAAGATCGGGCTCACCGAGCATCACCTGTCCTGCCTTGCCGCGGCGCAGGGCGGAACTCGCGAGTGTCAGCTGACCAGGACATCGCGCTCCTTTCCCGGCACGGGCGCGCCGTCGCACGACGCCCCCCCAGATACGTTATGTCGCGTTCGCCAAAAGTCAAGATGTATCGTGTTCGGCCGCGATGACATCAGCCTACTCGCAGCCGGGCGGTGCTCCCCATACCCGGCTGGTGCTTACTTTTACTCGGCGTCCTCGTCATCGTCGAGCCGGGCTAGCCAGCTGGCCAGCCGGTCCACGTGCGCCTCGGCATCCGGGTGATCGTCGATGAACTCGCGCAGCCGCTCGGCCAGCCAGGACAGCGACACCTCCTCGGCCCCGCGGCGCTCGGTGAGCTCCTCGATGCCGCGGTCGGTGAAGTACACCGCTACCCCTCTAGCTGCAGGGCGGCCTGTACGAGCCCGGTGTGATCGGCCGCGTGGGCCTTGGCCGAGCCTGCCGCCGGAGCCGAGCTGGCCGGCAGGGAGACCAGGCGGACGGGCCGCCCGACGATGCCGGGCAGCCGCAGGCCCATGTACGGCCAGGCGCCCATGTTGGCGGGCTCCTCCTGGACCCAGGTGATCTCCGCGGCGGCCGGGAACCGCGCCAGCTCGGCGGTGATCTCGGCGGCCGGCAGCGGGTAGAGCCGCTCGACCCGGAGCACGGCGACATCAGTCCGGCCGGCGGCCCGCCGCTGCTCGGCCAGGTCGTAGTAGACCTTGCCCGTGCACAGCAGCACGCGCCGCACGGCCGCGGGATCCGGCTGCCCGCCCGCCGGGCCGGGAGCGGAGAATGCCGGGTCGGAGAGCACTGGCTGGAACGAGCCGGTGGTGAAGTCCGCCGTCGCGGAGGTCGCGGCCTTCAGCCGCAGCAGCGACTTGGGCGTGAACACGATCAGCGGCTTGACCCGCTCCGACAGCGCCTGCCAGCGCAGCAGGTGGAAGTAGCTGGCTGGCGTGCTCGGCACGGCCACGGTCATGTTGTCCTGCGCGCACAGCGACAGGAAGCGCTCGATCCGGGCGGAGGAGTGGTCCGGGCCCTGGCCCTCATAGCCGTGCGGGAGCATCAGCACGACACCGGAGCGCTGGCCCCACTTCTGCTCCCCGGAGCTGATGAACTCATCCACGATCGTCTGCGCGCCGTTGATGAAGTCACCGAACTGCGCTTCCCAGCAGACCAGCGCGTCGGGCCGGGCCACCGAGTAGCCGTACTCGAATCCGACCGCCGCGTACTCCGACAGCAGCGAGTCGTACACGTGGAACTTCGCGCTCGGCCCGTTGAACTGGCGCAGTGGCGTGTACTCCTCGCCGGTGTGCCGGTCCACCAGCACGGCGTGCCGCTGGCCGAACGTGCCGCGCCGGGAGTCCTGGCCGATCAGCCGGACCGCGTGACCGTCGATCAGCACCGAGCCGAACGCCAGCAGCTCGCCGGTGGACCAGTCGATCTGGTCCTGTTCCACCATGGCCGCGCGACGCTGCAGCTGGGGCAGCAGCCGCGGGTGCGGGGTGAACCCGTCCGGCATGTTGAGCTGAGTGCCGATGATCGCCTTGACGGTCTCGGCCGAGATGAGCGTCGGCACCGCGCTGTGGTCGGCGGGCGCCTCCCCGGTCACGGGGCGGGCCACGGCGCCGGGCTCGGGCGGCCGGCCCAGGGAGTCCTTAGTCTCGGTGAAGGCGCGCTCCAGCTCGCGCTGGTAGTCGCGCAGCGCCTGCTCGGCCTCCTCCATCGTGATGTCACCGCGGCCGATCAGCGACTCGGTGTAGATCTTGCGCGTCGAGCGCTTGGCGTCGATGAGGTCGTACATGAGCGGCTGGGTGAACGACGGGTTGTCGGTCTCGTTGTGACCGCGCCGCCGGTAGCAGATCATGTCGATGACGACGTCCTTGGCGAACGCCTGCCGGTAGGCGAAGGCCAGCCGGCCGACCCGGACCACGGCCTCGGGGTCATCGCCGTTGACGTGGAAGATCGGCGCCTGGATCGCCCGGGCCACGTCGGTCGAGTAGACGCTGGACCGCGAGGACTCCGGCGCGGTGGTGAAGCCCACCTGGTTGTTGACCACGATATGCACCGTGCCGCCGGTGCGGTAGCCGCGCAGCTGGGACAGTTCCAGCGTCTCGGCCACCACGCCCTGCCCGGCGAACGCGGCATCCCCGTGGATGAGGATCGGCAGGACGGTGTAGCCGTCCTCGTCGCCCATGTCGAGCACGTCCTGCTTGGCCCGGACGACGCCCTCGGTGACCGGGTCGACGGCCTCCAGGTGACTGGGGTTGGCGACCAGCGAGGTGCGGATGGCCGTGCCGTCATCCACCCGGTAGGTGCCCTCGGCGCCCAGGTGGTACTTCACGTCGCCGGAGCCGTGCGTCGTGCCCGGGTCCAGGTTGCCCTCGAACTCGTTGAAGATCTGGCCGTAGGACTTGCCCACGATGTTGGCCAGCACGTTCAGCCGGCCCCGGTGCGCCATGCCGAGGACGGACTCATGCAGCTGGCCGTGGGCCGCCTCGGTGAGCACGGCGTCCAGCAGCGGGATCAGCGACTCGGCGCCCTCCAGCGAGAACCGGCGCTGGCCGACGAACTTGGTCTGCAGGAACATCTCGAACGCCTCGGCCACGTTCAGCCGGGACAGGATGCGCAGCTGCTCGTCCTTGTCCGGCCGGCCGTGCGGGCGCTCGACCCGGTCCTGGATCCAGGCCCGTTCCTCCGGGTTCTGGATATGCATGTACTCCACGCCGACGGTGCGGCAGTAGGAGTCCCGCAGCACGCCCAGGATCTTGCGCAGCTGCATCCGCGGCTCGCCGCCGAAGCCCCCGGTGGCGAATTCCCGCTCCAGGTCCCACAGGGTCAGGCGGTGCTGGTTGATGTCCAGGTCGGGGTGCTTGCGCTGGCGGTACTCCAGCGGGTCGGTGTCGGCCATCAGGTGCCCGCGGACCCGGTAGGCGTGGATCAGCTCCTGGACCCGGGCGCCCTTGGTGACGTCGTCCTCGTGGCCGGCCTGGATGTCGCGCTCCCAGCGGACCGGCTCATACGGGATCCGCAGCGCCTCGAAGATCTCCTCGTAGAAGCCGTCGCCGCCGAGCAGCAGGTGGTGGATGGCCCGCAGGAACTCCCC
This sequence comes from Streptosporangiaceae bacterium, assembly GCA_036490755.1. Lineage (GTDB taxonomy): Bacteria > Actinomycetota > Actinomycetes > Streptosporangiales > Streptosporangiaceae > DASUBV01. The sequence continues at coordinate 50,915 of DASXDJ010000159.1, forward strand.
GGACTGAGCGCCCTGGATGATCCGGTGGTCATAGGTCGAGGTCAGCGTCACGGTCTTGCTGATCGCGATCCGGGCCAGCGACTCATCGGAGGCGCCCTGGTAGGCCGCCGGGTACTCCATCGCGCCGACGCCGACGATGCAGCCCTGGCCCTGCATCAGGCGCGGCACCGAGTGCTCGGTGCCGATCGTGCCGGGGTTGGTCAGGCTGATCGTTGTCCCGGCGAAGTCCTCCACCGTCAGCTTGCCGGTCCGGGCCTTGCGGACGATGTCCTCGTAGGCGATCCAGAACTGGCGGAAGTCCATGTGCTGCGCGGACTTGATGCTCGGCACCAGAAGCTGGCGGGACCCGTCAGGCTTGGCGATGTCGATGGCCAGGCCCAGGTTGATCCCGCCGGGCTGGATCAGCGCCGGCTTGCCGTCGACCTCGGTATAGGAGTCGTTCATCTCCGGGACCGCGGCCAGCGCGCGGACGACGGCGTAGCCGATCAGGTGGGTGAACGACACCTTGCCGCCCCGGCCGCGGGCCAGGTGGTTGTTGATCACGATGCGGTTGTCGACGAGCAGCTTGGCCGGGACCGCGCGCACGCTGGTAGCGGTCGGAACGACGAGGCTGGCCGCCATGTTGGCGGCTGTCCGGGCGGCCGCGCCGCGCAGGCGCACCTGGTCGCCCGCGGGAGCGGCCGGCGCGGCAGGCCGGGCCGCCGCCGGAGCCGGAGCCGGAGCCGCCGCCGGAGCCGGGCCAGGTGCCGGCGCGGGCGCGGCGTCCGGCCGGCTGGCCGGCGCGGCAGGCGCGGCAGGCGCGGCCGGGGCCGCCGGCGGGACCGGCGCGGCAGGCCGGGCCGGCGGGGCGGGGGCGGTCGCCGGAGCGGGTCCGGCGGACGCGGTCGCCGCGGCGGCCAGATCACCCGGCTGCGGGTGATAGTCAGCAAAGAAGTTCCACCAGGCGCGGTCGACCGAGCTGGGGTCCGCCTGGTAGCGCTGATACAGCTCGTCCACCAGCCACTGATTAGGGCCGAAGTCGGTGCCGGCGGCTGCGGGGCCGCCATCGGGCCCTGCTGACCCGTTGCGGCGGCCCGGCCCTCGAGCCGGGGTACGGTCGGCTACCTGCGCGTTGAGGTCCGCGGATGCACGCGGAGACTCAGAAGACACGGCGGACATCGCCCTCTTCCGAAGCTGGATTCGCTGTCATTGGCCCCGATGAGTAAGGCTACCCGGCGCCCGCCGGGCACGGCCCTGCGCAGACCCCGGAGCGGGACGCGGAACAGCTTACGCGGGCAGCCGGTCCCGGCCGTGAGGTTCCAGCCAGCTCACATACGGGCCCTTGGGGACGATCCGCGACGGGTTGATCCAGTCCTGCGTCTGGTAGTAATGCCGCTTGATCTGGCCGAAGTCGGTGGTGTCGCCGAATCCCGGCCGCTGGTACAGGTCCCGGGCGTAGGCCCACAGGTGCTGGTAGTCGGCCAGCCGGTGCAGGTTGCACTTGAAGTGCACGTAGTAAACGGCGTCGAACCGGGCCAGCGTGGGAAACAGCCGCACGTCGGCCTCGCTGACCTGGCCGCCGAGCAGGAAACGGCGCCGGCCCAGCCGCTCCTCCAGCGCGTCCAGCGTGGTGAACAGGGCGTCGAAGGCTTCCTCGTAGGCGGCCTGCGAGGTGGCCAGGCCAGCCTTGTACACGCCACTGTTGACCGTGTGATGAATGAGCGCTCCGACCGCGTCGATCTCCCGGCGCAGTGCCGGCGGGTACAGGTCGGGCGCGTCAGGGCGGTGATAGTCCGCGAACTCGGTCTCCAGCATGACCGTGATCTGGGGGAAGTCGTTGGTCACGATGCGCTGCGCGCGGACGTCCCAGATCAGCGGGACGGTGCAGCGCCCGGCATAGGCCGGATCGGTGGCCAGGTACAGCTCGGCCAGCCAGGTCGCCCCGGTGACCGGGTCGCGGCCGCCGCTGGCGTCCGGGAAGCGCCAGCCGCGCTCGCCGGGGATCGGGTCGGTGAGGGTCAGCCCGATGACCCGCTCCAGGCCCAGCAGGCGGCGTACGATCAGCGCGCGGTGTGACCAGGGGTCGGCCAGCGAGGCGTACAGCTGATACCGGCCCGGCTCGGCCGGGAAGCCGCTCGAGCCGTCCCTGGTGATCCGGCTCGCGAACGACGCCTGCTGGCGCAGGAATCCGCCGGTCGTAGCGGCGGCCGCGAATGGCTGCGAGGCAGCGGGCATCTTCGCCCCCTTCCCGGATCATCAGCGGACGACGCAAGATGTCCTACTAGATCCCGGTCGGACCGCGCAAGGGGGTGCCTGCCCGGCCGCGTCACGCATGAGAGCCTGCAGTACCCCCGGGGAAAGGACGGCCAGTGAGTTCTCTGGTGAACGGGCTCACCCACCTCAGCGGCGGCCTGGCCTACGCGCTGGTGGCTGCCCTGGTGTTCGGCGAGACGGCGATCTTCCTCGGCTTTTTCCTGCCCGGCGAGGCGGCTGTCGTGCTGGCGGGGGTCCTGGCCAGCCGGGGTCAGGTATCGATCGGGCTGCTGATCGCCGTGGTGGTCAGCACCGCCGTGGCCGGCCCGCTGGTGGGCTACGAGATCGGCCGCCGGATGGGGGAGCGGCTGTGGCAGGTCCGGCTGCTGAGCCGCATCCCCGGCGGCGTGGACAAGGCCCGCACGGTGCTGCGCGAGCGCGGCGGCCTGGGCGTGCTGGCCGGGCGGTTCGTGGCCATCGTCCGGGCGCTGATGCCGGCCGTGGCCGGCGCGGCGCAGGTCCGGTACCGGTCGTTCCTGATCTACAACATGATCGGGGGCATCATCTGGGGCGTCGGCTACTGCCTGCTGGGTTACCTGGCCGGGTCGGCGTACACGGTGGTCGAGCGCCGGGTCGGCGCGGGGCTGGCCATCGTGGCGGCGGCCCTGGTGGTCGCGGTCGCGACGGCCTGGGCGGTGCGCCGGCACCGGGCCGGGACGCGGCTGCCGGCCGGGGGTCCGGCGGCCGCAGCCGCCGGCGTTCCCTCGGCCAGCGGACCAGCCGCCGGGCCAGCCAGCGGTCCGGCAGCTGCCGGCGAGGCACCGGGCGGGCAATTCGCCGACCCGGTGCAGGATTCCTCCACCGGGCCCGCTGCTGGCCGGCGTCGCCCGCTGCGGCGCCGTGTTTAGCTGAGCCCGGAGGTGGCTGCCACATGCGGGAGTTCGGCCAGCTGGAGAGCGCGGTCATGGAGGTCGTGTGGGCCCGTGACCAGCCCTGCCTGGTGCGGGAGGTGCGCGAGCGGCTGTGCTATCCCCGGCCGGTGGCCTACACGACGGTGATGACGGTCATGACCATCCTGCACGGCAAGGGCGTGCTGCGGCGCGAGAAGCAGGGCCGGGCCTGGCGGTACTGGCCGGCTGAGGCCCGCGAGGAGCACGACGCGCGGCTGATGGCCGAGGCGCTGCGCTCCGGTGGCGACCGCCCCGTGACCCTGCGCCGGTTCGCCGAGCTGGCGACTGAGGAGGAGCTCGATGCGCTGCGCCGGGCCGCCCGGGCCGTCCGCACGGCGCGCGGGGTTGCCGCCCGCGCGGCGCCGCCGGCGGCCATGGCCCGCCGCCGGGCGGGCTGAGCCGTCCCGGAACCCTAGGGAGCGGGTACCGCGGTGCGCGCGAAGATGTCGTCGCGCCGGTTGGCCAGGCACGGCAGGACCGACCGCACCTGCGCGGTCATGGCCGTGTCGACGTCTCCGGTCACCACCCGCTCTGCGGAGCCGAGATCAAGCCGCACCGCGCCCATCGGGTCCACCAGCATGCTCCGTCCGATCCCCGTCGGCGCGGACGTGGGCCGCTCCGCGGGGTCGGGTACCTGCCCGGCCGCTGCCACCCAGATCGTGTTCTCGATCGCCCGGGCCCGGACCAGGGTCACCCAGTGCTCTTCCTTGAACAGCCCGGCGGCCCACGCGGCCGGGAGCACCAGCAGGTCGGCGCCGGCCGCCGCCAGCTCCCGGGCGAGCTCGGGAAACCTGACGTCGTAGCAGGTCAGGAAGCCGACGCGGAGGCCGGCCAGGTCCGCGAGCACCAGTTCCTGGCCGGGCGCCACGGTGTCGGACTCGCGCTGGCCGAGCGCGTCGAACAGGTGGATCTTCCGGTAGGCGGCGGTGATGCGCCCGCTGGCGTCGACCGCCACGGTCGTGTTGTAGACCCGGTCCCCGCCGGGGGCCGGCTCGAACACCCCGGCCACGATGGCCAGGCCGGCCCGCCGGGCCGCCTGCGCCAGGCCCGTGCAGAACGGGCCGTCCAGCGGCTGCGCCACCTGCCGCAGGTCGGCGGAGAACCGGGCCTGCATGCCCTCGGGAAAGACGGCCAGCTGAGCGCCGGCGGTGGCGGCGCTGGTGACCGCTGCCTCCACCCGGGCCAGGTTGGCGGACGGATCGGAACTGACCGGCAGCTGGCAGAGCGCGACTCGCATGACGGCAGACTAACCTGCCGGCCCGGGCCTGCCCCGCACGCCGTGACGGCGGCACCCGCGGGTACCGCCGTCACCTGCACACGTGCTGCCGGGGGCTGACCGGCCACCGGCCGGCCATCCCGGACCGCGCCGCAGTCCGGGACGGCCCCGGGGCTAGGCCGCGATCCGCCGCTTCTCGGACCCGGCGCTGGCCAGCAGGCCGGCGAAGTCCGGATCGTCGGTCCGGCCGCGTCCCGCACGGGCCGGCCGGCTGCCCCCGCGGCGAGCCGGCCGGCGTGCGAGCCCGGCCCCGTGGAACCCCACTACGCGCCGCGCCGCGATCTGGATGGCCCCGGAGGGCCGGCCGCTCAGGCTCTGCGCGGCGTCCTCGCGCCGGCTGGCCAGGCTGACCACGACGATGCCAGCCATCGGCAAGCTCACCGCGATGGCGGCGATGACCAGCAGGATGATCATGTTCGTTCACCTTTCCCCGTTGTTTCCCTGCCGCCGCGTCCGCGCGGCGGGTACTGCTGGCCGGCCCCGTGCCCTTACTGATTCGATCGGCTGTTACTGTCGATTGGACTCATACCAATGAGTGGACTGTTTGAAACGTTGAGAATGGGTATCATCTACCTATCCGAATGGTGAGATCGCGGTGAAGTGAGCGCGGTGCGGGGAGGGACGGGCGGCGTGTCGGCGCAGGCGAAGTACCAGCAGATCGCTGATCAGCTGCGGAACCAGATCACCAGCGGCGTGCTCGCGCCCGATGACCGGCTGCCGAGTGAGCCGGACCTGGTCCGGCAGTATGACGCCTCGCGCAACACCGTCCGGCTCGCCCTGGCGCTGCTGACGAACCAGGGCCTGGTGGTCACCCGGCAGGGCCTGGGTACCTTCGTGCAGGCCCCGACCCGGCCGTTCACGGCGCTGCTGTCCCAGGTGCAGGGGCAGCCCAGCATCCATCATGCGTCGCAGGCCCTGCCGGTCGTCGGGCCGAGTGAGCCGGAGACGGTCCGGTTCCTCGTCGAGACCGTGCCCGCCTCGCCGAGCGTGGCTGAGGCCCTGCAGATCGCGCCCGCCGACCCGGTGATCGTGCGGCGGACCTCGCAGCACCTGGACGGCGTGCCGTGGCTGATGCTCAACTCCTACTTCCCCATGGACCTGGCCGGCGATACCCCGCTGTCCCAGGCCGGGAAGATCCCGCAGGGCTCCATGAAGCTGCTCACTGAGCTCGGCTACGAGCAGGCGGGCTTCGTCGATCAGATCAGCTCGCGGATGCCCGACAGCCGGGAGCTCGCCTACTTCGGGCTGTCCACCGGGGTGCCGGTGATCGTGGTGAACCGGACGTCCTACGGCAGCGAGCGGCCGATCCGGCTGACCCGCTACATCTACCGGGGCGACCGGGTGCGGCTGGCACACGTGGTGGGCAGCATCCCGGCCCGGTACCGGCAGGACCAGGCCGTCAGCGGCCGCGCGAGTTAAGGCATACCGCTCAGCGAGCTCGGTAAGCGAGCCGTCCGGCGCTGCGCCGGCACCGGCCGCCCGGTCAGCGGCGCCGCCGGCCCCGCTACGGTGTCCTGATGGTGGCGCTGCTGCTGGTCGCGGTGTCGCTGGGCCTGGGGAACTTCGCCGCCGCCGTCAGCCTGGGCACCGGCGGGGTGGATGCGCGCGTCCGGCTGCGGGTCGGCCTGGTCTTCGGCGCCTTCGAGGCGGGCATGCCTGTGGTCGGCCTGCTCATCGGCGACCACGTCGCGGGCCATCTCGGCGAGGCCACCCGGTGGATCGGCGGCGGCCTGCTGGTCATGGTCGGCCTCTACGGCCTGCTGAGTCCGGACGCCGGCGGCTCGGCGCCCGCCGACCGGGGGCCGCGGCTGCTGCTCAGCGGCCTGGCGCTCAGCCTCGACAACCTGGTCGCCGGATTCGCCCTCGGCACGGCCGGGCTGCCGATCCTGGCGGGCGCCCTGGTCATCGGCCTGGTCAGCGCCGCGCTGTCGCTGGCCGGCCTGGAGATAGGCGCCTGGCTGGGCAGCCGCGCCGGCGGCCGCGGTGCCCGGCTCGGCAGCGTGCTCCTGATCGCCGTCGGCGCTGCCCTCGGCTTCGGCCTGCTGAGCTAGGCGGGGCCGGCCGGACCGGGACCGCCGCCGGCCCGGCGCGGCCAGCGGCTCCCGGGCAGACGCGAGCGGCCGGGCAGAGGTGAGCGGCCGGGCAGACCCGAGCGGCCGGGCGGCGGCGCGGCCGGGTAGCTAGCGGGTGCCGCGAGTTGCGGTGCCGGCGGCCTGGCCCCCGGCGTGGCCGGCCAGCCGGGCCAGTTCCGGAACAAAATCGGCCGCGTTGACGGTGCCGACACCCGAGGCCAGGTCATAGCCGGGCGCGGCGCGGAAGCCGTGCACCACGACGCCGCTCGCCGCCGAGCGGACCGTGTTGGCGCCGCTGAGCACATCCACGATGCCGGGATCGCGGGCGGCCGCCATCTGGTACAGCGCCGGGTTGATGTTCCCGAGCGCATGCCCGGCCGCCTGATCGGCCAGCGCCACTATCCCGGCGAAGAGCGGGGTGGCCATGCTCGTCCCGCAGATGGTCTGCCAGTGCCCGGAGCTGCTGCCGGCGAAGCTGGCGTAGATGGCCGCCGAGCTGGTGCACGAGCCGTCCATGGAGATGTCGGGGATGCCCCGGCGGCCGCGGGTGATGCCCGTCACGCCGGCCTGGTAGGCCGGCCGGGCGAAGACCGCCGAGCGGCCCCCGCCGCTGTCGGGCCACACGGTGTCCGGGCGCTGCCGCGTCCCCGCCGGGGTCAGTGACAGAGCCGTGCCGCCGACGGCGGTGACCAGCGGATCGGAGGCCGGCCACTCGATCACCCGGCGCGGATACAGGCTCTTCATGTCGTAGGTCTCGCCGGAGGCGCCCGAGTCGCCGCTGGCCGCCAGCATGGTGATGGCGTACTGCGGCTGCGCGGCCAGCACGTACGGCTCGCGGAAGGAGCGCAGCTGCGCCGCCGAGGCGAACGTCTGCTCGGTGGCGCCGAAACTCTGGCTGACCACCTGACCCAGATGGTGGCGGATCACGTAATCCTCGGCGGTCACGATGTCCGGGAATCCGGTCTTGCCCTCATTCTCGGCCGTCGGCGTCTCCACCAGCACGATGCCCGCCGCCGGGGCCATCGCGTGCGCCCACTCCACGTCCAGGGTGGTCTCCGATGCCCAGCCGGTGCGCAGCGTCGTCGGCCGGTAGGCCGGCACCGGCCCGGCCGGCTGCAGGACATGCAGGAACGCCGGGGCCCGCAGCCGGAAGGCGGTGTCGAACGCCGCCAGGTCCCGCCCGATGGTCGGCGAGCCGAACGAGTCCACGATCACGATCGTCTGCCCGGCGCCGTCGATGCCGCGGGCGCGCAGCGGGCCCAGGTTGTAGGCGGCCGCCAGCTGCGCCGGGGTCAGGCCGGCGCGCGGCTGGCCGGGCGACGGTGCCCCGGGCCCGCCCGCGGTGCCGGTGGCACCGGCCGGGTCGGCACCGGGATGATGGCCGGCCGACGAGCAGCCCAGCAGGCCGAGCGCGAGCGCTCCGGCCGCCAGGGCCACGATCGGCCCCCGGCCCGTCCGGCCTGCACGCATCTGCTGCCCTCCGATTTTCCGTAACGGGCTGGCGCCGCGCAGCTCCCGTGTCACGGTCAGTCTGGCCTCCGGGCAGCTTATCCGCCGGGCGGGACCGGCTCGCCGGACCGGCCCGCGCGCGGGGCACCGGCCGGCCGCATCCGGGCCGGACGGCCGCACCGGGGACGGCCGGCCGCGTCCGAGGCGGCCCGGGCCCCGGGCGGGAGAGCGGCCCGGGCGGCACTCGCCGCCGGCCACGTCGTTACGGAATCAGCCGCAGGGCCGTCTTCGGGCAGGAGCCGACCGCATGCCGGACCCCGTCGGCGAGCTGCGGCGGGACCTCGGTGACCAGGATGTGCAGCTCGTCGGAGTCATCGACCTCGAACACCTCCGGAACCAGGCCCGCGCAGACGGCGTTGGCCTCGCACACGTCGCGGTCGACTTCCACCCGCATCTGACCTCCTCAGCTCTGTGGGGAGTAGAGCATGTCCGGGCCCGCGCAGCAAGGCAGCCCGGCACACTAAGAGGCATGCATGCCGATCCCCTGGCCGGCCCGGTCCCGGCCCCGTCCGCTCCCGCTGCCGCCCGTCCTGCCGTGCTTCCTGATGACCTGCGGCAGGTGGCCGAGGCCGCACGCGGGTTCATGCCGCCGGCGGAAGGGCTGGCGCTGTTCGAGACGGCGGCGGCCTACGCCGGCCGCGGCCCCGTGGCTGAGATCGGCACCTACTGCGGCAAGTCGACGATCTACCTGGCGGCGGCGGCCCGGCTGGCCGGCCAGGTGGTAATCACCGTCGACCACCACCGCGGCTCGGAGGAGAACCAGCCCGGCTGGGAGTATCACGACGCCGGGCTGGTCGACCCGGATGCCGGCCTGCTGGACACCCTGCCGCACTTCCGGTCAACGCTGGCCGCGACCGGGCTGGAGGAGCACGTGATCGCCGTGGTGGGCCGGTCGGCGGCGGTGGCGGCGCTGTGGCGGGCCCCGCTGGGGATGCTGTTCATCGACGGCGGCCACACCGACGCGGCCGCCGTCGCGGACTACGAGGGCTGGGCCCCGCGGGTGGCGGCCGGCGGTGCGCTGGCTATCCACGACGTGTTCCCCGACCCGGCCGACGGCGGGCAGGCACCGTACCGGATCTACCGGCGCGCGCTGGCCTCCGGCGCGTTCACCGAGGTGCGGGTCACCGGGTCGCTGCGGGTGCTAGAGCGAGCCGGCGACGGGATCGGCTGAGGCACAGCCGCAGGCCGCCGATCCGGCCGTCAGCCGCCCGCTCGCACCGTCTGCGCCGGCCCGGCCGGGCCCGGCGGCGCCTGGCCGGCCCGTCGCGGCGTTGGCGAAGATGCCCGCGCCGCTGGTGGCCCCGGACAGCGCGTCGGCGGCCAGCACGACCGCAGCCGCCGTCCAGCTGCTCTGCTCACCGGGGAAGTGCGCCTGATTGGCGTACTGCCAGCCAGTCCAGTAAGCACCGCCCGGCTCACGCAGGTGCTGAATCTGGTCGAGCAGGTCCAGCGCGCGGGCCTGGTCGCCGATGCTGTCCAGCGCGATGGCCAGCTCGCAGGTTTCCGCGCCGGTCACCCAGGGCTGGTCACTGACGCAGCGGATGCCCAGGCCCGGCACGACGAAGGTGTCCCAGTCCTGCGCGATGCGGTCGGCGGCCGGCTGCGGCCCGGCGTCGCGCAGCGGCCCGCCGAGCACCGGGTAGTACCAGTCCATGGCATAGCGGCTCTTGTCGGCGAAGGCGCTGTCGTGGCAGGCGACCGCGTGGCCGAGCTGGTCGGCGGCCAGTTCCCAGCCGGGCTGGGCGTAGCCCAGGTGGTCGGCCAGCGCGATGGCGCAGCGCAGCCCGTGATACATGCTGGCGCATCCGGCCAGCAGGGCGTAGTCGTCGGCGGTGCCGTCGCCGCGCCGTCGCCAGATGATCTGGCCGCCGGGCGCCTGCAGGCCGAGCGCGAATTCCACTCCGGCGCGGACTAACGGCCACATCCGGATCGCGAACCCCGCCTCGCCGGTCACCAGGAACTCGTGCCAGACCCCGACCGCCGGGTAGACGGCGTGGTTGCTCTCGGCGGCCAGGTCGGCCGCGGCGCCGTCGGCGGTCTGCACCGGCCAGGAGCCATCCGGCCGCTGGGTCGCCGCCAGCCACGCGTACGCGCGCCGGGCGGGCCCGCGCAGCCCGCAGGCCGACAGCGCCATCGCGCACTCGACATGATTCCAGGCATCCACGTGCCCGTCCGGCCAGCCGATTGCGCCGTCCGGCTGCTGGACCGCGGCAATGCTCTCGCCCGTGGCGATGAGCTGGTCCGCAGTCAGGATGCCGGCAACCTCCGGCACCCAGCCGTCCGGGCGTTCATGCCCCCGCATGCGCCTCCTTGATGTCCGTGGCGCCGCCCGCCGGGCCAGGCGCCGCGGCGACCAGCCGCGATGGCGTCCCGGCGGGTCCCCCGTCGCCTGTGCCGGTGCTGTCCTGGCCGGCCCGCGAGCTCGTCGCGCCCGGCCCGGGCCGGGCGGGCTCGCCCGCCTGCGGCCTGGTCGAGTAGACCACCAGGCTCTTGCCCAGCACCGGGTTCAGCGCCCGGTCGGCCAGCCTGGTGACGCGCGGCTGCTTCATGATGTCCCAGACCAGCAGCCGGTGATAGGCCCGCGCGAGCGGGTGGTCGTCGTCGTGCACGCCGACGGCGCACTTCAGCCACCAGTACGGGGCGTGCAGCGCGTGCGCCTGGTGATGCCCGCCTACGGCCAGCCCGGCCGCGGCCATCTTGGTCTCCAGCTCGCGGCGGGTGAAGATGCGGACGTGCCCGCCCGGCACGTTGTGGTAGTCGTCGGACAGCCGCCAGCAGATCCGCTCCGGCAGCCAGGCCGGCACGGTGACAGCGGCCGTGCCGCCGGGCGCCAGCACCCGGCTGATCTCGGCCAGGGCGCGCTGGTCGGCCGGGATGTGCTCCAGCACCTCGGCGGCGATCACCACGTCGAAGCTGGCGTCCGGGAACGGCATGGCCGTCGCGTCGCCGGCCACGCAGGCGGCCCGGCTGCCGGGCGGCGCCTCGCCGGCCTCGCGCATGGCCGCCGCCATGGCGGCGACCTGCTGCAGTTCTTTCCGGTCGGTATCGAGCGCGACGACCTGCGCGCCGCGGCGCAGGCACTCGAAGGCGTGCCGCCCCGCGCCGCAGCCCAGGTCCAGGACACGGCTGCCCGGCCCGACCGGCAGCCGGGCGAAGTCGACGGTCAGCATGCGGCGCCCGCCATGGCGCGCCGGTACTCCGCGACGGTGGCCCGGGCCACGGCGGGCCACGCGAACCGCTCCCGGACTCGCTGCAGGGCCAGCTCCGACAGCCGGGCGCGCTCGGCCGGCGAGCCGAGCAGGGTCCGCAGCGCGCTCGCGAGCTCTTCCGGGTCGCCGGGCGTGACCAGCTGCGCGGCATCCCCGGTGACCTCCGGCAGCGCGCCGGTCCGGGTCGCGATCAGGGGCGTGCCCGACGCCATGTGCTCCACGGCCGGCAGCGAGAAGCCCTCGTAGAGCGAGGGGACGACGGCCACTTCCGCGCTGGCCAGCAGGCCGGCCAGCTCCGCGTCGCTGATCCCGGTCACGAACCGCACCCGGTCGCCGAGCGCCAGTTCGCCGACGAGCCGGTCAGTCGGCCCGCCCGGCGTCGGCCGGCCGACCAGGGTCAGCTCCGCGTCCTGCTCGGTGATCACCTTGGCGAAGGCCCGCAGCAGCGTGCTCACGCCCTTGACCGGGGAGTCCGCGCTGGCTACGGCGACTACCCGGCCCGGCACCCGCGGCCCCGGCCGGGGGTAGAACAGCCGGGTGTCCACGCCCAGCGGGATCACCGTCACCTGGCTGGCCGGCACCCCGAAGTCGCGGCAGATGTCATCGCGCGAGGACTGCGAGCCGGTCAGCACCGGGCCGACCCGGCGGGCCACCCGGCTCTGCATCCGCACGAAGGAGTACCAGCGGCGCTTAGTCAGCCGGGACCAGCCGCGGGCCTCGGCCAGCTCGATCCGGCGGTCCACGCTGATCGGGTGGTGAATGCTGGTGACCAGGGGCAGGCCCAGCCGCGGGATGCCGAGCATCCCGTAGGCCAGCACCTGGTTGTCGTGCACGATGTCGAAATCGGCGCGGCGGCTGCGCAGCTCGCGCAGCGCGCGCAGGCTGAAGGTGAGCGGCTCGGGGAACGCGCCGGTCCACATCGTGGTGACCTCGAGCACATCGATCCAGTCCCGGTACTCACTCAGGCCGGGAGTCCGGAACGGGTCCTCATCGGCGTACAGGTCCAGGCTGGGCACGGTCCGCAGCACCGGGCCGGGCTCCAGCTCCGGGTAGGGCTGCCCGGAGAAGACCTCGACCTGGTGGCCGAGCGCGGCCAGCTCGCGGGACAGGTGCCGCAGGTAGATTCCCTGGCCGCCGCAGTGCGGCTTGCTGCGGTACGACAGCAGCGCCACGCGCAGCGGGCGGTCACCGTCAGCCGGGCCCGGCGGGCCGGCCGGCGCGACGGCGGTCCCGGCAGCCGGCTCCGGGGCAGCAGCGGTCCGGCTACGGGCTGGTACGGTGCTCACGCGAGAATGCGCCTCCTTGTCCGCCGCTGGCCGCCCGCCCTAGGCGCGCCCGCGTGACCCCCTAGGCGAGGAACATTACCAGGGAGTACCTTCCGTGCCCCTGCGCCCCAGCCGTAAGTGGCGTGTGTCGCCGCAACCGGGCTAAATGTAAGCTGCCGCGACGTAGGCCGGCTGTCGCCGGCCCGCCCGAGGAGCGGAGGAACCGCTGAACCGACGTGCGCTGATCACCGGGATCACCGGGCAGGACGGCTCTTATCTAGCCGAGCACCTGGTGGCTCAGGGCTACGACGTGTGGGGCCTGGTGCGGGGTCAGGCCAACCCGCGGATCCGCCAGCTGCGCGAGCTGCTGGGCGACGTCCAGCTGGTCCGCGGTGACCTGCTGGACCAGGGCAGCCTGATCTCCGCTGTCGAGCGCGTGCAGCCCGACGAGGTCTACAACCTGGCGGCCATCTCCTACGTGCCGATGTCCTGGCAGCAGGCCGAGCTGACCGGCGAGGTCACCGGGCTGGGCGTGCTGCGGGTGCTGGAGGCGATCCGGGTCTGCAGCGGCATCAGCGCCTCGCGCAGCCCGGGCCGCGGTCAGATCCGCTTTTACCAGGCGTCGTCCTCGGAGATGTTCGGCCAGGTGCGGGAGTCACCGCAGACCGAGCGAACGCCTTTTCACCCGCGCAGCCCCTACGGGGTGGGCAAGGCCTACGGCCATTTCCTGACGCAGAATTACCGCGAGTCCTACGGGATGTTCGCGGTCTCGGGGATCTTGTTCAACCACGAGTCGCCCCGCCGCGGCGCCGAGTTCGTCACCCGCAAGATCTCGCTGGGCGTGGCCAAGATCAAGCTCGGCTTCGAGCGGCAGCTGCGGCTGGGCAACCTCGGGGCCGTGCGGGACTGGGGGTTCGCCGGCGACTACGTGCGGGCCATGCACCTGATGCTCGGCCGCGACGACCCGGCCGACTACGTCATCGGCACCGGGGTGACTCACTCGGTGGAGGAACTCGTCGACCGGGCCTGCCGCGTCGCGGGCCTGGACTGGCGCGACCACGTGGTGACCGATGCCGCCTTCATCAGGCCCGCCGAGGTGGACCGGCTGTGTGCCGACCCATCCCGGGCCCGCGAGGAGCTGGGCTGGGAACCGAAGATCGGCTTTGAGGAGCTGGTCACGATGATGGTCGAATCGGACCTGGAGCTGCTGTCCACGCCCGGCCATCACGCCGATGACTCGCTGGGGCCCGACCCCTGGTAGCAAGCTGACTCGCGGCAGGCCCGGCGGCCCGGCCGCCGCCCGGTGAGCGCGACCCGGCCATCCGATTCACGCCGGGCGCAGGCGGTGTTTACAACGGCCCTGCGCTGGGCGACGATAAACGCGCCGGGCGGCGGCTGCAGGGCGCAATCCCACTCAGATCAGCCGGCCGGAGCGGGGCCGGTCCGGTCTCGTCCCTGAGCCTGGGGGAGGCGCCCGGTGGGCATCTTCACGATCGCGATCCTCATTTTCATCGTCGGCGTCTTCGCCGCTGTCTTCGTCGTGCGGCTGGTGCTGACCCGGGCGATGCAGGCCAGGATGGGTGGCAAGGAGGCCTACGAAGAGGCCTGGCGGACTTACAACGAGCAGATGTCCGGGCAGCCCGGTCATGGCCATGGTCACCACGGCGGCGGGATCTTTGGCGGGCACGGCAGCGGGCACCATGGCGGCGGTTTCCTCGGCGGCGGCCACCACGGCGGTGGCGGCGGGGGCGGCGACAGCGGGGGCGGCGGCGGCCACCATCACTGACCGGCTCCGCCGGGCGAGGTACCCGTCCGGCTGAGCACCGCGCCGGCGCTGGCTGTCCAGCCAGGCGTGGTCAGCCCGGCGAGGTCAGCCGCTGACCACGCCGACCAGGGTGCCGATGGCGAACGTCAGCGCGGCGGCCCCGGCCGCCAGCAGCAGCTGCCGCGCTGCCCCGCGCAGGAACGGCCGCGCGGTGATCCGCGCGACCAGCCCGCCGCCCGCGAAGGCGGCCAGGCAGGCCAGGATCAGCGCCGCGGGCAGCGACCGGAAGCCGGCCAGGTAGGGCAGCAGCGGGATCAGCGCGCCGATGGAGAAGGTCAGCAGCGACGCTGCGCCGGCCACCACGGGCGAGGGCAGGTCCTGGTGATCGACCCCGAGCTCCTCGCGCACGTGCACCCGCAGCGCCTCCTCCGGATGCGCGGAGACCTGCATCGCGACCTGGCTGGCCAGGTCGGCGTCCACGCCGCGGCGGATGAATACCTCGGCCAGCTCACGCAGCTCGCCGACCGGGTTGCGCTCCAGCTCGATCCGCTCCTTGCGGACCTCGGCGGCCACCAGCTCGTTCTGCGAGGACACCGACACGAACTCCCCGGCGGCCATCGAGCACGCCCCGGCGGCCAGGCCGGCCAGGCCGGTCAGCACCACCGTGTGCCACGAGCCGCCGCCGCCCTCCACCCCGGAGATCAGCGCGACGTTGGTGACCAGGCCGTCCATGGCCCCGAACACGGCCGGCCGCAGCCAGCCGCCGGAAACGTCCCGGTGCCGGTGCTCGGGAAGTGAGTCGTCGGTCGCAGCTGTCATGCTTGCGGGCGGGCCGGGCCTAGCCCAGCGCCTGCGCGGTCCGGACCGGCAGGCCGGCCGCCTGCCAGGCCTGGAACCCGCCGTCCAGGTCGGTCACCTCGGGCAGCCCGATGCGCCGCAGCGAGGTCGCGGCCAGCGAGGACGCATAGCCCTGCGAGCACATCACGATGACCCGGACATCGGGCCGGGCCAGCGCCGGGATCCGGGCCTCGCTGCGCGGGTCCAGTCGCCACTCCAGCACGTTGCGGCCGATGATGATCGCGCCCGGCACCTCGCCCTCCACGATCCGCTGCTCCAGCGGCCGGATGTCGACCAGCGCGGCCCCGTCGGTGATGGCCGCGAACGCGGCCTCCGGGCGCAGCCGGTGCAGGCCGCTGCGGGCCTCGGCCAGCAGCTCGTCGATGGCCGGGGCGGCGTCCGGCAGCGCGTCGGAGGTCAGCCGGGCGGCCGAGGCGTTGGCCAGGGCCAGCGCGGTGTCCGCGCCGCCGCGGCCGCGGGCGCCCTCCGGGCCGTCAATGGCCACGGTCTCCCGCGCGATCAGCCCGTAGTCGGTGCCGGTGTAGTAGGTCATCGCCGACAGCGGCGGTGAGTAGGCGTGAATGCTGGTCGAGGACCCCTCGCCGCCGTGCGCGACATCGTGCACGTGGCCGGGGCCGAAGGCGACCGCCTCCCCGGCGGCGAGCCGCCGCCGGGCCAGCCGCCGGCCGCTGGGCACCCGGTACTGCTCCAGCAGGCTGCCCTCGGCCACCGCGAACGAGCCGGACGAGCCGCCGTGGTCGTGCCAGTCGGTGTCCTGGCCGCGCTCCCAGGCCAGCAGCCAGACATCACAGGAGTTGGACCGGTGCAGTGGCAGGTACCAGCGCACGTCCGGGTCATGCACCACCAGGTCGGCCCACAGCTCGCGGCGGGCGCCCAGCGTCGTGGTGATGGCCCGCAGCTGGGCCGGGGAGAGCCGGCCGCTCAGCGGTGCCAGGTGGCCCATCGTGTCCGCGATCGCCTGCTGCCGCTCGGGGCTGACCCCCCAGCCGGGCTTCAGCCCGGTACCGCCCTCGGCGGCTGGCGCGGCGGGAGGCACCTGCCTGGTAGTTCCTGACCCGCCTGAGCTGACCGTGACGACGGACACGCTGACCTCCTTTAACCAGCTGGTTGCCTGCTGCTGGCGACACCGCCATTATGCACCGGTCCCCGCACCGTGGCGGGGGGCCGACCTGGCCTCAGGCCAGCCAGCTCCCGGCGGCCAGCCGCTCGATGTCGGGCCCCAGCGGCCGGTCGGCGGTCACCGGCTCGACGATCCCGGCCAGCACCCTGACCAGGTCCGCGGCCGTGACCAGGCCCGCGCCGCCGCTGCCGGCCAGTCCGCCGGCCAGTCCGCCGGCCAGCGTGGCGGCCTGGAATGCGGTCAGCACCTCGCAGGCCGCGACCAGCCGGGCGTGCCGCAGCGCCGCCCGCAGGTTCATCGCTGCCGCCCACGCGAAGGACTGGACATCCTCCTGGCCACCGGAGGTTTCCATGGTGCCGAAGGCGGCGGTGCCCGCGGCCAGCCGGCGCAAGGCGTGCACCTCGCCGGCCGCGCGCTTGTGCACGGCGACCAGCCCGGCGTCGGGTCCGGGCCGGGCGGCCAGCTGGGCCGGCAGGCGGGTGACCTTGGGGTCGAGCAGCCGGTGCGTCCGCGCGGCACCCACCTCGGCCGCGTGCGCGACCGCCGCGGTCAGCTGGTCGCAGTGCGCGGCCAGGTCGATCCCGTGGAACCCGGCCGTCCCGATGAACCGGTCGCCGGTGAAGGCGGGGGAGTCGGTCACGCCGGCCAGCGCCCGGCGGACGGCGGCGGCCAGCGCGGCGGCCGACCGGGCCAGGTGCGCCAGCACCGGCCCGGCGACCCGGAAGGACACCGGTGCCTGAAGCATCCGCGGTTCCCGGCCTGCCGCCGCGTCAGCCGCGGCGCCGGACAGCCGCTGCCGCAGTCGGGCGAGCACCGCCGCCTGCACCTCATCGCCGCGGGCACACAGCGCCTCATACGGATCGCGCGGTGCGCCGATGGCGGCGATCGACAGCGCAGCGGCGGACTCCAGCATCTGCGCCACGGTGGCGGCCTCGGCCTCGGCCAGCAGGCTCAGCGCGGTCGCGCCCGGTACTCCGGCCAGCAGCGCGATGCCTTCCTTGGGGCCGAGCGAGAACGCCCCCAGCCCGCTGCCGGCCAGCGCCTCGCCGGCGGGCCGGACGCTGGCGCCGTCCGCGGTCAGGACGCTGCCGGCCCCGGTCAGCGGGCCGAACGCGTGCGCGCTCGGCACGATCTCGCCCGCGGTCCCGGCGGCCCCGGCGGGGACGGCCGGAACCAGGCCGGCCGCCAGGAAGTCGGTCAGCCTGCGGCACAGCGCCGCCGACACCCCGGCGTCCCCGGTCAGGAAGGTGGCCAGCCGCACCGCGAACAGCGCCCGGACGTCGGCGGGCGGCAGCCACGGCGGGCCGCCGGTGGCCCGGCCCAGCATCAGGTTGGCCTGGTGCCGGGCCTGCTCGGCTTCGGTCAGGGCGACGCTGCTGAGCGCGCCCATCCCGGTGCTGACGCCGTACACCGCCTGCCCGCCGGCCAGCACCGCGCGGGCCGCGGCGCACCGAGCGTCGACCTGCCGGGCCAGCTCCGGCGCGAGCGTGACCTGGTCGCCGGCGGCGACCAGCGAGATGAGCGCCGGATCCAGGTCGGCGGCGGCGGTCAGGACGTGCGTCGCGGCCACGGCTACCGGTACCGCAGCATCGTGCCGGCCCCGGCCTGCTCGGCCCGGCGCAGGATCAGCTGGCCGACGGCGATGTCCAGGATGGGCAGGCCGCGGTGCCACAGCAGGATCCGCTCGTCCGGCCGTTCCCGCCCTGGCCGCTGCCCGGCCACGATCTGGCCCAGCTCGGCGTGCAGGGACTGCTCCGACAGCCGGCCGCTGTCGACGTGCGGCCGCAGCGCCCCGAGCCGGCCGGCCCGGGACTCCGCCCAGTCATCGACCACGACCTTGTCCATCACGTCCAGCAGGTCCAGCTCGACGGCACTGATCGTGCCGTAGGGCACGACGAAGGCGCCGGGCTGCACCAGCCGGGTATGCAGCAGCGGCTCCGGCCGCGTCAGCCGGGACGCCTCGACCAGGATGTCGGCGCCCTCGAACGTCTCGTCAGCGGTGGCCGCGACGCGGACCGGGGTGGCGGTGACCTGGCGCAGCTGCTCGGCGAAGGCCTCCCGCGATTCGGGCCGCGCGCTGGTCACCCGGATCTCGGCCAGGTCGAACATGCCATCCAGCAGGACGACGTTCCAGAACGCGGTGCCGCGGGCGCCAACATGGCCGAGGACCCGGGCGTCGGGCCGGGCCAGGTAACGGGCGCCGACCGCGGTCATCGCCCCGGTCCGGGCGGCGGTGATCATCGTGGCGTCCATGATGGCCAGCGGGATGCCGGTGGCCGGGTCATACAGCGTCAGCAGGCCCAGCTCGCTGGGCAGTCCCCGCTCGTAATTGGTGACGAAATCGCCGACCACCTTGATGCCGCTGACTCCCAGGTGGCCGCGCAGCACGTTGAAGTGCCCGGCCCCGTCGTTGGGGGGCATCAGGTGCATCCGCGGCTCGGCGAGAGCGCGGCCCTGGCCGTGGGCCAGGACCGCGCTCTCCACCGCGGCGACGATCTCCGCCCCGGTCAGCCCGAGGCTGTCAATATCGGGCCCGGACAGGAACCGGAGCCACAGGCCGCCTGGGTCAGTGCCGGTCAGCGTGCTGCCTCAGCCCTTGACCGTGTTCCACAGGAAGATGTGGCCGATCGCGGTCGGGTAAGCCCCGGTCACGTTCTTCGCCGTGGCGGTCAGGTAGTTGTAGAAGTAACCGAAGATGATCGGCGTCTGCTCCAGCAGCAGGGTCTCGATCTGCCCGGCGATCTTCCGCTGGGTGGTCAGGTCCACCGTCGCGATGTACTGGTTGGACAGCTTGTCGTACTGGGCGTTGTTGAAGTGCGCCGCGTTCCAGGACCCGGTGCCCTTCTTGGCGTTGATCGTCTGCAGCGGCGCGGTCAGGAAGACGTTCGGGACGCTGCGGTGCCCGTAGTCGACCATGCTCATCGTCGCGTCCAGCCAGTCGGAGTTCCCGAACGTGGCCTTGCCGTAGTAGACCGAGGACGACTCGATCTTGACGTTGATCGACACCCCGATCTGCTTGGCCGCCTCCGCGACGATCTGCGCGTACTGCGGGATCTCCAGCATGTTGTTGCCGATCAGCTGGGTCTTGAACCCGCTCCCGTGGCCGGCCGCGGACAGCAGCGACTTGGCCTTGGCCAGGTCCTTGGCCCGCTGCGGGACGCTGGTGTTGGTGGACGGGAACACCGGCGCGAACGGGCTGTCGTTGCCCAGGTCGGCGAAGCCCTTGAACAGCGCCTGGATGATGGCCGGCCGGTCCAGCGTCAGCGCGATGGCCTGGCGCACCCGCGGGTCAGTAAAGGGCGCCTGGTCGCAGCGCATCGACAGCTCGCGGTGCGCGCTGGACTTCAGCTTGATCACGTTGTAGCTGCCGCTCAGCAGCTGCTGGCCGCCGCTGACCGAGAACTGCCCGAGCACGTCGATGGTGCCGCTGGTCAGCGCCAGGACCGACGGGGTCGGGGTGTCGTAGAAGGTGAACTCGGTGCCGGCCGGCTTGGCCTTGGTGCCCCAGTAGTCCTCGTTGCGGACGAAGCTGGCGCCCTGCTTGGGCGTGTAGGACTTCATCTTGAACGGGCCGGTGCCGATGAAGGAGCTCTGCCACTTACCGGGGTCGTAGCCCTTGGGCAGGATGATCATGTTGTAGTTGTCGGAGGAGGTCAGGTACGGGAAGTTCCCGTTCGCCGCCTCGAGGTGGAACTCGACGGTGAAGTCGTCCACCTTCTTGACCCCGCTGGGGGTGAGCACGCCGCCCAGCGCCGACAGCGCGTTGGACCCGCTCTTGGGGTTGGCCTGCAGCTGGTAGGTGTAGACCACGTCGTCGGCCGTCATCGGGCTGCCGTCGTGGAACTTGACCCCCTGGCGGAGCTTGAAGGTCCACACGTCGGCCTTGGTGTTGGAAGTCCAGCTGGTAGCCAGCACCGGCTGCAGCTTGAGCTGCTGGTTGGACAGGCACAGGTACTCACCGGTCTGGCCGAGCATGTCCAGGCCGCCCTGGTCGGCGACGGTCACCGGGTTGATCTCAGCGGTGGGGGTCACGATGCCGACCCTGATGGTGGCGCCGGACTTGCCGCCGCCGCCCGACGGGGTCGAGGCGGACGGGCTGCTCGAGCCGCAGGCGGCCAGGACCCCGCCGATCACCGGGGCCGACAGGCCGACCACCGCGGCCCGGCGGATGAAGTCACGGCGGGCCAGCCGGCCGGCCACGAACTCGTCAATTACGTGATTGCCGACTTCATTCTGGCCAGCGCGCAGCCGGTCCAGCCGGTCATCTCTTGCGGTCATTCCGGGTCCTCCTCGGGACACCTGCACCGGGCGCCGTGAGCCGCCCGGCTCGAATGGAAGGACAAGCTATGCGCCGGTTCCGACAATGTCACGGCGCCGACCCGGTCGCCTGCATCCTTGTTAGCTGATCGATAGGGATATGGCAGCGCATCTGGTGGCCGGGCTCAACCTCGGCCAGCGGCGGCTCCGTCGACTCGCAGATGCCGGTGTCCAGCCGCCGCGGGCAGCGGGTGTGGAACACGCAGCCGCTCGGCGGGCTGGCCGCCGACGGGATCTCGCCCGACAGCCGGATCCGCTCCGGCACCGCGCCGTCCAGGCTCGGCACCGCCGACAGCAGCGCCTCGGTATAGGGGTGATGCGGCCCGCTGAACACCCGCTCGGCAGGCCCGACCTCCATCAGCCGGCCCAGGTACAGCACCGCGATCCGGTCCGACAGGTACCGCACCAGGCCCAGGTCGTGGGAGATGAACAGGTAGCTCACCTGCTCCTTGGCCTGCAGGTCGGCGAGCAGGTTGAGGATGGCGGCCTGAACCGACACATCCAGGGCCGAGGTGGGCTCGTCGCACACGACAATCCGCGGGCCGCCGCCGAACGCCCGGGCGATGGCCACCCGCTGCTTGAGACCGCCCGACAGCTGGCGCGGCTTGAGCACCAGGTGCCGGTCCTCCATGCGGACCGAGGCGACCAGGTCAGCCAGCCGGTCCCGCAGTGCGGTCCCGGACAGGCCGGCCAGCTTGACCAGCGGCCGGGTGATCAGCCGCCGGACCGAGTGCCGGCGGTTCAGCGCGGAGTCGGGGTTCTGGAAGACGATCTGCAGCGACTTCAGCTGCTCCCGGCTGCGGGACTTCACCTCGGGACCCAGCGGCGACCCGTCCAGCTCGATGGTCCCGCCGGAGTCGGGCGGCACCAGCCCGAGCAGGACCCGGGCCAGCGTCGTCTTGCCGCTGCCGGACTCGCCCACCAGGCCGAGCGTCTCGCCGCGCTGCAGGTCCAGGTCGATGCCCGCCAGGGCGTGCACGATCTCGTCGCGGCCGGGGAAGGACTTGGACACCCCGCGCAGCGTGATCACCGGGTCGGCCTCGGGCGCCGGGCCGGGTCCCAGCTGCAGGTCGGCCGGGGTGGACCGGGGCAGCTCCGGGGCCACGTCATGCCGGTAGCAGCGGGCGGTCCGGCCGGGGCCGGTGGGGAAGGGCGGCGGCGCGGCCTGGCGGCACTGGTCCTCGACGAGGGAGCAGCGCGGCGCGAAGATGCACCCGGTCATGCTCTGGCCGGGCGGCGGCAGGAAGCCGGGGATGGTGTCCAGCCGGCCGTGATCCTTGCGCTGGCCCTGCCGCGGGATGCAGCGCAGCAGGCCCACGGTGTAGGGGTGCCGCGGCTGCTCGAAAACCCGCTGCGCGTCGCCCTCCTCGACCAGCTCGCCGGCGTAGAGCACGCCAACCCGGTCGCACATCTTGGCGATCACGGCCAGGTTGTGGCTGATGAACAGCACCGAGGTATCCAGCTCGGTGCGCAGGCCCGCGACCAGGTCGAGCACCTCGGCCTCGACCGTCGCGTCCAGCGCCGTGGTCGGCTCGTCCAGGATCAGCAGCGACGGCTCGGCGGCCAGCGCCATCGCGATGATCACGCGCTGGGCCATGCCGCCCGACAGCTGATGCGGGTACCGGTCCATGACCCGGCCCGGGTCGGAGATCTGGACCTTGGCCAGCATCGCCTCGGCCCGGCTCATCGCCTCGTCCCGGCTGGCCCCGGCCACCTCATAGACCTCGGCGACCTGGCGGCCGGCCCGGATGGACGGGTTGAGCGCCCGGCCCGGCTCCTGGTACACCATCGACACCGTGCGGGCCCGCAGGCCGCGCAGTGCTGCCGCGTTCATGGCCAGCGGGTCCTGCCCGTTGATCCGGACGGTGCCGCCGCTGACCCGGCCGTTGCGCGGCAGGTAGCGGGTCAGCGCCAGGGCCACCGTGGACTTGCCCGAGCCCGACTCGCCGACCAGCCCGTAGGACTCGTTCTGGCCGATCTCGAACGACACGTCACGCAGCGCGAGCCGGTCGTGGCCGCGCACGGTGTAGCTGACGTCGAGGTGGCTGACGCTGACCGCGACGCCGGCCTGCGGGGCGGGCGGCGCGGTGGCGGTATCCGTCTCGGTCATCCGGCCAGCACCTGCTCAATCGAGTCGGCCACCAGGTTGATCGCGACGACCAGCGAGGCGATGGCCAGGGCGGGGAACAGCGTGGCCCACCAGTACCCGGCGCCGATCAGCCCGTAGTTGGCGTTGATGTCGGAGCCCCAGTTCGGGGTGGAGACGTTCACGCCGAAGCCCAGGAAGGCCAGCGTGGCCACGGTGAAGATGGCATAGCCCAGCCGCACCGTGAACTCGACCAGGATCGTCGGGAACACGTTGGGCAGGATCTCGGCGAACATCACCCGCAGGGGGCCCTCGCCGAGCAGCCGGGCCGACGGCAGGTAGTCCAGCTGACTCTCGACCTGGACCGACGAGCGGACCGTGCGGGCGATCAGCGGCGTGAAGATGAACCCGATGACGATGACCTGGGTGACCGCCGAGGACCCGAGGGCCACGATGAACAAGAAGATGACGATGACGGCCGGCAGGGCCAGCACGGCCTCGACGATGCGCCCGGCGATCATGTCCAGCACGCCGCCGAGGTAGCCCATGGCCAGGCCCAGCGCGGTGCCCAGGATGGTGCCCAGCAGGGTCGCCAGCGGCGCCACGATCAGGATGGTCCGGGCGCCGACGATCACCCGCGACAGCACGTCGCGGCCGAGCTGATCGGTGCCGAACCAGTTCGCCCCGGACGGTCCCTTGTTGACCAGCAGCAGTTCCTGGGCCAGCGGGCTGTGCGGCGCGATCGCCTCGCCGAAGATCGCGCAGATGACCCAGAAGGCCAGGATGACCGCGCCGACCACGAAGGTGGGCCGCCGGACCAGCAGCCGCCAGGCGGGCAGCTCGCGCTGGGCCGCGTTGGCAGCCAGGACGGCGCCCGGCGTGGCGATGAGCTCAGTCATCTGATGACCCCTGTGCGCAGCCGCGGGTTCAGCGTGATGGTCAGGATGTCGGCGATGATCGTGGCGACCATGTAGACCACCCCGATGGTCAGCACGCCTGCTTCCAGCATCGGGAAGTCCTTGCTGGTCGCGGCGTTGTAGATGAGCCGGCCGATGCCCGGGTAGTTGAACAGCGTCTCCACCACCACCAGGCCGCCGATCAGGTAGCCGGTCTGGGTGGCGATCACGGTGATGGTCGGCAGCAGCGAGTTGCGCAGGATGTGCCGCCGGATCACCACGCCGCGGGTCAGGCCCTTGAGCGTGGCGGTGCGGGCGTAGTCCGATTCCAGCGCCTCGATCGTGCCCGCCCTGGCCATCCGCGCGATGTACCCGAACAGCACGAAGACAAGCGGGATGACCGGCAGGATCAGGAACTTCAGCTGGGTCCAGAACGGGGCGCCGGGGCCGGCGTTGGCCGTGACCGGCAGCAGCTTCAGCTGCACGCCGAAAACGACGATGACCACGATCCCGGAGACGAACTCGGGCACCGTCGCCGCGGACAGCCCGGTCAGCGAGATGACCCGGTCCAGCGGCCGCCCGACGTACAGGGCCGCGAGCACGCCGCCCGCGATGCCCAGCGGGATGATGATGATCAGCGCGAGCAGGCCCAGCTTGGCCGAGTTGATCAGGGCGGAGGCCAGGAACGGCCCGACCGCGGACCGGAACTGGTAGGAGATGCCCATGTTGCCGTGCAGCAGCCCGGTGATCCAGGACCAGTACTGGGTGATCAGCGGCCGGTCGACGCCGAGCTGGTGATCCAGCGCGGCGACCGCGCGTGGCGAGGCCAGGTTGCCCAGGATCGCGCGCCCCGGGTCACCGGGCAGGATCTGGCCGGCGAAGAACACGATGAGGCTGAGGATCCACAGCGTCAGGATGCCCAGGCCAATGCGTCTCAGCAGATAGCTGACCACGCGGACCCCCTCGCCGTAATTGGACTCAACCGCGCGGAAATGTCAGATCGGGGAAGCCTATGCTTCGGCCGGGCCGGGCGCAATCGGCCTGGCCGGCCCGCGGCACGCCCGTGAGCAGCGGTCTCGCCGGCAGGCCGGCAGGCCGCGGCGCGAGCGGGGGTCGGCGCCATGGGCGCAAAGATTAGCCACAATTTGCCCTCGCCGCACCTACTGTGACCCCAGTAGCCTGCGCTGTCATGAGGATCACCGCGATCCGGCTGGACCGGATGCGGCTGCCGCTGGACCCGCCGTTTGCCGCGGCCTGGGACCCCGAGCCGCGGCGGCACTTCGACGCGACCCTGGTCCGGGTCGAGACCGACGCGGGCCTGACCGGGTACGGGTCGGGCGACACCATGGCGGGCTTCGCCGGCTACGAGGGATTGTTCCTGGGCGAGGATCCGCGGCGGATCGCCCGGCACGTCGCGGTCCTGGAGACGATCAGCTTCCACGCCGGGCGCTACTGGCCGCTGGAGGCCGCGCTGTGGGACATCACCGGCCAGGCCTGCGGCCAGCCGGTGGCCACCTTGTTCGGCGGGGCCTGCACCCGGCTGCCGGCCTACGCCTCCTTCGGCGAGCACCGGCCGCCGGCGCAGCGGGCCGAGGCGGTGCTCGCGGCCCGCGAGGCGGGCTTCCGCGCGGTGAAGATCCGGATCGGCCGCGACGACGTGGCCGGCGGCCTGGCCGCGGTGCGCGCCGCCCGTGCCGCGGCCGGCGACGACCTGGCCATCATGGTCGACCTGAACCAGTGGTGGCGGATGCCCGGGGACGTCAGCGCGGCGCTGGACGTCGCGGCCGTCCGGCGGATCGCGGCCGAGCTGGCCGACCTGGGCGTGCTGTGGCTGGAGGAGCCGCTGCCGGGCGGCGACCTGGCCGGGATGCGGCTGCTGCGCGAGCAGTCCGCTATCCGGGTGGCGGGCGGGGAGATGGCCCGCACGCCCGGCGAGCTCATCGCCGCCCTGGAGGCGGACGCGCTGGACGTGGTCCAGCCCGACGTGGTGCTCGCGGTGGGCATGCTGCGGGCCCGGACGATCGGAGAGCTTGCCCGGCTGCGGCATCGCTGGTTCACTCCGCATACGTGGACTAACGGGCTCGGCCTGCTGGCTAACCTGCAGGTGGTCGCCGGAGTGGGAGGCGGTCCCTACGTGGAGTTTCCTTATGACCCGCCGGGCTGGACTCCCGAGCGCCGCGACTTCTTCCTGGCCGAGCCGGTCCGCATCGACGCGGACGGCTGCCTGGCCGTGCCGCCGCGCCCCGGCCTCGGTGCCGAGATCGACGAGGCGGCGGTCGCCCGCTGGGCGCTGACCTGATGACCGAGTTCTCTCAGCCTGGCTGACGTTGCCCTGAACCTGGAGCGCCCGATGACCGCTGTCCTGCCCGCCCGTGACCTGGTCATCGCGCCGGGCCCGGCCGCCTACTTCGGCGCCGGCGCCATCGCCCGGCTGCCGGCTGCCGTCCAGGCGGCCGGCGAGACCGCGGTCATCGTCACCGACGCCGCGCTGGCCGCCACCCCGGTCGTGGCCGCCGTCACCGCCGTCCTGGCGGCCGCCGGGATCGGCGTCAGCGTCTTCAGCGGCGTGCATCCCAACCCGACGACGCAGGACCTGGCCGACGGCGCCACGGCGGTCGAGGCGGCCGGGCCGGGCCGGCCCGTGCTGGTGGCCATCGGCGGCGGGTCGCCCATCGACGCGGCCAAGGGGATCGCGCTGGCCGCGGTGAACCCGCAGCGCGGGCGGCTGCTGGACTACCGCAGCGAGTTCGCGGTGGCCGCGCTGCGCATCGTCGCCGTGCCCACCACGGCCGGGACGGGCGCGGAGACCAACGCCTTCGGCGTGGTCACCGACGAGAGTGCGCACCGCAAGTTCTATGTCGGGCACGCCAGCACGCTGCCGGCCGCGGCCATCCTGGACCCGGACCTGACCACGGGCCTGCCGCCCCGCGTCACCGCGGCCACCGGGATGGACGCGCTGACCCACGCGCTGGAGTCCTACCTGTCGGTGCGGGCCAACCCGCTGTCGGCCGGCCTGGCGCTGCGGGTCATCGAGATGGTCGGCAGCTACCTGCCCCGCGCCTACGCCGACGGCACCGACGCCGAGGCGCGCGCTCAGCTGCTGCTGGCCGCGCACCTGGCCGGGCTGGCCATGGCGACCACCGGGCTGGGCGCCTGCCACGCGATCGGGCACGCCCTGGGCGGCCGGTACGGGATCGCGCACGGCGTGGCGCTCAGCCTGGTCCTGCCGCAGGTGCTGGCGTTCAGCCGGCCGACCTGCACCGACCGGCTAGCCGACGTGGCGTTCGCGCTCGGCGCCGGGAGCACGGGCCGGACGGCCGAGGCCAACGCCGGCGCCGCCATCGACGCGGTGGCCGGCCTCGCGGCCGGCCTGGGCCTGACCGGGCGGGTGGCCGACTTCGGCATCACGGCTGCTGACTTCGGCCAGATCGCGGCCGACGCCCTGGACGATGAGGTGCTGATGAACGCGCCCCGCCAGCCCAGCGCCGCGGACGTCACCGCGATGCTGGCCGGGGCCGGCCGCGGGGCGGCAGCCGGCTCCGGCCAGACCAGCATGGATGATGATGCAGACACGGGCACCGATGACGCCTGTCCGGAGAGGAGCTGGTCATGACCGATGCGCGCGCCGCGGGCGGCACTGCCGGGACGGCGGGGATGCCGGGCGCCCGGCCCGTCCGTGCCCCCCGCGGAACGACCCTGACCTGCAAAGGCTGGCCGCAGGAAGCGGCCATGCGGATGCTGATGAACAACCTCGACCCTGAGGTGGCTGAGCATCCGGACCAGCTCATCGTCTACGGCGGCTCGGGCCGGGCCGCGCGCAGCTGGCCGGCGTTCGACGCCATCGTGGCCTCGCTGACCGACCTGGCCGGCGACGAGACGCTGCTGGTGCAGTCGGGCAAGCCGGTCGGGGTGTTCCGGACCCACGAGTGGGCGCCGCGGGTGCTCATCGCCAACTCCAACCTGGTCCCGCAGTGGGCCACCTGGCCGGAGTTCCGGCGGCTGGAGGCAGCCGGGCTGACCATGTTCGGCCAGATGACGGCCGGCTCGTGGATCTACATCGGCACCCAGGGCATCCTGCAGGGCACCTACGAGACGTTCGCGGCGGTCGCGGCCAAGCGGTTCGGCGGCACCCTGGCCGGGACGATCACGCTGACCGCCGGCCTGGGCGGGATGGGCGGCGCCCAGCCCCTGGCCGTCACCATGAACGGCGGCGTGGCGCTGTGCATCGACTGCGACCCGAGCCGGATCAGCCGCCGGATCGAGCATGGCTACCTGGACGTCGCCGCCGAGGACATCAGTGATGCCATCCGGCAGGCCACCACCGCGGCCGCGGCCGGGCAGCCGCTGTCGATCGGGCTGCTCGGCAACGCCGCCGAGGTCGTCCCCGAGCTGCTGGCCATGAACGCACCGATCAACATCGTCACCGACCAGACCTCGGCCCATGACCCGCTGACCTACCTGCCCCGCGGCGTGGCCTTCGAGGACATGGGCGCGCTGCGCGCCGAGGACCCCGACGGCTTCACCCGGCGGGCCCAGGAGTCGATGGCCGCGCACGTGGCCGCCATGGTCGGCTTCCAGGACGCGGGCGCCGAGGTGTTCGACTACGGCAACTCGATCCGCGGCGAGGCCGAGCTGGCCGGCTACGAGCGGGCGTTTGCCTTCCCCGGCTTCGTGCCGGCCTACATCCGGCCGCTGTTCTGCGAGGGACGGGGCCCGTTCCGGTGGGCCGCCCTGTCCGGGGACCCGGCCGACATCGCCGCCACTGACGACGCCATCCTCGACCTGTTCCCGCAGAACGAGGCGCTGGCCCGGTGGATCCGGATGGCCCAGGAGAAGGTGCATTTCCAGGGCCTGCCCGCCCGGATCTGCTGGCTCGGCTACGGCGAGCGGCACCTGGCCGGGGAGCGATTCAACGAGCTGGTCCGGCGCGGCGACGTCAGCGCGCCGATCGTGCTCGGCCGCGACCACCTGGACTGCGGGTCGGTCGCCTCGCCGTACCGGGAGACCGAGGACATGGCCGACGGGTCCGATGCCATCGCCGACTGGCCGCTGCTGAATGCGCTGGTCAACACCGCCTCCGGGGCCTCCTGGGTGAGCATCCACCACGGCGGCGGCGTCGGCATCGGCCGGTCCATCCACGCCGGGCAGGTCTGCGTCGCCGACGGCACTGACCTGGCCAGCCAGAAGCTGGAGCGAGTGCTGACCAACGACCCCGGCATGGGCGTGATCCGGCACGCCGACGCGGGCTACGACCGGGCCACCGAGGTGGCGGCCGAGCGCGGGGTCCGGGTGCCGATGGCGGCGGACCGGTAGGGCATGGCCTTCACGGACCTGTGGGCCGAGCTGGAACCCGTCGGGAAGGATGCCGGGACCGGCGGGTACCGGCGCTACTCGTGGACGGCGGCCGACCTGGCCTGCCGGGAGTGGTTCGCCGCGACCGCGTCCGACCTCGGGCTGCGCTGCGAATGTGACCGCAACGGCAACCTGTGGGCGTGGTGGGCACCGCCGGGCGCGGCCGGGCCGGCGATCGCCACCGGCAGTCACCTGGACTCGGTACCCGACGGCGGCGCGTTCGACGGCCCGCTGGGCATCGTGTCCGCCTTCGCCGCCATCGACCTGCTGCGCGAGCAGGGTTTCGTCCCGGCCCGGCCGGTGGCGGTCGCGGCGTTCACCGAGGAGGAAGGCGCCCGGTTCGGGGTGGCCTGCCTGGGCAGCCGGCTGGCCGCCGGCGTGATCACGCCGGACGCCGCGCGGCAGCTGCGGGATGCCGACGGGATCGGCCTGGCCGACGCGATGGCCGCCGCCGGCCAGGACCCGGCTCAGCTCGGCCCCGATGACGGCCGGCTGGCCGGCCTGGCCGCCTACGTGGAGCTGCACATCGAGCAGGGCAGCGCCCTGGACGGGCTGGGCGCGCCGGTCGGGGTCGGCGACGGGATCTGGCCGCACGGCCGGTGGCGGCTGGAGCTGACTGGCCGCGCCGACCATGCCGGGACGACCCGGATCGCTGACCGCCGCGACCCGATGCTGCCCTATGCCGCGGCGGTGCTCGCCGCGCGGCAGTCCGCTGCCGACCACGGTGGCCTGGCCACGTTCGGAAAAGTCATCGCCGAGCCCGGCGGCACGAACGCGATCTGCTCGGCGGTCCGCGCCTGGCTCGATGCCCGCGCCCCGGATGAGGACACGCTGGCCGCGGTGACCAGCGAGGTCGCCGCGGCCGTGCAGGCCGCGGCGGCGGAGCAGGGCGTCCGCTGTGACGTGCGCCGGGAGTCGTTCTCCCCGGCGGTGACGTTCGACGCCGGGCTGCGGGACCGGCTGGCCGCCGTCCTGGACAGCGCGGGCGCGCCGGTCCGCGGCCGGGGGCCCGTGCCGGTGCTGCCCACCGGCGCCGGCCACGACGCCGGCGTGCTGGCGGCCCGGCTGCCGACGGCCATGCTGTTCGTCCGCAACCCGTCCGGGGTGTCGCACTCGCCCGCCGAGCACGCCGAGCTGGCCGACTGCGCCGCCGGGGTGACGGCCCTGGCCGCGGTGCTCCGCGACCTGGCGGGCTCGTGACCGGGGCTGGTCCCGGAGCGGCCGCGGGTCCGGGAGTGACGGCGACGGCCGGCGGCGCCGCAGCCGGGGCAGCCGGGGCCCGCGCCTGGCACGCTGAGCTGGCCTGGCTGGGCGACGGCGGCGTGCGTCGCGACGTGCTCGTCGAGGCGGCCGGCAGCCGGTTCAGCCGGGTGACCCCGGATGTCCCGGCCGCGGCTGTCCCGGCCGGCACCGTCCGGCTCGCCGGGCTGACCCTGCCCGGCCTGGCCAACGGGCACTCGCATGCCTTCCACCGGGCGCTGCGCGGCATCACCCAGGCCGGCCGCGGCACGTTCTGGACGTGGCGGGAGCGGATGTACGAGGTCGCCGCCCGGCTGAGCCCGGCCAGCTACCTGGACCTGGCCACGGCGGTCTACGCCGAGATGGCGCTGGCCGGCATTACCTGCGTCGGTGAGTTCCACTACCTGCACCACGGCCCGGACGGCGTCCGTTACGCCGACCCGAACGAGATGGGCCACGCGCTGATCACCGCCGCCGGCCGCGCCGGGCTGCGGATCTGCCTGCTGGACACCTGCTACCTGTCGGGCGGGCTCAGCCCGGACGGCCAGGAACTGCCGCTGGCCGGCCCGCAGCTCCGGTTCGGTGACGGCGACGCCGGCCGCTGGGCCGAGCGCGCCGATGCGCTGGCCGCCAGTGTCGAGGCGGCGGCCGGCCACGGGCCGGGAGC
This sequence comes from Streptosporangiaceae bacterium, assembly GCA_036490755.1. Lineage (GTDB taxonomy): Bacteria > Actinomycetota > Actinomycetes > Streptosporangiales > Streptosporangiaceae > DASUBV01. The sequence continues at coordinate 81,728 of DASXDJ010000159.1, forward strand.
CTCCTCCGGCGGCCGCGCGTCCGCCACTGCGGCCGGACCGGCCGCGTCCTCCGCCGCGTCCGGAGCCGCCGCGTCCGGGCCAGCCGCTCCGGCGGTCCAGATCGGCGCTGCCATCCACTCGGTACGCGCCGTGCCGCGCGGCCAGCTCGCCCCGGTCATCGCCTGGGCCGTCCGGCACCAGGCGCCTCTGCACCTGCACCTGTCCGAGCAGCAGGCGGAGAACCGGGCCTGCCGCGCCGCCTACGGCCAGTCGCCCACTGCCGTGCTGGACGAGGCCGGCGCGCTGGGCCCGCGCACCACTGCGGTGCACGCCACGCACCTGCTGGACAGCGACATCACGCTGCTCGGCGGCAGCCGGACCGCCGCCTGCTTCTGCCCTACCACCGAGGCCGACCTGGCCGACGGCATCGGGCCGGCCAGCGCCCTCGCGGCGGCCGGCAGCCCGCTCACCGTCGGCAGCGACAGCCAGGCCGTGATCGACTTGTTCGAGGAGGCCCGGCGGATTGAGCAAGGCGAGCGGCTGAGCACGCAGGAACGCGGCCACTTCACCGCCGCCGCGCTGGCCTGCGCGGCGACCGCCGCCGGGCACGCCAGCCTCGGCTGGCCCGACGCCGGATCGATCGCTCCCGGCGCCGTCGCCGACCTGGTCACGGTGGCCCTGGATACGCCCCGGACCGCGGGCGCGGCACCCGGCACGGCCCTGGAGGCGGTCATCTTCGGTGCGTCCGCTGCCGACGTCCGCGGGGTGGTGGCCGGCGGCCGCGACATTGTCCGCGACGGCCGCCACCTGCTCATCCCCGACGTCCCGGCCGCCCTCTCCACCGCCATCCGCGCGGTCCTGGCTTAACTGTCCGCTCGGGGCGCAAGGCTGGGTGTTGATGTATCTACATAATGTAGGTACATTTGAGAGATGGAGACCATCGGGCTGCGGGAGCTCAATCAGAACCCGTCTAAGGCGGTGGCACGTGTTCGTGCCGGTGCCTCGCTGCTGGTGACCGACCGGGGAAAGCCGGTGCTCCGCATGATCCCCGAGGCCGAGCATCCGAGCACCCTGGAACGATTGATCTCAGCCGGGGAGGTCCGGGCGCCGGCCGAGACGGGAATGCCGGAGGTGCAGGCTGATATGGCTGCCGAGACCGACAGCCTGGCAGACATCCTGATCGCCGACCGCGACCGGGAGCGTCATCGTTGATTTACCTGGACTCCTGCGCCCTGATCAAGTTCGTCAAGCAGGAGAAAGAGACGGATGCGCTTCGCTCCTGGCGCCGGGACCTGCCGGCGGGCACCGAGCTGCTCACCAGCGAACTGGCGCAGCTGGAGATCACCCGCACGCTCCTGGGAGCGGGCGTCGACTATCAGCGGGTACCTTTCCTGGCCGGCCAGGCGCTGCGCGGAATCTACGTCGTAGACCTGACCAGCACGGTGCTGTCGCGGGCAATGTCTTATCGCACGCCGCGGCTCGGGTCGCTGGACTCGATGCATCTCGCGAGCGCCGATCCGTTCCGCGAGGACCTGACTGATTTCGTCACCTACGATTCCGAGCTCGGCCAGGCCGCTGCGGATCTGGGGTTCCCTGTCAGGGCGCCCAGCTGACCGGAGGGGCTGGCATCCGGCAGCGATAGAGACCATTCTGCTGGCAGCATCACGGCCTGCCCGGCGGCAACAGCGCAAGCTGCTGCTGGACTGCGGCGGTGACCCGGCTCGTGTCTCCGGTGGCCAGCAGGTCCAGCAGCCCGCCGCGGAGCACCGCCAGAACCAGTGTCCGCTCGGCCTCGCCCGCCGGGGTGTCGCGGCGGGTTGCTGGCTGCGCGGCGGCCAGCACGGCCAGCCAGTCCGCCACCGTGGCCGCCGCGAACCCGGCCCACGGCCCGTCCGGCTCGGCCAGGCTGCGGGCATAGCCGTCCACCCACAGTTTCAGCAGCCCGCGGTGGCGGTCGTCGGCCAGCCACGACCAGGTGCGCTCAGCCAGTCCGGTCAGCCCGCCCTGGCTGCTGTCGCGGGCCCCCGCGAGCAGCGCGAGTTCATCGGCGCGGGCGCGGGCCAGCAGGGCCCGGATCAGCCCGTCCTTGCTGTCGAACAGGTACAGCAGGACCCGCGGGCTGGATCCGACCGCCCTGGCCAGCGGTCGCAGCGACAGCTCGGCCTGGCCGCGCGAGACGGCGTACTGGTAGGCGAGTTCCAGCAGTTCGGCCCGGCGGGCTGACGGGTGAGCAGCCGAATCACCGGTGCCCGGTCTGGCGGCATCGGTCGCTGTCGCACGATCGGTGGTCATGTGCTTAGTATGGCAGCTGACTGAAACACTCGTTTCAGTACCTCAGCGGATCGGGAGGAGCAGGACGTGCCGGAGCAGGACACCAGGGGAGTCGTTATCCGCCCGGCGGACCAGCCGGGGGACCTGGGCTGGGTGGTGATGGCGCACGGGGAGGTGTACGCCGCGGAGTTCGGCTGGGACACCAGCTTCGAGGCGCTCGTCGCGCGGATCGTGGCCGACTACGCCAGCGCGGCCGACCAGGCCCGGTCAGCGGCGTGGATCGCCGAGGTGGACGGCCAGCGGGCGGGCTGCGTCTTCTGCGTCCAGGCCGAGCCGGATGCCCCGGCCGAGCCGGATGCCCAGGCCGAGTCAGATGCCCAGGCCGAGCCGGGCGCCCCGGCCGCCCGGGAGGCCGCCGGCGCCGGGGACACCGCGCAGCTGCGGATCCTCCTCGTGCATCCCAGGGCGCGCGGCCACGGGGCCGGCGACCGCCTGGTGACGGCCTGCATGGACTTCGCCCGGTCGGCGGGCTATGCCCGGATGCGCCTGTGGACCAACGACGTGCTGGCCGCAGCCCGGGTCATCTACCTGCGGCACGGCTTCACGCTGGCGGAGCAGGACCCGCACCGCAGCTTCGGCGCTGACCTGGTCGGCCAGGTGTACGAGGCACGGCTGGCTCCGGTGCCCGCCGCCCGCTAAGCGCACCTCTGCCGGGGCCGGGCGGCCGCGGTGCTGACCCGGGGTCACCCTGGACCTCGGCCGGGGAATTGCCCCGGACCCGGGCCGCCCGGCCCGAACTGGTTCTCCGGTCAGGGCGCCTGGCCGGAGGGCACGGAAACCGAGGCGGGGGAGTCCTCGGGATCAGCGGTGTAATGCGCGGGCTGCGTCTCGTCGGTCCCGTCCGGCAGCTTCACCGCGCGGAACACCAGGGTGAACACGACCGCGATGACCAGGTTGATCACGAACGCGGTCACCGCGATGTAGGCGGTGTGGCCGAGGCCGGGCACATTGGCGGTGGAACCGCCGAAGTGCGAGCCGGCCACGCCGGCCACCGGCTGCTGATAGGCGACGATGGTGCCGTACACCATGGCGGCGGCCCAGCCCAGCAGCAGGGCCCAGCGGTGGAACCACCGCGTGTACAGCCCGGCCACGATCGCCGGGAAGGTCTGCAGGATCCAGATCCCGCCCAGCAACTGCAGGTTGATCGAGAACGTCTTGCTCAGGGCCAGCACGAACACCAGCGCGCCGGCCTTCACGATCAGCGAGATCAGCTGCGCAATGCGGGTCTGCTGCGCCGGGGTGGCTCGCGGGCTGAAGAACTCCCGGTAGATGTTGCGGGTGAACAGGTTGGCGGCGGCGATCGACATGATCGCGGCCGGCACCAGCGCCCCGATGACGATGGCCGAGTAGCCGATGCCGGCGAACCAGCTCGGGAACATGTTCTCGAACAGCAGCGGCACGGCGAGCTGGGAGTTGCCGTCGGCCGCCTTGACCCCAGCGGTCACTGCCGGGGAGGCCAGCGCCATGTAGCCGAGCAGCGCGACCAGGCCGAGGATCAGCGAGTAGGCGGGCAGGATGGCCATGTTGCGGCGGATCACGTTCCGGCGCTTGGTGGCCAGTACCCCGGTGACCGCGTGCGGGTACATGAACAGTGCCAGCGCCGAGCCCAGCGCTAGCGTCGCGTAGGCCCACTCGCCGGCCGGCGGGGTGATCAGCCCCCCGAACGGCTTGCCTGTCTTGGGGTTAGTCGTGGCCAGGTGCGTGCCGGCGTTGCTGAAGATGTGCGTCCAGCCGCCCAGCCGGGTCGGGATGTAGATGACGGCCACGATGATCGCGAGATAGACCAGGACGTCCTTGATGAAGGCGGTCAGCGCCGGCGCCCGCAGCCCGGACAGGTAGGTGTAGGCGGCCAGGATCACGAACGCAATCAGCAGCGGCAGGTCCTTGAGGAAGGTGTTCGAGCTGCTGCCCACGCCCAGCACCGTCAGCACGGCCTCGATGCCCACCAGCTGCAGGGCGATGTAGGGCATCGTGGCCAGGATCCCGGTGGCCGCCACGGCCAGGGCCAGGCCGCGCGAACCGTACCGGCCGCGGACGAAGTCGGCGGGCGTGACGTAGCCGTGCACCCGGCACACCGACCACAGCCGCGGCGCGAAGACGAACACGATCGGGAACACCATGATCGTGTACGGGACAGCGAAGAACCCGGCCGCGCCGACGCCGTACACCAGCGCGGGCACGGCGATGAAGGTGTAGGCGGTGTACAGGTCGCCGCCGAGCAGGAACCAGCTCACGAACGTGCCGAAACTGCGCCCGCCCAGGCCCCACTCGTCCAGGTGCATCATGCTGTCGGCGCGGCGCCACCGGGCGGCGGCGAAGCCGACGGCGGTGACCAGCAGGAACAAGACGATCAGGATGGTGAAGGAGACAGCGTTAACGTGGCTCATCGCGCCGCCCCTCACCGGCCGGGCGGGCGGCGGCGGGTTGCTGGCCGCGCCGGGCCCGCTCCGCCCGGCTGGTCAGCAGGTAGGCCAGCGTGGCCAGGATCGCCACCAGCGGGATCCAGATCATCTGGTACCAGTAGAAGAACGGCCAGCCGCCAAGCGCTGGCGTGGCCCGCGCGTACAGCGGGACGATCAGCGTGCCGGCGACGCCGATGACCAGTAACAGGGTGACGACCGTCCAGGTAGCGGCATGAGCGCGGGTCCGACCTGGCTGAGGCATCGCATCCTCCAGTTCGTCCCTGGCCAGCTCCCATGACCGAGGGGATTTACTCCATGATTAACCTGTTTGTGCCTGGTTGCAATCCCTCTCCGACGGCCGGGCGGAGCGCCCGGATGGCAGTATGCGCGGGGTGAGATGCGCATGAGCACCCTGATCACCAACATCGGCGAGCTGGTCACCAACGCCCGGCCGGAGGCCGCCGGGACGGCGGGCGCGACTCCGGCCTTTGCCGCGCAGCCGGACGCGGCGCTGGTCCTGGACGGCGGCCGGGTGGCCTGGACCGGCCCGGCCGCCGGGGCCCCGGCCGCCGATGAGCTGGTCGACGCCGGCGGCCGGGCCGTGCTGCCCGGCTTCGTCGACTCGCACGCGCACCTGGTCTTCGCCGGCGAGCGCGGCGCTGAGTTCGCGGCCCGGATGGCGGGCCAGCCCTACCGCGCCGGCGGCATCCGGTCCACCGTGGCCGCCACCCGGGCCGCCGCCGACGAGCAGCTGCGTGCCAACCTGGCCCGGCTGTCGGCCGAGCTGCTGGCCCAGGGCACCACGACCTTCGAGTGCAAGTCCGGCTACGGCCTGACCGTGGCCGATGAGGCCCGCAGTGTGGCGCTGGCGGCCGAGTTCACCCCGGAGGTGACCTACCTGGGTGCGCACGTCGTGGCCCCGGAGTTCGACGGCGACCCGGCCGGCTACCTGGACCTGGTCTGCGGGCCGATGCTCACGGCCTGCGCGCCGCACGCCCGGTGGGTGGACGTGTTCTGCGAGCAGGGCGCGTTCGGGGCCGACGAGGCCCGGGCCGTGCTGGCCGCCGGGCAGGCCGCCGGCCTGCTGCCCCGGGTGCACGCCAACCAGCTCGGCCCCGGCCCTGGCATCCAGGTCGCCGTGGCCGCGGGCGCGGCCTCCGCCGACCACTGCACCTACGCTGACGACGCCGACGTGGCCGCGCTGGCCGGCTCGGGCACGGTGGCCACCCTGCTGCCCGGCGTCGAGTTCTCCACCCGGCAGCCGTACCCGGACGCGCGGCGGCTGCTGGCCGCCGGGGTCACCGTCGCCGTCGCCAGCGACTGCAATCCGGGCTCCTGCTTCACCTCGAGCATGCCGCTGTGCATCGCGCTGGCGGTCCGGGAGATGCGGATGACCACGGAGGAAGCGGTCTGGGCCGCGACCGCGGGCGGCGCCCGGGCGCTGCGCCGCACCGACGTGGGTCACCTCGGGGCCGGCGCCCGGGCCGACGTGGTCATGCTGGCCGCGCCGTCGCACGCCTACCTGGCCTACCGGCCGGGCGTTCCGCTGGTCGCGGCCGTCTGGCGTAAGGGCGTGCGAGTCGTCTGAACGTCATACTCCGATTTCGGATTATCCGAGTTCGCGCGATCGGGCGTCCGCGGGCCCGGCTGGCGCGTCACTCGATCCCGGACCGGGGTGGGTGTAGGCCTACCCCGGCTGTGGACGTCAGCCCATGGCGCCGGCGCCACTCGTGCGGCAGCCTGGTTCCAGCCGCTCACGGGGGCGGCGACTGACATGGCGGCGACTGACAAGGAGCCGGGATGGAAACGCGGAACCTGATGACTGCCCTGGTGCTGATGGCCGCCTGCGCCCTCGCGGTGTGGCTGCGGACCGGGTTCGGGCGGCCGCCGAAGTCACCGCGCGGCCGGGCCGCCGAGGTCGGCTGGTGCGTAGGACTGCTGGCCATCGTGCTCACGATCATCGGCCAGGAGCAGCCCGGCTTCTATCAGCAGTATCCGGCCGTCTTCGCCGTCCCGGTGGCCGTAGCGGCCCTGCTCGTGCTGCAGCCGCGGCTGGCTTTCGGGCTGGTCCCGGCCGGGCTGATCTTCCTCAGCCTGGCCGGGCTGGTCGCGGCCCGGGACTACGGCTTCTGGAGCTACATCCCCGGCCACTTCCTGTTCCTGCCGCTGGGGCAGTACAGCCTGCAGTACTACCTGGTGCTGCCGCTGGCGTATGGCCTGCTGGGCCTGGGCGGCTGGCTGGGCTGGCGGGTGCTGGACCGGCAGGCGCCGGTGATCCGGCTGCTGCTCGGGCCGCTGAGCGACCCGGCCCGGCCCGAGCGACTGTGGGGACTCCTGCTGCTGCCGGTCGTCATCATGGCTTCTGAGCTGCTAATACCCACCGACTTCCTGGGCGCGGGGACCCTGGGAGTGGTGGTCTCCCTGGTCGTGTTCTCCGGCTCGTTCTGGTTCATCCGGCGCCACCCCGAGCTGGCCGGCGGCCTGGCCACGGGCGGGCTGGTGGTCTTCGGGGCGGCCGGCCTGTGGATCGCGAGCGCGTGGTCGAGCTGGGGCGGGCCGCTGCGGACCGCAGCCAACCAGTACGTGCTCTACGGCGCGGTGGCCATCTCCAGCCGGCCGCTGGCGTCCGTCGCCATTGCCCAGTCCCTGCTGTTCATCGGGCTCGGGCTGTGGCTGGCACCGCGGACCATCCCGCAGACCCGCAGGCTGCTGGGCTGGGCGTCTGACCCGGACCTGCTGAGCCGGGTGCAGCGGCTGACCGAGAGCCGCGCGGTCGCGGTCGACACGGCCGCGGCCGACCTGCGCCGGCTGGAGCGGGACCTGCACGACGGCGCGCAGGCCCGGCTGGTGGCACTGGGGATGAACCTGCGCGCCATCGAGCGGCTGATCCCGAGCAGCCCGGACGCCGCCCTGGCCCTGGTCGTGGAGGCCCGGCAGACCTCGGCCCGGGCGCTAACCGAGCTGCGCGAGCTGGTCCGCGGCGTGCATCCGCCAGTGCTCGCCGACCGCGGCCTGGCCGATGCCATCCGGGCCCTGGCCCTGGACACCCCGATGAAGGTCGAGACGGACATCGACCTGCCGGGAAGGCTGGCTGCGCCGGTCGAGACCGCGTGCTACTTCGCGGTGGCCGAGGTGCTGACCAACGCGGTCAAGCACTCCGGTGCGCGCGATGCCCGGATCGCCGTCTCGCACTCCGACGGCCTGCTGCGGATCATGGTCACCGACTTCGGGATGGGCGGCGCCGATCCGGCCCGCGGGTCGGGCCTGGCCGGGGTCGAGCGGCGGCTGGCCAGCTTTGATGGCATCGTGGCGGTGAGCAGCCCGGTCGGCGGGCCGACCATGGTCGTCCTGGAGGTGCCGTGCGCGTCGTCGTTGCCGAAGATCTCTTCCTGCTGAGGGACGGCCTTGTCCGGCTGCTGGAGGCGCACGGCTTCGAGATCACCGCGGCAGTGGACAGCGCGCCCGGCCTGCTCCGGGCCCTGCTGGACGGCCGGCCCGACGTGGCCATCGTGGATGTCCGGCTGCCGCCGACCTTCACCGATGACGGGCTGCGCGCGGCGCTGGAGGCCCGGGCCCAGGTACCGGGCCTGCCGGTGCTAGTGCTGTCGCAGTACGTGGAGCAGCTGTACGCGCGCGAGCTGCTGGCCGACGATGGCGGCGGCGTCGGCTACCTGCTCAAGGACCGGGTGTTCAACGACGACCAGTTCATTGACGCGGTGCGGACCGTGGCGGCCGGCGGCACGGTGATGGACTCCGAGGTGGTGGCCAAGCTGCTGGGCCGCCGGGCCCGGGAGGAGCCGCTGGCGAGGCTGTCGGCCCGCGAGCGCGAGGTGCTGGAGCTGATGGCCGAGGGCCGGTCCAACAGCGCGATCGCCCAGCGGCTGTTCGTCAGCGAGAAGGCCGTCAGTAAGCACAGCACGAGCATCTTCGCCAAGCTCGACCTGGCGCTCTCCGATGATGACAACCGCCGGGTCCTAGCCGTCCTGGCTTACCTCAACGCCTGACCACCCCAGCGCCTGACCACCCTGCGCCCGCGCCAAGCCCGACTGATAACAGCAAGACTAAGCGGCCGCCGGACGCGGCTCGGGAGACGGGGGGCTGCTGATGCGCGGGCCTCGCGGGCCGGGCTCAGCGGGGGGCCAGGGCCGGGTAGCCGCCGCGGAAGCGGATCAGCGGGGCGCCGTCCCCGGCCGTCGGCGGGGCCGCTAGGACCGCGGCGATCAGCAGCAGGTGATCACCGGCCGGCAGGCGCTGAGTGACCGCGCACTCCAGCGCGGCCAGCCCGTCGTCGGCGATCAGCGCCCCGGACAGCTCGCCCCGGTGCTGCGGCAGGCCGTCCAGCAGCAGCCGGGCGCCGGGCCGGCCCTCGGCCGAGAACCGGCCGGCGACTGCTCGCTGGGCGGCGCTGAGCAGCGTGAGGGCGAAGGTGTCTACCCGGCCGAGTACCTCGGCCGGGTAGGACTCGGCCATCAAGGACACCAGGATCAGCGGGGGATCGGACGACACCGGACAGCAGGCACTGACCGTCGCGCCGATGTCGTCTCGCCCGTCGGCGATCGTCAGCAGGGCAACACCTGCCGCCCAGGCGTCTAGCGCGTCGGCGTATCCGGCGCCGAGCTCGCCCGGTCCCCGTTTGGTCAACGGAAAATCCAGCTGCCCGGCAGGGTCAGCGGTCCGTACGGCGGCAGCCCGGCCTGCGCCGCCAGCTGCGCGGCCGGGCCCCAGCTCTCGGCCAGCAGGCTGGCGGCTGCGGCGCCGCGGGACTCGCTGGAGGCCGGCGGGCGCAGCCGGTCGATGGGCCGGCTGCGCGGGTAGGCCCGCAGCTGCGCGGTCGCCGGCAGGCCGGCCCGGCGGCGGGCCGCGGCGACGGCGCAATCCAGGCCGCCGAGCTCGTCGATCAGGCCGTTGTCCAGCGCGTCGGCGCCGGACCAGACCCGGCCCCTGGCCAGCTCGTGCACCCGCTCGGGAGTCATCCGGCGACCCTCGGCCACCTTGGTCGTGAAGTCGGCGTAGATGTGGTCGAGCCAGTTGCTGACTAGCGCCCACTCATCGTCGGTGAAGGGCCGGAACTGGGAGAACATGGCCGAGTGCGCGCCCTGCGCGATGGTGTCACTGGTGATCCCGGCGCGGCCGAGCGCCTCGCCCAGCACCGGCTTGCCGGTCAGCACGCCGATCGAGCCGGTGATGGTGCCGGGCTGCGCCACGATCTGGTCGGCGGCCATAGCGATGTAGTAGCCGCCCGAGGCCGCGACGTCGCCCATGGAGGCCACGACCGGCTTGCCGCTGGCCCGGGCGCGGACGACCTCACGCCAGATGGTGTCGGAGGCGACATAGGAGCCGCCGGGGCTGTTCACCCGCAGGACCAGGGCCCGGACCTGCTCGTCGGCGCAGGCCGAGCGGATGGCGGCGGCGATCGTGTCGGAGCCCATCGCGCCGCCGGACAGCGGGCCCCGGCCGCTGCGGCCGCGCCGGATGGGGCCGGTGGCGTAGATCAGGCCGACGACCGGCTCGCGGCGCGCGGACAGCTTGCGGGCCCGCTCCGCCAGCGCCCGGGGACGCTGGTAGCGGCCCAGGTACAGCAGCGTCGCGCCGTCACCGGCCTGCCGCCGGACGCTGGCGTGCACCTCATCGCGATAGCCCAGCGAGTCGACCAGGCCATGCTCCAGCGCCTCGCTGGCCAGGAACGGCCCGGCGTTGATCAGCTCGCTGACCCGCTCGGCCGGCAGCTTCCGGCGCTCGGCGATGGCGCTGGCGAGCTGCTCGGTGACCGAGGCGGTCAGCCGCTCGGTCTCCTCCCTGGCCGGCTCCGAGAAGCCGTGCTCGGTGAGCTGCTCGGCGGCGCTCTTGTACTCGTGCCGCTTGGCCACCTGGAAATCGGCACCGAGCTTGTCCAGGGCACCGCGCAGGAAGACCCGCTCGACCGCGATCCCGGTCAGGCCGAGATCCCCGGAGGGCTGCAGCCAGATGGTGTCGAAGGCGGTGGCCAGGTAGTAGCCCACGTTGCCGGCGGAGAACTCGCCGAACGACTCGGCGAACGCCACGGTGGCTTTCCCGGCCGCGCTGAACTCCTGCACGCCCTGGCGCAGTTCCTGCACCATGCCCAGGCCGACGGCCTGGCCGCCGAGCCTGACGACCAGCGCCCGGACCCGGTCGTCGTCGCGGGCCCGGCGCAGCCCGTCCAGCACATCGGCCAGGACCAGCCGGTGCCGGGCCATGATGGCCGTGACCGGGTCGGCCGGGCGGTTCTCCGTGATGCCGTCGGTGAGGTCGATTTCCAGGATCAGCGGGGCCGTGCGCTGCTGGCGCAGCTTCGCCAGGCGGGCGGCGATGATCTGCTCAGACATCTGCTCAGGCTATCGTCGGCTCGATGGCAAGTCGTGACGGGAATGGCTGGGTGCACTGCGCTCAGGGGCACCGGCACTGGGGCAAGTACGGTGCGGCGGGCCTGCTGGCGTACGCCGGCGACCCCGGCGCGCCGGGCGCCGAGCAGGTGCTGCTGCAGCATCGGGCCTGGTGGAGCCACTATGGCGGCACCTGGGGACTGCCGGGCGGCGCTGCCGACAGCCATGAGGGCCCGGTCACCGCGGCACTGCGCGAGGCGGCTGAGGAATGCGGCGTCGCGCCCGAGGCGGTCGTGGTCCGGGGCATCTACACCGACGATCACGGCGGCTGGGCCTACCGCACGGTGCTGGCCTCGGCGCGGGAGCCGTTCCCGGCGTTCGCGGCCAGCGACGAGACCGACGAGGTGGCCTGGGTGGTGGCCGGCCAGGCCACCGGGCGGCCGCTGCATCCGGGGCTGGCCGCGCGCTGGCCCGAGTTGCGCGCCGCGCTGACCCCGCTGGTGGTCATCGTCGATGCGGCCAACGTGGTGGGCTCCCGCCCGGATGGCTGGTGGCGTGACCGGCCCGGTGCGGCCCGGCGGCTGGTCACGGGGCTGGGCTCACTGGCCGGCGAGGGCGTGACCGAGATCCCGGCCGAGCTCGGGCTGCCCGAGCCGGCTCGCTGGTTCCCGGAGTTCGTCGTGGTGCTGGAAGGCCAGGCCCGCGCCGCGGCCGGTCCTCGCGCCCGGCGCGGCGACACGGACCCGGACAGTTCCGGGCCTGGCCCGGATGACGTCGCCGCCACGGCGGAGGCGGCCGGGTCAGCGGCCGGCGCGGCCGGCATCGTGGAAGGGCCGGTGCGGGTGGTCAGCGCGCCAGGTTCGGGAGACGACACGATCGCCCGGCTGGCGGCCGCCGAGCCGGGCCGCCGGCTGGTGATCACCGCTGACCGGGGCCTGCGAGCCCGCTGCGAGGCGGCCGGGGCCCGGGTCACCGGGCCCCGCTGGCTGACCGAGCGGCTGGACGCCGCGTCGCGATGACCGCCGCCGCAGCCGGCGCGGGCCAGTCCCGTCCTGGCCAGTCACATCCTGGCTCGTCCCGTCCTGGCTCGTCCCGTGCTGGCTCGTCCCGTGCTGGGCGGTCCGGCCCCGGTCAGCCGACGAGCCCGCCGGAGTCCGCGCCGCCCGGTGCCGGACCGCTCGGCGCGGCCGTCACCATCGAGCAGCTCACCGACAACCCGCACCCGGTGCTGGCTCGGCTCCGCGCCGCCGAGCCGACCGCCTGGCTGCCCGCCCTGGGCGGCTGGCTGGTCAGCCGGCGCGATTTGGTCGAGCAGGTCCTGCGCGATGCTGCGACGTTTACCGTCGACGACCCGCGGTTCACCACCGCACGAGTAACGGGCTCCAGCATGCTGTCGCTGGACGGCCCGCAGCACCGCCGCCACCGGGACCCGTTCGCCCGTGCCCTGCGCCGCCGCGACGTGAGCTCGGGCCTGACTGAGTTCACCATCGCCGAGGCGGATCGGCTGGTGGCCGCCCTGGCTCCGGCCGGCTCGGCCGAGCTGCGCCGCGCACTGGCCGGCCCGCTGGCCGTGGCCGTGATGGCCCAAGTGCTGGGGCTCGGTGACACCGAGCCGGCCGTGCTGCTGGCCTGGTATGACGCCATCGTGTCCGGGGTCTCCGCGCTGACCGAGGCCCCCGGCGCTGAGGTGCCGCGGCCTGCCGCGGCGGCGTTCGGCGAGCTGCGCGCCTCGCTGGAGCGCGTCATCAGGCTGCCGGGCGGTACCTCGCTGCTGGCCGTCGCCGCCCAGACCGCCGGGCTCAGTACGGCCGAGGTGGTGTCAAACGCGGCCGTGATGCTGTTCGGCGGCATCGAGACCACCGAGGGCATGATCAGTAACGCCATCCTGCACCTGCTCGGCGGCCCGGTAGCCGCTGGCCCGGCCGGTCCCGAAGACGGACCCGCAGGCGGAGACGGATCCGGTGCCGGCCGGCGCAGGACTGGCGTGCCGGACGGAGCAGCCCAGGGCCAGCTTGCTGACGTGCAGGCCGATCGGTCACTGATCGTCGGGGTGATCGACGAGTCGCTGCGCCTGGAGCCTGCCGCGGCCGTCGTGGACCGGTTCGCAACCGCCGCGGTCACGCTCGGCCCGGCTCAGATCCGCGCCGGCGACCTGGTGGTCGTCTCGCTGGCCGGCGCTAACCGGGACCCGGCGCTGTTTCCGGAGCCGGACCAGTTCGATATTCGCCGGGCCAACGCCCGGCAGAACCTCGGCTTCGCGCTGGGTCCGCATTTCTGTGTGGGCGCCCAGCTTGCCCGGACCGAGACCGAGGCTGCGATCAGCGCCCTGCTGGAGCACGTGTCCGGCCTGCGCCTGGACCCGGCTCGTCCAGCCCGCCCGCGCGGCCTGGTCTTCCGCAAGCCCGCCGACCTGCATGTGCGCTGGGACTAGCCGGAACCGATGACAGCGGTCCAATCAGGTGACCATTAACAGGTGTGATCCTTTATGCGTTCGATGACTGCCGTTTCTGCTACTGTCCCTCGCCATGAGGCGGTCGCCGATTCTCTCCGTAGGCGCGGCAGTTGCCGCGGTGGCACTGGGGGCAGCACCGGCCATGGCCGCAGTGCCGGTCACTGAGAAGCGAGCGCACGCTGGGCCGATTGCGTATCCCCTGTTCGCCCTGCGGGGCAGCGATGCTCCCGCGACGTTTAGCGGCCACGTCTCGCACAGCAGCCACGCATCGCATTCTTCGCACTCATCCCACTACTCGGGTTCGCACAATTCGCACAACTCGCATATTTCACATGCATCGCACACCTCGCACTTCTCCTCCAGCCCGTCCTCGCCGTCGCCCACCCCGACACCGACGCCAACTCCCTCCCCGACCCAGACCGGCTCTGGCTCGCTCCACGTGGGGCACCGGCACCACCACCATCACCATGCGACGGCCAGTGCGGCGCCAAGTGCTACTTCTAGCTCAGCCAGTCCCAGTCCGATCGCCAGCATCCATACGAGGCCTGCCAGCGACGTCGGTCCGAGTGGGTCAGGTGGCTCTGGCAACGCGGCGGCGGACACTATCATCGGCGTCATCGTCGTTGTCGGAGGCGTGACTTATTACGTGAGACGTCGCATGCGGCGACAGGGGTAGTGCTGATGTCCACTGAAGTCGCTAGCAGCGAAATACGGTTCGACAAGGTCACTACGGAGCTTGATGCGCTCCAGCGAGCGGTTTATGCGCTCGCCGACCTGATGACGGTCAGCATCGGTTCGTCCAGCCGGGAATTCGTCTGCACGCTGTTTGCCCGGCAGCCTGATGCGGATGTCGTAGAACTAGAGCACCGGCTCCGCTCGGAGCTGATCGATCAGACCCTACGACTGCGGATTGCCCGGGAAACGGAACCCGTGCGGAACCTGATCTTCGCCCTGGCCTTCTCCCAGACAGGCCTGGCCGACCCCGAAGACGCGCAGTCGTGACAACTCGGGTTGACCAGCGAGACGTCGACGTCGCCCCGGCCGGCTGGGAACTGCTGCCGCTGCGGTTTCACCGCCTCGATCGCGACAGCATTCTCCTGACCAATCTGGTTGGCGAGCACATGTTCGTGACCGAGGATGAATTCCTCGCCGTCGTCAGTGGATCCTGCTCAGACCAGGGGCTGCTGGCAAGACTGCGGGCCAGGCACCTGATTCAGGTCCCAGGTGAGCGACTTCCAGCCGAACTGCTGGCCATCAAGCTCCGGACCCGACTCCGGCGCCTGCCGGACTCCACCGGCCTGCACATCTTGGTGCTGACGCTGCGATGTGAGCACACCTGCCGCTACTGCCAGGTGTCACGGCAGTCCACGGCCCGGAGTGAATTTGACATGACCGAGGCGACTGCTCGCAAGGCACTCGACCTGGCCTTCCGGTCGCCGTCACCGCATCTCAAGCTTGAATTTCAGGGCGGGGAGCCACTACTGAACTTCCCGCTGTTGCGGTGGATCGTGTCTGAGGCGAAAACGATCAATGCCGAGCACGGTAAGAAGCTCGCGTTCGTCATCGCCACCAATCTGGCGCTGCTGGATGACGAGATCATGGACTTCTGCGCGGCCGAGGACATCTACCTCTCGACCTCCATCGACGGCCCGCCGGACCTCCATAACAGCAACCGCCGCCGTCCGGGCCAGGACAGCTGGGAGCGGACCGTTGCCGGGATCCGGCGGATCCAGGACGAGCTGGGGCCCGACCGGGTGAGCGCGCTGATGACCACGACCGAGGCGAGCCTCGCGCGGCCACGGGAGATCATCGATACCTATGTCGATCTCGGAATGCACGACGTCTTCCTCCGGCCCATCTCGCCTTACGGCTTCGCGCTTCGCCGCCGGGCCGGAGCCGGCTACGACGTCGCCAGGTGGCTGGAGTTCTACGAGGCGGGACTTGACTATGTCATCAGCCTGAACCGGCAGGGAATCCCCATGGTGGAGAACTACGCCGCCATCGTCGCCAAGAAGATCTTCACCAATGACGATCCCGGCTACGTCGATCTCACCTCACCGGCCGGCATCGGGATCGGCGCGCTCGTCTACAACTACGACGGCGACATCTACGCCTCTGATGAGGGGCGCATGCTCGCCGAGATGCACGACGACACGTTCCGCATCGGAAGTGTCGATTCGTCGTATGAGCAGATCATGCTCTCGGACAAGCTGCTGCATCCCCTGGAGCAGTCGCTGACCCTCAGCGCGCCGATGTGCAGCACATGCGCCTTCGAGCCCTACTGCGGATCCGACCCTGTGTACCATCACGCCACCATGAATGACTTCGTCGGGCATAAGGCGATGTCGGGGTTCTGCGAGCGCAATATGGGCGTCTTCTCGACCATCCTGCGGCGGGCGCGGGACGACAGTTTCGCGCGCGAGCTGTTCTGGCGGTGGGCGCAGCGATGATGAAGCTTCTGGGCCGCGCGATTCCGGCGGGCCTAGACGGACCGATCCAGCCTGACGTGTGGCGGGTAGGCCGGCCCGGCGAGGGCGGATCCGACGTCCCACTCGCCTGCCTGCTGACCGCGGAAGACTCGGCTGCGCCGGGCTATCGCCTGTACCTCACGCACGGACTTGCGGGGCGTACCCCGCATCCCGTCCTTCAGCTGCCGCCGGAACTGGAGCACGTCAGCGCGGGCGACGTGATCGGCGTCTCCCCGGACGGCCGCCGGGTGAGCGTGCTGTGGAAGGCGTCGGCCGTGCACAACAGCCTGCTGCTCACCGAGCAGTGTGACAACTACTGCCTCATGTGCTCGCAGCCGCCCAAGGACCGTCCGGACGGCTGGCTGTTTGACCGGGCCAGGCAGATCATCAACCTGCTGCCGCCGACGGCCCGGAGCCTCGGCCTGACCGGCGGTGAGCCGACGCTGCATGCCGATGCCCTGATCTCGCTTCTGGAGCACTGCCGGGCAGTGGCGCCCTGGCTGCAGCTGCACCTGCTGTCCAACGGCAGGAGATTCGCTGATCTCAGCTTCTGCCGGAGGTACGCGGCTGTCGGCCTCGACGACATCATGGTGGGAATCCCGCTCTACGCTCCCGAGCCTGCCCTGCACGACTTCGTAGTTCAGGCAAAGGGAGCCTTCGACGAGACCGTGCACGGAATCCTCAATCTGGCCGCCCATGGCCAGTGCGTCGAGATCCGGGTAGTGGTTCAGCGCCATACGGTCCCGGTGCTCGCGGACCTCGCCGAGTTCATCGTGCGCAATCTGCCCTTCGTCGACCAGGTGGCACTGATGGGCCTGGAGATGACAGGCCTGGCCCGGCCGAACGCTGCTGAAGTCTGGATTGACCCCGTTGACTATCAGGCCCAGCTAGCCGAGGCCACGTTCAAGCTGTCGGCGGCCGGCATCGCGACCAAGATCTACAACCATCAGCTGTGCGTGCTTGATGAACGGCTCTGGCCCTTTGCCGTGCAGTCGATCAGCGACTGGAAGAACGACTACCTCGAAGTGTGCGACGGATGTGCCGTCCGTGACACCTGCGGGGGAGTGTTCACCACCAGCGGCAGCAGGCTGAGCGCGCACCTGAGGCCTCTAACGCGCGCCGAGTCCGGCGACGCGCTCGCAGTCCCTTAGCAGGAGGATTTCGCGTCGTATAGGCGCGGAATCCTCCTGCTAAGGGCGCAACGGGGAGACTATGGCGTCGCCCAGGCGCGGAAGTCTCCCGGCTAATGCGGGCGGTCGTGCTACGCGACCTGGATGGAGCGCTTGGCCAAGCCCATCCAGTAGCCAGTGATGGTGGTGACCGGGGCGGGAGCCTCGGCTGAGCCGAGAGTGACGAACAGCGGGGCGTAGTGCTCGGTGGTCGGGTGCGCGTACCGGGCCGCGGGCGCACCGCGCAGGCCAGCCAGGGTGTCGACATCGCCGGCGTCGAGCGCCTCGGCGGCCCAGCCGTCGAACTCCGATGACCACGCCGGTGGCTTGGCGTTATACCGGTGATCGCTCAGGAACGGCAGGCCGTGGGTCAGGAAGCCGCTGCCGATAATCAGCACGCCCTCGTCACGCAGCGGGGCCAGCGCCCGGCCGATGGCCAGCAGGCGGCCCGGCTCCAGGCTGGGCATCGAGATCTGCAGGACCGGGATGTCAGCGCCCGGGTACATGACGGTGAGCGGGACGTAGGCGCCGTGGTCCAGCCCCCGCTCGGGCAGGTCGGCGACCGGCTCCCGGTCACCGAGCAGCGCCCGCACCCGGGCCGCCAGGTCCGGCGCGCCCGGGGCAGTGTAGGTGGCCCGGTAGTAGCGCTCCGGGAAGCCCCAGAAGTCGTAGACCAGCGGGGCCGCGTCAGCGGTCGCGGCAATGGTCAGCGGAGCGGCTTCCCAGTGCGCCGACACCACCAGGATCGCCGTGGGCTGGGGCAGCCCCCGGGCCCAGGCTTCGAGCTGGACGACCCACAGCGGGTCGTCCACCAGCGGCGGTGCGCCGTGCCCCAGGTAGAGCGCGGGCATCCGGCCGGGCTGCACGGCGGCGGCGGCCCGGCTGGTGACCTGCTCGGCCGCGTCGGCCGGGACCGGCTCATGATCGGGTGAGTCGCCGCGAAGCTCTTCGTCCATGGGGCCATTGTCCGCTCATCTGGCGCTGGCCCGGGTCCGGCCCTACGAATGGCCCAGGACCGCGATGAGCACCACGATGAGCACCAGCAGGACGCCCGCGCCGACGACCAGGGAGATCGCCGATGAGGCTCCGCCCCGGCGCCGCTGATCCGGGCTGCCGGGCTCGCCGTGGACCCCGGTGCCGGCGATCAGTCCGGGATCCACGGGGTAGCGAGCGGTCAGCCATGGCTCGCTCCGACTCGTGACTTATGGCCCGCCGGAATGGCTGTGATCAGGTCAGCTGTCAGCTGGGAGAATGGTAAAGGACTCGCCGTGCAGCGGCTTGATGGCCCGGAAATGCCGCTCGTCGAACGTCAGCAGCCGCGTCGTCCGGTAGCGCGCAGCGAGGACAACGATCGAGGCATCAGCCACGCCTATCTTTATGTCGGAATAGCGCTCGCAGATGGCAGCAGCCTGGCCGAGGTCGCGCCGCGTGAACTCGGCGAGCTCGTAGACGCCAGCTGACACCTCGCTGAGCAGCTGCAATTCGGCCTTGACCCCGGCTCTGCTGAGCAGGAGGTAGTCGAGTTCGGCAAGCACGAACGGGGACAGGACTACCGGGCCCGGGTCACTTTCGTAAGCCAGGCGGGCCTGGCGATGACGCGCGGCGTCCTGGCCAAAGGCGGCGAGCAGCCCGCTCGTATCGGCGACTATCAATCCTCACCGAACCCCTCGGCCAGGATCTCGTCGACCTTGTACGGCAGATCGGGGTCGCCAAAGGCGATGCTGCCCAGCATTTGTGACCGAGGCCGCAGGAGCAGGGTCTCCAGCCATCGTTCCAGGGCACTGCGGATGATCTGTGCCTCGGACTCGCCGGAGACGACGGCAGCCTGGGCGAGGCGGTCCTTCAGCTCGTCCGGCAGGTACACCGATGTCTTTACCATATATGTACGGTACCTCATAGTGCCCTACGTCTGCATGTTGCACAGGGATTTGGAGCCCAGTTGCTGGCTGACCGCTGACCGCTGAGGGCCGAGATGGCCGGTGCGGGGGGCGAGGCGGCCATCGGCCAGGATGGTGGCGTGCAGGTGGTGGTGCTGTCCGATACACATGCGCCGCGGCGGTGGAAGGCGTGCCCGCCCGCGGTGGCGATGCGGCTGCGCGGGGCCGACCTGATCCTGCACGCGGGGGATGTCTGCACGGCGGCCGTGCTCGACGAGCTGAGCGAGTACGCGCCGGTCCAGGCGGTGCTGGGCAACAACGACGGCCCCGACGTCGCGGACTGGGGAGCGCCGCCGACGGTCGAGCTGGACCTCGACGGGCTGGCCGTGGCGATGATCCACGACAGCGGAGCTCGGCAGGGCCGCCTGGTCCGGATGCGCCGGCAGTTCCCGGCCGCGCAGCTAGTGGTGTTCGGTCACTCGCACATCCCGCTGGATGAGTCTGCTGGCGGGCTGCGGATCTTCAACCCGGGCTCGCCGACGGACCGGCGGGCGCAGCCGCAGGGCACTATCGGGCTGCTGCGGATCTCCGGCGGGGTGCTGCGCTCGGCCGCAATCATCCCGGTGACCTAGTTGACCGCCCTGGACCTGCTGGCACTGCTCGGAACGGGGATTCTCGCCGGACTCGTCAGCGTCGTAGCCAGCCTCGCCTCAGTCGTCTCCTACCCCGCGCTGCTGCTGCTCGGGCTGTCCCCGGTCAGCGCCAACGTGACCAACACAGTGGCGCTGATGTTCACCGCGGTCGGCGCGGCGGCGGGCTCCCGGCCGGAACTGGCCGGCCAGGGGCGGCGCGTGCTGCGGCTCGGCGCACTGACCGCGGCGGGCGGAGCCGCCGGCGCGGCGCTGCTGCTGGCCACGCCCTCGACCGGATTCGAGTACGCGGCGCCGGTGCTGATCGCGGTCGGCTCGGTCGTCATCCTCCGCCGGCCCGGGCGCCCGGCTGCAGCCAGTGCCCCGGCGGACGCGGCCCCGTCCGAGGCCGAGCCGTCCGATCTCGGATACTCCGAGATCGGAGTATCCGCGGCCGATGAGGCTGGCTCGGCCGGTGCGCCGGCGGGCGCCCGGAGCGGGCGGCTGGCGGGCGGAGGCGGGGAGGGGGGCTGGGCTGCGAAGGCCGGGGTGTTCGCGGTCGCGGTCTACGTCGGTTACTTCGGGGCGGCGGGCGGGATCTTGATGCTGGCCGTGCTGCTGCACATGTTCCGTGAGTCGCTGGCCCGCACTAACGCGCTCAAGAACGTGATCGCCGGGCTGGCCAATGCCGTCGCCGGGATCGGCTTCGCAATCTTCGGCCCGGTGCGCTGGGCGGCGGTCGTGCCACTAGCCGCGGGGTTCCTGATCGGCGGCTGGCTCGGGCCGCCAGTGGTGCGGCGGCTGCCCGCGCAGGGCCTGCGGGTGTTCATCGGGGTCTGCGGCCTGGGTCTGGCTATCCGGCTGGGGGCCAGCGTCTACCGCTGAGGCCTGGCCGACGGGCTGGCGGCTCGGGGCTCGGGCGGCACCGGAGTCAGCCACAGCGCGCCCAGCGGCGGGATGCTGATGACCGCCGAGGCGGGCATGCCGTGATACGGCTCGTCCGTCGCGGTCACGACGCCCAGGTTGCCTACCCCGCTGCCGCCGTAGTCGGCCGCGTCGGTGTTGATCAGCTCCTGCCAGCTCCCGGCCCGGGGCAGGCCGATCCGGTAGTTGTGGTGCGGCTCGCCGGAGAAGTTGACGATGCAGGCCACCACGCCGTCGCTGCCGGTCCCGCCGTCGCCTGCGGCGGCACTGCCGTCATCGGCAGCGGCCGCCCTGGCCCAGCCCGCAGGCCTGACCAGCTTCCCGGCGCCGGCGGCACCGGAGGCTCCGGCGGCACTGGCAGCGCCGGGCGGCGGTCCGGCTAGCTCGCCGGCCAGCCGGACGAACGACAGAACGTTGCCCGCGGTGTCGTTGGCATCGATCCAGCTGAAGCCCGCCGGGCTGGAGTCTTGCCGCCACAGGGCGGGCCGGGCCGCGTAGGCGCGGTTCAGGTCGGTGACGAGCTTCTGCACGCCGCGGTGGGAGTCGTAGTCGAGCAGGTGCCAGGGCAGCCCGGCGTCGGCTGACCACTCATCGCCCTGGCCGAACTCGGAGCCCATGAACAGCAGTTGCTTGCCGGGGTGGGCCCACATGTAAGCGAGCAGCGAGCGCAGCCCGGCGAACTGCTTCCACTCATCGCCGGCCATCTTGCGCAGCAGCGACGCCTTGCCGTGCACGACCTCGTCGTGGGACAGCGGCAGCACGTAGTTCTCGCTGTAGGCGTAGATCATCGAGAAGGTGATCTGGTCGTGGTGATAGCTGCGGTGGATCGGGTCGCGGGACAGGTAGGCCAGCGTGTCGTGCATCCAGCCCATGTTCCACTTCAGCCCGAAGCCGAGGCCGCCCAGGTGCACGGGCCGGGTCACGCCCGGCCAGGCGGTGGACTCCTCGGCGATCATCGTGATGCCCGGCACCACCCGGTAGCAGGTCGCGTTCACCTCGCGCAGGAAGGCGACGGCGTCCAGGTTCTCCCGGCCGCCGAGCTCGTTGGGCACCCACTCGCCCGCCTTGCGGGAGTAGTCCAGATAGAGCATCGAGGCGACGGCGTCGACGCGCAGCCCGTCGGCGTGGAACTCCTGCAGCCAGTACAGGGCGTTGGCGACCAGGAAGTTGCGCACCTCGGGGCGGCCGTAGTCGAAGATCAGCGTGCCCCAGTCCGGGTGCTCGCCGCGCCGCGGGTCGGGGTGCTCATACAGCGGGGTCCCGTCGAACCGGGCCAGCGCCCACGCGTCTCGCGGGAAGTGGGCCGGCACCCAGTCCAGCAGCACCCCGACACCCGCCTGGTGCAGCCGGTCGACCAGGTAGCGGAACTCGTCGGGGGAGCCGAACCGCGAGGTCGGGGCGTAGTAGGAGGTGACCTGATACCCCCACGAGCCGCCGAACGGGTGCTCGGCCACCGGCAGGAACTCCACGTGGGTGAACCCGAGGTCGGTGACGTAGGCGGTGAGCTGGTCGGCCAGCTCGATGTAGGTCAGCCCCGGCCGCCACGACCCCAGGTGCACCTCATACACGCTCATCGGGCTGGTCAGCACGTCCCGCCCGGTCCGCCGCGCCACCCAGTCCGCGTCGTCCCACTGGTAGCCAGAGTCATAGACCACCGACCCGGTGGCCGGCGGCCGCTCGGCGAACGCGGCCATCGGGTCGGCATGGGCGACCCAGGTCCCGTCCGGCCCGCAGACCTCGTACTTGTAGGTCGTCCCGGCGGCGACGTCAGGGACGTAGAGCTCCCAGACGCCAGATGAGCCGAGCGACCGCATCGGGTGCGCGCGGCCGTCCCAGTGGTTGAAGTCGCCGATGACCCGGACGCCGCGCGCGCTGGGCGCCCACACCGCGAATGACGTGCCCGCACCGCGCACGTGCGCGCCGAGCACCCGCCACAGTGCCTCATGCCGTCCCTCGGCGATGAGGTGCAGATCGATGTCGCCCAGCGTCGGCAGGTGCCGGTACGGGTCGTCGGTGACCAGCTCCGGCCCGCTGGCGTAGCTGACGGCGAGCTGGTAGCCGGGCATCTGCGTTCCGTTGGCGTCGGCGGGCAGCAGCGCCGAGAACACGCCCTCGTGCAGATGCTGCATAGGCACCCGGCGGCCGTCGCCCAGCACGATGCTCACCGTCTGCGCGAGCGGCCGCAGCGCCCGGACCCGCACTCCGGCCGGGCCGGGGTGGGCACCGAGCACGGCGTGCGGGTCGTGGTGCACGCCCGCGACGATCGCGTCGATCGCCTCGGTGCTGACCGGGTCGTCGTAGTCGCTGGCCGTCATGGTCAGGCCGCCGCGATGTAGTCGAGCGGGATGGCCAGCCAGGACGGGCGGTGCCGGGCCTCGTACATCACTTCGTACACCGCCTTCTCCAGGGTCAGGGCGCTCAGCAGCACGGAGCTCGCCTCCGGGTCGGATCCGCCCGCCCGGGCGTAGCCGCCGCAGAACGCCTGCTGGCACTGGGTCACCCAGGCGTCGGCGGGCTCGCGCAGGGCCGGCGCGTCCGGGTGGGCCAGCAGCTGGTGGCGGGCCGCGTAGTCGAAGGAGCGCAGCATCCCGGCCACGTCACGCAGCGCCGGGTACATGCCCGTGCGCTGGGCCAGCGGGACCAGCGGCTCACCCTCGAAGTCCAGCGCCACCCAGCCATTGTCGGTGCGCATGACCTGGCCCAGGTGGTAGTCGCCGTGAATCCGCTGCACCACGACCGGCTCGGTCAGCTCCGCCACGGCGGCGAAGCTGGACCGGATCTTGCCGGTGAACTCGCCGAGCCCGGGCACGACCGCGGCGGCCTGCTCGAACTTGTCGGTCAGCTGGCCGGCCAGCTCGCCCAGCTGCTGCTTGGTCAGCTGCTCGGCACCGAACGCAGTGGCCAGGTCGGCGTGCAGCTCGGCGGTGGCCCGGCCGAGCTGGAAAGCCTCCTCGGCGAAGCTCGCGCCCGGCTGGCCCGGGCCCGACCGGGGCACCGGGGCCATCAGGTACTCCCGGCCGTAGTCACCGTGCTGCGCCGACAGCCGCCCGATGCTGGCCGCGGCCAGCGACCAGCCGTCGCTGGCCCGGGCCAGGAACTGGGACAGCACCGCCAGCAGCACCGGCTCGCCGTCCACCTCGGTGGCGATCCAGCCGTAGGGCGGCGCCACGTGCGCCGAGCCGAGCCGGGCCAGCGCCCCGGCCACCTCCAGATCCGGGTTGGCGCCGGGAAACAGCCGCCGCAGCACCTTCAGGATCGCGGCCTCGCCGAACACGACGCTGGTGTTGCTCTGCTCGGCCGAGATCACCCGCGCCCCCGGCCAGCGGCCCAGGGCCGCGCCGGGCTCGCGGGCGAACACCAGGCCGCCCTCGGTCCGGCCGGCCGCGATGCCGGCCAGCAGGCAGCTGCTCAGCTCGGGGTCGTGCAGCGCATCATAGGCAGTCAGCCCGCCGGGCAGTTCCCCGATGACGGCGTGCCGCAGGCCGGGCGGCATCTCCCGGCGCAGGCCGACAAGGATCTGATAACGGGCGCTGAGCTGGCCGTTGTCCGCGGCGCCGGGCCGCTCCGCGGCGACGATGAGATGGTGCAGTTCGGGTTCACCGGTGACCAGGACAGCCTGCGCGGTGATCGCCAGGCGGCCCAGCGGAGCGCCCTTGCCCGCATACCAGCGCTGCTGGGGCAGCCAGGTCGCCAGCAGCCCGGCCAGGGCCAGCGGGTCGGCGGTCATCGCGGCGGTGTCCTTTCCCCGGGAGTCTCGATCACTTAGTACTCCCCGGGGAACCCGCCCCGAATCATCACGTTCTGTCGCAGACGCGTCAAACAGACAAACAGTTCCCGGACAGGTCCATCGTAGCCGTGAGTGCCCGGCCGCCCGGAGGGCGCCGAGCGAGCCGGCAGCGGGCCGGCGCCTCAGAGGCACGCTGCCGGGGAGCGGGGAAACACGGGCTATTTGCCGACGATCAGCATGCCGGTCATGAAGGGATGGACGGTGCAGTAGAACGCGTACATCCCGGCCGACTTGGGCGCGGTGATGGTCTTGGTCTGATTCGTGCCGATCAGCCCGGTGTCGAAGGCACCCTTGTCCTGCTTAGGTCCTGCGGTGAAGGTGTGATCGACCGAGTCCTCGTTGGTGACCGCGATCCGCTCACCTGGCTTGACCTCGGGGTTGGCCGGGCTGAACTTGAAGTCCTTGATGACCACCTTGACCACGCCGGCGCCGCCAGCCCCGCCCGCCGTGCTGGTGCCCGAGCCGGAGCTCGCGCTGGTGGCCGTGCCCACCGAGGCGCCCAGGACGATCAGGGCGACGACCGAGAGCCCGGCCGCCGCGCCCAGGGCGCCGCCCGGGATCTTCCGGACGGAGTCGGACACGGCCGCGGCGCTGCCCGGCAGGCTGGCCAGGGCGACCCAGGCGAGCAGGCCGAACGCCGCTATCTCGACCACCCCGGCGACCGTCCCCGCTGTGGTGCGGACCTCCTGGAAGCCGAACAAGCCCACCCAGACGGTCAGCAGGTAGCCGCCCAGGGTGGAGAGGGCGAAGCCGGCCCCGGCGGCCGGGGCCAGCGGGCCGGGCAGGAAAACCACGGCGAGGGCCAGCGCGAACGCCACGATGATCTGCAGCAGGAACAGCCAGCCGATAGTCGGGATGTTGTTGTAGCCCGTGAGATACAGGTCAAGGTGAATGCCCGCGGTGACGGCCAGCAGCACGGCGCCGGCCAGGCGGGCAGCGAGCCGGCTTCTGCCGGGCTGCCTGGTTGTCTCCTCCATGCCCATGTCACGCCCCCGCGAGACGTCCGGTTCAGCCGCCAGGCGGCCAGGGCGTCCCACAGTACGCCGGGCGGGGCGGCGCAGCCGGGCTGACGCGGCCGCCTGGCCGCGGGCATCTGGCAGCCCGGCTCGCGGCGGCCATGGACACAATCAGGCCGCCCTGACATCCCGTCTCTGATAACAGCAAGGGGCAGGCCTGCCAGTCCGCCCGAGCCGCCCCGGCCGGCCAGCCGGCCTGGGCGGGCGCCAGCTCGTTACTGCTGGTCCTAAGACTGCTCGGCCGGCGGCTGCAGGACAAACCAGTAGAAACCATGCCCGGGCAGGGTCAGCAGGTAGTTGAGCTCGCCGATGGGCGGGAAGGTCACCCCGCCCATGCACTCCACCGGCGTGGACCCGATGAACCGGCTCAGGTCCAGCTCGACCGGCTGCGGGAACCGCGACAGGTTGTTCACGCACAGGATCCGGTCGGCATCGGCCTCGCCGGGGTCCTCCTCGGTGAGCTCCCGGACGTAGGCCAGCACGCTGGGGTTGGACGAGCCGAGCTCGTCGTAGCTGCCCAGGGCCAAGACCGGGTGCCGCTTGCGGATCTCGATCATGCGCAGGGTCCAGTGCAGCAGCGAGCCGGGGCTCTTCTCCTGAGCCTCGACATTCAGGGCCGTGTAGCCGTAGATGGGGTCCATCAGCACCGGCAGGTACAGCCGGGCCGGGTCGGCGCGAGAGAAGCCGGCGTTGCGGTCGGGGGTCCACTGCATGGGGGTGCGGACGCCATCCCGGTCACCCAGCCAGATGTTGTCGCCCATCCCGATCTCGTCGCCGTAGTACAGCACCGGCGAGCCGGGCAGCGACAGCAGCAGCGCGGTGAACAGCTCCAGCTGGTTACGGTCGTTGTCGAGCAGCGGGGCCAGCCGCCGCCGGATCCCGATGTTGGCCTTCATCCGGGGGTCGCGGGCGTACTCGGCGTACATGTAGTCCCGCTCGTCGTCGGTGACCATCTCCAGGGTCAGCTCGTCGTGGTTGCGCAGGAAGATGCCCCACTGGCAGCCCGAGGGGATGGGCGGGGTCTGGGCCATGATCTCGGAGATGGGGTAGCGCTGCTCGCGCCGGACGGCCATGAAGATCCGCGGCATCAGCGGGAAATGGAACGCCATGTGGCACTCGTCGCCGCCGACGCTGGCGTCGCCGAAGTACTCCACCACGTCGGCCGGCCACTGGTTGGCCTCGGCCAGCAGCACCCGGTCGGGGTAGAGCCGGTCGATATCGGCCCGGACCCGCTTGAGGTACTCGTGGGTGTCCTTCAGGTTCTCGCAGTTGGTGCCCTCGCGCTCGTACAGGTAAGGCACCGCGTCCAGCCGGAAGCCGTCGATGCCCAGGTCCAGCCAGAACCGCAGCACCTCCAGGATGGCGTCCTGGACGTTCGGGTTCTCGTAGTTGAGGTCGGGCTGGTGGGTGAAGAACCGGTGCCAGTAGTACTGGCCGCGGACCGGGTCGTAGGTCCAGTTGGACTGCTCGGTGTCGACGAAGATGATCCGCGCCTCGGGGTAGCGGTCATCGGTGTCGGACCAGACGTAGAAGTCGCCGAACGGGCCCTCGGGGTCGGTCCGGGAGGCCTGGAACCACGGGTGGGCATCACTGGTGTGGTTGATGACCAGGTCGGCGATGACCCGGATACCGCGCTCGTGGGCCGCCTCGACCAGCTCCACGAAGTCGCCGATGGTGCCGTAGTCGGGCAGGATCGCGGTGAAGTCGGAGATGTCGTAGCCGCCGTCGCGCAGCGGGGACTCATAGATCGGCAGCAGCCAGATGCAGTCGATGCCCAGCCACTGAAGGTAGTCCAGCCGGGAGGTCAGCCCGCGCAGGTCGCCGAATCCGTCGCCGGTGGCGTCCTGGAAGCCGCGGACGAGGACCTCGTAGAAGACCGCCCGCTTGTACCACTGCGGATCGCGGGGCTTGGCGAAGGAGAAGGAGTCGGGCACCGGCTCGGCGGGCACGGCGCCCGAGCCGGCGCGGAACTCAGGTACCGGTGACCCTGGCTGCGGGTCATGCGTGGGAAACGTCACGCAGATCTCCTGCTTGCTTGCGTTGGGATGCTACGTATATCCGCTGGTCCGGCAGCAGCGTCACGGATCGCGGCCGCTGTGGCGTGACGGTAACCGTGTTATGAGACTGTGACGTAACCGGTCGGCTACGCCGAGACAGTGAGGATATGCGCGGGGGCCGCGGCCGGGTCCAGCCGGACATAATTCGCCTGCCCCCACTGGTAGCGCTCGCCGGTGAGCTCGTCGGTCACCGTGAAGCCCGCGCCGACATCGACCCCGAGCGCCGCCCCATCCAGCCAGATGGTGGCCTCCCGGGGCTGATGCGGGTCGAGGTTGACTACCACGATCACGGTATCCGGGCCCGCGCCACCTGGCGAGCCGGGGACAGATTTCGAGAAGCACAAGATCTCCGGCCGGTCGGGGTAGTGAAAACGGAGGTTCCGCAGCTGCTGCAGGGCCGGGTGGGCCCGCCGGATTGCGTTCAGCCGGGCCAGCAGCGGGGCGATGGTCGCCCCCAGCTGGCGGGCCCGGTCCCAGTCCCGCGGCCGGTAGGCGTACTTCTCGGAGTCCAGGTACTCCTCGCTGCCCGGTACCAGCGGCACGTTCTCGCCCAGCTCGAATCCGGAGTACACGCCCCACGACGGCGTCAGCATGGCGGCCAGGACCGCGCGGACCCGGAAGGCGGGCAGCCCGGCGTGCTGCAGGTAGCTGGACAGGATGTCGGGGGTGTTGACGAAGAAGTTCGGTCGCATGTAGGCCGCGGCCGGCCCGGCCAGCTCGCGCAGGTAGTCGGTCAGCTCCCCGGCGCTGTTACGCCAGGTGAAGTACGTGTAGGACTGGTGGAACCCGATGGTGGCCAGGCCCGCCATCATGGCCGGCCGGGTAAAGGCCTCGGCCAGGAACAGGACATCGGGGTCGGTCCGCGCGATGTCGGCCAGCAGCCGCTCCCAGAACCGCAGCGGCTTGGTGTGCGGGTTGTCGACCCGGAAGATCCGGACCCCGTGGTCCATCCAGTGCCGCACGACGCGCCGCACCTCGGCATAGATGCCCTCGGGGTCGTTGTCGAAGTTCAGCGGGTAGATGTCCTGGTACTTCTTGGGCGGGTTCTCGGCGTAGGCGATCGTGCCGTCGGCCCGGCTGGTGAACCACTCCGGGTGCTCGCTCACCCACGGATGGTCGGGCGCCGCCTGCAGGGCGAGGTCCAGGGCGACTTCCATGCCCAGCTCGCCGGCCCGGCTGACGAAGGCGTCGAAGTCGGCCAGCGTGCCCAGGTCGGGGTGGAGGGCGTCGTGACCGCCCTCGGCCGACCCGATGGCCCAGGGGGAGCCGGGGTCGGCCGGCCCGGCGGTCAGCGCGTTGTTGGCGCCCTTGCGCGCGACCCGCCCGATGGGGTGGACGGGCGGCAGGTAGACCACGTCGAAGCCCATGTCGGCGATGGCGTCCAGCCGCGCGGCAGCGGTCTTGAAGGTTCCCGGCTCCGGCGGGCGCCGGAAGGCCGGGTCGACCTTGGCTCCCTCCGAGCGCGGGAAGAACTCATACCAGGAGCCGTACAGGGCGCGGGTGCGCTGCACGATCAGCGGGTGCCAGGCCGAGCGGGTCAGCAGGTCGCGCAGCGGGTAGCGGCGCAGCAACTCGGCCACCTGCGGCGCCCCGGCAGCCTCGAGTCGCTCCAGGGCCGGAAGCTGGCGGCTGATGAGCTGGCGGGCCTGGTCGCCGAGAATGACCCGGGCGGCGCGGGCGGCGTGGACCTCTGCGGGCTCGGCGGTCCGGTCGACGCGGATGGCGGCGGCGGCCCGGCGCAGCAGCAGCGCGCCCTCGCTGAACATCAGCTCCACGTCCTGGCCGATCGGCACCTTGATGGCGGCGTCGTGCAGCCACCGGGCGATCGGATCGCCCCACGCCTCGATCCGGAACTGCCACAGGCCCTCGCTGGCGGGCGCGACGTGGGCGCCATACCGGTCGGAGCCCGCCGCCAGCTCCCGCATGAGCACGGGCGGGTAGGTGCGGCCGTCCGGGTCACGCAGGACCACGCCGGCCCCGAGCATCTCGTGTCCCTCGCGGAACACGGTGGCGGTCACTTCCAGCTGCTCGCCGGGCACCGCCTTGGCCGGGTAGCGGCCGCATTGCACGACAGGCTGCACATCGAAGACGGGAATTCTGCCGATCACGCCAGAGAAGTTACCCGCCACGGGCCGGGCAATGCGGGCGGGGCGGCCGAAAGCCGGACGGCAATGACGCCGGACCGGTGTCCGGCCACCTGGCCTGGGCCTTTGCATCAGCCAGGCCAGCAGGGACCGGAGGACACCTGGCGGGCCGATCGCCGGGGCCTCGGTTCCGAGCAGGTGCCGGCTGCCGTTAGGGTCACTGCACGTGAGAGCCATCCGCCGATTTACGATCAACCCCGTGCTGCCTGAGCAGCTGGCCCCGCTGCGCGGCCTGATGCTCAACCTGCGCTGGTCCTGGCACGCCGAGACCCGCGAGGTCTTCGCGGCCATCGACCCGGACGCCTGGGAGCGCGCCGGCCGCGAGCCGGTGGCGCTGCTCGCGCAGGTTCCGGCTGAGCGCCTGGCGCGGCTCGCCGCTGATCGCAAGTACCTGCGGCGGCTCGGCGACGCTGCCGATGACCTGCGGGACTACCTGGCCAGCCCGCGGTGGTACCAGGACGCCCCCGGCTCGGGCGGCGCCGGCTCGGGCGGTGCCGGCTCGGGCGGTGCCGGCTCTGGCGGTGCCGGCACGGGCGGGCCCGGCGCCGGGCGGCCGGCCGCGGTGGCCTACTTCTCGCCGGAGTACGGCATCACGGCGGCCCTGCCGCAGTACTCCGGCGGCCTGGGCATCCTGGCCGGCGACCACCTGAAGGCCGCCAGCGACCTCGGCGTCCCGCTGATCGGCGTGGGGCTGCTGTACCGGCATGGCTACTTCACCCAGTCGCTGTCCGCCGAGGGCTGGCAGGCCGAGCGTTACCCGGCCAGCGATCCGAACGGCCTGCCGCTGACGCTGCTGCGCGACGGCGACGGCGCCCCGGTGCGGATCTGGGTGGCACTGGCCGAGGGGGCGGCGCTGGCCGCCCAGGTCTGGATCGCTCAGGTGGGCCGGGTCCCGCTGCTGCTGCTCGACTCCTTCGTGGAGGAGAACGAGCCGGCCCAGCGGGAGGTGACCGACCGGCTCTACGGCGGCGGCACCGAGCACCGGCTGAACCAGGAACTCCTGCTCGGCATCGGCGGCGTCCGCGCGGTCCGGGCCTACTGCGCGGCGACCGGGCATCCCGAGCCGGATGTCTTCCACACCAATGAGGGTCACGCCGGGTTCCTGGGCCTGGAGCGCATCCGGGAGTACGTGGAGTCCGGCCTCGGCTTCGACGAGGCGCTGGAACTGTGCCGGGCCGGCACGGTTTTCACCACGCACACCCCGGTTCCGGCCGGCATCGACCGGTTCCCGGCAGACCTGGTCCGGCGCCAGTTCGCCGGGCATGCGGCCGAGGGCGCGCTGCCAGCGGACCGGGTGCTGGCGCTCGGCGCCGAGACCTATCCCGGCGGCGACCCGAACGTCTTCAACATGGCCGTTATGGGCATGCGGCTGTCCCAGCGCGTGAACGGCGTGAGCCTGCTGCACGGCGCGGTCAGCCGGGAGATGTTCACCGGCCTGTGGCCGGGCTTCGACACCGCGGAGGTGCCGATCGGCTCGGTGACCAACGGGGTGCACGCGCCGACCTGGGTGGCACCGGAGGTGCTCAGCCTGGCTCAGGCCGGCCAGCCGGCCGGTGACCTGGGCGACGACGCGGCGTCCTGGGCACGGGTGGCCGACGACCCGACCCGGATCTGGGAGATCCGGCGGCTGCTGCGCAGCCAGCTGGTGGCCCAGGCCCGGCAGCGGCTGCGGGCCTCGTGGCGGCAGCGCGGCGCTTCCGACGCCGAGCTGACCTGGATTGACACCGCGCTGGATGAGAACATCCTGACCATCGGCTTCGCGCGCCGGGTGCCGTCCTACAAGCGGCTGACCCTGATGCTGCACGACCAGCAGCGGCTCACTGAGCTGCTACTGGACCCCGACCGGCCGGTGCAGATCGTGATCGCCGGCAAGGCCCATCCGGCCGACGAGGGCGGCAAGCTGCTCATCCAGCAGATGGTGAAGTTCGCCGATGACCCCCGGGTCCGGCACCGGATCGTGTTCCTGCCGGACTACGACATGTCACTGGCCCGGTCGCTGGTGCAGGGCTGCGACATCTGGCTGAACAACCCGCTGCGCCCGCTGGAGGCGTGCGGCACCTCCGGGATGAAGTCAGCCCTGAACGGCGGGCTGAACCTGTCGGTGCTGGACGGCTGGTGGGATGAGTGGTTCGACGGCGCCAACGGCTGGGCGATCCCGTCGGCCGATGGCGTCAGCGATCCGGACCGGCGCGACGAGCTTGAGGCCGGCGCGCTTTATGACCTGCTCAGCCAGTCGGTGGCGCCGCTGTTCTACGACGGTGCCGCGGACGGGCCGCCGCGCCGCTGGCTGGAGATGGTCGCGCACACGCTGCGCACGCTGGGGCCGAAGGCCCAGGCCACGCGCATGGTCCGGCAGTACGTGACCGACCTGTACGTGCCGGCCGCGCGGGCGTCGGCGGCGCTGGCCGCCGGCGGGAACCCGGGCGTCCCCGGTCATCCGGGGGCCGGCCCGGCGGGCGATGACAGCGCCGGGGAGAGCGGGGCCGGGGAGAGCGGGGCCGGGGACAGCTATGCCGGCGCGCAGCGGCTGGCGGCCTGGAAGCGCCGCGTCACCGCCGCCTGGCCCGGCGTCCGGGTCGACCACGTGGAGGCCGACGACGGGGCGCTGACGCCCGGCGGCCGGCTCACCATCCGGGCCAGCATCGTGCTGGGCGAGCTGACTCCTGACGATGTCGCGGTCGAGGTCGTCTACGGCCAGGCCGGCGACGATGACGAGATCATTGACCCGGTGCGCCGGGCGCTGGCCCCCGATGGCGAGTCCGCAGGCGACGGCGCGATCCGCTACACCGGGACGGCTGAGCTCGGCGAGCCGGGCCCGTTCGGCTACACCGTCCGGGTGCTGCCCAGCCACCCGCAGCTCAGCAGCCCGGCGGAGCTGGGCCTGATCACCGTCCCCGCGGCCACCGCCGGGATGGTGAACGGCGACCTGCGCTAGTCCCGGGGCCCGCTGACGGGTGCTGCCGCGGGCCGGTGCTGTCGCGGGCCGGGCCATCCGGTCACGCTGGAGGCTGACCACCATCACAGGCCGGGAAGCAGCCTTCCTCATGCCGCTCGCCCGTCCTCCACGCCCGCCCCCTCCTCGCGGGCGGGCCGTCCGCGAGCCGCAGCCTGAGCGACGCGCAGCACGGGCAACGCGACCTCGCTCAGGCGATGCGGAGAAAGCAGCCCGGTTGGC
Organism: Streptosporangiaceae bacterium; assembly: GCA_036490755.1. Classification (GTDB taxonomy): domain Bacteria; phylum Actinomycetota; class Actinomycetes; order Streptosporangiales; family Streptosporangiaceae; genus DASUBV01. Next base: position 114,480 of record DASXDJ010000159.1, read on the forward strand.
CAGTGCAGCGGTATCCGGCCGGGCCTGGCGGGACTGACGAGGCTGACGGGGTCAGTGCGTGCACTGCGCATCGATGTGCTCTCTGGTGGAGATGTGACTCCCAGTGATCAGAACGCCGGGCAACCAGCCCCCGGTGGCGCAGTCTGCGCCGTCGCTCACCGTTACGAGCGGGACTGGCCCCGTCTGGCCACGTCTAGCCTCATCGTGGGCTCTAACCCTGAGAATGGCTTCTTTTGGTCGCCCGTAATGGCAGTTTCGGGCCAGATATCGGTCGCAATATCGGCGGTCGCCGGGACGCTCGCCGTTGTGCCCGCGGCCCGGTATCGGACCCCGGGGTGGTGACCTGGGCGGCCCGCCGCGCTGTCCCGGCTTCGCCCGGTTCTGGCGTGGGATTGCAAACGCAAGCTGTCTACCTGCCGTAACGCAGCGTGCGACCTCCGTGCGACATTGCGTGTCCAGGTTGGCACGCTCCGCGAGTAAACCGCCGGCCTGGGCGAGGCGTCCCACTTAAAAAGGGCGCTCGTGCAATCCCAGAAAATTTCTGCCCGTGACTGTCGGAAGCCCAGCAAATCCCAAGGCGATGTGACATCCTGTGATAGGACGTTCTCAGTGAGTAACACTCTAGGAACGTCACGTTCTGTTACTTGGCCAACACCCCGAGTACGAGAGGACCCGCAGCCGTGCGAACCCAGATCAAGCCGGACAACCGCCTGCTGACCCCGGCCGAGGTGGCCGCCATGCTCCGCGTGGACCCCAAGACCGTCACCCGGTGGGCCCGGGGCGGCAAGCTGTCATCGATCCGTACCCCCGGCGGTCACCGTCGCTACAGCGAGAGCGAGGTCCGGGGATTCCTGAACGGCTGGCAGGGCGTGTCCCTGCCGCGCGCTTCCGGGGAGTGAGGCACGCCACGCCCGTGCTCCGGTCACAGCGCGGGGGCAGGTGCTGGCGCGGTGGCCGCCGGGGCAGCGTTCCCGCTGTCCCGGCGGCTGCGGCACCGCAGCGGTGAGCACCGGACCGGCGGACCCGGGCCCGGTGCGCACCGGGCCGGCCCGGTCGGGGCCGGCCCGCACGAGGGTGGCCGGCCTGGACGACCGGATCCGGCCAGACCGGGGGGACCGGGGGAACGGGGAGCAGCGGGGGGCTGAGCAGGAAGCAGCCCGGCAGGCGATGGCCGTGCTGATGTCGCTCGCAGTGCCGCTGGCCGAGTCGGCGGCGGATCGCATGACGGCCGCGCCGGGCCAGCTAGGCCGGCCGGCCAGCGGCCTGACCACCACCAAGGCGCACTTACCGGATCGGGCGCTGCCCGCCCGGGGCGTGTCTGCCCGGGCCGTGCCGGCCCCGGCTGTGCCGGCCCCGGACGGGCCGGCCGGGGGCGCGGCCGCCCGGGCCGTGCCTGCTCAGGGCGCCCCGGCCCAGCCTGAGTCGGCCGGGGGCGGGGAAGAGCGGCCGGGGGCCCTGCCCGCGCTGCCGGCGCTGACCGTGCTTTCCGCACGACGGGCTGGCTGGGCTGGTCGGGTGCCGGGCACCCTCCCGGGGCCGCCCGCTGCCCTGGCGGTGCTGCCCGGCACCCCGGGGGCGCTGCCCGCGGTGATACCGCCGCCCCGGTTGCCGGGCCGGGGCGACGACCAGGACCGCGGCCAGGGTCATGGCCGGGATCGCGGCCGGGGCCGCGTGACCCGCCGCCCCCCGGCCAGCGCACCGCCTGCCTGGGCTCGCCTGGGCACTGCTGCGCGCTGGCCCATCGTGGTGATCCTCGTCGCTCAGTCCGCCCTGTCGCTGCGGCTGATGTGGCGCGACAGCGCCGCCGCCCCCGAGGCGGCGTACCTGAGCAGCTGGCACCTGGATCCGGGTCACTGGCTGCCGGGCGCCGCCGGGCTGACGGCCGGGCGGCTGCTGTCACTGGCCCTGATGCTGACCGCGACGACGCTGCTGCACGGGACTACCCGGCGGCTGTATGACCGCCGGTCGGCGTTCTTCGCCGCCGCCTTATTCGCGGGCCTGAGCGGGACGGTCTTCCTCGGCGTGTTCGCCAGCGGCGACGCGGTGTCGGCCGCTTTGCTGGCGGCCGCCGCCTGGCTCGGCGCCCAGGCCGGCGTCCGCCGCGATGGCCCCCAGGCCGGGCTGGCCGCGGCGGCCGGCGTGGCGGCTGCCCTTTCGGTCGCGGCCGGTTACGGCGCTGGCCCGGCGGGCCTGGCCGGGCTCGGCCTGATCACGCTGGCGGTCTGGCGTACCTGCGGCAGCCGGGCCGCCGCCCGGGCCGCCGCGACCGCGGGCGGCGGGCTGGTCACGGCCAGCTGCGCCGTCGTGCTGCTGACCGGGCCGGCTTCCGGCCGGCCGGAAGCGGTGACGCTGCACTCGTGGCTGGCAGCCGGCTGGCTGGCGGGCGGGGCAGGCGGCGCCGGGTGGCCCGCCGCACTGCTGACCGGCAGCGGCCGCTGGCTCGCCGTGCTGGCGGTGCTGGCTGTGGCCGGCGCCCTGGTCACGATTTCCGCCCGGCAGGGCTGGCCGGCCGGCGCGCTGAGCGTCCTGCTGGCCGCCGCCGCGCTGCTCATCCCGGCCGAGACCATCCGGGCTCAGGCGGGCGCCTGGATGGCGGTTCCGGCGTGCAGCGGGGCCTGGCTCGGCTGCATCATCGCCGGATACGCGGTGGCCTCGCTGGCCCGGGCCGTACCGCGGGCCAAGGCCGCGGCCGCCTTCGGCGTCGGCCTCGGGGTCGTTGCGCTGGCCGCCGCACCCGGTGCCGGCTGGGCGACTCAGCAGGTCAGCTGGCCGTCGGCCGGACCGGTCGTGAGCAGGGTGCAGGCGGTGCTGGCCGGTCACCCCGGCCCGGTGCTGACCGATGGCACCGGCGACGTGCTGCGCCTGTATCTGGGCCGCAGCCTGGCCCGGCGCGTGCTGGTCGAGGCGGGGACCGGCAGCCCGGCGCCGGTCCCGGCCGGGGCGGGAGCCGCGATGACGGGCGGTGCCGCCCGCCAGTGTGCCCCGGCTGGCTGCCTGCGGGCCATTGCCGGGCACCGATTCGGGGTCATCGTGCTCAGCCTGTGGCACGCCGGCCCGCTGCGCTACCGGCTGCAGCGCGCCGTCGTGCTGGCGGGTTACCGCCGGGTGGCCCTGGCAGCCGGGGACGCCGGGGTGCCGGGCGGCCCGGCGAGCGCGGCCCGCGACGCGGCGGCCGGATCGTGGAACATCTGGGTGCGAGCGGGACGGTCATGACGGCCGCCCTGACGGCGCGGGGCCGGCACCGGCTGCTCGGGCCAGTCCTGCCCGAGCCGCCCGACGATGCGGAGAAAGCCTGCTACGCCTGGCGGTCGCTGCCCTTCCTGACCACGGCGCTGGCCGCGAGCGCGCTGTGCATGATCGTCTCCCAGGTCCGGATGGAGGCCAGCGAGCCGGTCCTGCTCATCTTCGCCGGGTACACGGCGGTCTACGTCGCCTACCAGGTGATCAGCCTGCCGGTGAACTTCACCGGGCCGAGTTTCCGGCTCGCCGACCACGTCCTGAAGGTGAAGGGCTACCAGCCCGGCTGCTGGCCCGACGTGGATATCTTCCTGCCGGTCTGCGGCGAGCCGATCGAGATCCTGCGCAACACCTGGACCGGGGTCTTCGAGCTCATCTATGCCTATCCCGGCCTGGCCCGGGCCTACATCCTGGACGACGGGCCGAGTGATGCGGTCGCGGACCTGTCGGGATCGTTCGGGTTCACCTACCTGCGCCGCCCCGGCTCTCGTCAGTTCAAGAAGGCGGGCAACCTCAACTACGGCTTCGCCCGGACCAGCGGCGAGCACATCGTGGTTTTCGACGCCGACTTCCGGCCGCGCGCCGACTTCCTGGCCGAGACACTGCCGTACCTGGACGACCCGACTGTGGGGATCGTGCAAACCCCGCAGTTCTTCCGGGTCAGCGGGCGGCAGACCTGGGTGGAGCGGGCCGCCGGCCCGACGCTGGAGATCTTCTACCGCGCCGTCCAGGTGTCGCGGGACCGGCTCGGCTCGGCGCTGTGCGTGGGCTCCAACGCGGTCTACCGGCGCGCTGCCCTGGACCGCTCGGGCGGCTTCACCCTCGTGCCGTACGCCGAGGACAGCCATACCGGCCTGGACGCCCGCTTTCACGGCTTCCGCCTGACCTACCTGCCGGTGCCCCTGGCCGCCGGGATCTGCCCGGCCACCCTGGAGTCGTTCATGCGCCAGCAGTACCGGTGGTGCTGCGGGGCGACCTCCCTCATCTGGACGCGGCGGATGTGGCGGGTCCCGATGAGCGGAGCCGCGCGGCTGCCGTACCTGGCCGGCTGGCTGTGGAACCTCACCGCCGCGCTCCGCACGCTGGTGCTGCCGCTCATCCCGATCACCTTGCTGGCCTGGCTGCCCGGCGAACTGCGACTGCGCAATGCGGTGCTGCTCATCCCGCCGGTCATCACCGGCGTGGTGATCTACCCGCTGTGGCACAACGCGCCCTACACGCCGCGGATCTGGCCGCTGTCGCTGGCCATCGGCTGGGCGCAGGCTCTCGCGCTCTGGGATTACGCCACCCGCCGGGTCGTGGCCTGGCAGCCCTCCAGCGGCCCGGCCGATACCGCGCGGCGGTTCTGGTGGGGCGTGACCGGCTGGAACGGGACTCTCGCCGTGCTGTGGGTGGGCCTGGCCCTGTGGCGGATCGTGCAGACCGGGTCGCCGCGGTTCGCCGTGGTCGCGCTCCTGGGCGTGCTCAACCTGGTGATCGTCGGCCGGCTGATCATCCCCGGCCGGGACCGCGCCGCCGGGCGCGCCGCCGGGCGCGCGAGATGACCAGCCCGCCGCCGGCCGCCCCCCGGAACGGCCGGCATGGCCGCGCCGCCGGGCGCGGCGGCGGTCCCCGGCCGGCCGGCCGGGGACCCGGGCCGGCCGGGCTGGCCGGGGTGACCCGCATCGTGCAGACCGACGAGCTGCCGGCCGGTGTCGACGCGCTGGCCTCCGCCGACGGCCGGATGATCATGGTGCGGGCATCACTGGACCGGGCGGCCCGCAGCCGCGCACTGCGCGAGGTCATGGCGACGCTCCGGCGCTTCCCGCGCCTGGCGCTGATCCCGGCGATCACCACCGAGGGCGCCCGCCAGGCGGTGCGCCGCCTGTACGGGGCGCTGACCGGGCTGAGCCAGAACGCCGCGCAGCTCGCGGCCACCGCGGGAGACCACATCGGCGCCGCCACGGTCGCGGTGACGGCAGCGGCCGGGGTAGCCGCCGCGACGGTGGTGCTGGCCACGGCCGCCCCCGGCGCCGGACCGGGAGCCGGGAGACCTGCGGCCAGCGGGCCGGCCGCCGTGGCCCGCCGGGCGGGCCCCGGACCCGGGCACCGGGCGCACGCCGGCCTGCCGGCGGTGCCGCTGCGCTATCTCGGCGTCTACGCTCCCGGCGTGCCCGGCAGTGTCGCGGGCCTCAACCAGTTCGCGGTCACCGCTGGCCGCCAGCCGAACGTGGCGCTGTATTACAGCTCGTGGTACGAGCGCTTCCAGCTCGGGTTCGCCCGGCAGGCCTACAGCGACGGGGCCGCGCCCGCGGTCCAGATCGAGCCGTTCGGGATCAGCCTGGCGGCCATCGCTGCCGGGCGCTACGACGGCTACCTGCGCGCCTACGCCCGGCAGGTGGCCGGCTACGGCCATCCCGTGATCATCGGCTTCGCGCACGAACCGGACGGCCGCTGGTACCCGTGGGGAGCGGCGCACTGGCCGCCGGCCACCTGGATCGCGGCCTGGCGCCGGGTCGTCACGGTGTTCCGCGCCACCGGGGCGGGCAACGTGATCTGGCTGTGGACCATGAACGCGCAGGGCGCCGAGGCGGCCGTCATGCGCCAGTGGTGGCCGGGCGCGGCCTACGTGACCTGGATCGGCATCGACGGCTACTACGTTCAGCCGGGGGACACCTTCCGCAGCGTGTTCGGGACGGCCCTGACCGTGACGGGCAGGCTGGGCCGCCCGGTGCTGATCGCCGAGACCGCGGCGGGCCCTGACACCGGGGACCAGCCCGGTGCCATCGCCAGCCTGTTCGCCGGGCTGCGCGCGCAGCGGCTGCTCGGCCTGATCTGGTTCGACCAGGACCAGCACGGCGGCCGGTATCACCAGGACTGGCGGCTGGAAGGCGACGCCCCGGCGACCCGGGCCTTCCGGCGCGGGGTGGCCGGCCTGCCGTCGTGACCGGTCCGGGGCGGGCCCGGGCCAGGACGCCTAGTCAGGCGGGTCCGGCCAGCCCGGGTTCTCGGAGGTGGCCAGCCGCTCCAGGGCGGACCAGGCGCTGGCCGCGTCGGCCGGGCCGTGCTCCGGGCTGATGGCCGCCACGAACTCCCGGCCGCCGATGCTCAGCCTGATCCCCCGGGGGCCGGCGCCGGGCCCTGGCCCCGGGCCCGCGGCCAGGGCCTGCAGGAACTCTGCGGGCGGCGGCCCGGCGGGCAGTTCCTGGACGCCTGCGGCCGGGCGGCCGGGCGGCTGATCCGCCGCCGCGACGACGGCCGCGATCAGCTGCCACAGGCCGTCGACCCGGTCGGCCATGACCAGCACGGCGTCGGCCAGGGCGCACGCTAGCTCGCCGGCCGGCCCGCTGTCGGCCGCCGCGACCTCGCGGGCCAGCTGGCGGATCCGGGCCAGTTCGGGGGTCAGCTCGCGCTCGCCGGGCCGCACGGCCTACGTCCCGTACTGGCGCTCGTCTGCGGCGGCGTCCGCCCCGGCCACCGTGATGCCGAGCTGAGCGGCGATCTGGACCAGCAGCTCGCGGGCCTGCTCGCTGTCCATGGCCCGGATCCGGTCCAGCAGCTCGGCGTCAGCGCCGCGGGCGGGCGTCTCCTCCAGCAGCCGGGCGGCGTCCGCCCGCCCGGCGTCCTCCAGGTCCGCCGCACTGACTCCGGCGACAGCCGCCATCCGGGCCAGGGTGGCGGCCGGCCCGCGGACTGGCGCGTACACCCCCGGGCTGACGACCTGGTAGCCGCTGGCGATCTGGCGCCACCGCCCCTCGCTCATCCCGGCCTGCCGGGAGGCCTGGCGGGCCGACATCCCGGACCGGTGCAGCGCTGCGGTAATGGCCGCCCCCCACGGGGGCGGACCGGGGCGTTCGGACATGGGCAGCCCTTCGCGCTACTTCGCAGTCGCCCGGACCTGGCAGCGACTGCAGAATTCTCTTTCTGAGCACTACTTATACCAGCACTTCCGGGTGAATGGCAGGGCCCGGGAGAAGAATCAACTTCGCGCGAAGTTGTTGACCTTCAGCAAGCAATCCCAGTAGGGTGAACGCGAACGAAATCCAGCTCATCCGCTTATCTGTGGACTGTCCGAGGGGGGACGGTTATGGGCGTGATGCTGACCCTGGACGGCGCGGGGCCGTCCCGGTCCCGTCGCCGTGGCCAGCACAAGAGGTCGGCTGAGGAGCAGGCCTGCGTCAATGCCTTCGCGGCATTCCTGCGCTATGACGCACCAGGCGCGGGGCGCTGCCTGAGCAAGGTGGGCACGACCGTGCTGGCCGGGCGGCTGCTCCCGGCGGCCAGGGCGCTGGCCGAGGCCATCGACATCGTGCTGGGTGAAGAACTGCGGGCGGCCGCCGCGGGCGGCGGGACCTGGCCGGAAGCGGTCGCCAGGGCGGCCGAGCAGATCGCGGCCGAGCGCACGGTCCGGGTCGACTTCACCGTCTCGCCTGCCTGCCTGCTCGGCCTGTGCCGGACCGACGAGAGCGCCTGCCGGTCCCGGCTGTGCGAGCACGACTGCCACCAGGGTGCGCGCCGGCCGGCCCAGTAGTAGCACGGCCCCGCCGTCCGGCGGCCGGCCTGGCCGTGCGCGCGGCCTGCCGGCCGCGGCCGCCGCGGGCCGGCTGGCATGGCCGCGCGGCGGCGCGCTGCGTAGGATCATGGCTCGGCACGGAGGTGGTGCATGGGCGAGTTGGTGCGCGTCGAGGACGCGCCGGGCGAGGCAGGTCCCGCAGTGGCGACCATCCGGCTGGACCGGCCGCCGATGAACGCGCTGAATTCCGTCGTGGTGACCGAGATTGCCGCCGCGGCGGCCCGGGTCTCCGCCGATCCGCAGGTTCGCGCGGTGGTCATCTACGGCGGCGAGAAGGTCTTCGCGGCCGGCGCCGACATCAAGGAGATGACCGGGGCCAGCTACGCCCAGATGGCGACGGTCTCCCGGCGACTGCAGGACGCGCTGACCGCGGTGGCCCGGATCGGCAAGCCGGTGGTGGCGGCCATCACCGGGTACGCGCTCGGCGGCGGCCTGGAACTGGCCCTGTGCGCTGACTTCCGGGTGGTCGGGCAGAGCGCCCGCACCGGCCAGCCGGAGATCCTGCTGGGGCTCATCCCCGGGGCGGGCGGCACGCAGCGGCTGCCCCGGCTGATCGGCCCGGCCCGGGCCAAGGACATCGTGTACACCGGCCGGTTCGTGGCCGCCGACGAGGCGCTGGCCATCGGCCTGGCCGACCGGGTCGTCCCTGATGCCGACGTCTACACCGAGGCGGTCGCGCTGGCCGCGCGCTTCGCGGCCGGCCCGGCGCTGGCCCTGCGCGCGGCTAAGGAGGCCATCGACGCCGGCCTGGAAACCGACCTGGACACCGGCCTGGAGATCGAGCGGCTGCAGTTCGCGGCGCTGTTCGCGACCGAGGACGCCCAGACGGGGACGCGCAGCTTCCTCGAGAACGGCCCGGGGAAGGCCCGCTTTGCCGGGCAGTGAGCCGGCCGTCCCCGGCGGCGACGACCTGTCCCTGGACATGCTGATGGCCGCGCTGCGGGCCGACAGCAGTGACGTGGCCATCTATGCCCGGGTGCTGACCGAGTCGCTCGGGGACGCGCTGCCGGCCGGCTGCGTGGCCGTTGACCGGGACCGGTCCGTGTCCGACCGCATGAAGGGCCGGCCGGGCACGGTGACCAAGGTCACGGTCCGGCTGGGCGAGCAGGTGCTGACGCTCGGCACGCACCGCGGCGCGCCGGCCGCGGAGATCTGCCGCGAGGTCCGCGGCGTGGTGCTGTCCCGGCAGCCGGTGCCGCTCGGGCAGTGGATATCGGAGCTGGCCAGGGCCCTGATGCAGCACGCCGAGCAGAACGCAGCGGCCGCCACGGCACTGCGCCGGCTGGTCGCCGGCGGGTAGTCACGCGCCTTCCGTTCTGGTAACTCCCCGCCATTGCTATCCCGCGGCGGGCCGCTTGGTCCGTACTCTTGACTCATGACCGTGCAGGAGGAGCGGATACCCGAGCGCCTGGGTCCGTACCGCCTGCGTGAACGGCTGGGCGAGGGCGGCATGGGCGTGGTCTACCTGGCCACCGACCCCGCCGAGCGGCTCGTCGCAGTCAAGGCGCTGCGCCGCGGGGTACCCGGTGAGCTCACCGCGCGGCGGCGGCTGGCCCGGGAATTCGAGACGATGCGGCGGGTGCACAGCCCGTTCGTGGCCGAGGTCATCGACGCGGACGTGGACAGCGACCCGCCCTACATCGTGACCCGGTACGTGCCGGGCCGCACGGTCGAGGAGGTCGTGGCCCAGGACGGGCCGCTGACCGGGCTGGCGCTGCTGCGGCTGGCCCGCGGGCTGGCCTGCGCGCTGGCTGCCGTGCACGCCTCCGGCGTCGTGCACCGCGACCTGAAGCCCGCCAACGTCATGCTCGTGGACGGCGAGCCAGTCGTGATCGACTTCGGCATTGCCCAGGCCCCCGACTCGACCCGGCTGACCCAGACCGGGATGTTCATGGGCACCCCCGGCTACCTGGCCCCGGAGGTCATCGAGGGCAGCCCGAGCGGGCCGGCCGCCGACGTGCATTCCTGGGGGACCACGGTGGCCTACGCGGCGACCGGCCGGCCGCCCTTCGGCTCCGGGACCTTCGAGGCCATCTTCTTCCGGATCGTGAACGGCCAGCCCGATGTGGCGGCGCTGCCCGGCCCGCTGCTGCCCGTGGTGCTGCACGCGCTGGCGCGCGATCCCGCGCGGCGGCCGGGCGCTGCCGACCTGGCCGACCAGGTGGCCGGGCTGGATCCCGCGCGGCTCATCCCCGGGCTGGTCCCGGTCTCGCCGAACGGGCGTCCCGCGGGCGCGACCATGGGCGATTTCGCCCCCCGGCTGCTGGCCGGCGGTCCGGGTGCCGCAGCGCCGCCCGGTGCGTTCCCGCCGGCCATGGCGGGCGGCCTGGGAGCCGCGGCCAACGGCAGTCCCGCCGCCCTGGCGGGCTGGCCGAACGGCGGGACCAGGCAGCTGGCCGCCCGGTCCGCGGACAGCTACGCCGACCTGCTGCCGCCGGTGAGCTACGGCAGCCCGCCGGCCACGGCCCGCCCGCCCGGCCAGCAGGCCGGCGCGGCCGCGGACCGGCCCCGGTCGCCCCGCACGCCGCTGGTCCTGGCCACCATGGCCATGCTCATTGCCGCCGCCATCCTGCTGCCCGTGGCGGGCACCCTCGCGGCGCTGGCCTTCCTGGTGCTGCTGCGCTCGGTCAGCCTGGCCAGCAGCCGGCTCACCCGGCGGCGCTCGCAGCAGGGAGCCAGAGCGGCCGACGCGGTGGCCATCACGGCTTTCCTGCCGCTCGCCATCGTGCGCTCACTGCTGCGCCTGCTCCTGCTGCTGCCGTTGGCCGTGCTGTTCGCCGCCGCGGCGGCGGCCGTCACGTTCGTGGCGCTGCCCGGCCACCCGCTGGGCCGGGCCGGCTCCTATGCCGCCGGCGCGCTGGTCGCCTGTTACGCTCTGGGCCCCGGCTCGGGGCGGACCCGCCAGCCGCTCAGCACCTTCTTCGGCTCGGTTACCCGGAGCCCGGCCAGCGCCGTGGCCGTGTTCATCGCGGTCGCCGCCCTGGCCGCCGGGATACTCGCCGCCGCGCTGTCCCTGCCCGCCGCCTTCTGGCCGGTGCACCAGCTCAGCTTCCAGTTCCTGCACCTGGACCAGCACCTGCCCTGGACGCACGGCCTGTTCGGCAGCCCGCGGGGCGGGGTGTCCCGGCACGCGCTGATCAGGCTCCTGCACCGCTGGGGCGTCTGGCCTTTCTAAGAGCGAATCCAGAACGGCTAGCCGGGGGCCGGCCCGACCCCGACCGCGCCCAGGCCGGCCGGGCTGACAGCCGCCGGGCTCGCGACCACCGCATCCGGCCCGGCTGGACCAGGCAGCCCGGGGCCCGCCGCAACCGGCCCCGGTGCGGCCCCGCCCGCCGCACCCGGCCCGGTCAGCGGCCCGCCCTGGGCCGGCACGGTCACCGGCGGCGGGCGCTCCGGCAGCACCGACTGCGGAAGCGGCCGGACCAGGCCCAGCGCCACCACCTCGTTGGCCAGCCGCACCCGCCGGTTGAGGCCTTCCGGTATCCGGAACTTCTGGTAGAGGCGCAGCAGGTGCTGCTTGACCGCAGCCTCGGTCACCACCAGGTCGACCGCAATCTCCCGGGCCGTCGCGGGCGCCACGAATGCCTCATCGGAGAGCGCGGGACGGCACAGTGAGGTCACCACGTCCAGTTCCCGGCGGGTCAGCTCGGGCGCGGCCGGGCGGCGCAGCTCGGCGTCGGCGCTCAGCTCCTCGCAGGCAATCCCGCCTATCCGGCAGCGCGCCGACCCGAAGGTCAGCACATCACCGTCAGCCAGCAGCCGCCGGGCGACCAGCCGTCCGTTCACCCGGGTGCCGTTACGCGATAAACCCAGGTCGGTCACGTACACATACGGTCCGCGGCGGATGAGCTCGGCGTGCAGCATGGACACGCTCGGCTCCGCTAGCTGCACATCCACGAACCGGCCCCGGCCCACCGTGGTGACCTCCTGCGCCAGCGGGATGGCGGCGCCGCTGTCTTCAACCCGGATGAAGGGGGACTCCATGACGGTTTCTCCCGCCTGTCGTTTCAGCCACCGATATGTCACTTCTGGGCTACCCTGCCGGCCCCCCCTTCTACCCTTCCGGGCACATCTCGATGCACTATCCGAGATACGTGTTTCCGCGCTCCCCGGCGGGGTGCCCTGGAGGCGCCGGCTTCCCTCGTCGCTCGTTCCTCGCTCCTCAGTCCGGGCGGCGCCGCCCGCCCGGCACTTGCTCGCGGTGTTTGCTGGCTCGCTCGCCGGCCACCCGCCACTCGCTCGCGGTGCTGCCGGCGGTCGGAAGTACACTTCCGAGCGAGCCGTCCGGGAGGAAACATGGCGGAAAAGCCGTCGAGGGGGCTGGCCGATGTGGTGGCCGCCTCGACCGCGGTGAGCGATATCGACGGGCGGGCCGGGCGGCTGTCCTATCGCGGCTACGACATCAGCCAGCTGGCCGGGCCCGCGAGCTTCGAGGAGATTGCCTACCTGCTGCAGCGCGGGGCGCCGCCCGATCGCGGCCAGCTCGCCGGCTACCGGGCCGAGCTGAGCGCCGGCCGGGAGCTGGGCCCGCTGGCCGCAGCCAGCCTGGCCGCCGTGGCCCGCGCCCAGCAGCCAATGGAGGCGCTGCGCAGCCTGGTCTCGCTCGGCAGCGCCGGCGACCCGGATGCCGCGTCTAACGATCGGGCGGCCAACCTGCGCAAGGCGGCCCGGCTGACCGCGCAGCAGCCGGTCCTGGTCGCCGCCTACGCGGCCGAGCGGGCCGGCCGGCCCGTGCCGGCGGCCGACCCGGCACTCGGCCTGGCCGCCAACTTCCTGCTTCAGGTCACCGGGCAGCCACCCGGCTCGCGCGCGGCTCAGATCCTGGATACCTGCCTGGTGCTGCACGCCGACCACACGATGAACGCCTCAACCTTCGCCGCCCGGGTCTGCGCGGCGACGCTGTCGGATATGCACTCGGCCGTCGTGGCGGCGCTGGGCACGCTCAAGGGCCCGCTGCACGGCGGTGCCAACGAGCAGGTCATGCGCGGGCTGGAGACGATCCGGGCGACCGCCGGCAGCGACCCGCTGGCGGCGGTCAGCGACCAGGTCAGCGCGCGGCTACGGCAGGGCGAGAAGATCATGGGGTTCGGCCACCGGGTGTACAAGGTGGAGGATCCGCGGGCGGCGTACCTGCGGCAGATGTCGGCCGAGCTGGGCGGCGCGTCCGGCGACGACACCTATTACCGGATGTCGCGGCGGATGGAGGAGGTCGTCCTGGCTGAGAAGGGCCTGTACCCCAACGTCGACTTCTATGCCGCGACCGTCTACCACTACCTGGGCATCCCCACTGACCTGTTCACCCCGGTGTTCTCGGTCAGCCGGATGACCGGCTGGACGGCGCACATCATTGAGCAGCACGCGGATAACCGGCTGATCCGGCCCGACAGCGAGTACATCGGCGCCAGTGACCTGACCTGGACCCCGCTGGAGGCGTCGTGAGGCACTCGGCCAGGGCAGCGCCGCGGCGGGCCCGCCGCGGCGGGCCGCCTCCGGCGCGGCGGACGGCCGGGCACCAGCACGCGGCGGCGCGGCAGGACCCGCCGCAGGACGGCCGGCCTCAGCCCGGCGCTGAGCCGGCCGGCCCGTCGCGGCTGGACCAGGTGCCCTACATCGTCGTGCTGTGCGGCATCGCGGCCGGGCTGGCATGGATGCACGGCGGCGGGGGAGATGTCCGGGGCGGTACGTTGGTCATTGCCGGCGTGCTGCTGGCCGCGGCCGTGACCCGGCTGGGGCTGCCAGAACGCCGCGCGGGATTGCTCGCCTCGCGGGCCCGGCTGCTGGACGCCGCGGCGCTGACGGCGCTGGGAATCGGCCTGCTGGTCGCGGGACTGGTGTTCCCGACCCTGGCGTAATGAGCACGAAGAAGGATCAGGCACGGGTGGCCCGCACGGCGGGCTCACCATCGCAATGGCGCAGGTGTGCGGAAGGAACGTAAGCAGCATGTCCAAGATCAAGGTGGCCAATCCCGTCGTGGAGCTCGACGGCGACGAGATGACCAGGATCATCTGGCAGTTCATCAAGGATCAGCTGATCCTGCCCTACCTGGATATCGACCTGAAGTACTACGACTTGTCGATCCAGCACCGGGACGCTACGGATGACCAGGTCACCGTGGACGCTGCCAACGCCATCAAGCAGCACGGGGTCGGTGTGAAATGCGCCACCATCACCCCGGACGAGGACCGGGTCACCGAGTTCGGGCTGAAGAAGATGTGGCGGTCCCCGAACGGCACCATCCGCAACATCCTCGGCGGCGTCGTGTTCCGCGAGCCGATCGTGGTATCCAGCATCCCGCGCTTCGTGCCCGGCTGGACCCAGCCCATCATCATCGGCCGCCATGCGCACGGTGACCAGTACCGCGCGACCGACTTCGTCGTGCCCGGCGCGGGCGAGGTGCGGATCAGTTTCACCCCCGAGAACGCCGGCCAGCCGGTTGACCTGCAGATCGCCCAGTTCTCCGGCGGCGGCGTGGCCATGGGGATGTATAACTTCGACGACTCGATCGCCGACTTCGCCCGCGCCACCATGCGGTACGCGCTGGACCGCGGCTACCCGCTGTACCTGTCCACCAAGAACACGATCCTGAAGGCCTATGACGGGCGGTTCAAGGACATCTTCGCCGAGATCTTCGAGTCGGAGTTCAAGGCCGAGTACGAGGCAGCCGGGATCACCTACGAGCACCGGCTGATCGACGACATGGTGGCCCAGGTCATCAAGGGCAACGGCGGCATCGTGTGGGCCTGCAAGAACTACGACGGTGACGTGGAGTCCGACATCGTCGCCCAGGGCTTCGGCTCGCTGGGCCTGATGACCAGCGTGCTGATGACGCCGGACGGGCGGACCGTGGAGGCCGAGGCGGCGCACGGCACGGTGACCCGGCACTACCGCCAGCATCAGCAGGGCAAGCCGACCTCGACTAACCCGATCGCCTCCATCTTCGCCTGGACTCAGGGCCTGTCCCACCGCGGCAAGCTGGACGGCACGCCCGAGGTGACCGCCTTCGCCGACACGCTGGAGCGAGTCTGCGTGGACACCGTGGTGAGCGGAAAGATGACCAAGGACCTGGCCCTGCTCGTCGGACCCGACACGCCGTTCCTGACTACCGAGCAGTTCCTGGCCGCGCTGGATGACAACCTGCGCGCCGCGGCCGCCGGCTCCTGACCGGCCCTCAGCACGCAGGATTACGACGCAAAGGAGTACACCGGACATGGCCCGGACAGGCAAGGTATCGGTCATCGGAGCCGGCTTCTACGGCTCGACCACGGCGCAGCGGCTGGCCGAGTACGACATCTTCGAGGAGGTCGTGCTCACCGACATCGTCGAGGGCCGGCCCGAGGGCCTGGCCCTCGACATGAACCAGTCCCGCCCGGTAGAGGGTTTCGAGACGAAGGTCACCGGCCAGACCACCGGCCCCGACGGCGAGGGCTATGAGGCCATCGCGGGCTCGGACGTGGTGGTCCTCACCGCCGGCCTGCCGCGCAAGCCGGGGATGAGCCGGATGGACCTGATCGGGGTGAACGCCAAGATCGTCCGGGGCGTCACCGAGCAGGTCGTCAAGCACGCGCCGGACACCGTGCTGATCGTGGTCTCCAACCCGCTGGATGAGATGACCGCGCTGGCCGCCAAGGTGTCCGGGTTCCCGTCCAGCCGGGTCATGGGCCAGGCCGGCATGCTCGACACCGCGCGGTTCAGCTACTTCGTGGCCGAGCGCCTGGGCGTGCCGGTCGGTGACGTCACCACCCTGACGCTGGGCTCGCACGGCGACACGATGGTGCCGGTCCCGTCGGCGTGCTCGGTCGCGGGCCGGCCGCTGGCCGACCTGATGCCGGCCGGCGACATTGAGGCGCTGGTGGCGCGGGTGCGCGACGGCGGTGCTGAGGTCATCCGGCTGCTCAAGACCGGGTCGGCCTACTACGCCCCCTCGGCCGCGGCGGCGCGGATGGCGCGCGCAGTGGCGCAGGACGCCGGCGCGGTCCTGCCCGTGTGCGCGTGGGTGGACGGCCAGTACGGGATCTCCGGCGTCTACCTGGGCGTCGAGGCCGAGGTCGGCGCGAGCGGGATCAAGCGGGTGGTCGAGCGCGACCTGACCGAGGATGAGCTGGCCGGGCTGCGCGCGGCTGCCGACGCGGTGCGGGCCAAGCAGGCGGACGTCGCCAGCCTCTGACCAGCCGCGGGCCGCTCACGGGCGCAGTCTTTGAGCGCGGGGTACCGGGCCGGAGGGTTAACGCCAGGTAATCTGACGAGCACAAGCGGTTAACCAGGTGCTGGCAAAGAGTGCACCTGGTAGCGGCACGTTCTCGTGATCACCGGCGGTGCGGCGCGATGGGCGCACGTACCATTGCGGGAACCTGTCGGCCCGTTCCCAGCGTTCGGCTGGTGAGAGGCATATGCGCATGTCGAGACGCCGCCGCGGCGACCCCGCGGCCGATGGCGATCGACCGCCGCGACAGCGCGGCCGTCGATCGCGGCGGTCGATCGCCCTGGTGGCCACCGCCTGGGTCGCGGGCGTCCTGACCGTGGTCCTGGTGGCCGGCGCGCTGGTGGCCTACGCCAAGTACCGGGAAATCTGGGACGGCATCCATCACGACAAGCTCGCTGACCTGGGCAAGCGGCCGCCTAAGTACAACAGTGCTCTCAACATCCTGGTCTTCGGCTCGGACAGCCGCGAAGGGCTGAGCTCGCACGAGCAGGTCCGGCTGCACGTCGGCCACGAGGGCTGCAACTGCTCCGACACGATCATGGTCCTGCACGTCTCGCCGGGCCGTCACCAGGTTGCGGTGCTGAACCTGCCGCGGGACACCATGGTGCCGATGTACGGCTGCCTGGCCACCGGCAAGCTGCCCGGCCAGCAGGACGACCCGGCAGCCATGGTGCAGATCAACCAGACGCTCTCGCACGGCGGGCCGTCGTGCCTGTACAAGACGGTGGAGCACATCACCCATATCCACCTCGATCACTTCGTTCAGGTGGAGTTCGCCGGCGTGGTGAAGGTGGTCAATGACGTGGGCGGGGTCGAGGTGTGCGTCCCGCAGGCCATCAAGGACCCGAACTCGGGGCTGGACATCCAGGCCGGGCAGCAGCACATTGACGGCCTGACGTTCCTGGAGTTCTGGCGGGCCCGGTACACCCTGGCCGACGGCACCGACCTCAAGCGGATCGACCGCGATGACCTGCTGCTGGCTCAGATGCTGCGCGGAATCCTGAAAAGCGGTCTGCTGTCCAGCCCGACGCGGCTGCTGCCCGTCGTGGATGACGCGGCGCGTGCCATTTATGCCACGGACGCCGGGTTCACCCAGTCCGAGATGTTCAAGATCGCCGAAAGTTTCCGCAGCCTGACCAGCAAGGATGTCCAGTTCGTCGAAGCTCCAACGGAGCCCTACCCGCCCGCTCCCGCACAGGTGGAACTCGTCCAGCCAACCGACGACCAGCTGTTCTCCGCCGTCGCGCACGACTCCAAGCTCCCGAAGAAGATCAAGAGCCCGCAGCCCGGCGTATCCGCCAGCGCCGTCGCGACGGTCGCACCCGCCAGGGTCAGCGTCGAGGTGCTCAATGGCAGCGGCGTGCCGCTGATCGCCGGCAACACGGCGACGGCGCTGAGCGCCCGCGGCTTCCACGTGGTCGGCACCGGGGACGCATCGGCGTCCGACTACACCCAGTCGGTGATCGAGTACGCCACCGCTGCCGACCTGCCCGCGGCCAGGACCCTGGCCCGCCAGGTCAGCCACGTGAAGCTGGAGAAGGTCCCGGCGCTCGCCCCCGGCACCGTGCAGCTGATCCTGGGCAGCAGCTTCAGCGCGCTGGGCGCCAGTTCGCCGGGGTCACCATCACCGTCACCGAGCCAGGGCCTCGGCAACCTGGCCAAGCACTTCGGCGGGATCACCGGCACGGCCAACTGCAAGACCGACTCCAGCGCCTTCCAGCCCTGATTTACCCAGGGCGGGCGACGCCCTGGAACCGCCAGACCGGAGGCGTCCCGCCCCCGGAACCCCCGGAGGTCCGGTCGCTTATGACCGTCCCTGCGAGCCGGCCATAAGCGACCGGCAAAATCTGCGGCTAGGCCGGCTCGTCAGGGCCTGGCTAGGCGCTCCAGGGCCAGGGTGGCCAGGAGGGCGGTGCCGTCGGGGAGGACGGCGTCGTCGAAGACGGCCTCGGCGGAGTGGTTGAACGGGGCCGTGTCGGCGTCGGTGCCCGGCGGGCAGGCGCTCACCATGACGAAGGCGCCGGGTACCTGCTCCAGCACGAAGGAGAAGTCCTCCGACCCGGTCACCGGGTTCGGCGTGCGGACGAAGAAGTCCGGGCCGAAGCAGTCGCCGATGACCTGCTCGGCGAAGGCCAGCTCGGCCGCGTCGTTGACCGTGACCGGGTAGCCGTCCACGAACTCCGCGCTGGCGGTCAGGCCGTGGGCGGCGGCGATGTCGCGGACCAGCCGCAGGGCGGACTCCCGGACCCGGTCCCGGGCCTGCGGCGAGAACGACCGGACGGTGGCGGCGAACCGGGCGTCATCGGGGATCACGTTGTCCGTTGTCCCGGCGTGGAAACTGCCCACGGTGATGACGACCGGATCGAACACGTCGAACTGCCGGGTGACCAGTGCCTGCAGCGCCGTCACGATCTCGCACGCGGCGGGGATCGGGTCGGCGGCCCGGTAGGGCTGCGAGGCATGGCCGCCCCGGCCGGTCACGGTGACGTGCAGGGTGTCGGCGGCGGCCATCATCGGGCCTGGCCGCCCGGTCCAGAACCCGGCGGGCAGCAGCCCCGAGGCGACGTGCAGCGCGTACGCCGCCACCGGGCGCTCGCCGGCGGCGTCGAGCACGCCCTCATCGATCATCTGCTGTGCTCCGCCAGCGCCCTCCTCGCCGGGCTGGAACATGAAGATGACGCTGCCGGGCAGGTCGGCCTGCCGGGCCGACAGCAGCCGGGCAGCCCCGGCCAGCATGGTGGTATGCAGGTCATGCCCGCAGGCATGCATGACTCCGTCGACCTGCGAGGCGTACTCCACGCCGCTGCGCTCGGTCACCGGCAGGGCGTCCATGTCGCCGCGCAGCAGGACGGCCGGGCCTGGCCGGCCCCCGCGCAGGACCGCGGTCACGGAGCTGAGCGACTGGCCCAGCGTGATCTCCAGCGGCAGGCCGTCCAGCGCTGCCACGACCTTCTCCTGAGTCCGCGGCAGGTCCAGGCCGATCTCCGGCTCACGGTGCAGCGCCCGGCGCAGCTGGGTCAGCTCGCCCGCCAGGGCGCGCGCGTCGTCTGCTACCCCGGTTACCTGCACTCCGGCCACGGTGCCGACCCTTCTCCCGACGGACGAACCAGGACGTTCTGCCGAGATCGTAACGCGCGGCTCGCGCACCGGCCGGGCGGCCCCGCTGACGCGTACACTGGTCCGACACCAGGGCGCGCGGCGCCCGCCGAGGCCGACGGCTTACCGCGCACGGCAGTCGTCGCGCCCGGCCGAGACTGAGGTCGGGGATCCAGACGTGAGTGGCGTCGGCTGGGACATTCTTCTTGTCCTGGCCGTAATTGTCATCGGGGGCTTCTTCGCAGCCGCGGAGATGGCACTGGTCTCGCTCCGCGAAGGCCAGGTCCGGGCGCTGGCCCGGCGGGGCAAGCGCGGCCAGCGGGCAGCCAAGCTGGCCCAGGACCCGAACCGGTTCCTGTCTGCGGTGCAGATCGGCGTCACGGTGGCCACCCTGCTGTCCGGCGCCTTCGGCGCGGAGCTGCTGGCCGGGCGGCTCAAGCAAGCGCTGATGCCGCTGCTGTCGCCGGACGTGGCCTCGGTGGTCGGCCTGGTGGTGGTCACGCTGATCATCTCGTTCTTCACCCTCGTCCTGGGCGAGCTCGCCCCCAAGCGGCTGGCCCTGCAGCGGGCTGAGCGGGTGTCGCTGGTCGCGGCCCCGGTCCTGGACCGGATCGCGACGCTGGCCAAGCCGGTGGTGTGGCTGCTGTCGCGATGCGTCAACCTGGTCGTCGCCCTGTTCGGCGGTGACCCGCGCGCCGGGCGCGGCGTGATGACCGATGAGGAACTGCGTGACCTGGTGGCCGGGAACCAGTCACTGAGCGCCGACGAACGGCAGATCGTCGGGGAGGTCTTCAGCGCGGGCAAGCGCCAGGTTCGCGAGGTCCTGGTGCCCCGGACCGAGGTGGAGTTCCTCTCGGCCGTCATGCCGCTCGCGGAGGCGGCCGCGGTCGTCTCGGACGCGCGGCACTCCCGGTTCCCGGTCTACCAGGAGTCCTACGACGACGTGATCGGCTTCGTGCACGCCCGGGACCTGCTTGATGGCCGGGGCGACCCGCCTGAGCGCCAGGTCGGCGAGGCGTGCCGGCCAGTGAAGTTCCTGCCGATCAGCAAGACCGTGCTGTCCGCTCTGTCCGAGATGCGCCGGGACCGGGCGCACCTGGCCATCGTGATCGACGAGTACGGCGGCACCGCCGGCATCGTCACGCTGGAGGACCTGGTCGAGGAGCTGATCGGGGACATTCAGGACGAGTACGACGCCGACGAGGGCCGGACCCGGCAGCTGACCGGCGGCCAGCTCGAAGTGGACGGGCTGCTGAACCTGGACGAGTTCGCCGAGCAGACCGGGATTGAGCTGCCCGAGGGGCCGTACGAGACGGTGGCCGGCTATCTGCTGGCGGCCCTGGGTCACCTGCCCGGTGATGGCGAGTCAGCCGACGTGGCCGGCCGCCGGCTGACGGTCACCCAGCTCGACGGCCGCCGGATCGCCCGGGTCCGGGTCGGCCCGGCCACCCCGGACGGTGCTGACGCCCCGCCCGCCGCCGGTCAGCCCGGCGCCAGGGCGGCGGCCGAGGTCGGCCCGGCGGGCCCCGGACCAGCGGGCCATTAGACTGGCGCTCCGGCGGCGGGTCCCCCCGCCGGCCCGGAGTTCTCGTGGGGGTTGAGCAGCTTATGGCCAGTGCGGCAGGCTCCGGCCTGGAGTCGGGCCCGGTCCTGGTCGTGGATTTCGGGGCCCAGTACGCGCAGCTCATCGCGCGTCGGGTCCGCGAGTGCCGGGTGTACTCGCAGATCGTCCCGAGCACCATGCCCGCCGAGCAGATGCTGGCCCTGCGGCCCGCCGCGGTCATCCTGTCCGGCGGCCCATCCTCGGTCTACGCCCCTGGCGCCCCGCCCGCCCCGGCTGGCCTGCTCGAGTCGGGAGTGCCCATCCTGGGCATCTGCTACGGCTTTCAGCTCATGGTGGCGGGCCTGGGCGGCGAGGTCCGCAAGACCGGCGGCGGCGAGTACGGCGCGACCACCCTGGAGCTAGCCGCCGAGGCCGGCGGCCTGCTTGGCGGGCTGCCGGCCCGGCAGCAGGTGTGGATGTCGCACGGTGACACGTGCGCCGTCGCCCCGCCCGGGTTCACCGTGACCGCGGCCACTCCCGGCACCCCGGTAGCGGCGGCCGAGGCGGCCAGCCGCGGGCTGTACGGCGTCCAGTTCCATCCCGAGGTGATGCACACCGAGCACGGGCTGGAACTGCTGCGGCGGTTCCTGGCTGCCGCCGGGTGCGAGCCGACGTGGACGATGGGCAACGTCATCGAGGAGCAGGTCGGCCGGATCCGCGCGCAGGTTGGCACCGGCCGGGCCATCTGCGGGCTGTCGGGCGGCGTGGACTCCGCGGTGGCGGCGGCTCTCGTCCAGCGGGCAATCGGGCATCAGCTGACCTGCGTGTTCGTCGATCACGGGCTGCTGCGGAGCGGCGAGGCTGAGCAGGTTGAGAAGGACTTCGTCGCTGCCACCGGCGTCGATCTCAAGGTGGTCGAGGCCGGGCCGGTGTTCCTGGCCGCGCTAGCCGGCGTCACTGACCCGGAGCAGAAGCGCAAGATCATCGGCCGGGAGTTCATCCGCGCCTTCGAGCAGGCCGCCGGGGAGATCGCCGCGGATGGCTCGGGCGGCGCGGCCGGAGAGGTGTCTTTCCTGGTTCAGGGGACGCTCTACCCCGACGTCGTGGAGTCCGGCGGGGGTACCGGGACGGCCAGCATCAAGTCCCATCACAACGTCGGCGGGCTCCCCGAGGACCTGGGCTTCGAGCTCGTCGAGCCGCTGCGCGCGCTGTTCAAGGACGAGGTGCGTCAGGTGGGGGCCGAACTCGGCCTGCCGGCCGAGATCGTCTGGCGGCAGCCATTCCCCGGGCCGGGCCTGGCCGTCCGGATCGTCGGGGAGGTCACCGCCGGGCGGCTGGCCATTACCGCCGCCGCCGATGCCATCGTCCGCGAGGAACTGTCCCGGGCCGGGCTGGACCGGGAGATCTGGCAGTGCCCGGTGGTGCTGCTGCCCGGTGTCCGGTCGGTCGGGGTCCAGGGCGACGGCCGCAGCTACGGCTTCCCGGTCGTGCTGCGCCCGGTCACCAGCGAGGACGCCATGACCGCCGACTGGGCCAGAATCCCTGACCCGGTGCTGGCGAGAATCTCGACCCGGATCACGAACGAGGTGCCCGAGGTCAACCGCGTGGTCCTGGATATCACCAGCAAGCCGCCCGCCACCATCGAGTGGGAGTAACTGCGGGGGCCCGGCCCGGGGTCGTCCCCCCGGGGTAGCTCAGGTCACCCCGGACGGCTCGCCCGGCAGGTCGGCGTACGACTTGTCGGCGGCGATCCGCCGCAGGCGGTCCAGCGCATCCCAGACATCGGTGAACCGGGTCGTGATCGCCACCGGCGCCAGGCGGAGCCGGTCCGGGGTCCGGTAATCCCCGATGACCTTCTCCCGGATCAGGGCCTGGCTGATGCGGTAGGCCTCGGGATGGCGCAGGGTCACGTGCCCGCCCCGCCGGTCGTCATCGCGCGGTGAGGCCACCGTGAAGCCGTGCGGGACCAGCCACTCGTCGGCCAGCCCCAGCAGGTAACTGGTCAGTGCGGTGCTCTTGGCCCGCAGCCGCCCGATGCCGGCCTCGCCGAGCAGCCGGGCGCCTTCCTCGACCGCCACGGTGCCGATGATCTGCGGCGTGCCTGTCGCGAAGCCGTCAATCCCCGGTGCCGGGTCGTAGCTCGGGCCCATCGCGAACTGGTCCCGCTGCCCCATCCAGCCCCAGATCGGCTGCCGGAGCCGGTCCTGCAGGCCGGCGCGGACATACAGGAACGCGGGCGAGCCCGGGCCGGCGTTCAGGTACTTGTAAGTACAGCCGACGGCCAGGTCGGCGCCTGCCTCGTCTAGCTCTACCGGAACCGACCCCGCCGAGTGGCACAGGTCCCACAGGGCCAGGGCGCCCGCGGAGTGGACGAGCTCGGTCAGCCCGGCCATGTCGGCCAGGGCGCCACTGCGGTAGGCCACATGCGACAGGCTCACCACCGCGACCCGGTCATCGAGGGCAGCGGCCAGCGCCGCCCGGTCGATGCCCTCATCCATGTCGGTGTGGATGACCCGCAGCTCGCAGCCGCGCTGGGCGGCGATGCCGGCCACCACGTACCGGTCGGTCGGGAAGTTGTCGTCGTCGGTGATGATGACGTCCCGGCCGCGCTGGGCGTCCAGGGCCGCCGAGATCAGCTTGTAGAGGTTGACCGTCGTGGAGTCGCACACCAGCACCTGACCGGGTGCCGCTCCGAGCAGGTGCTCGGCCACCATCTCGCCTGCCTGCCGGGGCATGGTGATCCAGCCCGCCCAGGACCGCACCTTGCCCACGCCCCACTCCTGGTCGATGACCTCGGCGATCCGGGCCTGCGTGCGCACCGGCAGCGGTCCCAGCGAGTTCCCGTCCAGGTACAGCAGGGCCGGGTCATCGTGCACGAACCGGTCGCGGAAGGCCGATAGCTGGTCTTCCGCGTCCTGAGATTCGGCATATGACCGATCTGTGGGGAATTCCGTCACGTCTATCACCCTAACTCCAGGCCCCCGAACTCACCTGCGCCCACCCGATACCCGGACGGTCCCAGATGTAACGGCAGCCACGCCGGCCGTGCAGCCGGGATGCCCCGGGTGTGACCCGGCCGGCCGGGCCGGACAGGCGCCGGGGCGCTGGACGCGGCCTAGCGGCGGGCGCGACGCTTGCGGAACCGTCGGGCCAGGGCCACCACGGCGATTGCGATCACCCCGGCCGCGACCGGCAGCGCGCGCTTGAGGACGGGGAACCCGGCCACGCTGAGCAGGTCGATCGCGTCATCCTCGGCGTGCCAGGACGGCTCGGCGCTCCCGGACGGCACCGGGTGCAGGGGCGCCCGGGCCCGGTCCCTGGCCGGCTCGGGAGCCGGGAAGGCGGTCGCGGGCCCGTGGGCCCCGTTGGCGCTGGCCAGCTCGCCGGCCTCGCCCTCGCTGAGGGACAGGCCCCGGTCGGCGAGGCGCTGGCGGATCTCCTCCACCGATGCGGGCCCGATGTTCTCGATGGCCAGCAGTTCCTGCGGGGTCTTGGCGACCAGGTCGGCGACGGTGTGCACGCCCTCGCGGCGCAGGCTGTTGTAGGCGCGCAGCGGCAGGCTGAGCTCCTCGATGGGCTGGGCCAGGTCGTCCTGGGTCAGATCATCCTGGACTTGGCCGGGAGCGAGCTCGTCGCTGGCGCTGGCCGCGGCGCTCAGGCCGGAGCCTGATTCCGCCGCCGCCCCGGTGGCCGGCCCGGCCGGCTCGGCGGCGAGCATCTTGGCCAGGTTGTCCGAGAAGATGCCGATCAGCCGCCCGCCGACCTCATTCAGCACGCCGCGGCCAAACTGGGCCGGCTTACCGGTCACGTTCAGGGTGGTGTGCACGGTGACGTCGGTGCTGTCGCCGGCGGCCGTCAGCTGCGAGCGCACCGAGGCCGAGGCGGTGCCTGCGCCCCTGGTCTCCTTGCCCGAGGCCTCGAGCTTCACCACGCCCGCTTCCCGGTCCCGCTCGGTGAACGACGCCTTGCCGGCGTAGGTCATGGAGATCGGGCCGACCTTAACCTTGATCTTCCCGGTGATGTCGTTGCCGTCGACCGAGTCGAGGCTGGCGCCTGGCATGCAGGGCGCGACGCGCTCGACATCGAGCAGCACGTCCCACGCCCGGTCGAAGGAGACCGGGACGGTGAAAGAGTGCTCTAGTTCCATCTGTCAGACTCCTGCCGCCGCTCCTGAGTGCCCGGCCCGTCAGGACCCGCGCGGGGGCGCCGGTACTCGTGCGCCCCGGGCCGGCCGGCCGGTGTGGCTGCGTCCCCTCGTCCGCGCTCGCCGCAGCGGCCCGCAGGGCCGCCGCGCTGGCCTGCGTCCCCAGCGCGCGGCTATCCCCACGGTGGCCCGCGCCTGCGCGGTTCGGTGGAACTTCTCGTAACGATAGCCCCATCCGGGACCGGACTCCGGCACCCGGACCCCCGGGAGCGCGGTCAGCCGGTCTGCAGGACCTGGAAGGCCTCGGCCATCCGGCCCTCGGGCAGCCCGCCCGCCGTGGCAATGCGGGTCGCCCACTCGCGGATCCGCGCGGCGAGCTCGGCCGGGTCGGAGATCTGGCTGGCATGCTCGCACAGCGCTGCGACCTTGCGCTCGAAGGTGCCGGTGATGTCCACGTAATGATCGGCCCCGGGGCTCGCGGCGAGCCACACCTCCCGGACCGTCCACGGCTCGAGCTTCTCGTCGGCCAGCAGTTCGGGGAAGGCGAACTGGTTGCGGGCATCGGGGTAGACGGCGTCCAGCGCCGCGCTGCCGACCGCCCGGTGGTCGGGATGGCTGGCGCCGATCCGCGCGTAGAAGCGGTCCGGTGACTGACACACCACCCGGGTCGGCTTCACCTGCCGGATGACCCTCGCCAGGTCCTTGCGCAGCTCCAGCGTGGCCTCCACCCGGCCGTCCGGGTAGCCCAGGAACTGCAGGTCGTGGACCCCGACCTGGCGCGCCGCCGCGGTCTGCTCCTGCCGACGCAGCCGGCCCATCTCGGCGCGGGAAATCGACGGGTCGCTACCGCCGGCATCGCCGTCGGTAACGATGCAGTACCGCACCTCGATCCCGGCGTCGGTCCAGCGGGCGATGGTTCCGGCGGACCCGAAGTCCGCGTCATCGGGATGGGCGGCAATGACCAGGATGAGGTCGACCTCGGCGTCGTCAAGCACGTGCCGATCCTACGGTCTCATTTCTGCGAGCCGACAGGACGCCCTTGGTGGCGCCGTCTCCCTCGTCGCAGGCTCCTCAGTCCAGACGGCGCCGGGCGTCCCGCCGGCTCGCTGTGCTGGCCTCGCTCGCCGACGAGATGCCCAGGGTACCCCGGCGGCTCGCTAGGGTCCTCAGTCCAGACGGCGCCGGCACCCCGCCGGCTCGCTCTGGGGTCAGTCCAGGGCGGACATGACGTGCTTGATCCGGGTGTAGTCCTCGAGCCCGTACATCGACAGGTCCTTGCCGTAGCCGGACTGCTTGAAGCCGCCGTGCGGCATCTCGGCCACCAGCGGGATATGGGTGTTGATCCACACGCAGCCGAAGTCCAGCCGCCGGGCCATCCGCATCGCCCGGCCGTGGTCGGATGTCCACACCGAGGAGGCCAGGCCGTAGTCGGTGCCGTTGGCCCAGCGCACCGCCTCGTCCTCGTCGCTGAACTGCTGGACGGTGATGACCGGCCCGAAGACCTCGTTCTGGATGATCTCGTCGTCCTGGTGCAGGCCGTCCACCACGCTGGCCTCGAAGAAGTAGCCGCGGTCGCCCTGCCGGTGGCCGCCGGTCACCAGGCGCGCGTGGTCGGGCAGCCGCTGGATGAAGCCGGACACCCGGTCCAGCTGGCTGGCGTTGTTGAGGGGGCCGAAGTCGGCGTCGGGCACATCGGGCCCGGCCACCGTCTGGCCCTTGGCCTGCTCGGCCAGGGCCTCGACGAAATCGCTGTGCACCCGCGGCCCGGCCAGCACCCGGGTGGCGGCGGTGCAGTCCTGGCCCGCGTTGAAGTAGCCGGCGATGGCGATCGCCTCGGCTGCCTTGGCCGGGTCGGCGTCGTCGAAGACCACGACCGGGGCCTTGCCGCCGAGTTCCAGGTGCACCCGCTTGAGGTTGGCCGCTGCCGCGGCGGCGACTTCCTTGCCGGCCCGCACGCTGCCGGTGATCGACACCATCTGCGGCACCGGGTGCGAGACCAGTGCCCGGCCCGTGTCCCGGTCGCCGCA
Organism: Streptosporangiaceae bacterium; assembly: GCA_036490755.1. Taxonomy (GTDB): domain Bacteria; phylum Actinomycetota; class Actinomycetes; order Streptosporangiales; family Streptosporangiaceae; genus DASUBV01. Next base: position 141,279 of record DASXDJ010000159.1, read on the forward strand.
GATCACGTTGAACACGCCGGGCGGCAGGTGCTCGCTCATCAGCTCGGCCATCAGCAGCGTGGAGGCCGGGGTGGTGTCAGACGGCTTGAGCACCATGGTGTTGCCCGCCGCCAGCGCGGGCGCCCACTTCCAGACCGCCATCATCATCGGGTAGTTCCACGGCGTGACCGCCGCGCAGACCCCGATCGGCTCGCGCCGGACGAACGAGGTGAAGCCGGACATGTACTCGCCGGCTGAGCGGCCTTCCAGGACGCGCGCCGCCCCGGCGAAGAACCGGATCTGGTCCACCATCGGCGGGATTTCCTCCGACAGGGTCAGCGCGATCGGCTTGCCGGTGTTGCGCGATTCCGCGGCGACCAGCTGCTCGGCGTGCTGCTCGATGGAATCGGCGATCCGCAGCAGCGCCAGGCTGCGCTCGCCTGGCGTCGCGTCCCGCCAGCCGCCGAAGGCCTCGGCAGCGGCGCCGAACGCGGCATCCACCTCGTCCTGGCGCGACACCGGGGCGGTCGCGAACACCTCGCCGGTGCTCGGGTCGATCAGGTCGGCCTTGGCGTCATAGGACATGTCTGTTTCCTGGCCGCCGATGAAGTTTCTCAGATCGTCCACCGCAAAGCCTCCGTTTCGAGTCCGGGAAGAACTAGCTACCCGCTGGCGTGCGCTCCTCGCACGCCCACGGTGATCCGTAATCGGTGAGCAGGTCAAGGAACGGCTCGGCGGGCAGCGCCTCCGGCCCGAGGACTCCTGTTCCCGACCAGGCTCCGGAGTCGATCAGCTCCAGGGCCACGACCGGGTTGACGGCGGTCTGCCAGACCACGGCCTGGGAGCCGTACTCGGCCATGGACCACGCGTTGTCCACGACATGGTGCAGGTAGACCTCGCGCGGCGCGCCGTCGGTGCCGGTGCCGGTGACCCAGGTCCCCGCGCAGGTCAGGCCGGTCATCTTGTCGCCCAGGGTGGCCGGGTCGGGCAGGCAGGCGGCCACCACGTCGCGCGGCGAGACCTTCGCCTCGCCGGCGCTCACCGGGTCGGTGCGGTCCAGGCCGAGCTTGTGCAGCGTCTGCAGCACGCCGATGAACTCCGCGCCCAGGCCGTACTTGAAGGTGACCCGCTGCGCCTCCACCCAGCGTGGCATCAGCAGCACCTCCTCGTGCTCCACGTTGACGCACTCGACCGGGCCGATCCCGGCCGGGAAGGTGAACATCTCGGGCTCGCTGAACGGCGGCGTGGTGTACCAGCCGCGGCCGGCCTCCCAGATGACCGGCGGATTCAGGCACTCCTCGATGGTGGTCCAGATGGAGAAGGTGGGCGCGAAGTCGTAGCCGGCCACTTCGAGATTCGCGCCGTCCCGCACGCCGAGTTCGTTGATCTCGCGGAACAACCGGTCGGCGGCGTACCGGGCGAAGACGTCGGACAGGCCCGGCTCGACGCCGATCCCGGCCAGCGCCAGCCGCCCGGACTGCTCCCACTGGCCGGCCATCTCGAACTGCTCGTCGCCGAGCTTGACGCCGGCCCGGGCGTACGGCTCGTCGGGGTCGGGCCGCGATAGCGACATGGCCATGTCCAGGTAATGCGTGCCGGCCTGCAGGGCAGCCCGGAACAATGGCATGACAAAACGGGGATCCGCGGCGTTCATCAGGACATCGCAGGAACGGTCCCTGAGCAGGGCGGCTGTGGCCTGCTCGTCGCGCGCGTCCAGCCGGACGGCGGTGTAGGAGTCGCTGGCCTGCGCCGCGCGCTGAGCGCGGCCCAGGTCGTAGTCGGCGATGACGAGCTCGGCGAACGGCCGGCGGGCGGCGATCCGGGCGAATGCGGTGCCGACCCCTCCGGCGCCGACCAGGAGTATGCGCATAGCGGCGATCCTAGACCCGGCGTGGGTGCCAACCAACGGGACCAGTCGTGATACCTACCCGTTACAACGGAAATCGTTGCTCATAACAGTAATGAGTGCTAGAACCGTTGCCAAAGGGTGAGCAAACCGTCGCGTCGCCGAACCGATCCCTGTGCCCGGCGGCCCGGACTCGGCAGGCACCTGCCGCGGCAGCGGTCGCTACCCCGCAGGTCGTATTTCACGGGAGGGGTGGGCATGGCGACTACCGCGCCACAGCTGCAGCCGATGGAACAGTCGGTCGACAAAGGACTGAAGGGCGGGGCGCTCGGGCTGATCTCCAGCACCGTCATCGCGACCGCCTCAGTGGCTCCCGCGTACAGCATCGCGGCAACTCTCGGGTTCCTCGTGGTGGCGGTCGGGCTGAAGGCGCCGATCGTGGCCATCCTGGCCTTCGTGCCGATGATCTTGACATCGTTCGGCTACAGCGAGCTGAACAAGGCCGACCCGGACTGCGGGACGACCTTTACCTGGGCCACCCGGGCGTTCAGCCCGAGCACCGGCTGGGCGGGCGGCTGGGCCATCGTGGCGGCCGACGTGCTGGTCATGGCCAGCCTGGCCCAGGTCGCCGGGCAGTACATCTTCCTGCTGTTCAACGCCAACGGCATCGGGCAGAACCCGGCCAGCGGCTGGGTGCTGCTGGTCGGCCTGGCCTGGATCGTGGTGATGACCTATATCTGCTACCGCGGCATCGAGGTGTCGGCCAATTTCCAGAAGGCGCTGCTGTCGATCGAGCTCGTCATGCTGGGAGTGCTGTCGGTCACCGCGCTGGTGCGGGTCGGGACGGGTAACCACCCGGCCGAGTCGGTCCATCCGGCCCTGTCCTGGCTGAACCCGTTCGGCATGCCGTTCGGGGCCTTCGCGACCGGACTGATCCTGATGGTGTTCATCTACTGGGGCTGGGACACCGCGCTGTCGGTCAACGAGGAGACCAAGGACCCGGCCAAGACGCCGGGCCGCGCCGCGATCTTGTCCACGATCATCCTGGTGGTCACCTACACGCTGGCCATCTTCGGGGCCCAGGCGTTCGCCGGCATCGGCACCAGGGGCATCGGCCTGGCCAACCCGAACAACGCCGGCGATGTGCTGTCGGTCCTCGGTCACGCGGTCTTCGGCCACGGCACGTTCGGCAATGTGCTGTATCACCTGCTGATCCTGATGGTGCTGTCCTCGGCGGCGGCCTCGACCCAGACCACGATCCTGCCGACGGCCCGGACCACGCTGTCCATGGCCACCTACAAGGCGCTGCCGCCGGCCTTTGCCAAGATGCATCGCCGTCACCTGACCCCGACCGTGTCCACGCTGGTCATGGGCGGCATCTCGTTCGTGCTGTACGCGGTGATGAACTACATGTCGCACGGCAACGTCATCTCCGACGCGGTCACCAGCTGCGGCATCTTCATCGCCACCTACTACGGGCTGACCGGCTTTGCCTGCGCCTGGTACTACCGCAAGAACCTGCGCTCCAGCGCCCGCGACCTGTGGATGCAGGGCATCCTGCCGGCGCTGGGCGGGGCCATCTTGTACTTCCTGGGCGGCTGGAGCCTGTGGATGGACTACGACGTGGCGACCGATAACAGCTACACCACCTACACGGTGCCCGGCATTCACTGGGAGATTGGCGGCGTCTTCGTCATCGTCTTCCTGACGTCGCTTATCGGACTCGTATTCTTCATCTACCTGCGGTTCAGCATGCCGGACTTCTTCAAGGGACGGACGCTGACCCGGGCGACGCCGACCCTGGTGCCGGACGAGTAGCAAGGACGCTGCCGGAAATCCCCCTGCACGGTTCCCGCCGAGAATGGGTATCACCCTCGGTAATCAGGGAATCACAGGGGGACTTCGGCATGGTAACGACGGATTCGACTGGCGCGCCGCGCGAGGAGCAAGTCAGCAAGGGCCTTAAACCGGGCGCGCTCGGGCTCTTTTCCACGACCATTATCGCGACCGCGTCGGTCGCGCCCGCCTACAGCATCGCCGCGACGCTCGTCTTCGTCGTGGCGGTGGTCGGCCTTCAGGCACCGATCGTGGCCGTCCTCGCCTTCGTGCCCATGCTGCTGACCTCGATCGGGTACAGCGAGCTGAACAAGGCCGACCCGGACTGCGGGACGACCTTCACCTGGGCGTCGCGGGCGTTCGGCCCGAAGTCGGGCTGGGCGGGCGGCTGGGCGATCATCGCCTCGGATGTGCTGGTCATGGCCAGCCTGGCCCAGGTCGCGGGCCAGTACGGATTCCTGCTGTTCAACGCCAAGGGCATCGGGTCGAACCCGACCAGCGGCTGGGTGCTGCTGGTCGGCGTGCTGTGGATCGTGGTGATGACCTACATCTGCTACCGGGGGATCGAGGTCTCGGCCAACTTCCAGAAGGCGCTGCTGGGCATCGAGCTGGTCATGCTGCTCGTGCTGTCGATCACCGCCCTGGTCAAGGTGGGGACGGGATCCGCGCCGCCCGGCCACCTCACGCCCAGCTGGGCCTGGTTCAACCCGTTCCACATCTCCAGCTTCAGCGCGTTCACCGCCGGCATCATCCTGATGGTCTTCATCTACTGGGGCTGGGATACGGCGGTGGCGGTCAACGAGGAGACCAAGGACCCGGCCAAGACGCCGGGCCGCGCGGCGATCTTGTCTACGCTGATCCTGCTGGTCACCTACGCGCTGGTGATCCTGTCCATGGAGTCCTTCGCCGGCACCAAGACCACCGGTAACGGCCTGGGGAACCTGGCCAATGCCGGCGACGTCCTGTCCGTGCAGGGCAGCCTGGTCTTCGGCACCTCGGGCTTCGGCTCGTTCCTGTCCCACCTGCTGCTGCTGATGGTGCTGTCCTCGGCGGCGGCCTCGACCCAGACCACGATCCTGCCGACGGCCCGGACCACCTTGTCCATGGCGGTCTACAAGGCCATCCCGGCGGCGTTCGCGAAGGTTCATCGCAAGCACCTCACGCCGACCGTCTCCACGATCGTCATGGGCGCCATCTCGATCATCGTCTACGTGGCCTTCAACTTCAGTTCTAACGGCATCGGCGTGATCGGCGATGCGGTGATCGCGATCGGCCTGTACATCGCGTTCTACTACGGGCTGACCGGCTTCACCTGTGCCTGGTATTACCGGAAGAACCTGACCAGCAGCATGCGCAACCTGTGGATGCAGGGCATCCTGCCCGTCCTTGGCGGCCTGATCCTGTTCTTCCTGGGCGGCTGGAGCGTGTGGCTGGACTACGACGTGGCCACGGAGAACGACTTCACGATGTGGACGGTGCCCGGCATTCACTGGCAGGTCGGCGGAGCATTCGTCATCGCCGTCGGCGCCGCCGTCTTCGGCTTCCTGTTCTTCCTGTACTGCCGGATCACCAGGCCGCCCTTCTTCAAGAAGCAGACGCTCACCAGGGCGACGCCCACGCTGGTGCCGGACGAGTAGGCCAGCTGGCTTGTCCGGGCCCCTCAGCCGGCCGGCTGAGGGGCCCGGGGCACATCCGCCCGAGCGTCGGTGGCAGCGCCTAGGCTGGACCGGTGACCGCAACGGCCGTTGACTCTGAGTCCGACGCCCTGCTGGCCGGGCTGAACCCGCAGCAGCGCGCCGCCGTCGTGCACGAGGGCGGGCCGCTGCTCATCGTGGCCGGAGCCGGCTCAGGCAAGACCCGGGTGCTGACCCACCGGATCGCCTACCTGCTGGCTGAGCGGCATGTCCCGCCCCGGCAGATCCTGGCCATCACCTTCACGAACAAGGCCGCGGGCGAGATGGCGGCCCGCGCGGAGGCGCTGACCGGAGCCCGGGCCCGGTCGATGTGGCTGATGACCTTCCACTCCGCCTGCGTGCGGATCCTGCGCCGGGAGGCCGACCGGTTCGGCTACCCGTCCTCGTTCTCCATCTACGATCAGGCCGACTCGCAGCGGCTGATGGCCATGGTGTGCCGCGAGCTGGAGCTGGACGCCAAGTACCACCCGCCCAAGGCCATGCTGAACCAGGTCTCGAACCTCAAGAACGAGCTGATCGACTACGAGACCATGGCGGCTCAGGCCTCGGGTTACCGGGAGAAGGCGCTGGCCCAGGCCTACGCCGAGTACCAGCGCCGGCTGGTCGCCGCCGGGGCGATGGACTTTGACGACCTGATCATGGTGACGGTGCACCTGCTGCAGGCGTTCCCGGAGGTGGCCGCGGAGTACCGCAGCCGGTTCCAGCACGTCATGGTGGATGAGTACCAGGACACCAACCACGCCCAGTACGTGCTGGTCCGCGAGCTGGCCGGGACGCCGCTGGCGACTGTGTTGCAAAAACACGGCGAGGCGCGGACCCCCGACGGCGAGCTGATCCCGCCCGCCGAGCTGGTTGTCGTGGGCGATGCGGATCAGTCCATCTACGCCTTCCGCGGCGCCACGATCCGCAACATCGAGGAGTTCGAGCGGGACTTCGCCGGCGCCCGGGTCATCTTGCTGGAGCAGAACTACCGGTCCACGCAGAACATCCTGGCCGCGGCCAACGCCGTGGTGTCCCGCAACCCCGGCCGGGTGCCCAAGAACCTGTGGTCGGACGCGGGCGACGGCCCGCTCATCACCGGCTATGTCGCCGACAGCGAGCACGACGAGGCAGCGTTCGTCACCGAGGAAGTTGACCGGCTCGCCGACGAGCACCTGGCGACGCCCGGCGAGGTTGCGGTCTTCTACCGGACCAACGCCCAGTCGCGGGTCTTTGAGGAAGTCTTCATCCGGGCCGGGCTGCCCTACAAGGTGGTCGGCGGCGTCCGGTTCTACGAGCGGCGGGAGATCCGCGACCTGCTCGGCTACCTGCGGCTGATCGCCAACCCGGGAGACGAGGTGTCACTGCGCCGGGTGCTGAATACCCCGCGCCGCGGGATCGGGGACCGGGCCGAGGAGGGCGTGGCCGCTTTCGGCCAGCGCGAGCGGCTCACCTTCGCCCGGGCGCTGGCCCGGCCCGGTGACGTGCCGGGGCTGGCGGCGCGCTCGGTCAAGGCGATCGAGGCGTTCAACGAGCTGATCGGCGGGTTCCGTGCCGCGGTCGAGGCCGGCAGCCCGGTCGGCGATCTGGCCGAGGCGATACTGGACAAGACCGGCTACGTGGCCGAGCTGCAGGCCTCCACCGACCTGCAGGACGAGAGCCGGATCGAGAACCTGAACGAGCTGGTCTCGGTGGCCCGCGAGTACGACGCGCGGACGCCCGACGGCACGCTGACCGGCTTCCTGGAGCAGGTATCGCTGGTGGCCGACGCCGACCAGATCCCCGCGGGCGAGAACCACGGCGGCATGGTCACCCTGATGACGTTGCACACGGCCAAGGGCCTGGAGTTCCCGGTGGTGTTCCTGACCGGGCTGGAGGAGAACGTCTTCCCGCACGAGCGGTCCATGGGTGATGACCGGGAGCTGGCGGAAGAGCGCCGGCTGGCCTATGTCGGCATCACCCGCGCCGAGCAGCGGCTGTACCTGACCCGGGCGATCTCCCGGGCCTGGTTCGGGCGGCCGGCCTATCACAAGCAGTCCCGGTTCCTGACCGAGGTGCCGGAGAACCTGATCGAGTGGCGCCGGTCGGAGGCGGTCGCGGCCCAGCCCGCGGCCGAGCGGCTGGCCCGGCGGCCGGGCGTGCAGGCGCTGGGCAACCGCAAGGTGCCCGCGCTGCAGCCGGGTGACCGGGTCACGCACGACTCCTACGGCCTGGGCACGGTGCTGTCGGTGGAGGGCCGGGGTGACGACCCGGAGGCCAAGATCGACTTCGGCGGTGACTACGGCATCAAGCACCTGGTGCTGCGCTACGCGCCGATCGAGAAAATCTAAGGCCGCGGACTGGCCGTCGAGCTAAGGCCGCGGACTGGCCGTCGAGCTAGTCCGCGCCCGTCGCCGCGCGCCGCCGGGCGGGCTGCTGCGCTGCCGGTAGGCACGCGACTTGGCCCGCGAGCCGCAGATCCGCATGCTGCACCAGCAGCCGCTGCGCGTCGGTGACCGGTCGTAGAACGCCCACTGGCAGTCACTGGCGCCGCATACCTTCAGCCGGTCCCAGGTGCCGAGCGTCGCGGCCTGCGCCGCGATGATCAGGATGCGGGCCAGCCCTGCGCGCCCGGCGCCCTCGGCGTCCCCGGCTGCCAGCTGAGGCTGGCCCTCCGCGGTGACCCGGAGCTGAGTGGGCAGCCCGGCTGCGATCCGGCCCAGCCGTGCCGCGTCCGCGTCTGGCCCCGTCACGCCCGCGTCCGCGTCTGCCTCCGTCACGCCCGTGTCCGCCGGGCTCGCGCCCGCCGCCGCAGCGCCGGCTGCAACGCCGCCCGGTCCAGCGCCGGCTGCAACGCCGCCCGGTCCAGCGCCGGCTGCAACGCCGCCCGGTCCAGCGCCGGCCGGGTGGCTGCCGGGGCTGACGTGCGCGCGCAGCACGCCGCGCAGCGCCTCCCGCAACTCGATCGCGAGGGCCAGGTCGGCCGGGCTGATCCGGCCCGGGCCCGCCAGGCCGTGCTGATCCAGCCACGCCGCGAGGGCGGCCGGGCTGGTCAGCTCGTCGGTGCGCTCCTCGATGTCGCGGGTATTGACGAAAGCCCGGACCTTCTCCAGCTCGCCGGGCGCCGGCGTGATGCCCTCCGCGTCGCCGGAAACCGGCCGGGGGATCAGCGCCGGTCCTCGCCTGGTCATGGCGCCTCCCGCAGCCTCGGGTACCTCGTTATGACTCACCCTCGTCACCACCATCCTACGTATGGTGGTTGCGCGGTGGCCAGCCATCTGCCTACCCTGGAGCTCAGAACGTCACCTTCATTCGCCAGATGACGGTGACGCAAGACGGCAGCAGGACCAGCCGCCGGACAGGAGGCGCAGATGATGAGTGACTGGGTAGCCATCGGAGTCCCGACCAGCGCGGGAGCGCATCATGCCGGGCAGGACCGGGCGCCGGCCGCGCTGCGCGAGGCCGGGCTGCTCGACAGAATGCGTGCGGCGGGTGTCGCGATCACCGATGCGGGAGACCTGCCGGCCAGCCCGTTCGCGGTCGATCATGAGCATCCGCGGGCGCGCAGCCTCGGGGCCGTCGTCACGGTCGCGTCCCGGGTCGCCGACGCCGTCGCCGGCCAGCTCGCGGCCGGGGCGCGGCCCCTGGTCATCGGCGGCGACTGCACCATCACGCTCGGCGTCGTCGCCGGCTTCCGGCGCCAGCACCCGGATGCAGGCCTGGTTTACGTGGACGGTGATGCCGATCTCGGCACACCGGAGCGGGACGACGGGTCCGGTGTGCTGGACTCGATGGGCATCGCCCACCTGCTCGGCCAGGGCGCGCCCGAGCTGTCCGGCCTGGACGGGGCGGCGCCGCTGCTGGCGCCGCAGCGGCTGGCCATGCTGGGCGGCGACCCGCGGGAGACCAGCGACGAGGGCCGCCGGTTCCTGGCTGAGGCGGGCGTCAGCTTCGTCGAGGGTCCGGCCTTCAGCGCCGACCCGGCAGGCACCGCGGCCCGCGCGATCGACGGCGTCGCGGCGGCCAGCGGCCCGGTGGTGGTGCACTTCGACGTGGACGTGGTGGACTCCGGCGACCTGCCGCTGGGCAACTTCCCGCATTACGGCTCGGGAGTCACCCTGGATCAGGTCACCGCGGCACTGCGCGTGCTGGTCCGGCACCCGGCCTTCGCGGGCCTGGTCCTGACCGAGCTCAACCCCGGCTACGACGCCGACGGCAGCCAGCTGGCCCGGTACATCGACGCTCTGGTGAGCGCGATGTCACCGGCCTAGGAGACGGGGATCAGCTGGTCGTACTCCCGGACTCGCAGCGTGGCCCAGTAGCTGATCGTCGGCGGGGTGCGGTCCAGTATCTGCTCCAGCAGCGCGCCGTGGATGACCCGGACCGCCATCGGCGTCCCGTCGCCGGTGGTCACGTGGTCCACCACGTACAGGTAGAAATTCTCCGGGTCCTGCCGGGCCTCGGCTACCTGGCTGTCCTCCAGGGCCAGGGTCTCGCCGCGGGCCGAGCGGCCGAACGCCTTGACCTCGATCTTGCGGGGCGCGCTGAAGATGTCGTAGGGCACCCCCCGGTGGCTCACGTCCGCCGGGGACCGGCCGGCGTCACGCTCCAGCTTCATCACGTACTCGAGGGCCAGGCGCTCGGTGTCGGTGTTGGTCAAAGTCTCCTCCAGCGCGGCTGGTCCTGAGCGTCCCGGCCGCCATCATGCACCTTAGGGCAGGGTTTGCGGCTGGCTTCGGTGCTTCTGCCGGGCCCGGTCAGCGCCCGCCCGCCCGCTGACCGACGAGAATGAGGCCATGGACGTGCAGTACCGCGCCGAACTGGACTTTGACATCATCTTCTCCAATGGCGGCTCCCTGCACGGCCAGGAGTTCCGCATCGATATCGCGGGCCCGGACCTCAGCGATGCCGAACTTGGCGCGGCGCTGGTTCGCGACCTGGGCCTGCTGATGGCGGGTGAGGTACGGATCACCCGGCGCGAGATCATCGCCGACCGGCACAAGCGGGCCGCCCCGGCCGGGCCGCCCGCCGCGGCGGGCCGGGGCGCTATCCGGCATGCCGACCTCAGCCACGTGATCACCGACGGCATGGTGACGGTGCCGGGCCTGCCCGCGCCGCGGGTCCGGGCGCAGTCGGTGAGTGCCGCGCTGCCGCCGGGCCGGTACGCGCCGGGGGTGTCGTTCAAGATCGGCGAGATCACCCTGTGCGGGAATACCTCGACCTACCTGGACAGCCCCTTCCACCTGCTGCCGGCCGGCGCCGACCTGGCGGCCCTGCCGCTGGAGCGGCTGGCTGACCTGGACGCGATAGTGGTCGACCTGACCGGCATCCAGGGACGTGCCATCACCGAGGGCCACTTCCTGCCCTACGAGGTGGCGGGCAAGGCGGTGCTGATCCGGACTGGCTGGGACGCGCTCTGGGGGCGGGCGGAATATCACACGGGGCATCCCTTCCTCACGGCCGGCGCGGCGCGGCACCTGGCCGGGGCGGGGACGGTCCTGGTGGGGATCGACGCGGCCAACATCGATGACACGGGCGACCCGGCCCGGCCCGCGCACGCCGTGCTGCTGGCCGCGGGCACCGGCGTCTGCGAGCATCTCACCGGCCTGGGAGCGCTGCCGGGCTCGGGTTTCCGGTTTACCGCCGTGCCGCCTAAGGTGGCGCGGTTCGGCACCTTCCCGGTCCGCGCCTTCGCAACCTGGGCGAGCTGAGCAGGCGTCCGCGGCGCGGCCCGGCGTCCGCCCGGATAGCCTCGACCACGGCACACCAGCCGCCTTTGCCGGCTCCCCGGCCGGGCCGCCGCCATCGGGCGACTACGCTGCGGGGGGCGGGCCAACGGCGGCCAGCCAGCCAGTGAAAGGCCAGGAGTCAGGCAATGAGCAGTATCCGGGTCGTCATCGCCAAGCCCGGCCTGGACGGTCACGACCGCGGCGCGAAAGTAGTTGCCCGGGCCCTGCGCGATGCTGGCGTGGAGGTCATCTACACCGGCCTGCACCAGACCCCGGAGCAGATTGTCGCGGCGGCGCTGCAGGAGGACGCCGATGCGATCGGCCTGTCCGTCCTGTCCGGCGCGCACATGACTCAGTTCCGCCGGGTTCTGGAGCTGCTGGCCGAGCGGCACGCGACCGACATCGTGGTGTTCGGCGGCGGCATCATCCCGGACGCCGACATCACTGAGCTCAAGCAGCTCGGCGTGGCCGCTATCTTTACCCCCGGCGCCGCGACCACCGAGATAGTGGACTGGGTCCGGTCGACGCTGGCGGGCGACCCGGACCCGGCGGAGACCGCGGGCTAGCTCGTGTGCCCGCCACCGCGCCGCCACCCGGCGCACCTGTTCCCCGCGCCTGCCGCGCACCCGGCCGCCACCCTGGCCGGCCGACAACATTGCCGAGCACGAAGGACGGCCCCGAGTGGACCTGTTTGAGTACCAGGCGAAGGACCTCTTCGCCAGCTATGGCGTCCCGATCCAGCAGGGCAAGATAGCCACCACCCCGGACGAGGCGCGCGCCATCGCGGCCGAGTTCATTGCGGCGGGCAAGCCCGGCGTGGTGATCAAGGCCCAGGTGAAGACCGGCGGCCGCGGCAAGGCCGGCGGCGTGAAGCTGGCGTCCAGCCCGGACGAGGCCGCTGAGAAGGCGGCCAAGATCCTCGGCATGGACATCAAGGGCCACACCGTGCACTCGGTGCTGGTCGCCGAGGACATCGACATCGCGCAGGAGTACTACCTGTCGTTCCTGCTCGACCGGGGCGAGCGCACGTTCTTGTCCATGTGCTCGGTCGAGGGCGGCGTGGAGATCGAGGAAGTGGCCCGGACCAGCCCGCAGGCACTGGCCCGGATCCCGGTCAGCCCGCTGACCGGCGTGGACGCGGCCAAGGCGGCGGAGATCATCGCGGCCGGCCGGCTGCCGGAGGAGGCGCGGGCCGGCGCCGTGGCGCTGGCCGAGCGGATGTGGGCGGTGTTCACCGACGAGGACGCCACGCTGGTCGAGGTCAACCCGCTGGTGCTGACCGGCGGCGGCGAGGTCATCGCCCTGGACGCCAAGGTCACGCTGGACGACAACGCGGCGTTCCGGCAGAACCTGGACCAGTACGCCGACCCCACCGCGGCCGACCCGCTGGAAGCGCGGGCCAAGGCCAAGCACCTCAACTACGTCAAGCTGGACGGCGAGGTCGGGATCATCGGCAACGGCGCCGGCCTGGTCATGTCCACCCTGGACGTGGTCGCCTACGCGGGCGAGTCGTTCGGCGGGGTGCGCCCGGCCAACTTCCTGGACATCGGCGGCGGTGCCTCGGCTGAGGTGATGGCCAACGGCCTGGACATCGTGCTGTCCGACCCGTCGGTCCGCAGCGTGCTGGTCAACGTGTTCGGCGGGATCACCGCCTGCGACGCGGTGGCCAACGGGATCGTGTCGGCCATCGGGCTGCTGGCCGAGCAGGGCAGCCCGGTGCAGCACCCGATCGTGGTGCGGCTGGACGGCAACAACGCGGCCGAGGGTCGCGCCATCCTGGACAGCGCGGCCATCCCCGTGGTGGAGCAGGTGGCGACGATGGACGATGCGGCGCGGCGCGCCGCCGAGCTGGCCGCTGCGGCCGCGACGGGAGCATGAGATGGCGATCTTCCTGACCGGCGACAGCCGGATCATCGTGCAGGGCATCACCGGCTCGGAGGGCCGCAAGCACGGCGCGCGGATGATCGCGGCGGGCACCAAGGTGGTGGGCGGCACCAACCCGCGTAAGGCGGGCCAGACCGTGGAGCTGTCCGGCCAGCAGGTGCCGGTGTTCGCGACCGTCGCCGAGGCGATGGAGCGGACCGGTGCGGACGTCTCCGTGGTCTTCGTGCCGGAGACCGGTACCAAGACAGCGGTCATCGAGGCCATCGACGCGCGGATGCCGCTGGTCATCGTGATCACTGAGGGCGTGCCGGTGCACGACTCGGCCGTCTTCTGGGCCCACGCCGGGGCAGCAGGCAATGCCACCCGCATCATCGGCCCCAACTGCCCGGGTGTGGCATCGCCGGGCAAGTCGAACGCCGGCATCATCCCGGCCGACATCACCACCGAGGGCCGGATCGGGCTGGTCTCCAAGTCCGGCACGCTGACCTACCAGATGATGTACGAGCTGCGCGACATCGGCTTCTCCACGGCCGTCGGCATCGGCGGGGACCCGATCATCGGGACCACCCACATCGACTGCCTGCGCGCGTTCCAGGATGACCCGGAGACCGACGCGATCGTGATGATCGGCGAGATCGGCGGGGACGCCGAGGAGCGTGCGGCCGCGTTCATCGAGAAGAACGTGACCAAGCCTGTTGTCGCCTACGTGGCCGGGTTCACCGCCCCCGAGGGCAAGACGATGGGGCACGCGGGCGCGATCATCTCGGGCTCGGCGGGCACGGCCCAGGCCAAGAAGGAAGCCCTCGAGAAGGTCGGCGTCCGCGTCGGCCGCACTCCCAGCGAGACCGCCCAGCTGGTCCGCGACATCATGCCAGCGCGCTAGCCCGGCCCGGGGCCGCCCAGCGGCCCCCGGCCTCGCCGCAGTCACCCAGGCTCCCCGGGCCGCCTTAGCGGGCCCGCGGGAAACACAGCCCGGCGCGCCTCCCCGCCTGCCGGGCGGGGTGTTGTCAGGCTTGTACGGTGACTACCTCTGCCACGCGTGCCAGCGGCACCGGATCCAGCAGCCAGGCCAGCCCCGCTAGCCAGGGGAGCCAGCCCGGTCCGGCCCGGTCCGGCGCGGAACCGGGCGCCAGCCGCCCGCTGGTCGTCACCGGGATCATCGGCGGCTGCGTCGCCGCGGCGGCCGGGCTGGCCCTGCTCATCCTGGTCGTGCTCGTGGGCTGGATCGCGGCGCCGCACACCGGGCAGAACCTGACCGGCGTGCTGCGCACCGCCACCCTGCTGTGGCTCATCGGCCACCACGTCGGGTTCGCGCTGCCCGGTGCTGGCCGGATCGGCATGCTGCCCCTGGGCCTGGTCCTGCTGCCCGGCGCGCTGCTGTGGCGGGCCGGACGCTGGGTCGTGCGATCCGGCGGCGTGACCCGGCTCCGCTACGTCTGCTACGCGGCGCTCGCCCTGGCCGCCCCGTACGCGCTGGTGGCCGGAGTGCTGGCCCTGGCCAGCCGGTCGGCGCAGGCCACGCCATCAGCTCCCCAGGCCGTCGTCTGCGGATTCCTGCTCGCGCTGGTCGCCGGCGGGCTAGGCGGCGCGCGGGCGCTGGCTCCCTGGCCGCAGCTCACCCGGCTGCTGCCGGACCGGCCGCGCTCGGTGATCATCGGCATCACCGGTTCGCTGGCGGTGCTGACGGTGAGCGGTGCGGTGCTGGCGGGCGCTTCGCTGGGCACGCACATCGGCGAGTACGGCACGCTCAGCGGCAGCCTGCAGCCCGGCGCCATCGGCTCCGTCCTGCTGCTGGTCACCCAGCTGGCCTACGTCCCCAACGCCATCGTCTGGGCCATCTCTTTCACGCTCGGCCCCGGCTTTGCCTTCGGCAGCGGGACGATCGTGGCACCGACCGGCGCGGCGCTCGGTCAGCTGCCCGCTTTCCCGCTGCTGGCGGCGCTGCCGCAGGGGATGCATAACGGGGCTCCGGCCTGGCTGGCGATCATCGTGCTGGCCCTGCCCTACCTGTCCGGCTGCGCGGCGGGACTGCTGCTGGTCCGCGCGGCCCCGTTTCCCGCACTGGAAGCCGCGCCGGTGTGGGGACTGGCCTGCGGTGCCGCGGCCGGCGGCGTACTCGGCATCCTGGCTGCCTTCTCCGGCGGACCGCTCGGCGACGGACGGCTGACCGCGGTGGGGCCGTCCGGATGGCAGGTGGGCGCGATCGCCGCCCTGGAGATCGGCGTCGCCAGCGCGGTCACCGCCGGCCTGGCGAACTGGCTGCGGCTCGGCCGCCGGGGCCGGCCCGCAGGCGAGGCGGCCGTTCCGGCCGGTGCCGCAGGGCACAGCCCGGCGGTCCAGCTGCCCCGGCCCCGGCCGAGCGGCGAAGAGGCGGGCGGCCACACGATCTACCTGGACCCGTGGGCCGGCGATGAGCCCAGCGAGCCGCCGGCGCCACGCGGGCCGTCCTCACTGCCCTAGGAACGGGCAGTCCGCGCTTCCCGGCGCGGATCCGCGCTGGCCGCGGCTAGCTCAGCGGCGCGGGTCGTTATGCGCCTGCACGGCCGCCTGCAGCAACTGGTCGGTGCAGTCCTGCTGGGCCGACGTGGTGGCGGCGTTATTCATGCACTGCTCGTAGTTGGCGAACCGGTGCGGGAACAGCAGCACCACCGAGGCCATCAGCGCCAGCACAACCGAGATGACGCCCAGCACGATGGCCGCCACCGAGCCGCGCGGCCGGACCGCGCTCTCGCGGTGCGCCCGGTTGCCGGCCGAGATCCCCAGCACCGTTGCGGCTAGCCCGATGACCAGCGCGAACAGCACCAGGTACAGCGCATGCCCGGCCTGGTTGGCGGCGGTCAGGGCCAGCAGGCTCAGCAGGCCGAAGATCGCAGCGGCGAGTGCCTGCTGGCGCAGTTCCCGGCGCGGCACGCCAGTTGGCCGGGGCCGCGGCCGGCTGACCGCCGGCGGAGCGCGTCGCGGCACGGGCGCCGGCCCGGGGCCGCCGGGCGGCGGCGGGGGCACCGCGGGCTGATCCGGGAAGAACATCCGGGGCAGCGGGCTGGGCTCCGCGCCGCTCGCAGGCCCGCCGGTGCCCGGCGGGCTCGCAACGGTCGACGGAGTCTGGTCGGCGGACAGCTGGGACCTCCCTTAGGCGGGCTTCAGGCACGGCGATCGCTACCAGCCATGAACTATCTCATACCGCGCGTTCATCTCGGATGATCATCAAGTCATCTGGAATACGGTTGTGATTTGCTTGCTAGGCGCTGGCCGTGCAGCTGACGGGTAATACTCAGGTTATCGCCGTGTCCCCGGCGCGCATAGCCATTTGCCTGGTGCCGGAAAGCCATTCCCCGGCGGCCCGGAGGCGGGCATTTACGACGCCGGCCGGGCGGCGGGGACCTGCTGGCCGGGTGTTCGATCTTCTCCGGTGACGTGCGCGCTAGTCGTTCCTGGTCGCTGGTCGCCGTGATCTGACCGGACGGTGGCCGGGCGTTTGTTAATGTCGCAGCCTGGCTCAGTCACCCGGACCCCGGCGGCCATCTGGCGGGGCCGGCCACGTAAATGAGCGCGCGGCTGTCTGCCGGCTAGCCGGGCATCCGGCTGACCGCGCCGGGCGGGCGCCGCCGGATCACAGTCCGGCGGTGCCTGCGGCCGGCATCAGGGGCTCCCCTAGCATGGCGTCATGTCCTTCCGCCTGGTCGTGCTGGTGTCGGGGACGGGAAGCAACCTGCAGGCCCTGCTGGACGCCGAGGCGGACGGGCGACTCGGCGCGCAGGTCGTGGCGGTCGGCGCGGACCGGAACGGGATCATCGCCCTGGACCGCGCCCGGGCCGCCGGGCTGCCCGCCTTCGTCCGCAGCCTCGCCGACAGCCCCGACCGCGCCGCCTGGGACCAGGCGCTGGCCGACGACTGTGCCGCCTTCGAGCCGGACCTGGTCGTCATGGCCGGGTTCATGAAGCTGGTCGGCCCGGCCTTCCTGAACCGCTTCGACGGGCGCCTGATCAACACCCATCCGGCGTTGCTACCGTCGTTCCCGGGCATGCACGCCGTGCGCGATGCGCTGGCCGCGGGGGTCAAGGTTTCCGGCTGCACGATCTTCCTGGTCGACGCGGGCACCGATACTGGCCCGGTCATCGCCCAGGCCGCCGTTCCCGTGCACGATGACGATGACGATGTTGCGCTGCACGAGCGGATTAAGGTGGCGGAGCGCTCGCTGCTGGTGCAGACCGTGGCCCGGATGGCCGCGCAGGGATGGTCCGCGCAGGGCCGGAAGGTGAGGATCGGTAGTGACGAACGTGGCCATCAGGCGCGCGCTGATCAGCGTCTACGACAAGACCGGCCTGGCTGAGCTGGCTGCGGGGCTGCACGCGGCCGGGGTGGAGATCGTGTCCACCGGCAGCACGGCAGCCACGATCGCCGCGGCCGGCGTCCCGGTCACGCCCGTCGAGCAGCTGACCGGGTTCCCCGAGTGCCTCGACGGCCGGGTCAAGACCCTGCACCCTAGCGTGCACGCGGGCCTGCTGGCTGACCTGAGCTCCGGCAGCCACCGTGAGCAGCTGGATCAGCTCGGGATCGCCCCGTTTGAGCTGCTGGTGTCGAACCTGTACCCGTTCGAGCGGACGGTGGCCAGCGGCGCCAGCCCGGCCGAGTGCGTCGAGCAGATCGACATCGGCGGCCCGGCCATGGTCCGGGCGGCAGCCAAGAACCATGCCACCGTCGCCGTGATCACCAGCCCGGAACTCTACCCTGATGTGCTGGCGGCCGTGGCCGGCGAGGGATTCGCCCTTGGCCAGCGCCGCCGCCTGGCCGCGCGGGCCTACGCGCACACGGCGGCCTACGACGCCGCCGTCGCCTCCTGGTTCGCCACCGCCTACGCGCCGGACGAGACCGCTGAGCAGACCGGCTGGCCCGACGTGACCGCGGCGCTGTGGCAGCGGCAGGACGTGCTGCGCTACGGAGAGAACCCGCACCAGCGGGCCGCGCTCTACGCCGCGCCCGGTGCCGGGCCGGGCATCGCCGGTGCCGAGCAGCTGCACGGCAAGGCGATGTCCTACAACAACTACGTCGACGCTGACGCGGCCCGGCGGGCGGCGTTCGACTTCGCCGGGCCGTGCGTGGCGGTCATGAAGCACGCCAACCCGTGCGGCATCGCGCTGGGCGCCGACCTGGCCCAGGCCCACCGCCGCGCGCACGCCTGCGACCCGGCCTCGGCGTTCGGCGGCGTGATCGCCGCCAACGGCGTGGTGACCGCGGACATGGCCGCCCAGGTGGCGGAGATCTTCACCGAGGTCATCATCGCGCCGGACTTCGATCCGGCGGCCCTGGGCATCCTGGCCGCAGCCAAGAATCTGCGGGTGCTGCGGTGCGCGCCGCCCGAGGGGTCCGGAGTCGAGTCGCGGCCGGTCAGCGGCGGGCTGCTGATGCAGACCACCGACCGGGTGGCCGAGCCCGGCGATGAGCCGGCCGGGTGGCAGCTGGTGACCGGCCCGCCGGCCGGCGATGAGGTGCTGGCTGACCTGGCTTTCGCCTGGAAGGCCTGCCGCGCGGTGAAGTCGAACGCCATCCTCCTCTCGGCCGACCGGGCCAGTGTCGGCATCGGGATGGGACAGGTCAACCGGGTCGACGCGGCCCGGCTGGCGGTCCAGCGGGCCGGTGACCGGGCCGCCGGGTCGGTCGCGGCCAGCGACGCCTACTTCCCGTTCCCGGACGCCCTGGAGGTGCTGATCGGGGCCGGGGTGCGGGCCGTCGCGCAGCCGGGCGGGTCGATCCGCGACCGGCTGTCCATCGAGGCCGCCGAGGCGGCCGGGATGACCATGTATCTCACCGGGGTTCGGCACTTCTACCACTGACCGGCGCTGCCGCGGACCGGGGCTGCCGCGGACCGGCTCCGGCCTGGCCGGTGCTGCCGCTGTCCGGCGCGGCGGCGGCGGCCGGTGACCGCGGGGCGTCAGGGGGCGAAGCCGGGCTTGTCCTGCTGCAGCACCCAGCTGTTCCCGTCGGGGTCAGCGAAGGTCTTCCACCGGCCCCAGGGCGCGTCCTGGATCTCCTCCTCGTGGAAGGCCACCCCGCGCCCGGACAGCTCGGCCAGCGTCTGCTCAAGGTCGTCGCAGCCCAGGACCCCGCCCCGCAGTGAGCCGGCGGGCATGGTGTCGAACCAGGTCACTAGCGTGATTGCGGTGCCGCTGCCGGGCGGGCGCAACATCACCCAGCGCATGCCGTCGCCGAAAGCGGAGTCCATCTCGACGGTGAAGCCGAGCTGCTCGGCATAGAAATTCCTGGCCCGGTCCTGGTCGCTGACCGGGACCGAGATGACCTGCAGGTTGTTCAGCGTCATGGGTGCTTCCTTTCTCTGGCGAGCCGGCGGGACGCCCTTGGTGGCGCCGCCTTCCCTCGTCGCAGGCTCCTCAGTCCAGGCGGCGCCGGGCGTCCCGCCGACTCGGCTCGGGGTGTGGCCGCCAGCGGCGGACGATGCCGAGATAGGCGCGCCAGCCCTCGGCGCAGCTGACGCTGGCTGGCCCGCCGGCGGTGCCGGTCAGCTGGTCGAGATAGGCCGGCAGCCGCTGCCCGAGGATGCGCGGGTAGCCGCCGGCCAGGATCCGGCGGGTGAGCTGGCCGCCCAGGCCGTGGAAGCCGGCCTGGTGCATCCGAAGCCGGGTGCCGGAGCCGTCCGGGGTGAGGGTGAAGGTGACCGTGGTGTCGATGCTGCCGCCGCGCCAGGACCAGATCATCCGCGACGGCGGGTCCAGTTCCAGGACCTGGCAGTGCACGATGCCGTCAAAGCCCGGTGCCGGCCTGGTGCGGAGTGTGAACTGGTGACCGGCCCGCGCTTCGAAGTCGTTGGGCATGAGCCAGGCGGCCAGCGCCTCGCTGGAGGTGAGCGCCGCCCAGACCCGGTCCGGCGGGTGCGGGTAGACCACCGTGGCGTCAATGTCGGCCTTCATCGCGCCCTTTTCCTGCTCCCCGGAGCGGCGCTCTGGGCGCGCCGTCTTCCCTCGTCGCAGTGTTTGCCCCGCTCCCCGGCGGGGTGCCCTCGGAGGCGCCGCCTTCCCTCGTCGCAGGCTCCTCAGTCCAGGCGGCGCCGGGCACCCCGCCGGCTCGCTCGGGCTCCTCAGTCCAGACGGCGCCGCGCCGCTCCGGGGAGCTGTGCTGGTCGTCGAGGAACTCGCCCAGGGCGGCCAGGCGGGCCTGCCAGAACCGCTCCAGCTCGTCCAGCCAGTCGCGCAGCTCGGTCAGGCCGGCCGGGCGCAGCCGGTAGCGCTGGTGCCGGCCAGCCCGCTGCGCCTCGGTCAGGCCCGCCTCGCGCAGCACCCGCAGGTGCTGGGACACCGCCGCCTGGCCGATCTGCAGCCCGGTCATCAGCTGCGAGACCGTCCGGTCCCCGGCCGCCAGTTCCTCCAGCAGGTGCCGCCGGGTCGGGTCGGCCAGCGCGGCGAACCGGTCCGCGGAGCCGGACCCGGTCCGGCGCGGCCGCCCGGGCCGTCCCGGCGCGGGCCGGGCCGGTGCCGGCCGGAGCGGTGCCTGCGAGCCCATGAGCAGCATCATATTAGTTTTAACTAATGAGTCAACCGGCCTAGCGAGCCCGACCCGCTGCCCGGCTGGCCGGGCCGGGCCTGCCATCAGGCACAATGGCGCGCGATGACTGCGACGATTCTGGACGGCAAGGCAACCGCCGCCGCGATACGCGAGGACCTGACCCGCCGGGTGGCCGCGCTGGCCGAGGCCGGCCTGACCCCCGGGCTGGGTACCGTCCTGGTCGGCGATGATCCCGGCAGCCGGTCCTATGTCAACGGCAAGCACCGCGACTGCGCGCAGGTCGGCATCGTGTCGATCCGCCGGGACCTGCCCGCCGACGCAACTCAGCAGCAGGTCGAGGACGTCGTCGCCGAGCTGAACGCCGACCCGGCCTGTACCGGGTTCATCGTGCAGCTGCCGCTGCCGCCGGGGCTGACGGCGCAGCCGGTGCTGGAACTGCTCGACCCGGCTAAGGATGCCGACGGGCTGCATCCGATGAATCTGGGCCGGCTGGTGCTGGGCGAGCCCGCGCCGCTGCCGTGCACGCCGCGCGGCATCGTGGAGCTGCTGCGCCGGTTCGAGGTGCCGATCGCTGGCGCCGAGGTCACCGTCGTGGGCCGGGGGATCACCGTCGGCCGGTCGCTGGGCCTGCTGCTGACCCGTCGCAGCGAGAACGCGACGGTGACGCTCTGCCACACCGGCACCCGGGACCTGGCCGCGCACACCCGCCGCGCCGACATTGTCATCGTGGCCGCGGGCCGGCCCGGCCTGCTGACCGCGGACATGATCCGGCCCGGCGCGGCCGTGCTGGACGTGGGCATCAGCCGTACCGAGGCGGGCCTGACCGGGGACGTGCACCCCGGCGTCGCTGAGGTGGCCGGCTTCCTGGCGCCGATGCCGGGCGGGGTCGGGCCGATGACCCGGGCCATGCTGCTGGCCAACGTGGTCGAGACCGCCGAGCGCAGCACGCGCTGACCGCCGCGAGCTGACGACCGCGGGTCCGGCGCCGCCCGGCGGGAAGGCAGAAGCTACTAGCGGGTAACATGAGGGACTGGCATGCTGTCCGGACCCGGGGTGCCCGCAGCCCGGACCGTTTGGCAGGCTTGTCAGGCGCAAGTTCGCAGAGGGAGGACGGCCGCCGTTCATGAACATCGTGGTGTGTGTCAAGCAGGTCCCCGATACCTGGTCCGAGCGCAAGCTGTCCGATAGCGACAGCACGCTGGACCGCGAGGCCGCCGACGCCCTCATCAACGAGCTCGATGAGTACGCGATCGAAGAGGGCCTGCGGCTGACCGAGGCGAACGGCGGCGAGGTGACCATCCTCACCGTCGGCCCGGAGAAGGCCACCGAGTCCATCCGCAAGGCACTGTCCATGGGCGCCGACAAGGCCGTCCACGTGACCGACCCGGGCCTGCACGGCTCGGACGCCCTGGTCACCTCCGAGGTCATCGCCAAGGTGCTCGGCCGGATCGGCTTCGACCTGGTCATCCTCGGCTCCGAGTCGACCGACGCCCGGATGGGCGTGCTCGCCGCCATGCTCGCCGAGCGGCTCGGCATCCCGCAGCTGTCCTACGCCAGCAAGGTCGAGGTCGACGGCACCTCGATCACGATCAACCGCCAGGCCGACTACGGCTACGACACCGTCGCCGGCAGCCTGCCCGCCGTGGTGAGCGTGGTGGAGAAGATCAACGAGCCGCGCTACCCCTCGTTCAAGGGGATCATGGCGGCCAAGAAGAAGCCGGTGGAGACGCTCAGCCTGGCCGACCTCGAGCTCGATGCCGCCGCGGCCGGCCTGGCCGGCAGCGCCACCGAGGTGGCCAGCTTCGCCGCCCGGCCGCCCCGCCAGGCCGGGACGGTCGTGACCGATGAGGGCGACGGCGGATCCAAGGCCGCCGAGTTCCTCGCCGCCCGCAAGTTCATCTGAGTCCGGTAGAGACGGAGGACTGCCCGACATGGCAGAGATCCTGGTACTCGTCGAGCACGCGGGCGAGACGGTCAAGAAGGTCACCGGCGAGCTGCTCACCGCGGCCCGCCGCTACGGCGAGCCCGCCGCCGTGTGGGCCGGCGCGGGTGCCGAGGCCGGCCACGCCCGGCTGGCCGAACTCGGCGCCGCCAAGGTGTACGTCGCCGCCGGCGCCGACTTCGATGACTACGTGGTGGCGCCCAAGGCCGAGTTGCTGGCTGAGCTGGTCGCGCAGAAGTCACCGGCCGCGGTGCTGGTCGCCGCCACGGCCGAGGGCCGCGAGGTGGCCGCGCGCCTGGCCGTCAAGACCGGCTCGGGCATCCTGACCGACGTGACCGCGCTGGGCGACGAGCTGACCGGCGAGCAGTCGATCTTCGGCGGTGCCATCACCGTCCAGTCGCGGGTCAGCTCCGGAACGCCGATCATCGCGGTGCGGCCCAACGCCATCACCCCGGAGCCCGTCCCCGGCGAGGCCGTGACCGAGGAGGTCACGATCACCGTCAGCGACGCCGCTAAGGGCGCCCGGATCACCGGGCGGGTCGAGCAGGAGCGCGGCGAGCGGCCGGAACTTACCGAGGCCTCCATCGTGGTGTCGGGCGGCCGGGGCGTCGGCGCGGCCGAGAACTTCGCCCTGATCGAGAAGCTGGCCGACGCGCTCGGCGCGGCGGTCGGCGCCTCCCGCGCCGCCACCGACGCCGGCTGGTACCCGCACCAGTTCCAGGTCGGCCAGACGGGCAAGACCGTCTCCCCGCAGCTGTACCTGGCCTGCGGCATCTCCGGGGCCATCCAGCACCGGGCCGGCATGCAGACGTCCAAGACCATCATGGTCGTCAACAAGGACCCCGAGGCGCCCATCTTCGAGCTGGCCGACTTCGGCGTCGTCGGCGACCTGTTCAAGGTCGTCCCGCAGCTGATCGAGGAGATCGAGAAGCGCGCTCAGAGCTGACCGTCCGGGCCTGTTTCCCGGCCTGGTCCGGGCGCGGACCCGGCGGCCCCGCCTGCCCCGCCGCGGGCCGGGTGATCCCGGCTAGGCTGGTCTCACCATGGGAAATTCCAGCATGATGCCGCGCGGGCCGGTGTACCTCGATCACGCGGCGACCAGCCCCATGCTGCCGGAGGCCCTGGCGGCGATGACCGAGGAGCTCGCGCAGCTCGGCAACCCGTCCTCGCTGCACAACGCGGGCCGCCGGGCCCGCCGCGTCGTCGAGGAATCCCGGGAGCAGATCGCCGAGGTCTACCAGGCCCGGCCCAGTGAGGTCGTCTTCACGAGCGGTGGCACCGAGGCTGACAATCTGGCCGTTAAGGGTCTTTTCTGGGCGCGCCGGGCTGCGGATCCGGCCCGGAACCGGATCCTGGTCCCTGGCACCGAGCATCATGCCGTGCTGGACAGCGTGCAGTGGCTGGTCAGCCACGACAGCGCCGAGGCCAGCTGGCTGCCGGTCTCGGCGACCGGCCGGCTCGACCCGGAAGACCTGCGCGCGGCCATCGAGCGGGACCCGGCCAGCGTGGCCCTCATCAGCGTCATGTGGGCCAATAACGAGGTCGGCACCGTCCAGCCAGTAGCCAGCCTGGCCGCGATTGCCCGGCAGTACCAGATCCCGTTCCACAGCGACGCTGTCCAGGCGGCCGGGCAGCTGCCGGTCGGCCTCGCCGCCAGCGGCGCCTCCGCGCTGACCATCACCGGGCACAAGATGGGCGGGCCGGTAGGCGCCGGCGCCCTGCTGCTCGCCCGGGGCACCGACCCGGTGCCGGTCCTGCATGGCGGCGGCCAGGAGCGCGACGTGCGGTCCGGCACCCTGGACGCGCCCGCTATCCGGGCCTTCGCCGCGGCCGTCGCGGCCGTCGCCGAGCGCCGCGCTGATGAGGCCAAGCGGCTGGCCGCGCTGCGTGATGACCTGATCGCCCAGGTCACCGCCGCCGTTCCCGATGCCATGCTGAACGGGGAGCCGCCGGGGCCGGGCCGCCTGCCGGGCAACGCGCACTTCTCCTTTCCCGGCTGCGAGGGCGACGCCCTGCTGATGCTGCTGGACGCCCGCGACATCGCCTGCTCCACCGGCTCGGCCTGTACCGCCGGCGTGGCGCAGCCCAGTCATGTCCTGCTGGCCATGGGCGCGGACGAAGCGCGGGCGCGCAGCTCCCTGCGGTTCTCCCTCGGCCACTCGACCGTGCAGGCCGACATCGATGCCCTCGGTGCCGTGATCGGCGAGGTCGTCGAGCGCGCCCGGCGCGCGGCCGCCCGCTGACTGGCGGCACATACTCTGGAAGAGCTATGACCAAGCTGCACGTGCTGGCCGCCATGTCGGGCGGCGTGGACTCCGCCGTGGCCGCCGCGCGGGCCGCGGAGGCCGGCCACGACGTCACCGGCGTGCACCTGGCCCTGTCCCGTAATCCCAGTTCCTACCGCACTGGCGCGCGCGGCTGCTGCACCCTGGAGGATGCTCGTGACGCCCGCCGCGCCGCGGACGTGATCGGCATCCCGTTCTACGTCTGGGACATGGCCGAGCGGTTCCACGACGACGTGGTGCGCGATTTCGTCGAGGAGTACGCCCGCGGCAATACCCCCAACCCGTGCCTGCGCTGCAACGAGAAGATCAAGTTCGCGGCGGTCCTGGACCGCGCGGTCGCGCTCGGCTTTGACGCGGTCTGCACCGGCCACCATGCCCGGCTGGACCCAGTGCTGCCCGCCGCCGGCCCGCGGCGCCTGGTGCGCAGCGTGGACCCGGCCAAGGACCAGTCCTACGTGCTGGCCGTGCTGACCAGCGCCCAGCTCGAGCGGGCGATGTTCCCGCTCGGTGACACCACCAAGGAGCAGGTCCGCAAGGAGGCCGCCGACCGGGGCCTGGGCGTGGCCGACAAGCCCGATAGTCATGACGTGTGCTTCATCGCCGACGGGGATACCCGCGGGTTCCTGCGCGGTCAGCTCGGCAGCGAGCCGGGACCGATCGTGGATGCCGACGGCACCGTCCTGGGCGACCACGACGGCAGCTACGGCTTCACCATCGGCCAGCGCAAGGGACTGGGCCTGGACCGGCCCGCCTCCGACGGCCGCCCCCGCTACGTGCTCGGCATCGAGCCGGTTTCCCGTACGGTCACCGTCGGGCCGGCGGAGGACCTGGACGTGGCGGAGATTGAGGCTACCCGGCCGGTCTGGTCCGGCTGCGCGGCGCCATCCGGGCCGCTGGAGTGCCACGTTCAGTTGCGCGCGCACGGGGAGCCGCAGGCGGCGACCTGCGCGGCGGACGGGGAGACGGTGCGGATCCGCCTGCATCAGCCCGCCCGCGGCGTGGCCCGAGGCCAGGCTGCCGTCCTGTATGACGGCGGCACCGTGCTGGGCTCGGCGACGATCTCGGCGGCCCGATCGGCCGTCCGGCCTGGCTGATCAGGCCTGCACCGCGTCCAGGGCCAGGCGGCTGTGCTCTGCATGACGTTGTCCCGCGCAGTTCCGGGCTGGTCCGGTGCCGGAACTGCCTCACGGCCACGTTGGAGCTGGGCCGCCCCGCCCCTGACACTGGGCCACGCTCGAAGCTGCGGCGCACGAGCCTCGCGGAGCCGTAGGTCTCGCCATCGGCGTTAGTCGTAGTGCTCGTAGCGGTGGCGCGGCGAAGGCCGCCCGTCTGCCCGGTTCGTTTCCCTCTTGTGACGGCGACACGTGCCGGGCAGTTCCACCATCCTTGGTGCCCGCTAGACCTTGCGGGCGAGGCTACGACAGCCATGCCGCAGACCGGGCCGCGCGGTACCTGTGCAACAGATTCCGCAGCCGGTGCCGCGGCTTGTCGCCCAGCATCAGTTCCAGGATGGCCACGACGATGGCGGGCGTGACCAGGATTCCGGCGGCCCAGCGAACTCCGGGGCCGCTGGCAAGCCAGCCGTCGGCCAGCGAGGCAATGGGCTTGCTCCCCGCCCAGGCGACCGCCCACAGGGCCATGACTTGCGTGGCATGCTGCTGGCTGACCGAGTGCAGCAGCATCGTCTGCGCCGACGCTCCGGTGACCAGCGCTGCCGTCCCCGCGACAATAGTCGCGGCCAGGCTCAGCCAGGCACTGATGCCCAGCGCGAAGACGAGCACCGACAGCCCCAGAACGCCCAGCGCGATGGCTGCCGCCCGGGTCATCACCGGGTGAAACGGCAGCAGGACACCGAGGACGGTCCCCAGGCCGAGTCCGGACAAGAAGAACGCCGGCCAGGTGCTGGAGACGCGCAGCAGCTGATGGGCCACGGACGGCCCGAGGACCAGGATCGGGTCATCGGCGATCGTGATAGCGGCCACCATGGCGAGCAGCAGCATGATGCGCGGGCGGTGCACCGCCAGGCGCAGACCGGACCATGCCTGCGCCGGCCGTGCCTCCGGCGTTGGCTCGTAGGGGTACAACGTGGCAACGGTGACCGCGAAGAGCACGAACGAGGCCGCATTCATCGCAAACGCCCATTCGGCGCCCACGCTCGTGAGCACGACGAGATACAGCACCGGAGCCAGGGTCCGCCCTGCATTGTAGGAAACCGAGTTCATGGCCATCGCAGCCCTGGTGTGCCGCTCTGGCACCAGCACCGACACCATGGCGCTCTGGATGGGAACGGCGAACGTTAACGCGAGCCCGGTGCCCAGCGCGCCGCAGATGAGCTCATTCTCCGTTAGGCGGCCAGAGATCTGCACGGCCGCCAGCGCCGCGGCAACCAGCGCGGACAGCAGTTGCGTGGCGATCAGAACCCGCTTTTGTCCCATGCGATCGGCCAGTTTTCCAGCCCACGGGCCCAGCACGAGGAATCCGGAGAACTGAGCCGCAGTGATCAGGCCGACGGCGAATGCTGAGTGGGTTAACTGATAAGCCAGCAGCATCTGCGCCGTGTTCTGCAGCCAGGTCCCCAGGTTGGAGATCATGCTGGCCAGGAAGTAGAGCCGAAACCGGCGGTGGCCGAGGATGCGCCAGGACGCGTACCGGTCGGCCGTAGATCGCGCGCGCGTCAATGTGCAGGCGGCCTGAGGCGGCCAGTCAGGAACGGTCGTCTCGCCTCAGCCCGGTCCCTGCTGATCATGGCACCTCAGAAATCACGCATGGTTAGCCCTGATTTCGGAGTCTGCCCGCTGAGTAGCTATATATCAACTCAGGGTGCGTCCGCCCCGGTCAGCCAGCATGCGGTGTAATGCCTCGCCTCTCCCTCTCGCCCCGCCTTACCCAGGCGGGGCGAGAGGGAGGTGAAACCTGTCATCAATCCAAGTTGCGGGTGAGGTCCCCGGCGGAACCGCTGTCCGTTATCTGGAGCGATGAATCACGCCCCGGCACTGCCGTCTCAATCAACTCATCACGCAGCGTCGACCGCTGACATGCTGTGCGTCATTAGAATCGGGCTGCATCAATCCCTGTATCAAGCCACTCTGGCATCAGTAGTGCAGTACCGTCTCCGCTTGTGCCGGCGCTGTGCGGTCCTCAAGATCCTGGCAGCGCCGGTGCACTTCAGAAGCGTGGGTCGTAGTGCTCGTA
Source organism: Streptosporangiaceae bacterium (assembly GCA_036490755.1). Taxonomy (GTDB): domain Bacteria; phylum Actinomycetota; class Actinomycetes; order Streptosporangiales; family Streptosporangiaceae; genus DASUBV01. The sequence continues at coordinate 169,139 of DASXDJ010000159.1, forward strand.
GCGGTACTGCAGCGACGGGCGCGCGTGGTACTTAACCATCCAGACACACCTCCCTCGTTTGCCATGCCTCCACTCTTATTGTCATGGTGAATACCATGACATGTGCGCCGGATTGCCAGTACGACAACACCGGACGTCTCATACATCGGTTGCGCTGCTCGCCCCGTTTCGCATGGCTGATGGTGCTCGGCCAGGGTCGCTTTCTGCTTTGTCTGGCTGATCCCAGCGCTGAGCGGCTGGCGCGGTTCCGTAATTCATGACGAACTGGTTCCGGTCAGTCGGATACGAGGTAACGGTGACTCGGAAGGGCTTGCTCTGATCGTCATAACCAGTGCGGATGATCTCGAAGACGGCAACACGGCCGTCGTCAGGCAGGCCGAAGAACTGTGCCTCGTCCCGGTCTGGCATGCGGACCGTGATCCTGTCCCGCCAGCCTGCATGCCTGATTCCGAGAGTGGCCTCGATATAGCGGACTGTTCCCTCCGTCATATCCTCCGCCATGATCAGTTGAGTCGCACCCTGGGTGACCAGGGCCATGGGATAGAACGTTGTCTGCAGCGACCAGGGCACTCCGTCGATATGGCGCCTCTGATGGCGGCTGACGACGCTCGACTCCACCTCAACTTCCAGTTCCTCTGCCACCAGCTGGCCGGCCAGCTGAATCTCTACCTGCGGGCGGCTCACTTCGGGTACCCGCTTGCGGGCTGCCACCTCGGATCGGTAGGCGGAGGTCTCTGCCCCCAGCCCAGCCCCGAATTCCGGCGACAGGATCGTCACGAAAGGGTCGACCTTCTGCGTGACGAAGGTCCCCTGCCCCGGCCGGGTGACGACGAGGCCCTGCGCGACCAGCAGCTTGACGGCGTCGCGAACGGTGTTCCGCGACGCGTCATACATGTCGCGGAGCTCGAGCTCCGAAGGGATCGGGCCATCGGTTCCTAGCTCGCCCAGCATGATCTTCTGGCGCAGGTCTTCGGCGATCCGGCGCCACATCGGATCGGGCATGTGACCTCCAAAGTGCCAACGGGCCCAACGGTGTGTCTATTTGGGCTGACCGGAACCAGACCACTTGTGCGGATGGTTGGGTTAACTCATTGCGTTGGATCTTGCCCGCTGTCAGTATAAATATATACCAAACATTGGTATGGCTCCAACGGATGGGTCGACAGGGGCGATCCTAGCAGTCCAGGCCCTTGGGCTTGCAAGGTCATCCGGAAACTCATCCGCGTGTTGCCAGAACCAGTGGGCAGCCGGGCACGGGGTAGTACGTAGTTCCGAATCCGGCGGCTGGCCAAGGAGAAAGAGGATCACCATGGCAGCCATTGGAGTACTAGTCGTCGTCGCCGCTCTCGGGATCGGGCTAGCGGCCCTGCTAGCCGTCGTGATCATCGGAGTCCATCAGGAAGAGAAGCAGTGGACGCTGGGCTGCCCGGCGCCGTCCATGCCTGCCCGACTGACTCGGCGTGTCCTGGGGGCCAGCTACCCGGCTAGCCAGCCGCTGACCAGCGTCAGCGCCGCTATGCGCGACGACTTGCCCGTTGACACCTACGCTGGCAGCTAGCCAGGCAGGGCCGGGTCTTCGGATTGCGGCCGGGATGCTTGGCCCAGGGCGAGCGTTCGCCCGGCTCTGACTGCACATCAGTGACCGTCGTGAGGGCTAGCTGCGGCTGGCCCGGTGCTCGTGTGCCGAGGGGCCGCATGAACGGGTCGCTCCTCTGAGTCACGAGCTGGCCTGGCCCGGCCCGGTGACGACCAGGCCGCGGATGGCAGTCGCTGGTCGGCCTCGAGGATCGTTTGCGCGAGGCGAGGTAGTGGTTCTGCAGCCTGAACTCGGCCGACATGGCTGGCCGGCCGCTCTCCAGGACCCGGCTCGATCGACCCTTCCGCACGCCCGGAGATCCTCAGCAAGGCGGCCACCCATCTGCCGGATATCCCAATGGCACCAATGGCTGGGCTGGATGGATCAGCAAGAACAGTACTGATTAGCCAGATTATCGGCCTAGGCCCTTGCGTTCGATCGTGCACAATGCCACGCTAAAGGTGGTACCAAACGTTGGGATGGCTCCAACGGAAGGGCCTGTAGGTGTGATCCTAGCAGTCCATGCCCTTGGGGTTAGTCCCCCATGGCCGCCCTTCATGCGAGCCATCTACCGAAAAGGCGCATAAGGCGCCGAAGGGAGCAAACCGACCCGGAGAGCCAGCTGCTGGCCCCAGGAGGCGGAAGGGGGTTCGTCATGGCAGCTATCGAGGTGCTGTTGTTCGCAGTCGCCGCCGGATTCGCAGTCATCGTCGTCGCGACGATCTTGGTGATCATCGGAGTGCACCAGGAAGAGCGCCGCAAGACCATTCTGGGCGGACACCGGCCGCCGACCGCATGCGGGCTGCTGGCTCGCTGGGTGCTGGGCGCTCATTTCTACCTGATCCCGGATGAGCGGCCTGAACTCGACGAAGGGCCTGGCGGGGAACCACCTTGGTTTGAGCGTCCCACCCCGCCTGCAAGCCCGGTCGGACCGCGAGGCCGCTAGCTGTGAATGAGCCGCCGGGCCGCACCGCCGTCGGGGGCGGGGTGCGGCCCGGCCCTATTCCGGCTGGCCGTCGCCTGCCGCGCCCGCGCGGTCCCAGCGCAGTGTCTGTGCAGGACATTAAGCTCTGGACCGTGCAGGAAACCAGCGCTGCCCCGCCCGCCGCCGACCGTTCTCTGCCCTGGCCCGCGGCCTCGGCCACCGGGATCGGGTCGATGCCCGGCACCGATCCGGCGCAGGCGTGCGCCGTCGTGCTCGCGGAACTGCCCGACTTCCCCTTCCTTCCGGAGCTGCCCGGCCGCGGCGTCGGCGCCGACCTGCTCGGGCGGGCAGCGGCCATGCTGGTGGACCTGCCGGCGGAGACGACGCCGCGCGGCTGGAAGCTGGCCACGCACCCGGGCCGGGATCAGCGGCGGGCCGAGAGCTTCCTGGCTTATGACCTGGATGCGATTCAGGAAGCCGCCGACGGCTACGCCGGGCCGCTCAAGGTGTCGGTGTGCGGGCCGCTGACCCTCGCCGCGGGCATCGAGCTGAGCCGTAGCGTCAATCCGGCCCTTTCTGACCCGGGCGCGCTGGCCGATCTGACCGCCTCCCTGGCCGAGGGCCTGGCCGCGCATGTGCGCAGCATCCGGGAACGGGTTCCTGGCGCCCGGCTGGTGGTCCAGGTGGATGAGCCGGCACTGCCGGCGGTGCTGGCCGGGCGGGTGCGCACGGCCAGCGGCCTGAACTACGTGCGGGCGCTGGATGAGCAGGTCGCCAGCGGCACGCTGCGCTCGGTGCTGGAGGCGACGCCGGAGTTCACGGTCGTGCACTGCTGCGCCGCGGAGTTTCCGTTTGAGTTCGTGCGGAAGGCCGGAGCGGGGGCCGTCAGCTTTGATCTCGGGCTGCTGGGCCGCGCGGGCATCGACGCGGTCGCCGAGACCGCCGACGCGGGACTGGGGCTGCTGGCGGGGGCGGTGCCGGCCGTCATCAGGAGCGGAGCCAGGCCGGCCGAGCCGCACGAGACCGCTGAGGCGGTGGCGACGATGTGGCGCCGGACGTCGCTGAATGCGCGGCTGTACGCCGGCCAGGTCGTGATCACGCCGGCCTGCGGGCTGGCCGGGGCAGCGCCGGCGGCGGCCCGCGCAACGCTGGCGCACTGCCGCGACGCGGCATTGATCGCGGCGGAGATGATCGAGGAAGGGGTGCGTTGAGCGATCCAGAGGCAGTCAGCACGGGGTCCGCGGGGGAGGCGGCTGCCGAGCAGGAGGATGCGCCCGCGGAGGTGCGGCACCGGCACGCGGAGCTGTCCGACGAGCTCAACATGCACCTCTACCGGTACCACGTGCTGGACTCGCCGCTGATCTCCGACGCCGAGTACGACCGGATGATGGCCGAGCTGCGCGCGGTAGAGGACCGTTACCCGCAGCTGCGCACGCCGGACTCGGCCTCGCAGAAGGTCGGCGGCGCGATCTCGACCGACTTCACGCCGGTGGAGCACCTGGAGCGGCTGCTCAGCCTGGACAATGCGTTCTCGGCCGAGGAGCTGGACGCCTGGGCGGCCCGCGCGCAGAAGCTGGGCGGGGCCGGGCCGTACCTGTGCGAGCTGAAGATCGACGGCCTGGCGATCGCGCTGGTCTACACCAACGGCCGGCTGACCCGCGCCGCGACCCGCGGCGACGGCGTGACCGGCGAGGACGTGACGCCGAACATCATGACCATCGGCATCGTGCCGACGAAGCTGGCGGGCTCGGGCTGGCCGCAGACGCTGGAGGTCCGCGGCGAGGTCTTCTTGCCGGTGGCCGCGTTCGAGAAGCTGAATGAGCAGCTGACCAGCGCCGGGAAGCCGCCCTTCGCCAACCCGCGCAACTCGGCGGCGGGCTCGCTGCGGCAGAAGGATCCGCGCGTCACCGCGACCCGGCAGCTGAGCATGCTGGTGCACGGGCTGTACGTGCCCGGCGGGTCGCCCGAGGCGGGGATGCCCGCGCCTGAGGACAGCGCCGCGGCCGCGGCGGTCGGCGGCGAGATCCCGGACACGCAGTCCGGCTGGTATGCCCGGCTGGCGGAGTGGGGGCTGCCGGTCAGCGACCGGTTCCGCGTGGTTGGCGAGCTGGACGAGGTGCGCGAGTTCATCGGCCACTACGCCGAGCACCGGCACGACGCCCCGTATGAGATCGACGGCGTTGTCGTCAAGATCGACCGGCTGGACCTGCAGCGCCAGCTGGGCGCGACCAGCCGCGCGCCGCGCTGGGCGATCGCCTACAAGTACCCGCCCGAGGAGGTCACCACCCGGCTGCTGGACATTCAGGTTAATGTCGGCCGGACCGGCCGGGTCACGCCGTTCGCGGTGATGGAGCCGGTCAAGGTCAGCGGGTCCACGGTCGACCGGGCGACCCTGCACAACGCGGATGAGGTGACCCGCAAGGGCGTGCTGATCGGCGACATGGTGGTGCTGCGCAAGGCCGGCGATGTGATCCCGGAGGTCGTGGGCCCGGTGGCGGACCTGCGCACCGGAGACGAGCGGGCCTTCGAGTTTCCCGACCACTGCCCGGTGTGCGCGACGCGGCTGGCCCGCGAGGAGGGCGAGGTCGACTGGCGCTGCCCGAATACCCGGGCCTGCCCGGCGCAGCTGCGCGAGCGGCTGTTCCACCTGGCCGGCCGCAGCGGCCTGGACATCGAGGTGCTCGGCTACGAGGCGGCCGTGGCCCTGCTGGACTCCGGGCTGGTGGCCGACGAGGGCGACCTGTTCGGGCTGACCGAGGAGGCGCTGGCCAGCTGCCCGTTCTTCGTGAGCAAGCAGGGCACGCTCACGGTCAACGCGGTGAAGCTGCTGCACAACCTGGAGGAGGCGCGGGCCCGGCCGCTGTGGCGGATCCTGGTCGCGCTGTCGATCCGGCACGTCGGCCCGACCGCGGCCCGCGCCCTGGCCGCGGCCTTCGGCTCGGTCGATGCGATCGCCGCGGCCTCCGACGAGGCGCTGACCGCCGTGGCTGACGTCGGCCCGACCATCGCCGGGTCGGTGCGGGAGTGGTTCGGCGTGGACTGGCACGCCGCGATCGTGGACAAGTGGCGCGCGGCGGGCGTGCAGCTGGCGCAGGCGGGCTGGACCCCGCCGCCGCCCGCCGAGGACAGCGCCGCCGCCCCGCTGTCGGGCGTCACGGTCGTGCTCACCGGGACGCTGGCCGATCGCACCCGGGAGGAGGCCGCCGAGGCCATCCAGGCGCAGGGCGGGAAGGTATCCGGGTCGGTCTCCAAGCGGACCCGGTTCGTCGTCGCCGGGGAGAATGCCGGCTCAAAGCTGGACAAGGCCGCCACCCTCGGTGTGCCGGTACTGGACGAGAGCGGCCTCGACGTGTTGCTCTCAGAGGGAGTGGCGGCGGCCGAGGCGGCCGCCGCGGCCAGCGCGGAGGGGCCAGGATCCGGCGGGGACACTGCGGCCGGGGAGGGCTCGGCAGGGGAGGGCAACTGACACGCGGCCGGGGTAGCGCGACGGGCTGGAGCAGGACTGGTAGAACTTATTGTAGCCAGATAGCTACGTACAGACATGTAGTAACGGATAGTATGCAAACGGCTTCGAGAAGTACCCTATCGGCCGTAGGCTTGCTAGCAGGCATGTGCATTCGCGGCGCAATCGGTTGCAGCGTTGAGGTTCGCCTATGAAGGATCCGAACGACACCAGGGACATCGGTCCCCGGGTCGGCTCGCCCCTGTGGATTCACCTGGTAACGGTGACCGCAGCGGGCGCAGTTGCCTTGGTGCTGGCCCTGCTGGGCCTGCACGGGCTGGCGGGTCACACGGCGACGGGCCAGCCGGTGCCGCTGATGGCGCGGCCGATGTTCTGGCTGCTGGTGGCGCTGATCCTGGTCGGCGAGATCTGGCCGATCATCACGCCCGGCCGGTCCGGCCAGGAGTCGCCCATCGCGTCGGTCACCTTCAGTTTCGCCGCGCTCATCTTCTGGGGCCTGCCGGTCGCCGTGCTGCTGCGGGCCACCTCCACGCTGGTCGTCGGCCTGGCTGAGCGCAAGGCCTTCAAGCGCTCGGCCTTCAACTCGGCCCAGGTCACGCTCAGCCTGTCCGCCGCGTGGCTGGTGATGCTGGCCTTCGGCCTGCACCCCACGCCAGCGAGCCCCTGGGACCCCAACGGGCACGAGCTGTTCGTGGTGCTGCCCGCCGCGGCGGCCTACTTCGCGGTCAACTTCTCGCTGGTCGGCACCGCGATCGCGCTGCACGCGCGGGGCCCGGTGCTGAAGACGCTGCGCAAGGCGCTGCCCTACCAGGCATTCGTCAACCTGGTGCTGCTGGCCACCGCGCCGCTGGTCGCGGTGGTGATGGGCACCGGATCGGCGCTGCTGGTGCTGCTGTTCGCCTTCCCGCTGGCGGCTATCTACGTCAACGCCGCCATGTCGGTGCAGCGCGAGCACCAGGCCCACCATGACGAGCTGACCGGGCTGTCCAACCGCAAGCTGCTGATCCGGCGGACCAGCGACGCGCTGGCCCAGGCGGCCCGGACCGACACCATGGTCGGGTTCCTGCTGCTGGACCTCGACCGCTTCAAGGAAGTCAACGACACCCTCGGGCACCCGGTGGGGGACCGGCTGCTGCGCTTCGTGGCGCACCGCCTGACGCACAGCGTCCGGCCCGGCGACGTCGTGGCCCGGCTGGGCGGCGACGAGTTCGCCGTGCTGCTCCCGTCGGTGAAGGAGGCCGCCGCGGCCCGCGAGGTAGCCGCCCGGCTGCGCGCCGCGCTGGCCGAGCCGATCCGGATGGACGGGATGTCGTTCGACATCGAGGCCAGCGTCGGCATCGCCCTGTACCCGGACGACGCCAGCGGCTTCGAGGTGCTGATGCAGCACGCCGACGTCGCCATGTACCTGGCTAAGGAGCGGCGCACCGGAGTCGAGCGGTACGTGGCGGACTCCGACCGCAACTCCCCGGCCCGGCTGGCGCTCCTCGGCGACCTGCGCCGCGGGCTGGACCGCGGCGAGCTCGAGCTGCACTACCAGCCGAAGGTCTTCCTGCCCGACCGGCGCACTGCCGGCCTGGAGGCACTGGTCCGCTGGCAGCACCCGGTTCGCGGGCTGATGAGCCCGGGGGAGTTCATCCCGCTCATCGAGCAGTCCTACCTGATGCGCGAGCTGACCGCGCGGGTCATTGACATGGCCCTGGCCCAGGCCGCCTTGTGGTGGCAGGACGGCATGAGCGTCCAGGTCTCGCTCAACCTGGCCGCCCGCGACCTGCTGGACAACGGCCTGACTGACATCGTCGAGCGCGGGCTCAAGCGGCACGGCCTGCCCGCGGAGGCGCTGCTGCTGGAGATCGATGAGCGGGTGCTGACCAGCGAGCCGGTGCACGCGGTGGCGACCGCCGAGGCGCTGGCGGCCCTGGGGGTGTCGCTCAGCCTCGATGACTTCGGTACCGGCTACTCCTCCCTGGTGCGGCTCAAGCGGCTCCCGGTCAGCGAGGTGAAGATCGACTCCTCCTTCATCGGGCGGCTGCTGCACTCGGCCGACGACCAGGTGATCGTGAAATCGATCATCGACCTCGTCAGCGCGCTGGGCATCCGCTCGGTGGCCGAGGGCGTCGAGGAGGCCGAGGTGGCTGCCGAGCTGGTGACCATGGGCTGCCAGGCGGCCCAGGGCTGGTATTTCAGCAGGCCGCTCAACGCCGCGTCGGCCACGGCGTGGCTGGCCGAGCGGGAGACCGCGGCCGGGAGCCGGCCGCCACGCTCACGGGTCGCCCCCGCAGCGGCCGGACCGCAGGCCGCCAGCGCCGCGGCCAGGGCCGCCGGGCCCGTCCCGCAGCCCACCAGCGCGGCGACGCCGCCCGCCGGCTGGCCCTCGTAAACCGCACCGGCCGACCCGCCGCCCGGCTGCTCGCACCAGCACGGCCGGCTGCGGTGTAACCAGCTGGTTAACCGGTCGGCCCGCAGGCGGCAGGCCAATAGGATGGCCCCCATGCCCATTACTCGCGACGAGGTAGCGCACCTGGCCCGGCTATCCCGGCTGGCGCTGTCCGAGGACGAGCTCAGCCACTTCGCCGGGCAGCTGGACGGCATCATCTCCGCTGTCGCCCGGGTGCAGGAGGTCGCTGCCGAGGGGATACCGCCGATGACGCACGCGGTCCCGGTAGTGAACGTCTTCCGGGACGACGTGGAAGTCCCGTGCCTGCCGCAGCAGGCGGTGCTGTCCCAGGCCCCGGCGACTGAGCAGGGCCGGTTCCGGGTTCCGCGCATCCTGGAGGAGGACTGACATGGCGTCCACCGGAACTCCCGCCGAGCTGACCGGTATGACCGCGGCTCAGCTCGCCGCGGCGATCGCCGGCGGCGAGGTGTCAGCGGTCGAGGTCGCCACGGCTCACCTGGACCGGATCACGGCGGTGGAGCCCCAGGTCCATGCCTTCCTGCACGTGGCCGCCGACGGCGCGCTGGCTGCGGCGCGCGCGGTCGACGAGCGGCGGGCGGCGGGCGAGCCGCTCGGTCCGCTGGCCGGGGTGCCGCTGGCCCTCAAGGACGTGCTCACCACCAGCGACATGCCCACCACCTGCGGATCGCGCATCCTGGAGGGCTGGCAGCCGCCGTATGACGCCACGATCACCCGGCGGCTGCGCGAGGCGGGCGTGGTGCTGCTCGGCAAGACCAACATGGACGAGTTCGCGATGGGCTCCTCCACCGAGAACTCTGCCTTCGGCCCCTCCCGCAACCCGTGGGACCTGAGCCGGGTGCCCGGCGGCTCGTCGGGCGGCTCATCAGCCGCCGTCACCGCCTACGAGGCGCCGCTGGGCATCGGCACCGACACCGGCGGATCGATCCGCCAGCCGGGCGCGGTCTGCGGCATCGTCGGGGTCAAGCCGACCTACGGCGGGTCCTCCCGGTACGGGCTCGTCGCCTTCGCCTCGTCCCTGGACACCCCGGGCCCGCTGGCCCGCACCGTGCTGGACGCGGCACTGCTGCACGAGGTCATCTCCGGGCACGACCCGTGCGACTCCACGTCGGTCGATGCCCCGGTGCCGCCGGTGGTCGCGGCCGCCCGGCAGGCCGACGTGGCGGGCCTGCGGATCGGCGTAGTCAGTGAGCTGAGCGGCGAGGGCTACCAGCCGGGCGTGCTGGCCCGGTTCGGTGAGGCCGTGGACCTGCTGGAGTCGCTCGGCGCCAAGGTCATCGAGGTATCCTGCCCGCACTTCACCTACGCGCTGCCCGCCTACTACCTGATCGCGCCGAGCGAGGCCTCGTCCAACCTGGCCCGCTTCGACGCCATGCGGTACGGCCTGCGGACCGGTGATGACGGCACGCGCAGCGCCGAGGAGGTCATGGCGCTGACCCGCGCGGCCGGCTTCGGCGCCGAGGTCAAGCGCCGGATCATGCTGGGCACCTACGCGCTGTCCAGCGGCTACTACGACGCCTACTACGGCAAGGCCCAGCAGGTCCGCACGCTGATCTGCCGCGACTTCGACGCGGCCTTCGAGCAGGTGGACGTGCTGGTCTCGCCGACCACGCCGACCACGGCCTTCCGGATCGGCGAGCGGGCCGATGACCCGATGGCGATGTACCTGGCCGACCTCTGCACGATCCCGTCGGACCTGGCCGGCAACGCGGCGCTGTCGGTCCCGTGCGGCCTGGCGCCCGAGGACGGGCTGCCAGTCGGGCTGCAGGTGATGGCGCCGGTGCTGGGCGATGACCGGATGTACCGGGTGGGCGCGGCCCTGGAGGCGGCCCTGGAGCAGCGCTGGGGCGGGCCGCTGCTGGCTCAGGCGCCCCCCCTGATCGGGCCGGCGCCGGGCAGCGCGGCGCCGGGCGGGACGGCGGCAGACGGAGGGATCGGGCGATGACGGCGACGCTGGTGACCTACGACGACGCGCTGGCCCGGTACGAGCCGGTGCTAGGCCTGGAAACGCATGTCGAGCTCGGCACGGTCACCAAGATGTTCTGCGGCTGCCCGACGGTGTTCGGCGCTGAGCCGAACTCGGCCGTCTGCCCGGTGTGCCTGGGGCTGCCGGGCTCGCTGCCGGTCGCCAGCCGCGCGGCCATCGAGTACACCATCCGCATCGGGCTGGCCCTGAACTGCTCGATCGCGACCTGGTGCCGGTTCGCGCGGAAGAACTACTTCTACCCGGACATGCCCAAGGACTTCCAGATCTCGCAGTACGACGAGCCGCTGTGCACCGACGGCTGGCTCGACGTCACCGTCGAGGGCCAGGTCTTCCGGATCGGCATCGAGCGCGTGCACCTGGAGGAAGACACCGGCAAGTCGCTGCATGTCGGCGGCGCCACCGGCCGGATCCACGGGGCCGATCACTCGCTGGTCGACTACAACCGGTCCGGTATCCCGCTGGTCGAGGTGGTCACCAAGCCGGTGCCCGGCACCGGGGCGCTGGCCCCCGATGTCGCCCGGGCCTACGTCACCGAGCTGCGCGAGCTGCTGCGCGCGCTCGGGGTGTCGGATGTGCGGATGGAAGAGGGCTCGCTGCGCTGCGACGTGAACACCTCCGTCGCGCCCGCCGGGTTGCCGTGGGGCACCCGGACCGAGACCAAGAACGTCAACTCGCTGCGCTCAGTCGAGCGCGCGGTCCGGTTCGAGATCCAGCGGCAGGCAGCTGTCCTGGATTCCGGCGGCCGGATCGTGCAGGAGACCCGGCACTTCCAGGAGGACAGCGGCACCACGACGGCCGGCCGGAGCAAGGAAGAGGCGCAGGACTACCGCTACTTCCCCGAGCCGGACCTGGTGCCGGTCGCGCCGTCCCGGGAGTGGGTCGAGGAACTGCGGGCCGCGCTGCCGGAGCTGCCGGCGGCCCGCCGCGTCCGGCTGCAGGCCCAGTGGGGCCTGTCGGATCTGGACATGGACGCCCTGCGCAACGCCGGAGCACTGGAGATGGTCGAGCAGACCGTTGCGGCCGGCGCCGCTCCCGCCGACGCCCGCAAGTGGTGGCTGGGCGAGCTGGCCCGGCGGGCCAACGAGGACGGCACCGAGCTGGCCGCCCTCCCGGTCACCCCGGCTCAGGTGGCCCGGGTGGCGGCCCTGGTCAGCGACGGCACTCTCAACGACAAGCTGGCCCGGCAGGTGCTGTCCTTCGTGCTGGCCGGCGAGGGCGAGCCGGAGCAGATCGTGGCCGCCCGCGGCCTGGCCGTAGTCAGCGACGACGGCGCCCTGACCGCTGCGGTGGACGAGGCGATCGCCGCCAACCCGGATGTCGCGGCCAAGATCAGGGACGGCAAGGTCGCGGCAGCCGGCGCGCTGGTCGGCGCGGTGATGAAGGCGACCAGGGGCCAGGCGGACGCCGGCCGCGCCCGCGAGCTCATCCTGGAGCGGCTGCGCTAGTCCGGCGCCCGGTCCCGGTGACCGGAGCCGGGCCGCCGGGCCAAGCCCGGAGCGCGCGGTCCGCCCGGCCGCCCGGTAATGCTGAGGCGGCCCGGCCGCGGCCCCGTTATCCTGAGGTCATGACCTTTGTCCTGAGCACGGTGATGATGCCCCGTTAGCGGGGCTACACAGCTGCCAGGACTCATTCGTCCGCAGGAGGCCCCGGGAGGGGCCGGGTCCTGCGTGCTCGCGGCACCTCTCGCGGCCCTCGCCGGCGCAGACCGCCAGGAGGCCGCCATGACGCCACCACGCATCTACCTCAGCACGACGATTCCGTATGTCAACGCGCGGCCCCATCTCGGGCATGCCCTCGAGCTGGTCCAGGCCGACGTGCTGGCCCGCCACCACCGCCGGCTCGGGCACCAGGTCCGGTTCCAGAGCGGCACCGACGACAACTCGCTGAAGAACGTGCTGGCCGCGCAGGCCGCCGGCCAGCCAGTCCAGGACCTGGTCAGGGCCAACGGCCGCGCGTTCGCCGAGCTGCGCGGCCCGCTGGCGCTGTCCACTGACGACTTCATCCACACCAGCACCGACCCGCGGCACCGGCCCGGCGTCGAGCGACTGTGGCAGGCCTGCGCCGCCCGCGGGGATCTGTACCAGCGGGACTACACCGGGCTGTACTGCACCGGCTGCGAGCAGTTCTACAAGCCCGCTGAGCTGCCGGGCGGCCGCTGCCCGGAGCACGGCACGCCGCCCGAGGCGGTCGCCGAGCGGAACTGGTTCTTCCGGCTGTCCCGGTACGGCGGCCGGCTGGCCGCGCTGATCGAGTCCGGCGAGCTGCGGATCGAGCCGCCGGCCCGCCGCCGTGAGGTGCTCGCCTTCATCGGCGCGGGCCTGGAGGACTTCAGCATCTCCCGGTCAGCGGCGCGCGCCCGCGGCTGGGGCATCCCGGTCCCCGGCGACCCGCAGCAGGTGATCTACGTGTGGTGGGATGCGCTGGGCAACTACATCACCGCCCCCGGCTACGGCACCGGCTCGGCCGACTACCCGCGCTGGTGGGCCGGCGCCCGGCAGCGCATCCACCTGGCCGGCAAGGGCGTGCTGCGGTTCCACGCCGTCTACTGGCCGGCCATCCTGCTGTCCGCGGGCGAGCCGCTGCCCACGCAGATCGTCGTGCACGACTACCTGACAGCTGGCGGCCGCAAGATCAGCAAGTCCGCGGTCGGCGGTGCGGACGGCCCGGTCGGCCCCGACGGCCCGGCAGCGCCGGCCAGCCCCGCGGTGCTGGCCGACCCGGTGGCGCTGGCCGGCCGGTACGGCACCGATGCGGTCCGCTGGTGGCTGCTGCGCGAGGTACCGCGCACCGGCGACGCGGACTTCACCACCGGCCGCCTGGTCGCGTGCGCGAACCGGGACCTGGCCAACGGCGTGGGCAACCTGGTCAGCCGGGTGACCACGCTGGCCCGCGACCGCGACCGCGACCCGGGCTGCAGCGCCAGGCCGGCCGGCCCGGCCGGCGCGGGCGCCGGCGGCCCGGCAGACGCGCTGCTGGCGGCGGTCAGCCAGGCACCCGGTCAGGTCGGCCGGGCACTGGAGAGCGCAGACTTCCGGGCCGCCCTGGCCGCCATCTGGCTGATCGTGGAGCAGGCGAACTCCTGGATCGAGTCGACCGCGCCCTGGCAGCTGGCCCGGCAGGCACGGGCCGGCGACCGCGCGGCGGCTGAGCGGCTGGACGCGGTCCTCGCCGTGCTGCTGCGGGCCTGCCGGACGCTGGCCGCCGAACTGGCGCCGTTCGTCCCGGACCTGGCCGCGCGGATCACCGCGGCGTGTGACCCGGCCGCCGGCGCCGGGCCGGTTTTCCCGCGGCTGGACCGCCGCCTATGACAAGGCGGAGTACCGGATCTGCCCGCCGCAATCCGCGTGTCCGGATATCCTGGAAATGGCCCGGACACGGACAGTGATCACTGTCCGTGCGGAACGCGCCACGTCCGTCGGCCGGCCTGTGCTGGTGTGGCGCGAGAGGCGCCATTCGACATCTGTGGCCTCCCGGATGTACACCCTTCCTCAATCGAAGCGTGACCTCCGGCACTTAGAGTTATGGCGTATCGCAGATCTGCGAGAGCGCGTTCGGTGTCGCCGGCATGTTCAGAGCTTCGCCTGGTAATACGGGAAGAACGTTCCTGGCGATCGCGTGCCGCTCAGGCTCAAGGACGAGCCGGCATGGCTCAATGATGAGCAGGCATCTGACGCGCCGTAGAGCGGGGCGGCCAGTGCGGTCCGCCGGGCTCGCTCCATCTGGACGCAGCCGATAAGGAGGCTTGGTGCGCGCTGACTCAGGCAGGGTCGCGTCATGAGCCTGTCCGCGTCCCTCTGGACCACGGCGGGCTCAGCCGCCGGCGCGGCCGCCATGGTGGCGCTACTGCGCTGCCCGCAGCGTCCTGAGTCCGACCGCGCCGCCTGCCGCTGGCTCGGGGTCACCGCCGCCTTGTGGGGCGGAGCGGCCATCGCCCAGAACGTGGCCGGCGGCCCCATCGCCACCGGCGTGCCGCTCACGCTGGCCGGGGTGCTGTCCCTGCTGGCCCTGCCGCCATTCGCGCTCGGCCTGGCCGGGCTGGCCTCGCCGCGCGCGTCCGGCCGGCTCGGCGGCCTGGCCGGCCTGCTCCAGCTGCGGCTGGCCCGGGCCGGGTTCGCGCGGCTGGCCGACGGCTGCCTGCTCGCTGCCGCCTTGTTCCTGCTGGGCTGGAGCACCGCCCTCGCCCCCGCGTTCGCCAGCGCCGGGGTCGGCGCCGGAACCTTTGCCATTGCCTTGATTAACCCGCTGGCGGACCTGCTGGTGCTGGCGGTCGTGCTGTGGCTGGCCGCCCGCGCCGGCTACCGGGGCCTGGCCCCGTGGCTGGCCTTGCTGTTCGCCACCGCCGGCGACTTCCTGTCCGTCGGCGCACGGCTGAACGGCACGTATCCCGGCTGGGGCGCACAGCTGGCCTGGCTCGCCGGGACCTGCGTGCTGGGCGCCACGCCGGCCGCGCTGAACCGGGCGGCGGCGTTCCGCCGGGCCCGCGGCCAGGCGGGCCAGGGCAGCCCGCCCGCCCAGCCGGCCTCACTGCTGCCGGCCTACGCCGCCATCGCGGCAGCTGCCGTCGCCGCCGCGGTCACGCTGGCGCGCGCGCTGAGCGGCAGCCTGACCGAGCCGGTCGTCCTGGTCGCGGCGGGCGCCATGGTCCTGGCGCTGGCCGCCCGGCTGACCGGGCTGGTCCGGGACGCGGCGTCGGCGTCGGCACTGTCGCGGGAGGCAAGCCGTCAGTTCAGCGAGCTGGCCGACCGGACCAGCGACGCGGTGCTGGTCTGCGAGCTGCGCGGCACGATCGACTACGCCAGCCCGGCCGTGGTGCACTTCGGGTACTCGCCGGCTCAGCTGACCGGGACCTCGCTGGCCGACCTGGTTCACCCCGAGGACCGCAGCAGCGGAACCCGGGTCGCGCTGGCGGCGGGCGAAAGCTCGGCGGAGATCGGCCGGTTCGCCTGCCGGGTCCGGGCCGCCGACGGCACCTGGCGGCACGTCGAGTCCACCATCTCCCGGTACGCCGAGCCCGGGGCCGGCGACAAGCTGCTGGTGACAGCCCGGGATGTCAGCGACCAGGTCGCGCTGCGCCGCCAGGTCACGCACCTGACCTTCCATGACGGCGTCACCGGGCTGCCCAACCGGGCCTACCTCGAGGAGCGGACCAAGGAACTGCTGACCGCGGCGACCGCGGACAGCACGCCGGTGGCGGCCATCTTCCTGGACCTCGACGGCTTCACCGCCGTCAATGACACCGTCGGGCATGGCGCAGGCGACCTGCTCCTGGCCCAGGCCGCACGCCGGCTGCGGGCCGCGATCCCGTCGCACGAGATGGTGGCGCGCTGGGGCGGCGATGAGTTCGCTGTCCTCATCGCCGACATCACCAGCCCGCAGGAGACCGTCGATATCGCCGACCGGCTGGCCACGGGTATTGCCGCCGAGCCGTTCCGGGTGGCCGGGCGGGATATCCCGCTGACCGCGAGCGTCGGCGTGGCGCTGACCGGCGGTGACGAGACGGGCCACCTGCTGCGCAATGCTGATGTCGCCATGTCCCGGGCTAAGGAAGCCGGCGGCGGCCGCGTAGAGGTGTTCGCCGCGCACATGCACGCCGACGCGGTCCGGCGCCTGGAACTAGTCGCCGAGCTGCGCCAGGCGATCACCGACGCCGATCTCCGCATCGACTACCTGCCGCAGGTAGAGCTCGCTACCTCCCGCGTCACCGGGGTAGAGGCGCTGGTCCGCTGGTCGCCGCACGGGGAGCCGGTCCCGCCGGGCGAGTTCCTCGGCGTCGCAGAAGACTCCGGCCTGATCGTGCCGCTCGGCGACCAGGTGCTGCGCGAGGCCTGCGCCCAGGTCGCGGAATGGCGGGCGTCGGGCTGGGAGATCGGGCTGTCGGTCAACTTCTCGCTGCGGCAGGTCAGCACGGCCCGCTTCGCCGACACGGTGCTGGCGGTCCTGGACGACAGCGGGCTGCCTTACGAGGCGCTGACGCTGGAGGTCACCGAGCAGGTGCTCGTCGAGGGCGCCGGGCCGATGGTCGACGGGCTGGCCCGGCTGCGTCAGCGCGGCATCCGCCTGGCCATCGACGACTTCGGGACGGGCTACGCATCGCTGGCCTACCTGCGTGAGCTGCCGGTCGACATCATCAAGATTGACCCGTCGTTCGTGGCCGGCCTGGGCACCGATGGAACGCTGGCCCTGCTGACCCGCACCATCGTCCAGGTTGGCCATGACCTGGGCATCGAGGTCGTGGCCGAGGGCATCGAGCGCCCCGAGCAGCTGGAACTGCTCCGGGCGATGGGCTGCGGCCTGGGCCAGGGTTACCTGGTCGCCCGGCCGATGACGGCCCGCGGCATCGAGGCATTCGCCACCGCCGCCGAGCGGGCTCCGGCCCTGGACGCGCCGGACGTGCTGGCGGCGCCGGACGGCCTGGACGTGCCGGCCGCCGCCGGGCGGTCCGCTGGCGCCGGGGACACCCGCGCCGTCCCGGATGCCCCGGGCGATGCGGGCCGGCCGGGCGCGGCCGTGCCCGGCGGCACCCCGGTGGACCCGGTGCCTGCGGCCGCGCCGGAGCCGCCCGCCGTCCCGCCCCCAGCGGCCGCTCCGGCCCGCCCGGCCGGCCCGCCGGAGATCACCGGCGCCTCCGGGCCTGCCGCGCTGGCGGCCCACGACGCCCCGGCCCCCGCGCCGGCCAGCTAGGCATGGCGCCCAGGCCCGTCGTTCTGGTCGCCGAGGAACTGTCCCCGGCCGGCATCGCTCAGCTGGCGGCGGCGTTCGACGTCCGCTACGCCGAGGGCGGCGACCGCAGCCAGCTCCTGCCTGCCCTGGCCAGCGCTGACGCTGTCATCGTGCGCAGTGCCACGACGATCGACGCCGAGGCCATCGCCGCCGCACCACGGCTGCGCGTGGTGGCCCGGGCCGGCGTCGGCCTGGACAACATCGACGTCGCGGCGGCCACTAAGGCCGGGGTCATGGTCGTCAACGCGCCGACCTCGAACATCGTCAGTGCCGCCGAGCACGCCATGGCGCTGCTGCTGGCGCTGGTCCGCAACGTGCCGCAGGCGATGGCCTCCCTGCAGGCCGGCCAGTGGCGCCGGGCCGCTTTCACCGGCGTCGAGCTGGACGGCAAGGTGGCCGGCATCCTCGGCCTGGGCAAGATCGGCGTGCTGGTAGCCGAGCGGCTGGCCGCGTTCGGCATGACCGTGATCGCCTACGACCCGTACGTGGCCGCGGCCCGGGCCAGCCAGCTGGGCGTGCGGCTGGCCGGCCTGGACGAGCTGCTGGCCGAGGCCGACGTCATCAGCGTCCACCTGCCGCGCAGCCCCGAGACCATCGGCCTGCTCGGCGACCGCGAGCTGCACCTGGTCCGGCCGCAGGTGCGGATCGTCAACGCGGCCCGCGGCGGCATCGTGGATGAGGCGGCGCTGGCCAGCGCGCTGCGCGAGGGCCGGGTGGCCGGAGCCGCGCTGGATGTCTACGCCACTGAGCCGTGCACGGACAGCCCGCTGTTCGGCCTGCCCAACGTCGTGGTCACCCCGCACCTGGGCGCGAGCACGGCCGAGGCTCAGGAGAAGGCCGGGACGGACGTGGCCCGGTCGGTCCGGCTCGCGCTGGCCGGCGAGTTCGTGCCGGACGCCGTGAACGTGCAGGGCGGCCCGGTGGCCGAGGAGATCCGGCCCGGCCTGCCGCTGGCCGAGACGCTGGGCCGGGTGTTCACCGCGCTGGCCGGCGGCGCGGCGGCCCGGGTGGAGGTACAGGTCCAGGGCGAGATCGCCGCCCTGGACGTCGGTGTCCTGCAGCTTGCCGCGATGAAGGGCATCTTCGTCGACTCCGTTGCCGACCCGGTCACCTACGTCAACGCGCCGCTGGTCGCCGCCGAGCGCGGGGTCGAGGTCAGCCTGACTGCCGTGCCCGAGTGTGCCGCCTGGCGCAACCTGATCCGGCTGCGCGGCACGCTGCCTGGCGGGCAGGTCATCTCCGTCAGCGGCACGCTGACCGGGCTCCGGCAGAACCCGAAGATCGTCGAGATTAACGGCTTCGAGGCCGAGCTGGCCCCGGCCGAGCACATGATGTTCCTCAGTTACACCGACCGGCCCGGCGTCGTGGGCATCGTCGGCCAGATCCTCGGCGGCCTGCAGATCAACATCGCCGGCATGCAGGTATGCCGCGACGCCCGCGGCGGTGAGGCGCTGATCGCCCTGACGGTCGACTCGGCGGTGCCGCCCGCCGCGCTGGCGGAGATCACCGCCGCGATCGGGGCCACGGTGGCCAGGGTCGCTAACCTCACCGCCGTCTGACCCGCCGACGGGCGACCGGGCCCTGACCTGCTGGAACGCCCGGACAGCGGGCGGCCCGGGGCAATTGCGGCGACTGGTACTGACATCGCCGTGCGGCGGCTGGCTAGCCTGGACCCGGAGGCGGGCGGCGCAGCGGCGCGGTGCCCGCGGTACGGAAGGACCCTGATGACGGCTGGCACCAGCACCGAGATCACCTACGACGTTCACCCGGCCAGCCGGACAGTCCCGGCGGCGGAGCGCGCGGAACTGCTCGCGGCTCCTGGTTTCGGCCAGATCTTCACCGACCACATGATCTCCCTGCGGTGGACGCAGGAGCGCGGCTGGCATGACGGCCGGCTCGAGGCCTACGGCCCGCTGACTCTGGACCCCGCCACCTCGGTGTTCCACTACGCGCAGGAGATCTTCGAGGGCCTGAAGGCCTACCGGCAGCGCTCCGGCGCGGTCGTGCTGTTCCGGCCTGCCGCGAACGCGGCCCGGTTCCGTTCCTCGGCGGCCCGCATCGCGATGCCGGAGCTGCCGGACCACGCGTTCATCACCGCCCTCGAGCAGCTGGTGCGCCAGGACCGGGCCTGGGTGCCGGAGGCGCCCGAGCACACCCTGTACCTGCGGCCGTTCATGATTGCCACCGACCGCGGCCTGGGCGTGAGCCGGCCATCGTCGTCGTACCTGTTCAGTGTCATCGCCTCGCCCGCGGGACCGCTTTTCGGCGGCGGTGTCCGCCCGGTCGCGGTATGGCTGGCCGACGGCTACTCGCGGGCCGCGCCTGGCGGCACCGGCGCGGCCAAGACCGGCGGGAACTATGCCGCCGGCTTCGCCGGGCAGCAGCAAGCCCTCGACCACGACTGCGACCAGGTCGTCTGGCTCGATGCCGGGGAGCACCGCTGGGTCGAGGAGATGGGCGGGATGAACCTGTTCTTCGTCTACGGCTCGGGCGCGCAGGCGCGGCTCATGACCCCGGCGCTCACCGGCACGCTGCTGCCCGGCATCACCCGCGAGGCCATGCTGCGGCTGGCCCCCGACCTCGGCATCCCGGCCCGGGAGGGCCGGATCAGCGCGCAGCAGTGGCGCGACGGCTGCCAGTCCGGTGAGATCACCGAGGTTTTCGCCTGCGGCACCGCGGCGGTGGTCCGCCCGGTCGGCCTGGTGCGCGGGGCGGACGGCGAGTGGAAGGTGGGCGACGGCACGCCGGGCCCGGTCACCCTGCGACTGCGTGAGCAGCTGACCGGCATCCAGTTCGGCGCGGTCCCCGACCCCTACGGCTGGATTCACCCGGTCTGCTGACGGGCGGGCCGGCTGACCGGGCAGGCGCCGTGACGCCCGGCGCCAGGGCCTCGTACGGTAGGGCCATGGATGACAAGCAGATCCTCGGGCACATCGATGAGCTCATGGCGACCGAGCACCGGCTGCGGGAAAAGCTGGCCGCCGGGGAGCTGTCCTCCGAGGAAGAGCACGCGCAGCTGCGGTCTGCGGAGGAAGCGCTTGACCAGTGCTGGGACCTGCTGCGGCAGCGGCGGGCCCGGCGGGAGTACGGGGAGGACCCGTCCGCCGCGGTTCCCCGTCCCGTCAATGAGGTGGAGGGCTATCTGCAGTAGGCGCGCGGCCACGGGCCGGGTCGCCGGGCCGGGTCGCCGGGCCGGGTCGCGTCGGCGCGCGGAAGCCGGCTGAGGCTGGGCTGGCACTGCACCGATGTAGAGCAACGTAGAGCATTGATAGCTCTCTGGACGTCCTAGACCTCTGGCAGTAAACTGGCGGCATGACCGCAGGCGAGCGCGACTTCATTGACCATGCGCGTGATGTGATCGCGGCCCGGATTACTGCCGAGCATCCCGGCTGGCAGGCCGGGCACGACCGGTATGGCTGGCATGCCGCCCGGCTGGATGACGGCCACACCATCCGTGCCACCGGACCGGACGGGCTGCGGGCGCTGATGAGTACCGCGCCGCCGTTCGCGACCTGGCACCTGATCGGGGAACTGCGGCGGGCGCATCCCGGCTGGCACATCTGGCGCGATGGCACCGGCTGGTGGCACGCCCGCCGCCGCGGGAACTTCCGTCAGGAGCACCGGGCCGGGTCGCCCCTGTACGCGCTGCACGAGCCGGACGCCGTCTTACTGCGGTCCCGGCTCCAGGAGCAGGCCGCGCTGGATGCCGGGGCCCGGGACCGCGACGGGCAGGCCCAGCGCGCTTAGTAGGCTCCGGGCATGCGCATTTCGAGGTTTGCCTTCGGCGGAGAGGTTCACTACGGCGTCGTCGATCCGGCCGGGCCGAACGGCGTCCGGAGCGGGGCCACGGGCGGGGCGACCCGGCCCGCGGAAGACTCGCTGGAGGTCGCCGAGCTAGCCGGGCACCCGTTCGGCGCGGCGGATGCGATCCGGTTCACCGGCGCCCGGTACCCGGTTGCGGACGTGCGGCTGCTGGCCCCGGTACTGCCCAGCAAGGTCGTGGCGATCGGCAAGAACTACGCCGCGCATGCCCGCGAGATGGGCGGTGAGCCGCCGGACGAGCCGGTGATCTTCCTCAAGCCATCGACCGCCGTGGCCGGGCCGCTGGATGCCATCGTGCGCCCCGTGCAGCTGTCCAAGCGCGTCGACTTTGAGGGCGAGCTTGCCATCGTCATCGGCCGGCTGTGCCGGAACGTGGCAGCGGAGCGGGCCGCTGACGCGATCTTCGGCTACACCTGCGCCAACGACGTGACGGCGCGCGACTTGCAGTCCCGTGACGGCCAGTGGGCCCGGGCCAAGGGCTTCGACACGTTCTGCCCGCTCGGGCCCTGGATCGAGACCGACCTCGATGCCGGCGACCTGGAGATCTCCACCAGGGTCAACGGCGAGGTGCGCCAGCAGTCGCGCACCTCGCTGCTCCTGCACGGGGTGGCCGAGCTGGTCAGCTACGTCAGCGCCGTGATGACCCTGCTGCCCGGCGACGTGCTGCTGACCGGCACCCCTGACGGAGTCGGGCCGCTGGAGGCCGGCGATCAGGTCGCCGTCGCCATCGAGGGCATCGGGACGCTCACCAACCGGGTGGTGGACGAGGACTGAGCCGCCCGCGGGCCCGGTACCCGGATTGTGATCTCCGCCATGAGCGGAGCATCGTGATCCCTTTGGCTGCCGGTTCCGGGTTCGGCTACACTGCTCAGGCGCGCTTAGCCACTGATGGCGCGCTCCCATGGGGTATGGGGTAATTGGCAGCCCGACGGGTTCTGGCCCCGTTAGTCTAGGTTCGAGTCCTGGTACCCCAGCCATTACAGCTGGTCAGCGCGGACGCCCGAGCAGGGCGCCCGCGCTTTCTGGTCATCGGGCCGGGGTCGTGATCCCGCGGCGACGGCCAGGCCTGCCAGCTCAGGGCGAGGCTGGGACCCGGGAGCGGGCCGGGCCCAGCCTCAGGCTTACTCAGATCCAGCGCCGTCGGCCGCTGGTGCTGCGGCTGCTGCGGCTGCTGCGGCCCCGGCCGCGCTCGAGCCCGGTGACGCGCAGGATCAGCAGGAGGACGATGGCCCCGATGATCGAGCCGATGATGCCGGCCGGATGGAAATGACGGACCTCCAGGCTGTGACCGAAGATCAGCCGCTGCAGGAAACCGCCGACGAACGACCCCACGATGCCCAGCAGGATCGTCCCCAGGATGCCGATGTCGTCACGGCCCGGCACGAGCAGCCGGGCGATGAGGCCAACAACCAGCCCCACGACGATCAGTACAATAATGAATGCCAACATGGGGACTAGTTACCGCGATTTCCGGAGATCATGCAGCAGCCACGCCGGCCGGCTCCGGTGCTGGATCGCTCTCATGGCCTCCTGCCTGGGCTAACTTCCGCCGCCCGCTGCTAGTTTGGCGCCGGTCCGCGTGGTGCGCTAGCCTTACAGCGCTTACCTGGCCCCGTCGTCTAGCGGCCCAGGACGCCGCCCTCTCAAGGCGGTAGCACGGGTTCAAATCCCGTCGGGGCTACTCCAGTAGGAGCAGGTCACAGGCCTGATCATCGTTGCGGTGGTCAGGCCTTGATCATCTGTCCGTGATTCGCCGCCGAGCCTGGATGTCCCTTGACGGTGGCAGATGGCAGCGGATGCGGCTGCTCAGCAAGCCCGGGCGGCGCCATCAGGGCTGCCCCGCGGCCTCAGAACAGTCGGCCCCGCAGCGCAATTACGCGCAGCAGGGCGTCATTGAACTGACCAGGATTGAGCTGGTGACTTTCCAGCGCGCTGGCGAGCGCGGCCACGGTGTCCTGTCCCTCGCTGACGTCCCGCGCTGAGGCCAGCAGCAGGTCCATCCCGGCCCTGGCCGCCAGCACGCCGCACTGGGCGGGCGTCCCGAAAGACTTGATCGCGCCGGCCTCGAGCGCATCGGTGATCGTCACGCCGTTGAATTGCAGCCGCTTGCGCAGCTCGCCGCCGACGATCGTCGGGGACAGTCCGGAGGGCAGCTTCGGGTCGAGGGCCGGGTAGATCGCCCAGGACGTCATGACGAGCTGCACCCCCGCCGCGATCGCGGACCGGAACGGCACCTCGTCGATGCTGCGCAGGTCGGCGAGCGGCACGGTCAGGGTGACCGGGCCGAGGTCGGTGTTCTGGTTCACAGTCGCTGCGCCGAGACCGGGGAAATGCTTCGCGGTCGCGGCGACGCGCAGGGACTGCTGCACAGGGATGAACGCGGCACCGCACGTGGCGCACACCTGCGGATCCATGCTGTATGAGCGGCCGAACTCGTCATCGAAGTTGCCGGCCTGACGGTACACGTCCAGCACGGGCGCGAGGTTGAGGTTCATGCCGACGCCGGCCAGGTTCCGCCCGGCGCCGGCACCCGCGTTCGCGGCCTGCTGGGGCGGGTCGGCGGAGGCGCCTATCTGCTTCTCGGACAGCACGGGCGCACCGGGGAGCCGACGCACGATGCCACCCTCCTGGTCGGTCATCAGCAGCAGGGGCACGAGCACCGGGCTGGCGTCGTGCGCCGCCTTGAGCTGCTGGATGACGCCTGCGATCTGGGTGAGGCTAGTGATGTTCTCGCCGAAGAAGATCACCCCGCCGGCCTCACCAGCGCTGATCTGGTCGAGCAGGCTCGCGGGCGGGGTTAAGCCGGGGTAGGAGAAGATGACGCGCTGCCCGGCCTGCTGCACCGGGGTGAGCCGGGCCAGCCGGCGGCCCGCCGCGGCCAGCGCAGTGCCGCTTAGCCCGAGACCGCCGGCGACCGCCCCCGCTCCCACCGCCAGTGCGCCGCGCCGGGTGATCGTCTTCTGGGGAATGGTCATTGCAGTTCTCCTCGCTGCCTTAGGTGCTGATCGTGATGGGTTTTTATGTGCCCTGCAGGATCTCGGGTCCGGCGGACCGCGCGGTCTTCAGCAGTTTGTAGTCCTGGCGGCTGAAAGCCCCGGCGATCAGGCCAGTGGCGGTTGCTGCCGTCAGCATCCGGCGTGACAGCATCGATGCCATATTCCCCCGCCCCCGCAGGCTGGAAAGAAACTCGGGTCGCTGCCCGGGTCCCGCTCGGCAGCCTAGTCCGCAGACCTGGCGCGACACACGGAAGGACGCGCAGGTCGTGATAGGTCCAGGCAGTTACGCGGCGTAGATGCTTACTAATCACCAGGCCGCTCTGCGGAGCCTCGCGCCCCGGCGGCGGGAAGATTATGTGCCCGCAGGGCTGGCTGGCTCCGGATGAGCGGCGCTGGTCGCGACCGTCCAGCCGCCGGCATCCTGCCAGGCGACGCGCATGAGGACCGTGCCGACGAACTCGGCCGACTTCCCGTTGCCGCTGTCATTGATGTAGAACCCCTGGATGCCGCTGCCGTGCGGATCAAGAGCCACGCCGGTGACCGTTACCGCGTGATTGACGCTGCCATCTCCGACGTCCTCCGGGAGCTGCCACAGGACGCCGCAGTTGACCCCGATGATCACGCCGTACCCCTGCTCGATCAGCGCGGCGAGCTGTTCCATGGTCTGGCCGGACGTCACCCGGGAGGGCACGCCGTAATCGGCCAGGATCTCAGCATCCTGGCTGGGCCGGGTCCCGCCCGACTGGCCGGCCGCGGCCGGGTCAGCCTGGCATTCAGCATGCTGGATCGCGTGCGCCAGCACATCGGCCTCGCTCACGTGCGCACCGAACTGCCGCAGGACATCCTCAACCGACACCAGGCCGCAGTCACCGTCAAAGTGCTGAGGATTGTCGCCCTGGCGATGATTGAGCCCAGCATCACCCAGCACGTCTCCGACCATCAGCGATGGCCTGCCGTCCGGGAGCTTGTCATGCTGCACCGGCACATCCGCGTCCGCAGCTGCGTCCAGTGGACCGGGAAAGCTGGCCGTCATGCTGATTCGCCCCGTCATGCCGTACCGCAGATAGCGGGAATCTCCTGCCTATACTCCCATCTTCGCGCTAGCTCGCCCGTGCTGACAGCAGGCTCTGGCCGCCCGGCAGCGGGGTGATCTGGCCGAGCTGCCAGCGGGCTGACTCCAGGAGGCGGCGGAACTGGTCACCAGTGCGCTCGCCGCCCCCGCTCATCACCAGCAGGTGCATGCTCAGCAACTCGGGCATGACCGGGCCGGGCTGCTCGGCCAGGACGGCCTCCATGATCAGCAGTCGCGTGCCCGTCGCGGCCGCGCGGCGGCAGGAATCCAGAATCCGGTGCGCGCCGCGGTCGTCCCAGTCGCGCAGGATGTGCGACAGGACGTAGATGTCGCCGCCGGAGGGCACGCTGGCGCGGAAGTCGCCGCCGACGAACTGGATGCGCTCGGCCGCGGGCGCGGAGCTGATGACCTCAGGCAGGTCCAGGACGATGCCCTGAGCGCGCGGCGCGCGGGTGAGCAGCGCGCGCAGCATGGTTATGATCGCCAGGTCCCGAAGCGAACCGGGCCCGGTGCGCAGGCAGGCGCCGACCGGGGTCATGGTGACCAGGCCCGCCGTGGTCCGCTCGCCCAAGGACGATGGTTCGAGGACGCTCCGGCGGACCCGGCCAGCCACGATCGGCTCGGGCTCAGCCGTTCGGATTAATCAGGGCGAGGACGCGTTCGAGGTCGGGGACGGCTGGCTCGCGGACGACGTACCTGGTGATGCCGAGGTCCTCGGCCTGGGCCAGCAGCTGATCGGCCAGCTGCTCGTGGCTGCCGATGAGCACGAACGGGGCGCGGGAGATGTCCTCGGCCGTGGCGCCGGGAATCCTCGCCGCGAGCTCCTCGACCGCAGCCGTTCTGTCGCCGGTGACCTGAACGGACTGCACGAGCACCTCGATGGCCGGGCTGTTCCCGGCGGCTTTCGCCTCGTCCCGGACCAGCTGCAGCTGCCGCTGCACGTCGGTCGGCGTCCAGCGGACCTCGTGGTAGTGGCCGTCAGGCAGGGTGCGGCCGAGCCCGCTCAGGCCCACCACGTCGGCGTGCCGCGCGGCGGCCGCCAGGATCAATGGGTGCCCGCCCCCGATGGTGAGCCTGACCCGGCCGCCGGCCGGGAGGTCCTCGAGCTGAGCGCCGGCCAGCGCGAGATGCCGGCCGTCGAGGTCAGCCTTCTCGCCCCGGAGCAGCGCGGCAACAGCCTCGGCGAACTCGGTGAGCCGCTCGGCCCGCTCCCGCGGGGCGGGCCGTCGCCGGCCGATGTCGGACCACTCGCGCGGCGTGTGCCCGGCACCGATGCCCAGCACGACCCGGCCCGGTGCCAGCAGGTCCAGCGTGGCCGCGTCGGCCGCGACGTGCGCGGGCTCACGGACGCCGGCCTGCGCGACGCAGGTGCCGAGCTCCAGGGTCCGGGTGACCGCCGCGGCGGCGCCGAGCGCGGGCATCGGCGCGGCGCCGGAGCCGGGATGATCGCCCATCAGCAGCCCGCGGAAACCGGAGGCCTCCAGCCGCCGGGCCAGATCCAGCCAGGACAGCAGGTCCGCCGGAGCGGCCTGCACGCTGACAGCAATGTCGGACATGAGCCTGATCCTGCCGCCGCTATCGCCGGCGCGGGCTCCGTTCAGCACCGGGCGAACACCGGGCCCGGTTGCCGGCATCTGCCTGCTGCCCTACAGCTGACAGCTGATGCGGCGGCCGGCCGGCTAGGCCGGCTTCGCGGGGCCGAGTGCCTCGTCCACCGACGAGGCACCGGCCACGCGGTACACCGCCACGACCGTGCTGAGCGGGAGATCGCCGTAGACGTGCGGGAACTGGCCGCCGCCGGAAGCCTCCTCCCAACGCACACAGTCGCCGAGCAGCCGGGTGTCCAGAGCGGCGATCACCAGGTCCGGCTCCGCCTCGAAGAACCGGATGGCGGATCCGCTGACCTGCTCACGCGAGGAGCAGTGAATGAACCCGCTGTCCCGGTCGAAGGATGAGCCCGCAAAGGATCCGGCATTCTCGAACCCGGCCCACTCGGCCGGCAGCAGGATCTTGTAGATCAGCATCGGTCCACCGTCGCAGAAGCCGGGCGGCGCCCGCGCGCCGGGGCGGCGTACGCCGGGTCGGTGCGCCGCGGGCCAGGGCCCGCGGAATCAGCCCGTCCGGTGGCAGCGCCGGTCACAGTGCGCTGCGCGCCTCGCTGACCTGCTGCAGGATGCGTGGTGCCCGGTGCGCCCCGGCGATCGCGGCGGCCTCATCGAGGAAGGCCAGCGCGTCGTCGCGCCGGCCCTGGGCCGCGGAGATATAGGCCAGCCCGACGAGGTTCGCGGCCACCCCCGGCATGTGCCGGATCTCGCGCCGCAGCCGGGTCGACTCCTCCAGCTGGGTCCGGGCCAGGTCCAGCTGCCCGGCGGCGTGGGCCTGGATGCCCAGGTGGCGGAGCACCTCGGATTCCGTCGCCTTGCTGCCGGCCTGGGCCGCGAGCTGCCGCGCCTGTTCCAGCACCGGCCCGGCGGCGGCGTGGTCGCGGCGGGCGACCTGGTGGTAGCACCCCACCCAGAACAGCGCCTCAGCCTCGCCGCCTGCATCGCCCAGCGCCCGGTACAGCTGCGCCGCGCGCTCGAACAGTGCCAGCTCACCGTCGTCCGCCCGGGCCCGATCCGGGTCTTCGTCACGATGCAGGAGGAACCGCGTGTGCATCACCCGGCCGCGGGCCACGGCGAGATCAGCCTCCGCCGCGTCGAGCTCCCGGTCCGCGTCGGCCAGCGGGCCGACCTCGCCGCTGAAGACGGCCTGCTCATACAGCAGCCCGGCCTGCCTGACCCGCTCGTCCACGCTGCCCATCTCCTGTCCGGGTTGCGGTGCCGCGCGCGCCGCCTGACTACCCCGGGCCCGGGCTGACCGGGCGCAGGCGCACCGATCAGCGTAGACCGGATCGCCGGACGGCAGCTCGCCCGCGAGAAGTGGAGACAGTCGCAGCCGGAACGTACTGTTGCTATTAGTTTATAAGCTTTATAATTGATCCATGCGGATACGAGCGGGCCTCACTCCCGGGTCACCAGCATCGGCGTGGACCGGATGAGCCCGCTGCGGCTGGCCATCCTGGGCTGCGGGACCATCGCTCGCGACACGCACCTGCCGGCGTTCCGCGCGGCGGGCCCGGAGCGGGTCGACGTCACTGTCTTTGCCAGCCGTTCGGCGTCGTCGGCAGCGGCGGCCGCCGCTGAGTGGGGCGGCGGCGCGACGGTCACCGACTGGCAGGACGTCCTGACCCGCGATGACGTCGATGCCGTCGACATCTGCGCACCTAACGCCCTGCACGCGCAGATGGCCATCCAGGCCGCCGAGGCAGGCAAGCACGTGCTGGTCGAGAAGCCCATGGCGACCAGCCTCGCGCAGGCGGCGGCGATGATCGCCGCGGCGCAGGCGGCGGGTGTCGTCCTCATGCCTGCTCATAACCTGCGCTTCGCGCCACGCAGCCTGGCCGCGGCGCAGCTGGTGGCGGCCGGCCAGCTCGGCGAGATTGTCGGAGTCCGTGCCTCGCTCGAGCACACCGGCCCGCAGGACTGGGCGCCGGGTGCCGACTGGTTCTTCGACTCCGGCCAGGCGGGCGGCGGGGCGCTGCTCGATCTTGGCGTCCACCTGGTCGACCTGATCCGGGCGGTGACCGGTGACGAGCTGGACGAGGTGACCGCCCTCACCCGGCCGCGGCCGGGCTGCGCGGGCATCGAGAATGCCGCGGAGGTCGGCTTCCGGCTGGCCGGCGGGGCCGCCGGGTCGCTGCGCGCGAGCTGGGAGACGACACCGGCCGCGGGCATGGGCCTGACCCTGGCCGGCACCGAGGGCACGCTCACGGTCGGCGCCGGGACGGCGGTGCTGCGGGACGCCCGCGGCAGTGCCCGCGAGGTCGCCGTGCCCGCAGCGGTCAACCCTTACGCCTTGTTTGCTGATGCGTGTGCCGGCCGGGTGCCGCCGCCGGTCACCGGCCGCGACGGGCAGGCCGCGCTGGCAGGAGTACTGGCGGCCTACGCGGCGGCCGCGGGCCGGCGGACCGTCAGCGTCCCGCAGTTTGTCCGCGACGGCTTGGCTCGCGGGCCGGAGCCGGGCCTGCTCCGCCGCTAACGGCCTAGGCGCCAGCCGGATCCCGGCCGGCCTGCCCGGCCCGCCCGGGTCGCCGGCGGGCACGACGCTGCCCTGCCCTGCCTGGCCTGGCCTGGCCAGTAGCGCATCACCGGACCGACGGAGAGTGATGGAACCGTTCATGGCCACCGACATCCCGGACGGCGCCGTCGTGGACATCGGCGGGACGAAGGTCATGGTGGGGATCGTGCGCGCCGGGGACATCGTCGAAGTCGCGACATTCCCCACGGGCGAGCTGCCGGATCTGGCGCAGATCATCGCGGCGGTGGCGGCCGTCATCAGGCGGCTGGCCGGGCAGGCCGGCGTTCAGGTCGCGGCCGTGGCCGTCGCCGTTCCGGGGGCCATTGACCGGGACGCCGGGATCCTGCACCGGGCCGCGAACCTGCCGGTCCGCGAGTACCCGCTCGCCGCCGAGCTGGGCGGTCTGCTGGGCGGAGTGCCCGTCACGATCGAGCATGACGCCAACCTCGGCCTGGTGGGGGAGACCGTCGCCGGAGCGGCCCGGGGACTGGCCGACGTCGTCTACCTCACCGTGTCGACCGGGATCGGCATGGGGGCGCTGACCGGCGGCCGGCTGCTGGCGGGATCAGGCGGGCTGGCCGGCGAGATCGGTCATATCCGGGTGCTGCCAGGCGGCCGGGCCTGCGGGTGCGGCTCGTCCGGCTGCCTGGAGGCCTACGCGTCGGGCCGGGCCATCGGCGCGCTGGGCCGGGAGGCCGCGGCGGCCGGGCTGAGCGCAGCCCTGGCCGCGCTGGGCCCGGACGCGGCGATCACCGCCCGCGAGGTGGTGGCCGCCGCCGAGCTGGGCGATGACGGGTGCACGGAGATTGTCAGCCAGGCGGTCCGCCTGCTGGGCATGGCGATCGACATGGTGGTCCGGATCCTCGACCCGGCGGTGGTTGTCCTGGGCGGCGGGGTCATGACCAGCGAGTTCGTGACCAAGCAGCTGATCGCGGGTGCGCCCGGACGCCCGGACCAGCGACTGGTCCGGGCCGCCGAGCTCGGTGAGCGCAGCGTCATGGTCGGCGGAACCCGCTTCCTGCGGGCGCAGCGCGGACGCTGACCAGCCGGGCCCGGAGTCAGCCAGGCCCGGAGCCAGCCGGGCCCGGAGCCCAGCCGGGCCCGGAGCCAGCCATGCTCAGCAGGCGCTAGCGGCCCGGCCGGGGTCCTACTTGCCGGCCCGGCTCTCGAACAGCGTCTCCCGGGCGTACTGGATGCCCATCGCGATCGCGCCCAGCACCACGGCGTCGCGGTCCAGGTCACCCACGCCGAGGGCGGGCCGCATCGGCGTGAGCCGGGCCAGCTCGGTGGTCATCTCCGGCTCGAGCAGGTCGAGATTCTGGCCGATGCCGCCGCCGACGACGATGAGCTCCGGGTCCAGCAGCGCGCAGATGCTGGAGACCACCCGGGCGAGCATCTGGGCCTCGGTAATGACGACCGCCCGGGCGTGCGCGTCGCCGTGCCGGGCGGCCGTGAACACGTCCTCGGCCGTGAAGGTCCCCTTCATCCCGGCCTCCCGGGCCCGCCGCACGACGGCCTCGCTGCCGAATGACTCCTCCAGCATGCCCCGCTGCGGACGGCGCCGCGGGGTGAGCGGGAGCTCGTCGCCGACGGGCAGGTAGCCGACCTCCCCGGCCGAGCCGCTGGAGCCGCGGTACAGCTGCCCGTCGATCACGATGCCGAGCCCCACGCCGGTGCCGATCGTCAGGTAGACGAAGTGCCGCACCGCCTTGCCCGCCCCGTAGGTGTACTCGCCCAGCGCGGCGAGGTTCGCGTCGTTGTCGATGGTCACCGCCGAGCCGAAGCGCTCGTCCAGGGCCTTGACCACCCGCGAGCGCAGCCAGCCCGGCAGGTTCGCGGCGTACAGTAGCTGGCTGCGCCCGGTGTCGTAGACACCCGGCGAGCCGATGACCGTATGGGTGATCTGCTCGGGCTGCAGGCCGGCGTCGGCGGTGCCCTTGGACACGAGCTGGCCGACGGCGTCGACCAGGCCGCTGCGGTCGGCGGCGGTGTTGCGGACCTCCAGCTGGCTCAGCCGGTTGCCGGCCAGGTCCGTGACCATCAGCCGGATCCACTCGCGGCCGATGTCTACCCCGACGACCGCGCCGGCGCTGGGATTGATCTCGTACAGCATCGGCGCCCGGCCGGGCGCCGAGGTGGTCCGCCCGCACGGCCGCACCAGTCCCAGCTTCTCCAGGTCGGCCAGGGCGGCGATGACCGTCGGCTGGGACAGGCCGGCGGCCTGGCCGAGCTGCGGACGGGTGGCCGGGCCGCTGGCAAACAGCAGGTCCAGGAGAAGGCGCTGATTCATTTCGCGCAGAATCGACGGAGCGACCGCGGCAGTGCGCTTGCCTGGCGCCTGCCGGTCATCGTTCATCGCGGTATTTCCAAGGCCATCGTGCTCACCCCAAAAGCATACGTACCCGCGGTAGCCCGCTCGGGTAGCAGCAGGTTCCGGCCCCTGGAGGCGCGATATTACCGGTCGCAGCGGGGCGTGGCGAGCGGGGACGGGCCCGATGACCGAATTGATAGCCGCGGCGACATTGTCGCGACAGAACGGATATCGGGCCGCGCCGGAAACGGGCGCCGCGAGTGCATTCGGCCGATCCTGCCGCCGGCCCTGGTCCGGCAGCCTGTCGTGCCGCCGGGCGGCTGCCGCGCGCCGCCCGCCCGGACGCCGGGTGCCGCCGCCCGGGGATCGTGCCGCCCCGCCCGGACGCCGGGTGCCGCCGCCAGGACACCGCGGCGCCCGCCGGACACGGGGGCCCCGCCGGACACCGGGGCGCCCGCCCGGACACCGGATGCGCCTGCCCGGACATCGGGCGCGTGGTCATGCCTTGTCAGCATAGTTTGGAAGCTTTATAATTAAACTATGACGGTGACGACCACGCTGGCCCTCGATGGCGGCCCCCAGGTACGCACGAAGCCGCTCCCGGCCGGCCGCGGCCTGTCGGTATTCGGTTCCGAGGAACTCCAGGCCGCGATCGAGGTACTGAACAGCCGCTCGCTGTTCCGCTACTACGGCCCCCAGCTGCTGGGCAAGGTCGAGGCCTTCGAGCAGGCGGCCTGCGCGGCGATGAGTGCCCGGCATGCGGTCGCGACCTCCAGCGGCACGGCCGCCCTGCGGGCCGGCCTGGCCGCGCTGGGCGTGGGGTGCGGCGATGAGGTCATCGTCCCGTCGCTGACGTTCATCGCCACGGTCAATGCTGTCGTGGTCAGCGGCGCGGTGCCGATTTTCGCCGAGATCGACGACACCCTCGGGCTGGACCCTGCCGACGTGGCAGCCAAGATCACCGAGCGGACGGCCGCCATCATCCCGGTTCACCTGGACAACGGGCCGTGCGACATGGACCCGCTGATGGAGATCGCCCGGCAGCGCGGGGTGCCGGTACTGGAGGACGCAGCCCAGGCCATGGGGATGTCCTACAAGGGCCGGCCGCTGGGCACCATCGGTGACCTCGGCGCGTTCTCGCTGCAGCTGGAGAAGAACGTCACCTCCGGCGAGGGCGGCCTGCTGGTCACCGGCGACGAGGCGCTGTACCTGCGCGCGGCCTGCTACCAGGATCAGGGCGGCCAGTTCGTGACCAGCAGCGGGGCCGGCCGCGGCCGCGATTACCCGGACCCGTTCGTCGGCGAGAACCTGCGGATGACCGAGATCGCCGGGGCCATCGCCGCCGTGCAGCTGGGCAAGCTGCCGGGCCTGCTGGCGGACATGGCCGAGAACAAGCAGCGCATCCAGGCGATGCTGGATGACCTGGACACCATCACCTTCCGCCGCGACCCCGGCGGCGATGGCGGCGGCTCCAGCATCGGCATCTTCCTGCGCGACAAGGAACTGGCCCGCAGGTTCATCGCGGCGATGCGAGCCGAGGGGGTGCCGGTCGGGCAGCTGTACGGCGGCCAGCCGGTGTACCTGACGCCCTCGATCGTCGACAAGCGCACCGCGTCGGGGAAGGGCGGGCCGTGGAACTGCGCGGAGCACCCGACGTCGGTGGAGTACGGCCCGGGCCTGTGCCCGCGCACCGAGGACATCGCGGCCCGGTCGGTCCTCATCCCGGTCGGCGCCGCCTACACCGAGGCGGACTGCGAGGACGTCGCCACGGCTGTCGACAAGGTGCTCAGCGTTATCGCCTGAGGCCGGCCTGGCGCCTCAGCAGACTGCATAAGGAGAGGCTTCATTGGCTTCCGCAACCCGGCTCATCGTCCGCGGCGACGACTTCGGCATGTGCCACTCGGTCAACGAGGGAATCGTCCGCGCCTTCACCGACGGGATCCTGACCCAGTCGTCGGTGATGGTGCCGTGCCCGTGGTTCACCGAGGCGGCGCAGCTGGCCCGCACTCATGCCATCCCGGTCGGCATCCACCAGACCCTGACCTGCGAGTGGGACAACCTGCGCTGGCGGCCGCTGACCAGCGGCCCGTCGCTGACCGGCGCCGACGGCACGTTCTACCGCAGCGTGGAGGAGGCCCGCGACGCGGTCACGCACGACGATGCGGTCGCCGAGCTGCTAGCCCAGGCCGCGCGCTTCACCGCCGAGGGCCTCGACATTGACTACCTCGATGTGCACATGGGCGCCGTGGCCCCGCGGGCGTACACCGAGGTGGCGGACAAGCTCGGCGAGCTGTTCGTCTACTCCGAGCTGGCCCGGTCCCGCGGCCTCACCTCGGTTGACGGCCTCAGCGAGCGGGACACCGACGGCAAGAAGGACTGGCTGCTGACCTACCTGTCCGAGCTGGGCCCCGGCGTGCACATGCTGGTCGTGCACCCGGCCGTGGCGGGACCCGAGATCGCCGCGATGACCGGGCCGGACTCGGTGCCCTTCCGGTGGGCCGAGGAGTACCGGATCGCTGACCTGGACCTGCTGACTGACCCGGAAGTGGCCGCGCTGGTCCGGTCCCGGGGGATCGAGCTCACCACGGTCGGCCAGGCACTCGGCGGCCGGTGACCGGCAGCAGCTGCGCGGTCGCGGCGCCGCACGCCAGCGCGACGGCGGCCGCGGCCGGCTGCGTGCGGGCCGGCGGGAATGCGATCGACGCGGCCGTCGCCGCGTCGCTCGCGCTGGCCGTCGTGCAGCCGCACTACACCTCCATCGGCGGCGACCTCATCGCCCTGGTCCGGGCGCCGGACGGCGCGATCACGACCATCAACGCGACCGGGTACGCGAGCCGGCACGCCGACGCCGACCGGCTCGCCGCGCGTTACGGCGCGGCGCTGCCGGACACCGGCATCGACACCGTGACGGTGCCCGGCGCGGTGGCCGGGCTCGCCGCCGTGCACGGCCTGGGCGCAGCCTTGCCGTGGGCCGCCTGCGTCGATCCGGCGGCGGACCTGGCCGCGGCCGGCGTCCCGGCCTCGCCGAGCCTGCTCCAGGCCGTCCGCGGCGACCCCGGCCTGGTGGCCGCGGATCCAGGGCTGCGGGCGCTGCTGATGCCCGGCGGACGCCCGCTGCAGCCCGGCCAGCAACTGCGCCAGCCAGAACTGGCCGCCAGCCTGGCCGAGATCGCCCGCGACGGTCCGCGCAGCTTCTACGCGGGCCCGCTGGCCGGCCGCCTGGCCCGCGGCCTGCAGGCCGCGGGCAGCGCGATTGACGACCGTGACCTGGCCGAGTACGCGGTACGGCGGGAGGACCCGCTGAGCGGCGCGTTCGCCGGGTACCAGCTGGCCACCAGCGGCCCGAACAGCCAGGGTTTCCTGCTGCTGGAGACCCTCGGGGTGCTGGCCGCGCTGGGCGGCGGCATCGAGCCGCTGGCCGCCGGCGCGGCCGTCTTGTCAGAGATCTTCCAGCTCGCCGCGCGGGATCGCCGGCAGTGGCTGGCCGACCCGGCGGCGATGCCGCTATCCGCCGCCGACCTGCTGGCGCCGGGCCGCCTGGCGGAGCTGGCCGCCACCGTCGGCCAGGCCCTGCCGCCTGCCCGGCGGGGGAGCCGCCCGGCGGCGCGCGCTCCCGGCAGCGGCGACACGGTAGCGGTGGTGACCGCTGACACCGGCGGCCGGGCCGTCTGCCTCATCCAGAGCGTGTTTCACCTGCTCGGATCCGGAATCCTGGACCGGGACACCGGGATCCTCCTGCACAACCGCGGCAGCTCGTTCGCGCTGCGGCGGGACTCGCCCAACCGGATCGCCCCGCGCCAGCGGCCCGCGCACACGCTGATGCCGGTCATGGTGAGCCAGGACGGCCAGCTGCGGTGGGTCGTGGGGACCATGGGCGGCACCCGCCAGCCGCAGATCCAGACCCAGCTGATTCTCCGGCTCACCGCCGGGCAGGCCCCGGCGGCGGCGCTGGCCGCGCCGCGCTGGGTCGTAGAAGGCGGCGCCGAGAGCCCGGTGGCGTATGCCGAGGAGCAGCTGGCCCCGGCCGCTGCGGCCGCCATCGCGGGCTGCCTGCCGGTCAGCTGGCAGGGAGCCGACGACGACATGACGGGCCGGGCGCAGATCGCGTGGCCGGAGGGCGCGGGATCAGTCGGGGCAGCCACCGATCCGCGAGGTGAGGGCAGTTCCCGGGTGATCGCAGCGGACGAGACATCTTGACATGGCGAGTTATTTAGTGAACACTCCTAATTAAGCGAGAATTACACCGGCTCACCCTTATTTCGGCCGGTCAGGCCCACCGCGCTAGGCGCTGTCAGGGAAAAGGAGCATCGATGGCCTGAAGGACAGACAAGCCCGTCGGCTGCTCTCGCTCCGCCAGCCGCAGCGACGCTCCGGCGGCTTTCCGGCAACGTGGCCGGGAGCCGTATCCCGAAGCGCGGGCCTGGCGAGCCGCACGCCATCTCGGGCAGCGGTACTAACCGCCGGACATGCCGCCAGGCGGCATTCTCACCGTTAATTCTCTGGCCCGGCGCTGACTGCCGGGCTAGCACCCTGAATGCGACTGCTGCCTGCCATTTCTGGTCGCGCACGCATTCACGTACCAACGGGCGCCCTGCGCTGCCGCCAGCTAGCCATCATCGAGGGAGGTACTGTGCGCTATCTGACCCGGCGGGTATTGTTTTATCTCCTTACCCTGTGGGCCGCCATCACCCTCAACTTCGCGATCCCGCGGCTGATGCCGGGCAACCCCGTGCAGGCCATGCTATCCCGGTTTCGCGGCCAGGTAAGCCCGGCTGCCACGGCCTCGTTCACCAAGCTATTCGGCCTCAATAACGCCAGTATCTGGTCGCAGTACTGGACCTACCTGTCGCACCTCGCGCACGGTGACCTGGGCATCTCGTTCAGCTATTACCCTAGCACCGCGGCCCAGGTCATCATGACCAGCCTGCCCTGGACGGCCGTCCTGATCGGCGTGGCGACCGTGCTGAGTTTCGCGATCGGAACGGTGCTGGGCATCATGTCCGGCTGGTGGCGCGGCTCCTGGATGGACGCGCTGCTGCCGGTCACGACTTTCCTCGGGTCCATTCCGTACTTCTGGTTCGGCCTGCTCGCTGCTTTCGTCCTGGCCGACCAGCTGCACTGGTTCCCGCTGTCGGGGGCCACCGGGACGACAACGGCGATCACCTTCAGCGGCACCTTTATCCTCAGCGCCCTTTACCACGCGATCCTGCCGGCCGGCACCATTGTCGTGTCGTCCATCGGCGGCTGGATGCTGGGCATGCGCAACATGATGGTCACCACCGGGACCGAGGATTACGTCTTGCTGGCCGAGGCCAAGGGCCTGCGGCCGCGCCGGATTATGGTCAGCTACGCCGCACGCAATGCCATCCTGCCGTCGCTCGCGAGCTTCGCCATGTCGCTGGGATTTGTCGTCAGCGGCGCCATCCTGACCGAGATTGTCTTTTCTTACCCGGGCCTTGGCTACGTGCTGTTCCAGGCCGTGACCAATAACGACTACCCACTGATGCAGGGGGTGTTCCTCATCGTCACCGTGGCTGTGCTGGCGGCGAATTTCATTGCCGACCTCGCGTACGTGGCCCTGGATCCCCGGACCAGGCCGGCCCGCTGATGGCTGTTCAGGCAAGCCAGACAGCACCGGAGCTGGCCACGGTGGATCGCGAGGCCGGGCAGTCCCGGCTGCGGGCCGCGCTGCACTCAGGCAAGCTGATGACCGGGACGGTCATCACCGCCATCTTCGTGCTGGTGGCCATCTTCGGCCCGATGGTGGTCCGCACCGATCCGTCCGCGCTCTCCACCGCGACCCTGCAGCCGCCATCCGGGGCGCACTGGCTCGGCACCACGCAGACCGGTCAGGACATCTTCGCCCAGCTCATCGACTCCACGCGCATCTCGATGCTGGTCGGCTTCATCGCCTCCGCCATCGCCACCGCGCTGTCGGTGATCATCGGTCTTATCGGCGGCTACGCCGGCGGTGTCCTGGACGAGGTGCTGTCGGTGCTGTCCAACGTGTTCCTGGTCATCCCGGCCCTGCCGCTGGTGATCGTCCTGGCCGGCTACCTGCCGAACAAGGGCTCCCTGAGCGTCGCCGTGGTGATCAGCGTGACCGGCTGGGCGTGGGGCGCGCGGGTCATCCGGGCGCAGACCCTGTCGATCCGCAAGCGCGACTACATCGAGGCCGCGCGGGCCAGCGGCGAGAGCTTCTTCCGCATCCTGCT
>DASXDJ010000160.1:0-19517 GCA_036490755.1 Streptosporangiaceae bacterium
CGGCAGCGCCGGGCGCGACGATCTTCGCCCGCCTCGTGCTAGCTGTACGTCCGCGCTGGTCCATGCCTTTCCCCCGGCGCGGTCAGGATATCGCTGTCCGGCTGAGGCCCGCCCATAACGTCGGTGTCGCACTGGCCGGACTTGGCTACGGACATGACATCGGTAGGCTGCCGGGCTGACCCTGGTGCGAGCATGACATCGCCGCCGGGCTCGGGGCCGCCCATCACATCAGTATGCCGCTGGTCGGGCTCGGGGCCGCCCATGATCTGCGGCTCATGGCTACTGGATGGATCGTGCGTCATGTGACGTCCTCCTGCATGCTGGATGACTGATCTGCGCGCCATTCTGGCTGCCGACGTTCAGATAGATTCTATCGTACTACGATATAAAGGCAACCTGAGCCGCTGCTTATCCACTTTAAGCCGGTCAAATTGGGTCGCCTCGGGAGACGATGGCTGACGGGTGCCTGCTTCCCTATCGGCAGGCCTGCCCAGGCCGCGGCACGCTGTCATACTGCGGCCGTTTCCCACCATCGCGGAGGTGACGTGGCCGCAGGAGTCGCACCCTCGGCCGCAGGTCACCGCTGCGAGTTCTCATGAGACGGAGCGGATGAGTCAGCCGGGCCGGCGGATACCCCGGGCTACGCGGGGCTCGGCGCTCTGCTCAGCAGGCGCCAGCTCGTTCAGGGTGACCGCTAGCTTGTGCAGTTCGGCGAGATGAGCCTTGGTCAGCTCGGTGACGAGGCGGTTACCCTTGCTGGTCAGCTTGACCCGGACTACGCGGGCATCTTCCCCGTCAGGAGCACGCCGGACGAGGCCTGCAGCCTCCGCGCGATTGACCAG
Source organism: Streptosporangiaceae bacterium (assembly GCA_036490755.1). Classification (GTDB taxonomy): domain Bacteria; phylum Actinomycetota; class Actinomycetes; order Streptosporangiales; family Streptosporangiaceae; genus DASUBV01. The sequence goes on from DASXDJ010000160.1 coordinate 843, forward strand.
CTCCACCGTGCTGTGGGACCGGAGCATCAGGTACGCGGCTAGGTCACCGACCGCGGGCGGCAGGCTGCCGGGGTGTCCTTTGATCGCCACCAGAAGCTGATGCTGGGTATGAGTCAGGCCCACTGCTCGGGCCTGGTTTTCGCTCCAGTGCTGGAACTGGCGCAGGCTTACCCGGAATGCCAGCAGATGCTGGAACTCTTCGGCAACAGGCCCGGTCGGCCGGCTGTTGTCCTGCGACTCGGGCATCGCACTCCCATTCCCATCGGTCCACGACACTCTATGCTCATGCAGGTGGGTGCTGTCCTCCGGTCAGGCGGCCGATGTCGCGACAGGCGCAGCGTGAAGTAAGCGGCGAAGGGCTCATCCGATGAGCGAATACGCGGTGATGGGTGACGGTCGCTCGCAGCGCTGGTGGCTGCCGTTGGCAGCGCCCATCAGGCAGCATTTCAGATGCCGCGCCGTGGTACGCCCGTCATTGGCCCGGAACGTGGCTTATTGTCAAGTTTAAGTCTGACGTGCAGATGCTTGTTTATGGACAGGCGCACGCCATGCAGTGCAGCAGGCCACATCCAGGTACTCGCGATTCCGACAAACCTCGACCTGGTCAGCACCCGGCAGGTGCAAGCCGAGCTGACCCGCCCGCCTTCGCCCGGCTCGCCCGAGACCACGCGCGCCTGCGCGCAGCCACTGAAGTACTCGACCAGGCCGCGACGGGCACCGGCACGCACGCCAGCGCACAGGTCGTTACCGCCACCCGGGATCTCATCGATCTGCTGCAGCGCCAGCTCCCTGCCGAGGAACTGGCACTGGCAGCAGCCGACGAGGCGACCGACGCGGCCGTGGACCGGATCATGCGGACGCGCAGCGGCGAGGACGTGGAACTGCAGTCGGCCCGCGAGCTGGCCTGGGTCTGGCGGCGCATAAACCAGCTCCGTCCTGGCGCCTTCGGAGTAGCGTCCTCAAAGGGGGGCCGCCCCGGTGGCGAGTTCAGGTCATCAGCAGGCCAGCAGCCAGTCGTTGACAGCAGAAAGGCCAGCTACGCGCCATGGCGGCAGCGCATCGTTCCGGGCGCACCCTGCTGCGAGCTAGCCGCGGAGCAGGCCGGCCAGCACGGCAGTCTCGCTGATGTCAGCCTGCTTCGTGGCGGTTATCAGCGTCAGGTTGCCGTGCCTGGTCAGCTCGCGGAGGCCCTCCAGGGCTTCGGCACGCTCAGGCTCTGCGAGCTTGGCACGGTAGCGGCGGCCGAACTCCGCGAATCGCTCCGGGTCGTGGCCGTACCACTTCCGCAGCCCTGTCGAGGGTGCGATCGCCTTGCACCACTCATCGAAGCCGGCCTTTGCCTTGCTCAGCCCCCTGGGCCAGATACGGTCGACCAGGACCCGGGAGCCGTCACCCGGCGCCGGCGCATCATAGGCCCGCCCGACCCTCACCTCATTCCTGGCCGTCATCCTCTGACCTCCGTTGCAGCCCCGAGTAGCTCCTGCAAGCTTGCAATCCTGCTCCGAAACATATGAGTGCCGGAACCCCTGTCACCCTATGCGACCTGGGCATACTCGCGCGGATCGAGCCGCCGAATCGGCTTCGCCGTAGAACCTGACCTCCTTCCGGCCTGCCTGTACGTCTCCGACGCCGACGTACAGGCAGGCCGGCGAGCGCCGTCCGCGGGCGCTGAAACGCTCGAAGCTCCGCTGGACTCGCCCTGCGGCGACCGCTGTGCCATGATGCGTGACCCTTACGGCAATGTGCTGCAGACCGCGCGTCAGCCGGCCGGCGCCCCGCTGGCGCCGCTCAGGGCGCGCCGGCGAGGATGACGGCGGCGGCCCGCTCGTCGGCGTCGACGGTCTGCGGCAGCTCGGACGCGCCGGTGCCACCCTTGGCCGTCCACGCGGCGCTAGTCCAGAAGCCGAAGTTCAGCAGGCCGATGACCCGCGGGTTCTGCTCGGCCAGGGCGAGGCTGGCCCGCTGGATGGCGGCGATGTTCCCGTCTGTGGTGTGGCCGGCGACGCCCGCGCACGCGGGGACCGGAGCGTCCTCGGGCATCAGGAAGAATCGCTGCGGCGACGAGGCCGGGACCAGGGACAGCATGGTGGCGAGCTTCTGCTTGATGGTGGTGAAGGGCTGGCAGTACCAGTCGAAGCCGACCCAGTCCACGGAGGTCGGGATGACCAGCGATGACGTGACCTTCGGCCCAGGCTCGATCATCATGACCTTGATGCCGGGGAAGGTCTGCTTGATCAGCTTGGCCGAGGTGTCGATCTCTGCCGGGGTCGCGCCGTTCCACTGCGGCTCATCGAGGATGTAGAACGCCGCGATCTTGCTCAGGTACGGCTTCACGGCGGTCGCTTCGGCCTGCCAGCGCGCCGCGTAGTCCGGGTACAGGTGGCACGTGCCCCCGGACGGGCAGCTGAAGAACTCGAAGCCGGTGTTCACGACGCACGACCCGGGCGCGCACCCGGACAGGACGGTCCCCGCGCTCGGGTATCCGCTCGCGTCGCTGACGTTCACCCAGTTCAGGTTGGACCGGCCCGCGACCTCGGCCAGGTGGCTAGGTCCCCCGCCCAGCCGGGCGGCATAGTAGCCGTAATAGCGCAGCCCCGAGGTGGCCGGGAGCGACCGGCCCGCCATGTTGACCCGGGACACCTCCAGGTGGCTCAGCGTGGAGACCTGAGTGCTGGCAGCCAGGTCCGCCCCCATGAACAGGGTGCTGCTCGCGGGCAGCACCGCCGGCGCGGTCAGGGTGGTGGTGGTTCCGTTGACGCTCAGATTGATGACCTTCTGGCCGGGCGTGTAGCTAACGCTTACCACGAATTGCCCGTTGGCCGACGGCTTGGCGAACGCATCGCGGGAGCCCAGGAGCGTGGTGCCGTGGTACACCTGGACGCCGCCGTCCGAGCGGATCAGGACCCCCACGGCCGTCGCCGGGGTGTCCACCCAGCCGCTGTTGCTCGCGCTGGTGCTAAGCACCAGCGAGGACCACGCCGGCAAGGCGGTGTCCCCGGTGACCGGGTCGATGGTGGCCGCCACGCCCACCGTCCCGTCCTGGCCCGCGACGACAGAGGGGTCCATCCGGACTGCGGAGGGACCCAGCCAGAACGATAGTGCTCCGGGGTGATTCACGTGGTTCACCTGCGAGTACCACGGCCGGGGCTGGCGCCACGCCGGCGATGGTAGGTCGAGATGGCGATGTTGCGGGCGACCTTATGCAGCTACGATCCTGGATCCTCGGGGACAGCTCCGCGGCGTGCTGCCAGCCCCGCAGCATCGTCTCCTGGACCACGTCCTCGGCGGCCTGGCGATCACCATTGACAATCGGGAGCACGAAGCCCACCAGCGCCGCCTGGTATGCGGCCAGCCAGGCGACCGCGCTGTCATCACAGCTCGAAGCTGCCATACACCTACTACGCCGCGCCGCCCTACAGCGTTCAGGCCGGCGCCGGAAAACCCAGGGCACGTCAGAGTCTTCGGCTCACCGGGGCGATTCACTAAGGATCGTCACGCCTGGGCGGGACCCACTTTGACAGCGGAGGACCTGCCTGTTCATGTGCTCGTTTCCCATCCGGCCGCCGAAGGTTCCACCGACCGACGGGGTTGTGAGGGTCCGGCTGCGCCGCGACGACGATCTGCGTCAGATCGCTGCGGCGGCCGAAGACCCCAAGGCCGACCGCTGGCTCGATGAGGCGCCCGGCTCTGGGCCGCCATCCACGCCACTGCAGATTCTCGAGATCTGGCGCAGTGGCCGCGCCGCGCCGCTGATCATCGCCGGCGCAGTGACCGATAAGCCCGCCGGGCTGATCAACCTGCAGTTCAAGTCAGATACTGAGGCGACTGTCGCCTACCGCGTCTTTCCTATCTGGCGTGGTCGCGGCTTCGCAGCGCGGACGCTGGACCTAGCTGCGGGCTGGGCGTTCGGAGAGCTGGATCTGCCAAGGCTCGCGCTTGAGATCGACGAAGACAATGCTGCGTCGATCCGGGTGGCCGAGCGATGCGCGTTCGCGCGCCGCGGGCTACGGGCACGGGTGACCCGCCGAAACTCGTCTTTGTCCGCACCGGCCAGCGGACTAGGGCCCGACCCGCTCACCGGCTCCCGGGTGAGCTGCCCGCTGCGCTCAGGCCAAAGTCAGGCAGGCGCGGCCCCAGGCCGGTCACCTGCACCGGGACAGTCCGGGCGGCCAGCCACGCAGCGCGGTCCAGGCGCAGGCGGCGCATCACCACGGGGGCGTTCCGGATGGCCTGGATCTCGATTCCGTCGTCCCGGTAGCCGAGCCGCCGGGAGACGCCGAGCGATGCCGCGTTGTTTCCGCGGCGCTGGAAACGGCGTACTCAGCGCCGCGGTCGGCGAAGGCCAGGTGCACGATGGCGGCTCGCATCTCGGTGCCGATGCCCTGCCGGTGGAAGGCCCGACCAGTCGGCAGCGGCCCAGGCCGCGCGGCTACGCCAGTGATACTGCAGGACACTGCGGGCCCGCTCGGCGGGGCCCACGTCGGTCCAGGCCACGGCGAACGGCTGCACCGCGGGATCGTGAACGCCGCCGGCTGCGAGCTCGGCGAGGGCCAGCAGATCGCTCTCGCCGGGCCAGCGCAGTTCTAGCTGCGGAGTAGTGATGCGGAGCCAGGCGAGCGGCCAGGAAGCCGCCACCGGAGCGGGAGAGAGAGGCATAAGGCATTGTGCACCGGTCATTCCCGGCCCGGCATCGCATTTATGTCGCCAGGGACCGGTATACCCGCGGGACCGTTGACCGTGCGAAGCCGGGGGTCCCGTGCGATTCTCCTGCGATTCCCCTGTCACCCGGCGGCGGCCTGTCCGGCTGGACCAGCCGCCGCCCGGTGAGATCAGGATCAGACCGTCAGGAAGCCGTTCGCAACCGCTTCTTGCGCTGCTGCTCACGCGCCTCGGCCGCGCGCACCAGGGTGCACCGCTCGCAGCGGCAGCCCCAGTTCCGGTACCCCGAGGGGGTGCCGTGCGGAACGTCAGCGAACCTCCTGTCCTGCAGCGACTGCACCCAAGCTGCCCGGGCCGCCGACGCGGCCTCCCGGCATTCGGGGCACCGGCAGCCCAGGTTGTTGTAGCTGGACGCCGTACCGTGAATGCGCACATCCTTCGTGTCGCTGGTCACCGAGTACCTCCGGCCGCCTTGAAACCAGCAATCCGCCAAGCCATCGAACTAAACCCCCACCCTTCCCGGTGGCGCTGCGTTTCCCCATTTGTTGTGCCGCGCCTGATTAAGAGACGCTTTACCCGCGCATCTGGTGCACACGATTTCTGACATGACTTGCGCGCGCGGCTGCGAGGTCAGCGGCGGGCTGGCTGCCAGGCCCGGCCGGGCGAGCGGGCCCGCGAGCGTGGCCTGGCGGATACGGTGAACGTCGTGAAGCCGACCATGGCCAGGCCGCTGCCGGCGGTGCCCGCGGTTCTTGCCGGGCTGGCTGTCCTGGTCGTGCTGGCCATCCTGATGGCGCTGGCGGCCCCGGCCAGCGCGAGCCCGGCGCGGACCGCAGCCGCCGGGAGCACGGGCACGGCAGCGGGCGCGGCCGGCCAGGCCGCATCCGGCGGAGCCGCCGGGCCTGCGGCTCACCCGGTCGTGATCATCGGCATCCCCGGCCTGCGGTGGACCGATATCTCGCCGGCCGCGACGCCCGCGCTCTGGCGGCTCGCCCGGCACGGGTCGGCAGGATCCCTGGTGGTGTCCGCCGTGGAGACCTACACCTGCCCCGCCGATGCCTGGCTGACCCTGAACGGCGGCGCCCGGGCCATGGCCCCGCGGCCATCGCCGGACACCTGCGCGAAGCTCCCCGCGGTCGATCCCGGTGCCGCGCATCATCCCGAGGCCGCCGCTGGCCCGGCGACGTCGTGCCGCCCGGCCGCGGCCGGGACCCCGGCGGGCCAGGACCGCAGCGCGGCGGGCGGGCCGGCCAGCGTGCCCGCCCTGGCTGGCCAGGGCGGCATCGAGGGCTATAACCACCAGTTCAGCTATGACCCGTGCTGGGGCCTGCTGGCCGCGGCGGCCGGGCCGGGCCGGTGTGCCGCCGCGGCCGGTCCAGGTGCCGGGCTGGCCCTGGCCAGCGCCGCAGGCACGGTGGGCTCCTACGCTCCGCAGGTCACGGCCGGGTTCCGCGCGGCCCTGCGCACCTGCCCGCTGGCTGTCGCCGACCTGGGCGGGCTGCCCGCCGGGGGTCAGCGGGCGCCGGACGTCCGGGCCGCCGACCGGGCCGCCGGGCAGATCATTGCCGCCGCGCCGGCCGGGGCCATCATCATGGTGGCCGGACTGGGCGACGGCAGTGCCCCGCACCTGCGCGCCGTCATCGTCAGCGGCCCCGGCTACGGAGCCGGCCTGCTCGCCACCGCGTCCACCCGGCAGCCGGGCATGGTGCCGATCGCCGACCTGACGCCCACCGTCCTGAACTGGCGCGGGGACAGCGCCGGCATCCCGCCGGGCCTCGTCGGCTCCCAGATCAGCTCGGAGAGCCGGGGCTCGCTGCCCGCCGCGATCCGGATGCTGACGGGCCAGGACACCGCAGCCCAGGTCTACCGGGACACCCTGGCACCGTACTTCCTGATCTACGGCTTCGGCGAGGGTGTCATCTTCGGCCTGATCGCGCTGCTGCTGCGCGGCAGCAGTCCCGAACGCCGCCGCCGTCGCACGGCCGCCTACCGGGTTGCTGCGGTGATCGCCGCGGCCGTCCCGGCCGGGAGCTTCCTGGCCAGCCTGGTGCCGTGGCCGGTGCTGCCGCACCCGGCGCTGCTGCTGTACGGGGTCGGGCTGGCCTGGTCGGCGATCATCGCTGCCGTCGCGCTGGCCGGCCCCTGGCGCCGCGATCCGCTCGGCTCGCCGGGGTTTATCGGGGCCGTCACCATCGCGGTGATCGGCGGCGACGTCGTCACCGGCTCGCATCTGCAACTCGGCACCCCGTTCGGGCTGTCAGCGCTGGAGGCCGGCCGGTTCTACGGGATCGGCAATAACGCGGTCGGGGTGTATGCCCTGGGCGGCATCCTGTGCGCGGCGTGGGCGGGCAGCGCGGTGCTGCGCCGGGGCGGCGGACGGAACCGGGCGGTGCTGGCGGCCGGCGCCATCGCCGCGGCGGCGGTCATCGCGGCCGGCTGGCCCGGGTTCGGGGCCAAGGTCGGCGGCACGATTGCGATGGTGCCCGGGTTCCTGGTGCTGCTGGCGGCGATCGCAGGAGTGAAAATCACCCCGCGCCGGGCGGTGCTGGTCGGGGTGAGCGGGCTGGTGCTGATCGCAGCCATCGCCGTCATCAGCTATGTCGTCTCGGGCCCGGGAGCATCGGACATCAGTGCCTTCGTCGGGCACGTGCGGCACGGCGGGGCCGACAGCATCCTGCGCCGCAAGGTCTCGGCCAACGTGGGCTCGCTGACCGAGACCTGGTTCACCCCGGTCATCCCGCTGCTGGTCGTGCTCACCGGCGCGATGCTGGCCTGGCCGGCCCGGCTCCGGCTGACTACGCTGAGCCGGGCGATGCGCAAGATGCCGCTGTTGCGGCCGCTTCTGGTCGCCCTCTGGCTGGTGGCGGTGCTGGGCTGGCTGGCCAACGACTCCGGGGTCAGCGTCACGGCAACCGCGCTGCCCCTGGTCCTCCCGCTGGTCATCGCGATCGTCACCGGAGCCGCGCAGGAGGATGCAGCCGGTGCGTCCGATGTCGGCACCAGTGCCCGGACTGCCCCGTCCGCAGACCGGGCGGGCTAATCTGTGACATGCCGTACCGGCTCCGGGCCCGCGCCGCGGGCGGGCAGGTAGGCGGCGGTGCGGCGAGCTGGAGGGCTGAGTGCAGTATCGGACGTCGAGACTGGTCGCCGGGCCGGCGCTGCGGCTGGTGGCCCGGACCGAGGTAACGGGCGCTGAGCACATTCCCGTGAGCGGGCCGGCGATCGTGGCGTCGAATCACCTGTCTGTGATCGACTCGATCTTCCTGCCGCTGATGCTGACGCGGCCGCTGGTGTTCGCCGCGAAATCCGAGTACTTCACCGGGACCCGGCTGCGGGACCGGGCCGTCGCCGCGTACCTGAAAGCGACCAACCAGCTGCCGGTTGACCGGGCCGGGGCCCGGGCCGGCCAGGCGATGCTGGAATCTGCGCTGGCCCTGCTGAAGTCCGGTGAGCTGTTCGGCATCTACCCCGAGGGCACGCGCTCGCCCGACGGCCGGCTGTACCGGGGCCGGACCGGCGTGGGCTGGCTGGCCCTGCACTCCGGAGCCCCGGTCATCCCGGTCGCGATGATCGGCACGGAGAAAATCCTGCCGCCCGGCCAGCGAGTTCCGCACCCCGGCAAGATCCAGATCAGGATCGGGGAGCCGCTGACCTTCGCCGAGCTGCAGGCCGAGGGCGCCGGCGCCCAGCAGCGGCGGGCGGTGACCGACGAGGTCGTCCAGGCCATCCAGAAGCTGTCCGGCCAGGAATTCGTGCCCATGTACGCGTCGGTCCGCAAGGACGAGCTGGCGGCCCAGAACCACGGCCGGGGCCAGAACCACAGCCGGGGATAGGCGCGCCCGGCCGGGATCCGGCCCGGTGGCTGCTCAGTCGTCGGTGATAGCGGGGAAGTTCTCGGTCTGAGCGCTGGGGCGCCAGGCGAATCGCTGCCGCGCCGGGCCATCCTCGTCGGTGGCCGCAGCTGCGGACGGCGCGGCGGGTGCGGCGGACCCCCACCCCGGCGGCTCGGCCGCCGGCTCCCACGGGGTGCTCGCCGCTGCCTTGGCCGCGGCGGCGGCGCTGGCCGCCGCGGTTCCCCAGCCCAGCGCGTCGGAACTGGGCGACGGCCACCCCCCGTCGGGCGGTGAGTCAGCCGCTGGCGTGGCGTCGTCGGGCGTCTGTCCCCAGTCCGGCGTCCGTCTCGCGCCCGCCGTCCCCCCGGCCGCCGGTCCCTGCGGCGGGGCATCCCGGCGAGCCGTGCCCCACCGTGGCTCGGCTGCGGGCCGCCAGTCCTGCTCGGCAGCCCGATCCCAGCCAGGCTGGCCCGGGGCGGCATCCCAGGGGGTACTGGCCGGGGCGGCTTCCGAGGGCTCGGCGGCCGAGGTGGAATCCCAGCGGGTACTGGCCGGGGCGGCTTCCGGGTTCTTGCTGGCCGGAGCAGCGTCCCAGGGGGCACTGGCGGAAGCGGGGTCCCCGGAGGTACTCGCTGGAGCGGCGTCCCAGGGAGTACTGGGCGAGGCCGCATCCCAGGGCGCGTTCGCCGGGGCGGAGCCCGGCGAAGTACTGGCCGGCGAGGCATCCCAGGGCGCGCCCGCCGGGGCGGAGTCCCAGGACCGGCTCGACGGGGAGGCATCCCACGACGGGCTGGCGGAGGCCGCATCCCAGGACGGGCTCGACGGGGCCGATTCCCAGGACGGGCTGGCGGGGGCCGCGGGCTCGTCGGGGGCAGATCCGGCCGGGCTGAGCTGCCAGCGGGCCTCGCTCTGGTCCGCCGCGCTCGCGCGCTGCCCCGCGTCAGGTGGCTCGGCTGATGCCCACCGGTCGGTCCCGGCCGCGGCCGGCAGCCAGTGCATATCCGGCTCGGACGCCTCCGCCGGCGCGCTGGCGGCAGCTTCCGGCTCAGCCGGCTCCCAGCTTTCGCCGCGGCGAGGCAAGTCCCAGCCTGAGGAGCTAGCCGGGCTGGCGGGCATCTCCCAGCGATCCTCGCCCTCGGGCGGCGTCCAGCCCCCGGCGCTCGTGGCCGGCGTGCGGGGCGGCTCGCTTCCAGATAGCCACCCGGAGTCCGCCGCGGCCTGCACCGCCGTGTCCGGCTCGCTGTCCGGGAGATCCCAGTCACTGCCGGACGGGGACCGGGGCGCGCTGCCGTCGGCCCAGGGCGAGCGGCGTCCGCCGCTGCCGGAGCCGACCGCCTCGGGCGCGGGCGAGCCGCCGCCTGCCGTCGCTGATCCGGGCGCATCGCCGCGGCCGGCGTCCGCGCCGGGCATGTCGCCGTACCCGGTACCGGCGGTGAAAGCCGCGGGTGCATCCGGGCTGGGTACCAGGTTCGCCCACTCGCTGCTGGCCATGCTGTCGCTAGCCGCCGCTGCGGCGGCCGGGCCGTCGGCGGCCGGCCAGATGGAGTCGTCGCGGTCGGCCGGCCGCCGCGCGGCGGCACTCGCCCGGCTGGCCGCACCGGGCGCCGGGCCCGGAACCGAGGCCCAGGGCAGCTCGCTGTCAGGCTTGGCCGCCGGCTCCCACGGCGGCGTCCCGGATACCGGCGCCCGGCTCCCGCGTGCCGATCCGCCGAGCGGGACCCAGGCCCCGACCGGGCCGTCGGCGGCACTGCCCGCCTCGGTGCCTGCGCCAGTGTCGGCCGCCGGGCCAGAGCCGAATCCGGCGCCGGACAGCTGGCCCGCCTGGAACTGCTGGAACGGGCCGGCTGCGGTAGCCGGCTCGCTGTGGGGCGCGGCGAAGAACTCCAGCATCTTGTCGGCGTCGGCCGGGCCGTAGGGGGAGTAGGCGTTCTGGGCCGACGCCCACTGGGCCGTGCTGGGCCGCCGCCGCCGCCGCGCGCGCCGCCGGGCCACTGCGACGTAGCTGAAGACCGCCAGCAGCAAGACGATGAGCACGGCCGCCGCGATAGCCCCGGCCCGCAGCACCCGCGGGGCCAGCGCGTTCGAGGACACCGGGCTGGCGTCCGGGGCGGCAGGGCTGGTGAAGGCCTGCGCCCCGGCCCCGGCACGGGAGTCTGGGGGGGCGGCGATCGCCGCGGCGGCCAGCAGCGCCCGCTGCGCGTCCACGGTCCCCGCCCCGGACCCGGCCGCGCTGGCCCGGCCGGGCTTGACCACGGTGCTCGTCGTCAGGGCCCGGCTGACCTGCGCGGGCGTCAGGCCGGGATACCGGGACCGGATCAGCGCCGCGACGCCGGCGACCATGGCGCTGGCGGCATTCGTGCTGCTGACGTCCGCGTAGGTGCCGTCGGCGCGGGCCGCGATCACGCCCTCGCCGGCGGCCGTCAGGGTGACGTACGGCTGATGGCTGGAGTACGGGGCCCTGGTGAAGGCCTGGCTGAACGCGCCGACAGAGATGACGCCGCGATAAGCCGCCGGGTAGCTGACGGCGTCGGTGCCCTCGGCGTTGTCCCCGGCCGGCGCGACGAGCACCACGCCCTTGTGCAGCGCGTAGGCGACGGCGGCCTTCTCGGCCGCGCTGCCGCCTGCTGCCGCGGTGATGCCGGCCGTCTGCAGCGGGTGGGTCGCCATCGTCCCGTCGGGATTGTGCTGCAGCGGGATGGCGGCGACCACGGCCGGGTCCGGCTCGCCCGGGTCCTGGGGCAGCTCGATAACCCGGGCGTGGTGCGCGACCGCGTAGCGGATGCCCTGGGCGATGGCACCGGGCAGCCCGGCGCCGACTGTCGCGCTGTTCAGGGCGGTGTCGGCCGGGTCGAGGGTGACCCGCACGGACAGGATGCGTGACCGGGGAGCGACACCGAGGATGCCCGAGGCGTGCCGGGCACCGTTCCCGCGCCCGGCGATGAGGCTGGCGATGGCGGTGCCCTGCTGAGCGAAGAAAGGGCCCGTTGTCTGGGCGGTGCCGGTGTAGTCGGGACCGGTAGTGACGGTGCCCGCGATGTCCGCCTGGGCAGTGCTGACTCCGTCGCTGAGCACGGCCACGGTGATGCCCGCGCCGCGGGATGCCTGCCAGGCCTGCCGGACGTGCAGAGTGCTGAGCCACCACTCCTGCTGGCGAACCTGGTCAGCGAATGCGGGAGCGCCTGCGGCCACGACCCATATCGCCGCTAGTCCTGTGGCGATCGCGGGCATGACCGGGCGGGGGAACCTCAACGGCACGCCGGATCTGCCTTCCGTGGGGAGTCCCGTGCATTGTGCCATGTTCCGGATAGTTAGGTGCCTTCTGAGCAGATTCTCTGCGCCGGGCCACGGCTCTGGCCTGGGCCGCAGTGATTGTCCGCTCGGGCCGCGGGCCTAGGCCTGCCGGGCCGGCGCGAGCCGCACGTGCGCGCCCGGCGGCAGGCCGAGTTCCTGGGCCGCGTCGCCCGCGTTCACTGCCAGCGAGATCAGGCCGGCGCTGTCGGTGAAGGCCACGATCTCACCCGGGGCCACGGCGGCGAAGGTGTCGGTGAACGGCACGGTGAGCTGACGGCGCCCGGCCCGGACCACCAGCTGCGAGCCGACCCCGATGCCCAGCAGCCCGGCCTGGGACGCGGGGATAGACAGCTGCACGTTCCCGAACCGGTCGACAGACATGACCTCGCCCTCGGCCTCGCCGTCTGCGACCCGGCTGGTCGGGGCGGGCAGGGCGACGAGGTCGGCGACATCCATCTCATCGCCCGCCGCGGCCAGGTCCGTGCCGGCGGCCAGGTGCGCGGCGACCGGCATGAAGATGTCCCGGCCGTGGAAGGTGGCCGAGACCGGGTGCAGCCACAGGTCGCCGTTGGTCAGCTGCACGGCGCGAGTCGCGCCGCCCAGGGCCGAGACGGCCCAGGACAGCAGCCCGTTGTCCGGGCCGACCAGGATCGAGTCCCCGGCCTGCACCGCGATGGCGCGCCGGGCTGTGCCCACGCCGGGATCCACGACCCCCACGTGCACGGCAGGCGGCAGGTAGCCGACGGTCTGCGCTAGCACGGCGGCACCGCGGCGGACATCACCGGGCTGGACCAGATGAGTGATGTCGATGAGCTGGACGCCCGGGGCAGTGCGGGCGGCGACGCCCTTGCATGCCGCGACGAACCCGTCGTCAAGCCCGTAGTCGGTCAGGAACGTCAGGTAACCAAAGCCAGTCACGAATGGTGAGCGTACGGCCTCAGAGCCGTCGCGCATAGCGCCAGGGGTGTGCCCGGACTGTCCGGGCTGCCTACGATGGAGGGCTACTACGACAGTGCTGGGAGGGCCAGGTGACGGCGCTAACCGACGCGGACAAGCGCATCCTGGCCTTCGAGCGTGGCTGGTGGCGGTTTCCCGGCGCCAAGGAACGCGAGATCCTGGAGGAGTTCGGGCTGCCCGCCACCCGCTACTACCAGCTGCTCAACGAGCTGATCGACCGGCCGGAGGCCGCCGAGTTCGACCCGGCCCTGGTGGCCCGCCTGCGGCGGCAGCGGGTTCGCCGCCGCAAGATGCGCTCCGCCCGCCAGGACTCCCGCACCGACTAACGGCCGGCTTCCGGTGCCGCGCCGGCGCTCCGGTCAGCCCAGCGCGGCCAGCTGGCTGGCCAGCCAGCGCTGCGGCGGGACCGCGGCGCCCGCCGCGGCTAGCCGGGCCGACCGCTCGGCGCGCTCGGCGCGCGGCAGCGACAGTGCCGTGTGCAGGGCGGCGGCTGTGCCGCTGACATCGAACGGGTTGACCAGCAGCGCGTCGGTGCCCAGCTCGGCCGCTGCGCCCGCCTCACGGGAGAGCACCAGGGCGCAGCCGCGGTCGGAGACGATCGGCGCCTCCTTGGCCACCAGGTTCATGCCGTCCCGGACCGGGTTGACCAGCACCACGTCAGCGACCCGGTAGGCCGCCAGCGACCGGGCGTAATCGTCATCGACCCGCACGACCAGCGGCGTCCAGTCGGCGGTGCCGAACTCGGCGATGATCTGGTCGGCCTCCCGCTGCACGGCCGCGGTGTAGGCGCGGTACTCCGGCAGGTCATACCGCGACGGGTAGGCGAAGGCCAGGTGCATGACCCGGCCCCGCCACTCCGGCCGCGACGCCAGCAGCTCCCGGTAGGCGGCCAGGCCGCGGACGATGTTCTTGGACAGCTCGGTCCGGTCGATCCGGACGATGAGCTGCCGGCCGCCGGCCAGCCTGGTCAGGTCAGCGACCCGGGTCCCGACGTCGGGCTGCGCTGCCCGGTCCCGCAGCTCGCCCGCATTTACCCCCAGCGCGTGCACGCCCAGCGTGGTGACGTGGCCGTCGTAGGTCACCCGCTGCCGGGACCGGTCGACCGCGGCGCCGAGGACTGCCGCGCAGCAGTCCGCGAACGCGTCGGCCCAGCGCTGGCACAGGAACCCGGCGTGATCAGCGCCCAGGATGCCGGCCAGGATCTCGCGGGCCACGCGGTCGGGCAGTACCCGGAAGTAGTCCGGCGGCGCCCACGGGGTGTGCGAGAAATGCGCGATCCGCAGCCCGGGCCGCAGCCGGGCGAGCATCCGGGGGACCAGCGCCAGGTGGTAGTCCTGCACCAGCGCGCGCGGCTGCCCGCCGGCTCCGGCTGCCTCGGCCAGCGCGGCGGCGAAGGCCCGGTTGTAGTCGGCGTAGGCGTTCCAGTCCTCGGCGAACGAAGGCCCGAAGCTGGGCTGGCCCGGCAGGTCATAGAGCAGGTGGTGGATGAACCACAGCGTGGAGTTGGCGATCCCGTTATAGGCGCGCGTGAATACCGGCGCGGGAATGTCCAGCATCAGGGCCGCCGAGCCGCCGGGGCCAGTCTCGTCCAGCGGCAGCCGGCCGCCGGGCGCCGCCCGGGCCGCCTCGCGGTCGGCGTCACTGAGCGCCGCGCATACCCACAGCAGGTCCGCCTGGCTGGCCGCGGACAGCAGGCCCGAGACCATGCCGCCGCCGCCGCGGCGGGCCGTGAGCTGGCCGTCCGGGCCGCGGGCGAATGACAGCGGTCCCCGGTTCGAAGCGACGAGTACCGGCCCGCCGGCTGCTGCTGCGCCCATGGGCTGGGAGGTTAGCGGGCCGTGGCCCGGCACTCCGGCACCGCCATGCGCCGGGCGGCGCGCCTGGTGCCGGCGCCGGTCAGGCCGCCGGTACGGATTGGAATGCTCGGGGCATCTCCGGTTACAGTGGAAAGCACAACTTCATATTGCTCATCCAGAGGGGTGGAGGGACCGGCCCGGTGAAGCCCCGGCAACCATCGCGAGATTAGGCGCGCCCGCGTATCAGCGGCGAGGTCGTCTCGCGACAGGTGCCAACTCCGGCCCGCGGCTAGTCAGCCGACGGGACAGATGAGGAGAAAGGCCTCGCTCATGACTGCACGCGCCGCCCCGGCGACTGTGACCACCACCACCCTCCCCTCCCGCTTCGGCTATGCCAGCCACCTGTCCTGCCGCGAGTGCGGCCAGACCTATGCGCTGGGGGCCACCCACGTCTGCGCCGAGTGCTTCGGCCCGCTGGAAGTCGCCTACGACTTTCCCGCGGTGACCCGGGCCTCGATTGAGGCCGGCCCGCAGAGCATCTGGCGCTACGCCAGCCTGCTGCCGGTGCCGCCGGATGTCGCGGCCAGCCCGAACACAGATCCGGGCTGGACCCGCCTGGTGCGGGCCGATCAGCTGGCCCGCGCGACCGGCATGCGCGCCCTGTGGATCAAGGATGAGCGCGGCAACCCGACGCACTCCTTCAAGGACCGCGTCGTGGCCGTCGCGCTGGCCGCCGCGATCGAGCTCGGCTTCAAGGTCCTGGCCTGCCCGTCCACCGGCAACCTGGCGAATGCGGTAGCTGCGGCAGCCGCCCGGGCCGGGATCCGGTCGGTCGTACTGATCCCGGCTGACCTGGAGCAGCAGAAGATCCTCGGCTCGGCCATCTACGGCGGCACCCTGGTCGCCGTCCAGGGCAGCTACGACGACGTCAACAAGCTCGCCTCCGAGCTCGCCGACGAGCGCGAGGACTGGGCCTTCGTCAACGTGAACGTCCGCCCCTACTACGCCGAGGGCTCCAAGACGATCGGCTTCGAGATCGCCGAGCAGCTGGGCTGGCGGCTGCCGGAGCAGATCGTGGTCCCGGTGGCCTCCGGCGCTCAGCTAGTCAAGATCGATAAGGCGTTCCGCGAGCTCGTCGAGCTGGGGCTGGTAGCTGACACCGGCTGGAAGGTGTTCGGCGCCCAGGCTTCCGGCTGCGCCCCGGTCGCCGCGGCATTCGCGGCGGGCCAGGACGTCGTCCAGCCCGTCCGGCCGCACACCATCGCCAAGTCGCTGGCCATCGGCAACCCCGCCGACGGGCCTTATGTCCTGGACGCCGTGCGGCGCACCGGGGGCGCGGTGGCGGAGGTGAGCGACGCGGAGCTGGTCGACGCCATCCGGCTGCTCGCCGCGACCGAGGGCATCTTCGCCGAGACCGCGGGCGGGGTCACGCTCGCGGTGCTGCGCAAGCTCCTGGCGTCCGGCCAGCTCGACCCGGAGGCCGAGACGGTCATCATCAACTCCGGTGACGGCCTGAAGACCCTCGACGCGGTGGCGCCGACCATCAGCGCCCTGACGCCGATCCGGCCCTCGCTGGCCGACTTCGCGGCGCTGGAGGCCAGTGGCGGGATATCGCCCGCGGCAGTTTCAGCAGCACCCAGCAGCACCCGAGAGGCAGGCAGGGCATGAGCGTATCGATCCGGATCCCCACTATCTTGCGCGCTTACACCGGCGGCAATGCCGACGTGGCCGCCGAGCCGGGGACGCTGCGCGAGGTCATTGCCGGCCTGGACGCGTCCTATCCGGGGCTGAGCGGCCGCATTCTCGATGACTCGGGAAAGCTGCGCCGCTTCATCAACGTGTATGTCGGCGACGAGGATGTGCGGCTGGCTCAGGGCCTGGATACGAAGGTGCCTGAGGGCGGCCAGGTGTCGGTCATCCCGGCCGTCGCCGGAGGCTGAGCGCCGGGCATAGTCACCCCGCAGCCAATTGCCGGTTTGGTGCCCATAGGTCCGGGCTGGCACGGGGGACAAGGCCGCTGATTTAGGGGCGCAAGTGGGCGCAGTGGCGCACGCTACGTTGTAAAGTCAGCATCGGTCGCTGTTGGTACGGCGTGAGCGGCAGCTGAGCTTTCGCGATGCCAGGCCTGTGCCGCGATCAAACGGGTCTCGCATAACAAGAGCGCGCCCCGCTAGCCCGAGCAGAGTTAGGGAGTTGTTGGTAATGGCTCAGGGCACCGTCAAATGGTTCAACGCGGACAAGGGCTACGGCTTCATCGCGGTAGACGGCGGAAAGGACGTCTTCGTCCACTTCTCGGCCATCCAGTCGGATGGCTATCGCAGCCTCGATGAGGGTCAGCGGGTCGAGTTCGAGATTGCGCAGAGCGACCGCGGACTGCAGGCGGAGGCTGTCCGCACCGTGTGACATCTCTGATCAGCGCGCAGAAGGCCCGGTCCCGGGAAGGGGCCGGGCCTTCTGCCTGTTCTGCGGGCGGCCAGGCAGCATTCCTGACCCGCGCGGGAGGCTCCGCCAGCGCCACGGGCACGTGCGCTAGCGGGCCGGCGCAGAGCATCCGGAGGCCCCGCCCGGTCGTCGGGGGGCCGGGCCTGGCCGTTCTTTACGGCGCTGTGATCGTCTCGCTGGCCGCCAGGCTGCCTCCCTCGCAGGGCTGTGACCTGCGTGCGGAGCCCGGGGCCGGGGGCTCGGCTTGCACTCGCACCCCGAGAGTGCTAAACAGGGCGTTGGCACTCTCGGGGTGAGAGTGACAGCGCAGTGACGTACTCGGGCGATGAGGCTGGGTCGGCGGCAGGAAGGGAATGCCCGCCGGGTCCGGCCGTCCGTCGCGGGCATCTGCCCGAACGGCCTGCAAGGCAAAAAGTTCCGGGAGGACTGGAGCCTATGGCAGCGAAGATGATCGCGTTCAACGAGGAAGCCAGGCGCGGCCTCGAGCGCGGGATGAACCAGCTCGCTGACGCCGTTAAGGTAACTCTGGGCCCTAAGGGCCGTAACGTGGTTCTTGAGAAGAAGTGGGGCGCCCCCACGATCACCAACGATGGTGTGTCCATCGCCAAGGAGATCGAGCTCGAGGACCCGTGGGAGAAGATCGGCGCAGAGCTCGTCAAGGAAGTCGCCAAGAAGACCGATGACGTCGCGGGCGACGGAACCACCACGGCGACCGTGCTCGCCCAGGCGCTGGTCCGCGAGGGCCTGCGCAATGTCGCGGCGGGCGCCAACCCGATGTCGCTGAAGCGCGGCATCGAGGCGGCCGTCGAGCGGGTGAGCGAGGAGTTGTCCAAGCTCGCCAAGGACGTGGAGACCATGGAGCAGATTGCTTCCACGGCTTCCATTTCCGCCGCGGACACCGCTATCGGCGAGATGATCGCCGAGGCGATGGACAAGGTGGGCAAGGACGGCGTCATCACCGTCGAGGAGTCCAACACCTTCGGCCTGGAGCTTGAGCTCACCGAGGGCATGCGCTTCGACAAGGGCTACATCTCGCATTACTTCGTGACTGACCCTGAGCGCATGGAAGCGGTCCTGGAAGACCCTTACATCCTCATCGTCAACTCGAAGGTGTCGGCTAACAAGGACCTGCTGCCGCTGCTGGACAAGGTGGTGCAGTCCGGGAAGCCGCTGCTGATCATCGCCGAGGACGTCGAGGGCGAGGCCCTGGCGACCCTGGTCGTCAACAAGATCCGCGGCCTGTTCAAGTCCGCCGCGGTGAAGGCGCCCGGGTTCGGTGACCGCCGCAAGGCCATGCTCGGTGACATCGCCACCCTGACCGGCGGGCAGGTCATCAGCGAGGAAGTCGGCCTCAAGCTCGAGAACGCGGACCTGGACCTGCTGGGCCGGGCCCGCAAGGTCACCATCACCAAGGACGAGACCACCATCGTCGAGGGTGCGGGTGACGGCGAGCAGATCTCCGGCCGGGTCAACCAGATCCGGGCCGAGATCGAGAACACCGACTCCGACTACGACCGCGAGAAGCTGCAGGAGCGGCTGGCCAAGCTGGCCGGCGGCGTGGCCGTCATCAAGGCCGGCGCGGCGACTGAGGTCGAGCTGAAGGAGCGCAAGCACCGCATCGAGGACGCGGTGCGCAACGCCAAGGCCGCGGTCGAGGAAGGCGTCGTCGCCGGCGGCGGCGTCGCCCTGCTCCAGGC
>DASXDJ010000161.1:0-37413 GCA_036490755.1 Streptosporangiaceae bacterium
GATACCGTCATCGGTCTCGACGCCGGCGCGGACGACTATGTCACCAAGCCGTTCCGGCTGGCCGAGCTGCTGGCCAGGGTCCGGGCGCTGCTGCGCCGGGGCGCGTCGGAGACCCGGGTGGTCCAGGGCGTGCGCATCGACTCCGATGCGCGCCGCGCCTGGCTCGGCGACGACGAGATCGAACTCACCTCCAAGGAGTTCGACCTGCTGACACTGCTGGTGGCCGAGGCCGGAAAGGTGGTGACCCGCGAGCAGATCATGCGCCAGGTCTGGGACAGCAAGTGGTGGGGCTCCACCAAGACCCTGGACATGCACGTATCCTGGCTGCGCCGCAAGCTGGGCGATGACGCCCACAGCCCGCGGTTCATCACCACCGTGCGTGGTGTCGGGTTCCGCTTCGAGCGCGGTGAGTGACTGCTCTCGTCACGGGATCCTGACGATGCGCCAGGAGACCTAGGGACCAGGCCATGCAGCGCAGGCTGCTGATCTCGACGCTCGCGGTCGCCGTCGTGGCGGTCCTGCTGCTCGGCCTGCCGCTGGCCTTCGTCCTCAGCCGGCTGCAGGTCAGCGAGGCGACCGACCAGCTCAGCCGGGATGCCTCGACGCTGGCGAAGGCCCTGCAGGCCCGCGTCAGCGCCGGGCTGCCGGCCGGCGCGGCGCAGATGGGCCGGTCGCTGTCGGACCGGTACGTGCTGATCCGCCAGGATGACGGGCCGCTGACCAGGGTGGGGGTGAAGCCGCCCCGGCGGCACACCATCACCGCCTCGGCCGCCACCTCTGATTTCTCGGTCACCGTTGAGACCGACGACTCCTTCGTCGCCGGCAAGGTCTGGGGCGCGCTGCTGCTCATCGGCTCGCTGGCCCTGCTCGCCGTGGCTGTCGCGGTCATCCTGGCGTTGTTCCAGGCCAGACGCCTGGCCCGGCCGATGGAAGAACTCGCCCGGGCCGCCGACCGGCTGGGCTCGGGCGATGCCCGGCCACTGGGCCGCCGCTACGGCGTCCAGGAGCTGGACCGGGTCGCTGAGGGCCTGGACGGCTCCGCGCAGCGCATCACCGACCTGCTGTCGGCCGAGCGCGACTTCGCCGTGGACGCCTCCCACCAGCTGCGGACCCCGCTGACCGCGCTGTCCATGCGGCTGGAGGAGATGATCGCGGCCGCCGACTACCCGGACGTGGTGCGCGAGGAGGGCGCGGCCGCGCTGGCCCAGACCGAGCGGCTGGCCGAGGTCGTCAGCCAGCTGCTGGGCCGCGCCCGCCGGACGATCACCGGCGCTCCCTCGCTGGCCAGCGTCGATGAGATTGTCGGCCAGCAGGTGGTGGAGTGGGAGCCGGCCTTCCGCCGGGTGAACCGCAAGCTGGAGGTCACCGGCACCAAGGGCCTGTGCGCCTTCGCGACCCCCGGCGGCGCGGCGCAGGTCATCGCGACGCTGCTGGATAACGCCCTGGTACACGGCTCCGGGGCCGTCACCATCCGGACCTCGCAGACCCGGCGCTCGGTGGTGGTCGAGGTCCGGGACGAGGGACCGGGGGTGCCGCCCGAGCTGGTCCCGCGGATCTTCGAGCGGAGCGTCAGCGGCTCGCCCGGCGGCACCGGCCTGGGCCTGGCCCTGGCCCGGACCATCGCCGCGGCCGACGGCGGCCAGGTGGTGCTGGTCCGGCCCCGGCCCGCGGTCTTCGCAGTGTTCCTGCCGCACGGCAGCACCGAGCCGCCATCCCGGCCCGCCGTCAGCGGCCCCGCCTGAGCAGGCAGTGCTAGCCGGGGGACAACGCCCTGGAACCCCCGGACCCCCTGGGTGAGCAGCGCAGTTACGCCATAAGCTACGGCGGTGATGGATTCTGCTGATGCTGCGGCGCCGCCCGCTGCCGTGCCGGGACCGCCCGTGGTCGGGATGATCGGCGGTGGCCAGCTGGCCCGGATGACCAGCGCGGCGGCCGTGGCCCTGGGCATCGAGTTCCGGGTGCTCGCCGCCAGCCCCGATGAGAGCGCCGCCCAGGTCTGCGCGCACACCGTTCTGGGCGACTACCACGACGCCGCCAGCGTGCTCAGCTTCGCCCGCGGCTGCGATGTCGTGACCTTCGACCATGAGCACGTGCCCGC
Organism: Streptosporangiaceae bacterium; assembly: GCA_036490755.1. GTDB lineage: Bacteria > Actinomycetota > Actinomycetes > Streptosporangiales > Streptosporangiaceae > DASUBV01. The sequence continues at coordinate 2,099 of DASXDJ010000161.1, forward strand.
TGACCTCATCGCGGCCATGGAGCAGGCCGGGATCGTCGTCCGGCCCGGCGGTCAGGCGCTGCGCTTCGCCCAGGACAAGCTGGCGATGCGCGAGCGGGTCAGTGCCCTGGGCATCGCCTGCCCGCGGTATGCGCCAGTGACAGACCTGGCCGCCGTCGAGGCATTCGCCGCCGGGTCCGGCTGGCCCGTCGTGCTCAAGGCAATCTCCGGCGGTTACGACGGCAAGGGCGTGTGGGTGTGCCGGACGCCCGCGCAGGCCCGCGAAGTCCTCGATCACGGCATCGGGCTGATCGCCGAGGAGTTCGTCGCCTTCGAGCGGGAGCTGGCCATCCTGGTCGCCCGCTCGGCCAGCGGCCAGGGTGCCGCCTACCCCGTGGTCGAGACCGTCCAGCGGGACGGGATCTGCCGCGAGGTCATCGCCCCGGCGCCCGGCCTGTCCTCCGGCACCGCCGTCCAGGCCCAGTGGCTGGGCCTGCGACTGGCCGCTGAGCTCGACGTCACCGGCCTGCTCGCCGTCGAGCTGTTCGAGACCAGCGCCGGGCTGCTCGTCAATGAGGTCGCGATGCGCCCGCACAACAGCGGGCACTGGACCATGGACGGCTCGGTCACCTCCCAGTTCGAGCAGCACCTGCGGGCCGTGCTGAACCTCCCGCTGGGCGCCACCGCCCCGGTGGCGCCCGTCGTGGTGATGGAGAACATCCTCGGCGGCACCGAGCCCGACCTGCGCGAGGGACTGGTGCACGTCATGGCCCTGGATCCCGGCGTCAAGGTGCACTACTACGGCAAGGCGGTCCGGCCCGGCCGGAAGGTCGGGCACGTCAACGTCGCGGGCGGCGACCCGGCCGAGGTCACCGCCCGGGCCCGCCGGGCGGCCAGCTACCTGGCCAACTGCGTGGAGGACGAGATGCTGCCCGGCGGCGCTAGCCCGGACTCGGCTGATCCGGCGCCCGCCGTCGCTCAGGAGGGGGCGTGATGGCTAGCCAGCCGCAGGTCAGCGTCGTGATGGGCAGCGACTCCGACTGGCCCGTCATGGAAGCCGCGACCACCGCGCTGGAAGAATTCGGCGTGCCCTGGGAGGCCGACGTCGTCTCCGCGCACCGGATGCCCCGCGACATGATCGCCTACGGCACTGCTGCGGCGGGCCGCGGGATCCGGGTCATCATCGCCGGGGCCGGCGGTGCCGCGCACCTGCCCGGCATGCTGGCGTCGGTCACCCCGCTGCCGGTCATCGGGGTGCCCGTGCCGCTGGCTCACCTCGACGGCCTGGACTCGCTGCTGTCCATCGTGCAGATGCCGGCCGGCATTCCCGTCGCCACCGTCGCCGTCGGCGCCGCGCGCAACGCCGGGCTGCTGGCCGTCCGGATGCTCGGTGTCGCTGACCCCGCCCTGCACGGCCGGATCGTGGCCTTCCAGGAAGAACTGCGCCAGACCGCCGAGCGCAAGGGCCAGGCGCTGCGGGCCCGGCTGCGGCCCGGCCCCGACGGCGCCCCGCCCGGTCCCGTCCCCGGGTCCTCCGCCCGCTTCGAGGACCGGGCCTGACCGCCGCCGTCCAGAGTTATCCCGTAACGAGCTGGCGCGCAGCCAGTCCGGCTCGCCCGGCTGGCTGCCTCCCGCGTAAGAGTTCCGGCCCTCCGGTCTGGCTCCGGCTGGCCGGCCGGCCGCCTCGCCCGCAAGGGCTTCGGCCCCCGGTCTTTCTCCGGCTGGCCGGCTGGCCGCCTCGCCCGCAAGGGCTACGGCCCCGGTCTTACTCCGGCTCGCCCGGCTGGCCGCCCGCCGGCACGCAGATCAGGCCCCAGGGCCGGTTCTCCCGCCGGGTCAGCGCGATCACCGCGCTGCCCTCCCCGCGCAGGCCCAGCCGCCGCCGGATCAGCTCGACATCCCCGGCCAGCCCCCGGCGGCGGATGTCGGCCGAGCCGATGCCCAGTTCCCGGAGCCGCCGGGCGGCCTTCTTCTCGTTCCACGGCATCGACTCCAGTACCCGCAGCGTCCGGGCGAACGGCGTGATGACCTCCCGGTCTGCCGCCAGGAACGCGATCATCGGGTCGATCTTCCAGGCGCCGGTGCGGCGGGCCAGGTCCTCCACCAGCCCGGCCCGGGTGACCGCCGGGTTCGGGTCAAGCAGGAACTCGCCGGGTGCCCGGACCGGTACCGGCGGCCCCGGCTCGGGGGTCAGCGTGTGCCCGGCGCGGGCGACGGGGCCAGGGGCTGAGGTGCCGCCGCCGGGCAGGACCGTGGCCCGGCGGGTCGCCGTGGCCAGCGCCGGTGACCACAGCAGGGCCTCCTTCAGCCCGCGCCCGATGGCCAGGAACTCGGCCTCCCAGCCGGCCGGGATCAGTTCGCGGGGCAGCCCGGGCGCGGCCTTCACGCACACCGCCGGAGCCCACCCGGCCAGGCTCAGGCACCAGTCCAGGGCCGGCTCGCTGTCCCCGGTCCGCAGCCGCCGGTCTCCGGACCGGCGGGCCGGGTCGATGAACACCGCATCCACGCGGCGGGCCGGAACGGCGGCGACGAACTCGGTGACATCCGCGCACACCGGCGTCACCTCGGCGGCCGCCGGGCTGACGAGAACGTTATGTCGCGCGAAAATCAGGCTGGTCAGGTCACGGTCGATGGCCAGCAGGCGGCGGCCACCGGATCTCCCGGTGCCGCCCGCCAGCGCGGCCAGGTTCCCGCCGATCCCGCAGCACAGGTCGGCCACCGTGGCGAAGGACGCCAGCCGGGCCGCGCTGTGCGCGGCGGCCAGCTCGGAGGACGCCTGCTCCAGGCCGGCGCGGGTGAACAGCATCCGGTCGGCGCAGCTGAACTTGGCCCGGCCGCTCATCCGCAGCGCCTGCTGAGTGAGCGCGGCGGCCACCAGGCTGGCGGGATACTCGCGCCGCAGCTCGGTGCTCAGGACAAGGGCCCGGTCCGGGGTGATGTCCTGGCCGGCGAGCCGGTCCAGCAGGTCCCGGCCTGCGGGGGTCAGCAGGCCGCCGGCTGTCGCTCCCTCCAGCCCGCCCGTCACCGGGCCAGGGTACGCGGGCCGCGCGGCCGGGCAGGCGGGCGGTCTTGGGGCCATCGCGGCTTGCTCCTACCATCGAGGGCATGAGCCCTGATTTTCCGGCGTTCGCGCTGACCGAGGAGCACGAGGCACTGCGCGCGGCGGTGCGCCAGCTAGCCGACGAGAAGATTGCCCCGCATGCGGCCAAGGTGGACCAGACTCCGGAGTTCCCCGCCGACGCCCATGACGCCCTGGTTAAGAACGACCTGCACGCCGTGCACATCCCCGAGCAGTACGGCGGCGCCGGGGCGGACGCGATCGCCACGGTGATCGTGATCGAGGAAGTGGCCCGGGCCTGCGCGTCGTCCTCGCTGATCCCCGCCGTCAACAAGCTCGGTACCGTGCCGCTGCTGCTGTCGGCATCGGAGGAGCTCAAGCAGCGTTACCTGCCGCGGGTGGCCAGCGGGGAGGGCATGTTCTCGTACGCGCTGTCGGAGCCGGACGCGGGCTCCGACGCCGCGGCCATGAAGACCCGCGCGGTCCGCGACGGCGACAGCTACGTTCTCAACGGCGCCAAGCGGTGGATCACCAACGCCGGCGTGTCGAAGTTCTACACGGTCATGGCCGTCACCGAGCCCGGTGCCGGGGCCGGCGGCATCTCGGCGTTCGTGGTCGAGGACTGCGATGAGGGCTTCTCGTTCGGGGCGCTGGAGCACAAGCTCGGCATCAAGGGCTCACCCACCCGCGAGCTGTACTTCGACAATTGCGCCATTCCGGCCGACCGGATGATCGGCGCCGAGGGCAGCGGATTCCGCACCGCCCTGGCCACCCTCGACCACACCCGGATCACCATCGCCGCCCAGGCCCTCGGCATCGCCCAGGGCGCGCTGGACTACGCCAGCGGGTACGTGAAAGAGCGCCGTCAGTTCGGCAAGGCGATCGCTGAGTTCCAGGGCATCCAGTTCATGCTGGCCGACATGGCCATGAAGGTCGAGGCCGCCCGGCAGCTCACCTACGCGGCCGCGGCCCGGTCCGAGCGGGCGATGGCCGGCGCGGCGGTGCCCGACCTGACCTTCATGTCCTCGGCCTGCAAGTGCTTCGCCTCGGACGTCGCCATGGACGTCACCACGGACGCAGTTCAGCTGCTGGGCGGCTACGGCTATGTGAGCGACTACCCGGTGGAGCGGATGATGCGCGACGCCAAGATCACCCAGATCTACGAGGGCACCAACCAGATCCAGCGCGTGGTCATGGCCCGCCAGTTGCTCAAGGACTGAGGCGGGGTGCCGACCTGCAGTTGCCCGGGCTGACTGGGCGCCGAGCGGGTGGCCTGGCTGGTGGGCCGGGCACTCCGCTCTCGGTTCCGTGCTGCCGTTAGGCACCAGTCCCGGTTTGATGCATCGACTGTCTAGGCATAGGCTGCCTAAGCATGAGTCAGGATGCGGTGCGGGGTCACCTCGACGGGCTGGTGCTGGCGGTGCTGGCCGGCGGCCCGGCCCACGGCTATGCGCTGATCGAGCTGCTGCGCGACCGGAGCGGCGGATTCTTCGAGCTGCCGGAGGGATCGGTGTACCCGGCGCTGCACCGCCTGGAACGGGCGGGGCTGGTGGAGAGCGGCTGGTCCGAGGCTGGCGGGCGCCGACGGCGCGTCTACGAGCTGACCGCCCGGGGCCGCCGGTCGGTGGCGGAGCGGCGGCGGGAGTGGCGGACGTTCGCGGCGGCGGTGGACGCGATCTGGCAAGGGGCGTGAGCAATGCGTAACGCAGTCACGGACTACCTCGGCGAGCTGAGCACGACATTGCACGTGAGTACCTGGCGCCAGCGGCGGATCATCGCTGAGATCTCCGATCACCTCGCGGAGCTGATTGCCGACGAGCAGGAACGAGGCGCCGATCCCGGGCCGGCCGTCGAACTCGCCGTGCGGAGATTCGGCGCTCCGGCTGAGCTGGCCGCTGAATTCAACGCTGACGCCGCGCGGCACGGGCTGAACCGGGCGTCGTGGGCGCTGGCGGGCTGCGCCGCGGCGGCGTTCGCCGCAGCCGGCCTCTCGCTGCGTCCGGGAGCGGCCGCCCGGCCCTGGCCCAGCGCGTCCGTGTTCTCTCTGGTGATGCAGCTGTGGGTGCAGGTCCCGGTAGCCTGCGGGGCCATCGCGCTGTTCCTCGCCGTCGTCGCGCCATGGCTGCGCGGGACGCCGCTAGCCAGGCGCCCGGCTGTCCTCGCCGGCCGAAGCCTGGCACTGGCGAGTGTCCTGCTCCTCCCGGTCGCGGCGGTGGCCGCGGGAAACCTCGGTACCAGTCTGCCCGTCGCCGGCCGGCTGTCGCTGGCCTTGGTCGCGGCCGGAGCCCCGGCGGCTGCGGTCTGGGGCCTGCGCGCCGCCGCCCGGGCCTCGTGGCTCGCGGGCCAGGCAGACGGGGAGAACGTCCTCGACGTTATCGCCGCGGTCGGCCGGGCGCTGGCCGGGCGATGGGCATTCGCGGGCCGGGCGCACCGGTTCGCCGGGACTACCTGGCGATCCGCGCGGGCGCAGGCCCCGTGGCTGACGCGCTGGCTGGACCTGCGTCATCATCCGTGGCGGGCTGCGGCGACGGCGTCGGTGGCGGCAGGCCTCGCGCTGAAGGCTCCCGACCTGCTGGCCGGCGATCCCGACTTCCTCGACGCCGCCGTCGAGGCGGTCGCGTTCTACCTCTGCTTCGCCGCTCTCGGAGGCATGCTCGGCCTGCGCGGCGAGCGTACTCGCGACCTGCGGAATCGCGCAGAGATGGCCAGCACCACCTGAACACACCCGACGGAAGGGGACCGGCAGCGGGGCCGGCCCTCTGGTTCATCATGGCAACGAACAGGAGCAGACCATGGCCAGCACAGCCGCCGTGGCAGCCCAGCGGCTCACCAAAAGCTATGGGCGTCATCGTGCTATCGAGGGGGTCACGTTCGAGGTCGAGCGCGGGCAGATCTGCGGGCTGCTCGGCCCCAATGGCGCGGGAAAGACCACCACCATGCGCGTGCTGGTCGGCCTGTCACGGCCGGACGACGGCACCGCCCGGCTGCTGGGCGAGCCGAGCCGGCTCGCCGCGGCAGTCCTGGCCCGGGCCGGCGTGGCTATCGACGGCCCCGCCTTCGTGCCGCACCTGAGTGGCCAGCGCAACCTGGAGCTGGCCTGGATGGCGGGCGGGCGCCGGTGGCCTCCCCCGGCGCTCGAGGAGAGCCTGGAACTGGCCGGCCTGGGCCGTTCACTCGGGGCGAAGGTCAAGAGTTACTCGATGGGCATGCGTCAGCGGCTGATGCTTGCCCAGGCGTTCATGGGGGCCCCCGAGGTGCTCATCCTGGACGAGCCCGCCAACGGGCTCGACCCTGGTGAGGTCCGCACGCTTCGCGAGCACCTGCGAAGCTTCGCGGACCGCGGCGGCGCGGTACTCATCTCCAGCCATCTCCTGGCCGAGATCGAGCTGCTCGCCACGCACTGCGTTGTCCTGAACGCGGGCGCGGTCGTGGCGGCCGGAAAGCTGGAGGACCTGCTCGGCACCGGCTCATACGAGTTCGAGGTGGACGACGTCGCCCTGGCCGTGGCGGCGCTGCGCGCGATGCCGGGTGTGCGCTCCGTCGAAGCACGCGGCCTGCGGCTATCGGTCACCGCGCCGCAGCGCACGGTGAAGGAGCTCAATCAGGCACTCGTCACAGCGGGAGTGGGAGTCGGGGCCGTGCGGGCCACGCAGAGCCTTGAAGAGGCCTTCCTCGGAATGGTGGGACAGAACGATGCTGCGCGTTGAACTCGCGACTCAGCTACGGCGGGTGCGAAGCCTGATCCTGCTCGGCGTCCTGGCCGGAATCCCCGTTCTGGCCGGCGTTACCGAGGCGTCCAAGGCCGGGGGACGAGGCGGGGCCGCGACGTTCTCGGCGCTCAACTTCGCCGAATCCGGTCTGAACTTCATGGACCCTGTCCTGTTTGGCCTGATCATCGCGGTGTTTGGCAGCATCCTGGGCGGGGCCGACCGCGACTGGGGGACGCTCCGTTACCTCTATGTGCGGCCGGTGAGCCGCAGGAGGCTGATGGCCGGCAAGTGGTGGGCGCTGGTGATCTGCAGCGCGCTGGCTATCGCCACGTTCCTCGTGGTCACTCTGCTGACGGGTGTCGCGGTCTTCGGCTGGCATCCCTTCCACCGCGGCGGCACCGGCGACATGTCGCCGGCGACAGCCACCTGGGCAATCCTGGGTGCCGGCGGATACCTGACCATCTGCCTGCTGAGCATCGGATCGATCGCCCTGGCCCTGGGCCTGCTGCTGCCCCGGTCGGTGGAGGCGCTCGGAATCAGCGTCGCCTTTGTCGTGGGCTCGGCGCTGCTCGACAATGTGCCGTCGCTGCACGCCATCATCGTGATCCTGCCGGTCCACTACTGGCTGCGCTGGACGCAGCTGTTCGATGGCGGAGGCGGCGGGCTCGTCGCCGGGCTGGTCGCGCAGCTGGCCACCGTCGTGGTCGTCTTGACGGCCGCCTACGCCATCCTCAGCCGGCGAGACCCCGCCGCCTGAGCCGCCGGCGGCGGCTTGAGGAGGCACCCCGGCGCGGATCCCGTTACCCGGCGGCCGGCGAGCGGCCCGGGTATGCACCCGCGTCGAGGTCCTCGATGAGTGTCGGACCCGCGGGTTCCCAGCCGAGCAGTTCCCGGGTCCGGCTGCTCGTCGCCGCGAGGTCCATGCCGAAGAAGGTGCCGATCCAGCCGAAGTGGCCAGGGACATCATCGGGGGCGATCGAGGCGACGGGCAGGCTGAGCCGGCGGCCGATGGCCTCGGCGATGTCGCGCGCGGCGACGCCGTCCTCGGCGACGGCGTGCAGCCGGGCGCCCGCCGGGGCCTTCGCCAGCCCCAGCGCGACGAGGCGCGCGGCATCGGACCGGTGCACGGCGGCCCACCGGTTAGTCCCGTCGCCCGGGTAGCCGGAGACGCCCTTCTCGCGGGCCACCGCGGCGATTATCGCGATGAACCCGTGGTCTCCGGCTCCGTGCACGGTCGGCGAAAAGCGCAGGCTCACGGTGTGGACGCCACGTCCGACGAACTCGAGCGCGAGATTCTCGCTGCCGCCGCGCATCGACTGCGGGCCATGGAACGGCGACGCATCGTCCTCCGAGGCCGGCCGGCCCTGGGCGAGGGCGGCGACGCCCGAGGCCAGCAGGAAGGGACGGCTGCTGCCGGCCAGCGCGTCGCCGATGGTCTGGACCGCGCCTCGCTCGGCGGCGCTGGAGGCGGCCGGATTGGACCAGTCGTGCTTGTTCGCGAGATGGAGGACGGCTTCGGCTTCCTCGGCGCCAGCCCGGATACCGGCGAGATCGTCGAGGTCGCCGCGGCGGACGCGCACCCCCTTGGCCTGGAGGGCAGCGGCGGAAGTGTCGGACCTGGCCAGCCCGGTGACCTCGTGCCCGGCGGCGAGTAGCTCATCGACGGCGGCGGAGCCAATCCATCCGGAGGCTCCGGTGACGAAAACACGCATGGTTGCTGTCTCCCTCCGGCTCTGCCGGGGAGCGGAGCCGTTTCTGTGATGTCAGTGACTGATGTCAGCCACAGACATCAAGATACACCTACACGGCAGTCACTGTCATCACTAGACTGAGAGCCATGGGGCGATGGGAGCCAGGTGCGAGAGAACGCCTGCAGGCAGCGGCACTCGAGCTGTTCGCCACCCGCGGGTTCGAGCAGACGACGGCCGCGGAGATCGCGCAGGCCGTCGGGCTGACCGAGCGCACCTTCTTCCGGCATTTCAGCGACAAGCGCGAGGTGCTGTTCTACGGGCAGGAACAGTTTCTTCAGGCGTTCGTCGACGGGGTGGATGCCGCGCCGCCGGACGCGTCCCCGTTCGAGGTCATCGCCGCCGCGCTGGACGCAGCGGCATCGTTCTTCCCGGACGAGCGCCGCCCGCACTCCCGCACGCGGCAGATCGTGATCGATCAGAACCCCGCACTGCGGGAACGCGAGCTGCACAAGCTCGCCACCCTCGCCACCGTGGTCGCCGGGGCACTGCGCGCGCGGGGCACCACGGAGCCGGCGGCCACTCTCGCGGCGCAGTCGGGTGCCACCGTGTTCGGCATCGCGTTCGCCCAGTGGATCCGCGATGGCGAAATGCGGCCCCTTCGCGGCATCGCAGCGGACGTGCTCCGGGAACTGCTCACCCTGACCGGTGCCGGCGTTGGCCGGATGGGCTGACTAGCGCGGCGACTTCGCCCTAGCAGCATGCCGGTCGTGCCCTGGTCCTCCGCCCTCGGCGGGTGTCCTTCGCGCGCTGGCAGCGCTACGCGGGCGCCTGCGATGGCCGCGGACCGGGTTCGCTAGCCGGGCTTGCGGGCGACGCCGGCGTAGCAGTTGATGACGTGTTTCGGGTGGGCCAGGGCGCGCCAGTCGGGCATCAGCACCAGGCCGGGGTCGACCAGGTCGAGGCCGTCGAAGTAGGCGGCGATCTGCTCGCGTGAGCGGCGGGTCTGCCGGACCGGTCCCATTCGCTGGTTGAGCCGGGTGGTGGCCGCCTCGGTTCGCTGGTCAAAGTCCCGCGCGGTGTCGGAGACGACCAGGTAACTGCCCGGCGCCGCAGCGTGCATCAGCTCGGCGACGATCTGGTGCGGCTGATCGGCGTCCGGGACGTACTGCAGGGTCATCAGGAACATGACCGCCACCGGCCGGGCGAAGTCGAGGGTCTTCGCCGCCTCGCTCAGGATGGTGCCGGTGTCCCGCGCGTCAGCCTCCAGGTAGGCGGTCGCGCCCTCCGGGCTGCTGGTCAGCAGCGCCCGGGCGTGCGCGAGGACGATCGGGTCGTTATCGATGTAGACGATCCGGGAATCCGGGGCGATCTGCTGGGCCACCTCATGGGTGTTCTCGGCCGTCGGCAGCCCGGTCCCGATGTCCAGGAACTGGCGGATGCCCGCCTCGCCGGCCAGGTACTGCACCGCCCGCCGCAGGAAGGCGCGGTTGGCCCGGACGCCGGGCAGGATATTGGGATTGGCGGCGATGACCTGCTCGGCCGCCTGGCGGTCGGCCTCGAAGTTGTCTTTCCCGCCGAGCCAGTAGTCGTAGACACGGGCCGGGTGCGCGACGGAGGTGTCGATCACTGGCGGCGCGTTGCCGGGGTCGGTCATGCCCCGGCCGCTGCTGGCCGGGTCCGTGCCATCGCCCTGCTGCCCGTCTGCCGTGCCCTGGCTCATCACTGCCTGTGCCTTTCTGAGCACCCCCGCGCAAGCGCCGAACGTATCATGACAGCCCGGACGCCGGGCGAGCCCCGCAGCGGCGCTATCCGGCCGGGGATGCTCGGGCGGCTACGGCCGGGCGGTCGTCACCTTCGCGGCGGCTGCCGTCGCCGCGCTCGGCATCGCCACCACGATGCCGCGCCGGGTCTGCTGATCAGCGGGCAGACGTGATCTGGTCCGGCTCTCCGGACCAATTCCCGTCATGGTGCGATTCACCGGACGCCCTCATTATCGGCCCGTTCCACGTTGTTCCAGATCGTTCCAGCGCTGTTCCATTCAAAGAATCTTATTGCATTTCTTGCTATTCTTCCGCCCTTAAGGTTACGCTGCGTCCAGCGCATCCGGTGCGTGGGCTGACAGCGCTCCACGCCGCAATTAACCAGGTAGAGGCACGGGGCAATGCCTACGAACTGGCGTAGTAGAGAGCTGCGGGGAAATGACACCGACGAGTCATTCGCCGTGATCTGCTTTCGTGCGGAAGCGGCCCCCCGCGCTATCGGAGGCCGCGGGCTTCTTCCGCTGCCCGATCAATTGTCTCATCCGGACAGAGCATTCATCCAGGCCTGCCGCTGCCGTGTCGCAGGCGGTTCTCACCGAGGAAACATCGTCAGATTGTCCCGTGCTGCGCGGCCGGCGTGCTCCGGAGCGTGGTGCGGAGGAGCGGACAGGAGCAAGAAACAGTGAATGCCAGAAGATCAGCCTGGCGGGCGATCGCGAGTCCGTCACGGCCCCGGATGATCGCCGGGGCCAGCGCCGCCGTCATGTGCCTCGCCGGCCTGGGCGTACTGGGCGCCGGCGGCCCGGCCGCTCACGCGGCCGCAGCCTCGCCCGCAATGCTGCCGGTCGGGTCGCCCGCCGGCCCGCCGCCCGTCAAGGCGCCGCCGCCGACGCGCCCCGTGCCGCTGCCGACCATCTCGATCGGGCCCATTCAGCCACCGCCCGTGGCACCGGGCAGCCTCCCCACGCCGGCCATCGCGGTGGCCGCCGGCAATTCCATTATCGCCACGCAGACACCCGCTAACGGCCTGCGGTTCTTCTGGAACCAGTACGGCACCAGCAGGTGGACAGGTGAACAGGTCGCGGGGAACGGGACTACCTTCTCCGCGCCGAGCATCGCGCAGAACGGCAACTCGGTGGTCATCGCCGCGCAGGGGCCGAACAACAGCCTCGACTTCTACTGGGCGGCCAACGGCACCTCGACCTGGCACCAGGAGACCGTCGCCGGGCCGGGGACGACCTTCTCCGCGCCCGCGATGACGCCCACCGGCAGCGGCGTGGTCATCGCCGCGCAGGGGCTGAACAACAGCCTGCAGTTCTACTGGGCCCTCAACGGCAGCTCGCTCTGGACAGCGGAGATCGTCAACCTGGGCGGGACCACCTACTCCGCGCCCGCTATCGCCTCGACCGGCAGCGCGGTCGACATCGCCGTCCAGGGGCCCGGGGACACCCTGATCTTCTACTGGGCGCAGAACGGCACCAACGCCTGGCACCCGGAGTACCTGACCCCCGTCAGCGAGGCCTACTCGGCTCCGGCTCTGATCTACAACGACGGCAACGTCAACATCGCCGTCCAGGGACCCGGTAATGAGCTGGACTTCTTCTGGCAGCAGAACGGCGCCTCCGGATGGAACCCGGAACGGATATTCGGCCCCCAGGCCAATGGCGCGCCGAGCATGTCGACCTGCACCGTCGGCGGGTCTGACGGGGTGGCCGTCACCGTGCTCAGTCCCCTCGGGGCCCTGAACCTCTCCGACCAGCCCGACGGAGGCTCGAGCTGGAGCACGGAGAATGTGACCGGCTTCGAAGAGGGGTCCTCGGCGACCGTGACCTGCAATAACGGCAGTGAGAACGTCGCGGTCTTCGACCTGAACGGGGAGCTGGACTTCTACTGGCGCGACAGCGCCGGTAATTTCCAGAAGGAGGTCGTGGCCGCGGCCGGCACCATCTGACCCGGCCGGAGCACATCCACATTCCCGCCAGCGCTCGCGGCCAGCGAGCGCTGGCGGAGCGGCGCGCCGTTCGTGACCTTCGCCGCCGTCGCGCTCGGCACCGCGACCGCCATCCCGCGCCGGTCCCGCCTGCGCAGCTCATGACCGTGCTGAGGCGGGGGCCGCTTGCGGGCAGCGGCTGGAGTCAGCCAGGCTGTCGTTAATCGCCAGCGCCCATCCGGTCGGTCGCAGCATGGCTGCCACCGATCGCTCGTGAGCTGACGCGCCTGGCCACTGCGGAGCCCGACATGGAGGACCGATGAGTCATGCCTGAGCCCGCCAGCCTGGGCGGGTCCTCCGCGCCGCCGGGCTCGCCGTTCGACCTGAGCGGCCGGCGGGCCCTGGTGACCGGTTCCACCCGCGGCATCGGGGCGGGCATCGCGGCGGCGCTCGTCAGTGCCGGCGCCAGCGTCATCGTCCACGGCCGCGACCCCGGCCGGGCTGAGGCGGCCGCCGCGCACCTGCGGGACACTCTGCCCGCTGGCCGGCTCCGGCCGCCGGATGCCATCGGCTTCGACGTCACTGACCACGCAGCCATGCTGGCCGCGGTCCGTGCCCTCGAGGACCGGCTCGGCGGGATCGACATCCTGGTCAATAACGCGGGCATCCAGCATCGCGCTGACGTGCTGGACTTCCCGCTGGATGCGTGGCAGGCCGTGCTGTCGGCCAATCTCACCAGCTGTTTCGTGCTGGCGCAGCACGTGGCGCGCGGGATGATCGCGCGCGGCCACGGCAAGATCATTAACATCTGCTCGGTGCAGAACAAGCTGGTCCGGGCGAGTACCGCCGCCTACGCGGCGGCCAAGGCAGGCCTGGGCGCCCTGGGCCAGGCCATGTGCGCGGACTGGGCCGCCCGCGGCATCCAGGTCAACGGTCTCGCGCCCGGCTACATCGGAACTGACCTGAACGCGGCCCTGCAAGAGGACCCCGAGTTCAGTGCCTGGGTGGTCAGCCGGACGCCCGCTGGCCGCTGGGGCACGCCCGCCGACCTAGGCGGCCCGGCGGTCTGGCTGGCGTCCAGCGCCTCGGACTTCGTCAATGGCCAGGTGATCTTCGTCGACGGCGGCATGACTGCCGTCATGTAGGCCGGAAGGGCGTGCGCTGATGAGCAGCCACACAATCCAGGCGCTGCGCATCCATGCCCGCGGCGATCTGCGACTCGAGGACATCCCGGCCCGCCGTCCGGAGCCGGGACAGGCTGTCGTCCGCATCGAGTACGGCGGAATCTGCGGCTCCGACATCCACTACTGGCGCGACGGAGCGGTGGGTGCCTCCGTCCTGAAAGCCCCCATGACGCTGGGCCACGAGATCGTCGGCACGGTCCTGCGAGCCGCTGCCGGCGGCCCGGGACCGGCGGCCGGCACGCCGGTCGCGGTCTATCCCGCCCTGGTGTGCGGCCGGTGCCGGTGGTGCCGCGACGGCCAGTCGCATCTGTGTGCTGAGTGCCGCTACCTGGGCAGCGCCGCGCAGTGGCCGCACACCGACGGCGGCTTCGCCACGGAGCTGACCGTGGCCGCCACGCGGCTGATCCCGCTGCCGCCCGGGCTGCCGCTGAAACGGGCCGCGCTGGCCGAGCCTGCCGGGGTGGCGTGGCACGCGGTGAGCCGGGCCGGCGCCGTGGGTGCTCAGCTGGCCGGTGCCCGGGTGACCGTGGTCGGCGGCGGGCCCATCGGCCTGCTGGTCGCCGCCGTCGCCCGCTACCGCGGTGCCGGACCGGTCGGCGTGACCGACGTGCGGGCCAGGCCGCTGCAGGTCGCGACCGAGATGGGTCTCGATCAGGCGGGGCTCGGGAGCGAGGCGGGCGGCCCCGGGCCAGCGCCCGAAGCCGACATCGTCTTCGAGTGCTCCGGCGCGCCGGCCGGCCTGGCCACCGCGCTGCGCTCCGTTCGCCGGGGCGGCACGGTCGTGGCCGTGGGCCAGCTGCCGCGGGCGGACGCGGCGGAGCCGGCCTGGCGGATCGTCACCGGCGAGCTGACCGTGACCGGCTCGCTGCGGCTGGACGGCGAGCTGCCGGACGCGCTGAGTTTCCTGGCCGACCCCGCGGCCCGTGTCGATCCGGTGATCAGCCACGTCTACCCGCTGGCCAGGGCCGCTGAGGCATTCGAGATCGCCGCCGACTCCGACGTGTCCAGCAAGGTGCTGCTGCGCTGCACCTGATTGCGGGCCCGGCCGCGCCGCCAGTGAGCACGGACGATCCAGGTCGCCGCCTCGGCCTGGACTGTCCGCGATGCTCAGGGGGCAGTGGTCAGCGCAGGGTGCAGGGCACGTCGTAGGGGTCGTAGCTGGCGCACACCGCGGCCGGGTTGCGGAAGATCCCGGCCGACGGCAGCGCCGTGCCCTGGAAGTTGAACAGCGTGAGGTTGTCGTTCGGCGTCCCGGCGCCGGGCTCCCAGCCCACGCCGGGGATCCACTCCGGCGCCCAGTAGAACAGCCCGGCACCGAGCCCGCCCGGGACCTGGGCCAGGATGGAGAGCTCGTCGCTGACGAACGACAGCTGGCCGCCCGGGCTGGCCGGGTAGCCCGGAGACAGCTGACTGCCCTGCCACAGGAAGTTGCCCAGGCTGTCGCCGTTGGCCAGCGTCCACGGGTACTGGGTCTCGGCGATGATGACCGGCTTGCCGAACTGGGTGGCCAGCGCGTCGACGTTCTGGCGCATCGCCGAGATCGGGCCGTGGAAGAACGGGTAGTACGACAGCCCGATGACATCGAACGGGACGCCCCGCGCGACCAGGTTCTGGAAGAACTCCTGGCTCTGCTGGTTGTCCCCGCCCTGGTCGAAGTGCAGCATGATCGCCAGCGGGTGGCCGGGCGGGTTTCCGGCCCGCGCGCCGGCGATGCCGGCCTTGAGCAGGGCGGCCAGGTTGTCCCAGCCGGTGTTGGCGGTCCAGTC
The DNA here is from genome assembly GCA_036490755.1 of Streptosporangiaceae bacterium. Lineage (GTDB taxonomy): Bacteria > Actinomycetota > Actinomycetes > Streptosporangiales > Streptosporangiaceae > DASUBV01. The sequence continues at coordinate 17,177 of DASXDJ010000161.1, forward strand.
CACCTCGCCGGCCGGCCACAGCATCCCGTTGCGGATCTCGTTGCCGATCGCGACCATGTCGACTGGCGTCCCCTGACCGGCGAAGGCGGCGATGACCTGGCGGGTGTAGGAGCGGACGGTGGTGCGCAGCTGGGCCAGGTCCTGGCCCTGCCAGGCGGCCGGTACCGGCTGCTTGGTCGGGTCAGCCCAGAAGTCGGAGTACTGGATATCCAGCAGCAGCCGCATCCCGGCCGCGCGGACCTGACGGGCCAGGGCCAGGTCGCTGGCCAGGTCGTTGTACCCGGGCGGCGGGTTCACCCACAGCCGCAGCCGGACGTAGTTGGCGCCGTTCTCCCGCATGATCGTGACCGGGCTCTGCGCCCGGCCGTGGTAGGTGAAGGTGGCGCCTGCAGCCAGTTCCTGCGGGGTGAAAGACAGGTCGGCGCCCAGTGCCATGCCCGCGGCCGCCGGATCGGAGCCGAACATCCGGAACTCCCCGACGCACACCGGCGCCCCGGTGCCGCTGTTGACGGTCAGCTGGGCATACCGCACCTGGCTGCCGCGCGGCAGCGGGAGGTACACCGGGCTGCCGGGGTCAAGGGCGACATTGCGGGCCGCGGGTACGGCCTGCCAGTCGCCCGCCCGGGTTGTGACCTGGATCGTCGCCTGCGCCGACGGGCTGGCCGAGTCCAGGGTGATGCCCAGGTCACTCACCGACCGGGCCTGGCCCAGGTCCACCGTCAGGGTGCCGGTCCACTCCGACGGGCACCAGTCACTGCCGGCGTTCCCGTCGATCGCGCTGGCGGCCGGCGTGCCCGGACCCGAGGTGCTCGCGCTGGCCTGACCGGACAGCGCCCAGTCGATGACCGGCGCGGGGGAGCCGGGGGCGGGGCGCGCAGAGCGGGCCAGGTGCGCCGCCGTCGCGGCTTCTGCGGGGCCGGGGCGCGCTGCGGCGGGCAGCCCGCCGGGCCCGGCTGCCCCGGCCAGCAGCGGCAGGGCGAGCAGGGCAGGTAAGGCGGCCGCCGCCAGGCGTCGCGCAGTGGCGGGGAGGCCGGCGGTGGCGCGGCCGGGGAGGTGGCTCATGATGACTCCGTTCGCCCGATGCGTGCGTTGTGTCTATCTTGCGATCTTTCATCCGGTTACGCACGGGTCAGATCAGGCCGGGCGGAGCCGGAGCGGCGAGCACCCGGCTGGGGCCCCTGGTCAGGACTTGCGGCCGACCCCGGCCAGGAACCAGAGCTGACTGGGGTCGGCGGGCACGTCGCCCGGGTCTGCCGGGCGCCACTGCGGCAGGTACACCAGGCCCGGCTCCAGCAGGTCGAAGCCATCGAAGAAACGCAGGATCTCGGCCCGGGACCGGGTCCGGCCCTGGCTCGGCACGCCGCGCTGGTAGACCCGCTCCGCGGCCCGGATGGTGCTCGGCCGGCTCTCGTTGGTGGCATGGGCCAGGACCAGGTAGCTGCCGGGGGCGAGGGCGTCGCGCAGCGTCGCGACGATCTGCCACGGGTCATCGGCATCGCCGAGGAAGTGCAGCACGGCGACGAGCAGCAGGCCGGCCGGCTGATTCAGGTCGAGCAGTCCCATGCCGGGATGGGTGAGCAGGTCGCGGGGCTGGCGCGCGTCGGCGGACATGACGGCCGCGGTCGGGTGCCCGGCCAGGATGGCCTTGGAGTGGGCCACGGCCACCGGGTCGGTGTCGGCGTACAGCACCCGGGCCTGCGGGCAGTGGCGGTTGACGACCTCGTGCACGTTGCCCTGGGTGGGGATGCCCGACCCGATGTCCAGGAACTGGGTGAGGCCGGCTTCGGCGGCGAGATAGCTGACGGCCCGGCCGAGGAAGGCCCGGTTGGCGCGGGCGATGTCGCGGACAGCGGGCTCCACGGCTGCCATGGCCCGGCCCAGGTCCTGGTCGGCGAGGAAGTTGTGCGTGCCGCCGAGCCAGTAGTCATAGACGCGAGCCGGGTTGGCGCGCCGGGTGTCCACGCCCGGCGGTGCCCAGGCTGGCTGCCCCGGCGGCGGCCCGGATGCTGCGCTGTCCTGAGTCACGCTGGCCCCGTCTGTCGCGACGATCGTCCCGTCTTGTCCGAGTATTGTCGCGCTCGCGGCACACGTGAATCAACCGCGCAGCGGGCGGGACCGGGGAGCTGGGCTCAGAGGCCGAGGTCGTCGAGCTGCTGGTGCAGATCGGCGCGCGGGCCGGCGTAGCCGGGCGCCGTGCCCGGCCTGGTCAGGCCGGCGCCGCTGCCGGGCCGCGGGCGGGCGCCGGCCGGGCGCCGGTCCCGGAACACCCAGCCGGCCAGGATGCCGCCGGCCAGCCCGCCGATGTGGGCCTGCCAGCCGATGCCCGCATGCGGCAGCAGCACGGTGAACTGGTAGGCGAAGCACAGCGCCATCACCGCGCCGATCAGGATGTCGATCGCGTGCCGGTCGAAGAAGCCGCGGACGATGATGTAGCCGAAGTAGCCGAACACCACGCCGCTGGCCCCCACGCCGACGGTGCGGGGGCTCTCAGCGAACCAGGCCGCCAGCCCGCTGGTGACGACGACCAGCGCGGTGACGCCCGCGAACCGCGTCACGCCGCGGTAGGCGGCCAGGAAGCCAAAGATGAACAGCGGGCCCGAGTTTCCCTCGATGTGCGCCCAGCTGACGTGCAGCAGCGGCGCGGTCAGGATGTCGGGCAGGCTGGCCACGTCGCGGCCGCGGATGCCGAAGTGGTAGGTCAGCCCGTAGCTGTCGGCCCAGTTGGCGATCTGGATGATCCACAGCACGGCCAGGACGGCCACCATCACGAACAGGGCCCGGCGGGCTCCGGCCAGGACGGCGGCCGGGTCGCCGGCGCCCAGGTCCCAGGTCCGGGGCGCGCCGGGGGAGCGGCGCGGCCGGGCGGCCGGCGGCTGGTCGCTCATCGTGCCGTCCCGTCACTGAGGGTCATAGCTGAAAGCTAGCCCCTTCCGGGGATGCCGGGAAGGCACGCTCTGGCCCTTGATCCGCGGCCTCCATTACGTGCCGTAATTCTAGCGGCACGTATTGCCAGGACATGATCAACGGAGAGTTAATTGCGGGCCCGACACGACGATTTTTCAGCCGAAACGCATTGCTGAGTGGCGCGGTTCTGGCAACGTTAGGCCGCGACGGTGCTGGGCCAGCAGCCGGCCGCCGGTCACGCCGAAATGGCGGGCACGGCAGCCCGCGGCGACGGGGCTCAGCCGGGACGTCACGACTCGCTGCCCTACCCCGCAGCGGTCTGCGCGCCGGGCGGCCTGCCCGGCCCGCCTGGCCGACGGAAGGACCGCATTGTCCGAGCACCGGAGACGGTCGCCGAGCCAGCCCGTGCGCAACCGGCGGGTGGGCGTGTTCACGGCCACGTCCATGGCGGCCATCCTGGCCATCACCGGCGGCGCCTACGTGGCGCTGCGGTCGAACGGGCAGACCGGCCAGGATCCGGTAGCAGCGGCCCTGGCCGGGGTGCGGGTGAGCAAGGCGGCACGGGTGCTGGAGAACGCGCGCCAGCAGATGATCCAGCTCGACGCGGCGTCGGCGACCCTGAACGTCGAGAGCTCGCCGAAGCTGTCCGTCCAGCCGGTCACGGCGCCGACAGCCCCGGCGGGCGGGACAGTCGCGGATGAGCAGAATCCGCCGGTGGCGCCGCCGGACCCGGGCACGGCGCAGTCGATCGCCTACAAGATGCTCCCGTCGTTCGGCTTCAGCGCGTCCACCCAGTACAGCTGCCTGAACAACATCTGGACGCGGGAGAGCGGCTGGCGGTACAACGCCGAGAACGCCAGCGGTGCCTACGGCATCCCGCAGGCGCTGCCGGGATCCAAGATGGCCACCGCGGGCTCCGACTGGCAGACCAACCCGGCCACCCAGATCAAGTGGGGCCTGGGTTACATCCAGGGCCGCTACGGGACCCCGTGTGACGCGTGGTCGTTCTGGCAGGCGCACGGCTGGTACTGACGGCCCGGCCGGATGCCGCCTGCTGAAGCCGGCGAACCCGGAAAGCACGCCAGGAACGGTCCTGCACTTTATGGCAAGTAGTAACTGCCCAATCACGGATTGATATCGGCCAGGCCGGAGTGCCGGGCCCGCCGGCTTTCCGGGAGCTCATTTCCTGAGCACGCTCCGTGATATCTCGGGTGAATCTCGTGACAATGTGACTCGCTTCACCCGGTACATCGGCTCGCCTGAGGCATCCCGAATGGAGCCGGCGGCCCTGGCGCCGGGCAGGGAAGATGTCGGGAATCAAGCCATAAGTAGTGGCAATCTGACCGCAGATGTGAGATAGGTCATACGGAAATCGGGCGCGATTCGGGCCGAAGTAGTGCGTTCAGGCGGCAGTGTGGATGGCTGCTAGCACCCCAGCGTGCGTGACGGTCACCCCGAGTAGTCCTCGTCGCCTTGACCCGCGCCCCGTCTGCCGCCGCTGCCGGGCCCGCCTCACGGGCCGGAGTGTCCGGGGTGGAGGCCGAACGCGCGATCTGCGCGTAACCGAAGGCTCATCTTGTCTAAGCACGGCAAATCAACCCTGCCCGCCTTCCGATTGCACAGCCGGCCAGCCAAGATCACTCTCACGGCCGCTTGCTCCACCGTCCTGGCGGCCGCCGCCGCCTCCGGCGCGGTGGCCCTGGGCTCGGACCCCGTCGCTGCTCAGCAGGCAGACGCGCTGCAGCCCGCCGTCACCGCCCGCGCCAGTACGGCCGCGGGCCAGTTCCGCCAGCTTGGCCACCTGACCAACGTCGAGCGGGCGCATGCTCAGGCCCGCGCGGCAGCGCAGCTGCGAGCCGCGCAGCGGGCCGCCAGGGTCAGGGCAGCTCATCGGCGAGCTGCCCGTGCGGCGGCCAGGGCGGCGGCCGCGCAGGCCGCAGCGGCCCAGGCCGCGGCCAGCAGCCCGCCCTCGGCGCCCCCGGCGCCGGCGGCCCCCACGGGTTCCCCGCAGCACATAGCGATGGCGCTGCTCAGCACCTACGGGTGGTCGTCCAGCCAGTTCTCCTGCCTGGACGAGCTGTGGACCCGCGAGAGCGGCTGGAACCCGACCGCGGAGAACGCCAGCGGGGCTTACGGGATCCCGCAGGCCCTGCCGGGGTCGAAGATGGCCAGCGCCGGCTCGGACTGGGAGACCAATCCGGCCACCCAGATCAAGTGGGGCCTGGGCTACATCAAGGACCTGTACGGGTCACCGTGCGGCGCGTGGTCGCACTCCGAAGCCACGGGGTGGTACTGATGGCCGCCCGGCTCGCCGCCGGGGTCCTGTCGGCCGCCGTCCTGGCTTCCGGCGCCACCACGGCCGCGCTGAGCACGTCGGCACCCGCGCAGGCGGCCACCGCGGCGGTCAGCCACAGTGCGGCCCGCAGCTCTGGCGCCAGTGCCAGTGCCAGCGCGGCGCACCTGAGCAAGGCGGCGCGCGCCAAGCGGCTGCGGCGGAACGCCTGGCGGTACGCCATGCGCCAGCACCACAAGCCGTACATCTACGGCGGGACCGGCCCATCGGGATTCGACTGCTCCGGGCTGGTCTACGCCTCCTACCGGTCGCGCGGCGTGCACCTGCCGCGGACTACCTACGGGATGCTGGCCAGCAAGCATCTGGTCCGCGTCCGCAAGCGGAATGCTCGCCGGGGCGACCTGGCGTTCTTCGGGTCCGGGCACGTGGAGCTCTATGACCACGGCAGCTGGACCTACGGCGCCGCGCACAGCGGGACCAAGATCGGCTACCACAGGATGAACCGGTGGTGGCACCCGACGAAGTACTTCCGGGTGCGCCGCTAGCCAGGCGGTAGCACGGGACGGGGCGGCGGCCAGCAAGCCTGGCCGCCGCCCCGTTTGCTGTCTGCGGCCCGGGAGCTGTCCGCAGTCCGGTAGCTGTCCGCGGCCCCAGCGCATCGGGGAGTGTTTCGCGTCATACAAGGCGCGAAACGCTTCCCGCTAACGTCCTCGGTGAAGCTGCCAGCGGGCCAGAGAACTGCTTGCGGCGGGAACTGCCCCCGGCCTCGGCCCGGGCGCGGCCCGCCGCCCAGGGGACGGCTGCGGTAGCGTGCCGGGCTGCTAGGACGGGGGCAGCGGCGCGAAGGTCAGCAGCGCCTGACCGAAAGCCGACCTGGCCGCGGCGAACGAGGCGGCTGGCGAAGAAACGGTCAACGTGTAGGACTGCGACCCGGCCGAGGTCGGCAGCATGACCAGCAGGCTCAGCACCGCCGTCCGGACGCCGCCGCCGGGCTTCCAGCTGTACTGCCAGGTGGCAGCGGGCACGCCCTGGAATTTCGCGGCGCGGATGCCGCCGCGCCGGTAGCCCGGGTACTGATGAGCTGCGATGGCCTGCGCCTGCCGGTAGTGCGCCTCATGCCCCGGCTGCTGATAAGTGAAAGGGCTCATGCTGATGGCGATGGACGCGCCGCCGCCCGGCGCTGCGAACACCGCCGTCTGGCCGCTGATCCGCTGCTGCCAGCCATCCGGGATGGCCAGCACGAACCCTGCAGTGGCGGCCACCCGGGCGGCCGCCACCGTGCGCCACTGGTAACCGGCCGGCGGTGCCGTGCCGGCCACGGTGCTGCCGGCCGGGGGACTGCCCGCCGCGGCTGGCTCGCTCGCGGCGCCGCCCGGCCCGGTGCTCGCTCCGGCTGAGCCGGCCGTGCCGGCCGCGCCAGCCGGGCCCGGCGCGGTGCCGGTGCCTGCCGCCGGGCTGGCCACGCCGGCGGCCGCCGAGCCGGATGCTCCGGCCGCGGCCTGCCCGGCCTGGCTGCTTACCGGACTGCCCGACAGCGAGCGGGAGTAGATCTCGGAGCCGAGCACGGCCGCCACGACGATGGCAGCGATCCCGGTGGCCACCGTGGCCATCCGCCAGTGCCGCGACCACGGCTGCCGCTGCCGGGCACGGCGCTGGCCAGCGCCTGTTGCCCGCGCCCCCGGGCCGCCCGCTCGCGCCGCTGTGCCGCCCGCTCGCGCCGCCGGTCCGGCCCCGCGTCCCGCCCGGCCCTCCCTGCGCCCCGCTGCCCGGTCCCCTGGGCCCGCCGGGCCCAGCGACGCGGGCAGGCCGCCGGATCGCCCAGACGGGCTGGCCGGCCATGCGTCGTTCGGGCCGGGATCATGGTCGCCGGGCCCAGGTATCCGCAGGTCGGCGTAGACCGGCGGATCCAGGAACGGCGCCGGGCCGGCGTAGCCCGCGGCGGGCAGGGCGGCAGTCACCGCGTCGGCGCCGCCAGCCTCCGCGCTGCCGGCGGCTCCGTCGCCCGTGAACCCGCTGGCCCCGCTCCCGTCCGGGCCGCTGCGGGCTCGTTCCATCCCAGCCGGGTTGCTCCGGCCAGCACCCGGCCCGCCAGCACCCGGCCCGCCAGCACCCGGTCCGGCGATACCGGTTCGGGCCGTCGCGGGGTCGGCGATGTCGAACTGGCCGGCGGCCAGGCCCGCCAGGCCTGCCAGGCCGGCCCCGGTCCCGTCCGCAGCCCCGAGACTGAATGCCGCATGGCCGGCCGGCCCGCCTAGCTGCCCGGCCGGGAGAGGCGAGCCGGCCGCCGCGCCCGCCTCCGTCAGCAGCGTCCTGGCCGCCGCGACGTCGGGCCGGGTGGCCGGGTCCCGGCGCAGCAGGGCATCAATGGCCGGGCCGAGCGGCCCGGCTGAGGGTGCCCGCGGCGCCTCCTCCGTCACGACTCCGGCCGTGATGGCCGTCGCGCCGCCCGCCCGGTCGAACGGCCCCCGGCCTTCCACGGCGGCGTACAGCGTCGCGCCCAGCGACCACAGGTCCGAGGCCGGCGTCGCACTCTCGCCGCGCACCCGCTCCGGCGCGGTGAACCCCGGTGTCCCCACCACCATCCCGACCTGGGTCAGGCCCGGGTCCCCGGCGAAGGTCGCGATGCCGAAGTCCGTCAGCACGGCCCGGCCCTCAGCGGTGACCAGGACGTTGCCGGGCTTGACATCCCGGTGCAGCACCCCGGCTGCGTGCGCGGCGGCCAGGGCGCCGAGCAGGCTGGTCCCGACGGTCGCGGCGCTGCCCGGCGGCAGCGGGCCGTCCTCGGCGATGACCTGGTCTAGTGACCGCCCCGCGATGAGCTCCATGACGATCCACGGACTGCCGTCCTCTTCGACCACGTCGAAGATGGTGACCACGCCGGGGTGGGTGAGCCGGGCCGCGGTCCGGGCCTCGCGCAGGGTGCGCTGGTAGATCGTCTCGGCCTCGGATGCCGGGGCCAGTGCCGGGATCTGCACTTCCTTGACCGCGACGTCGCGATGCAGCAGCTCATCGCGGCCGCGCCAGACGATGCCCATCGCGCCGCGGCCGAGCGGGCCCTGCAGCCGGTACCGGCCGGCAATCAGCCGGCCCGTCCCCATGACAGCGTGCATAGCGGGGACCCTACGCGCGCTAACCGGCCAGGAAGCTGGGAGAAATATGGGAATTCGGCTACGCGGCGGTCACCGGCCGTCGGGGGGTCACCAGCGCGCTGCGGTCACGGCCCGGCCGGGGTCACGAGCCAGCCCGCCGGCGGTGCGGCCAGGCCATGGCCAGCACGTCAAGCGCCTGGTCCAGCTGCTCCGCCGTGATCTGGCCGCGCTCCACGTGGCCGCGGGCAACCGTCACGTCCCGGATAGTCCGGCCCGTCGCGAGTGCCTCCTTCGCGATCGACGCGGCCGCCTCGTAGCCGATGTACGGGTTGAGCGCCGTGACGATGGCCGGCGACGACTCCGCCGCGTGCCGCAGCCGGTCCTCGTGAGCGGTGATCCCGGTGATGCACTTGTCGGCCAGCAGCCGGGCGGCGGCACTGAGCAGCGTCAGCGAGCCGAGCAGGTTGCGCCCGATGACCGGGAGCATGACGTTCAGCTCGAAGTTGCCCGCCGCGCCGCCGAGCGCGATCGCCGCGTCGTTCCCGACGACCTGAACGCAGACCTGGCTGACCGCCTCGCAGATCACCGGGTTGACCTTGCCGGGCATGATCGACGACCCCGGCTGCAGGTCGGGTACCGCGATCTCGGCCAGCCCGGCCCGCGGGCCGGAGTTCATCAGCCGCAGGTCGTTGCAGATCTTCAGCAGCGAGATAGCCACCGTGCGCAGCACGCCGCTAGCCGCGACCAGCCCGTCGCGTGACCCGGCCGCCTCGAAATGGTCGGGCGCCTCGGTCAGCGGCAGGCCCCGGCTGGCCATCAGCCGGCCGATGACCGCCGCCGCGAACCCGGCCGGGGCGTTCAGCCCGGTCCCGACGGCGGTGCCGCCCAGCGGCAGCTCGCCGACCTCGGGCAGGATCGCCGCTATCCGCGCCATGCCATGGCGGATGGCCGCCGCGTAGCCGCCGAACTCCTGGCCGAGCGTGACCGGAGTGGCATCCATCAGGTGCGTCCGGCCCGCCTTCACCACGTCGGCGAACTCGCGCGCCTTGGCCTCCAGCGCGGCGGCCAGTACGGCCAGCGCGGGCTCCAGCGAGCGGGCCAGCATCGTGGCGGCGGCCAGGTGGATGGCCGAGGGAAACACGTCGTTGGAGGACTGCGAGGCGTTGACGTGGTCGTTGGGGTGCACCGGCCGGCCCAGGCGGCGGCTGGCCAGGGTGGCGATGACCTCGTTGGCGTTCATGTTGGACGAGGTGCCCGACCCGGTCTGGAAGACATCCAGCGGGAACTGGTCCAGGTACTCGCCCGCGGCGATCTGCCCGGCCGAAGCGCTGATCGCGCCGGCCACCTCAGGGTCGAGCACGCCCAGCTCGGCGTTGACCGCCGCGGCGGCCGTCTTGATCGCGCCGAGGGCCATGATCAGCTCGCGCGGCAGCGGCTCGCCGGAGATGGGGAAGTTCTGCACCGCCCGCTGGGTCTGGGCCCCCCACAGCGCATCGGCGGGCACCTGGACCTCGCCCATGGAGTCGTGCTCGGTGCGGAACCCGGCCGGTGTCGCCGGCTGGTCGTCCGCCGGACGTGCGTCGCTCGGCATCGCGCTCCTCGGCTGGTTCCTAGCTGGGTCCGGACCCGATCGTCAGCAGCGGCTGGCGCGGGGCGGTGATGTCGGCGAAGAAGTCATTGCCCTTGTCATCGACCACGATGAACGCGGGGAAGTCACGCACCTCGATCCGCCACACGGCCTCCATGCCCAGCTCCGGGTACTCCAGCACCTCGACCTTGGTAATGCAGTCCTGCGCCAGCCGGGCAGCGGCCCCGCCGATGGAGCCGAGGTAGAACCCGCCGTGCTGCTGGCAGGCGGCGGTGACCGCGGCCGACCGGTTGCCCTTGGCCAGCATCACCAGCGACCCGCCGGCCGCCTGGAACTGCGCCACGTAGGAGTCCATCCGGCCCGCGGTGGTCGGCCCGAACGACCCCGACGCGTACCCCGCCGGGGTCTTGGCCGGGCCGGCGTAGTAGACGGCGTGGTCGCGCAGGTAGTCCGGCATCGGCTCGCCGCCGGCCAGCCGCTCGGCGATCTTGGCGTGGGCAATGTCCCGGGCGACGACCATCGGCCCGGTCAGCGCGAGCCGCGTCTTGATCGGATAACGGGAGAGCTCAGCGCGGATCTCGCTCATCGGCCGGGACAGGTCGACCCGGACCACGTCGCCGGCCAGCTCGTCGCTGGTGGTGTCGGGCAGGTACTGCGCCGGGTTGGTCTCCAGCTGCTCCAGGAAGACGCCGTCGCGGGTGATCTTGCCCAGCGCCTGCCGGTCCGCCGAGCAGGACACCGCGATCGCCACCGGGCAGGAGGCGCCGTGCCGGGGCAGCCGGATGACCCGCACGTCGTGGCAGAAGTACTTGCCGCCGAACTGCGCGCCGATGCCGACCTTGCGGGTCAGCTCCAGCACCTGCTGCTCCAGCTCGGCGTCCCGGAAGCCGTGACCCGACGGCGAGCCGGCCTCCGGCAGCGCGTCCAGGTACTTGGCGGAGGCGTACTTGGCCGTCTTCAGCGCGTACTCGGCACTGGTCCCGCCGACCACGATGGCCAGGTGGTAGGGCGGGCAGGCGGAGGTGCCCAGCGAGCGCAGTTTCTCCTCCAGGAAGGCCAGCATGCGCACGGGGTTCAGCACCGCCTTGGTCTCCTGGTACAGGAAGGACTTGTTGGCCGAGCCGCCGCCCTTGGCCATGAACAGGAACTTGTACGCGCCGCCCTCGGCGGCATACAGCTCGATCTGGGCCGGCAGGTTGCTGCCGGTATTGCGTTCCTCCCACATGGTCAGCGGGGCCAGCTGGGAGTAGCGCAGGTTGAGCTTGGTGTAGGCGTCATAGATGCCGCGGGCGATGTGCTCCTCGTCGCGGCCGTCGGTCAGCACGTGCTGGCCGCGCTTGCCCATCACGATCGCGGTCCCGGTGTCCTGGCACATCGGCAGCACCCCGCCCGCCGCGATGCACGCGTTGCGCAGCAGGTCGCCGGCCACGTACTTGTCGTTGCCGCTGGCCTCGGGGTCGTCCAGGATCGACCGCAGCTGACGCAGGTGCGCCGGGCGCAGCAGGTGCGCGATGTCATGCATGGCCTCGGCCGTCAGCAGGGTGAGGACCTCAGGCTCGACCTGGAGGAACTCCCGCCCCAGCGCCTGGTGCACCGTGATCCCGCTGTCGGCGAGCTGGCGGTACTGCGTGCCGTCCGGGCCGGTCGGCAGCAGTTCGGTGAAGCTGAACTCAGGCATCTGGGGACATCCTCGTGACGCAGGCGCAGGGCTTGATCTCATCGTAGGGGCCGCCCCGCCCGCCCCGACCGGCACCCGGCCGGGCCCGGGCCGGTCCGCGCCTGGCCGCTGCGCGACGCGGGCCCGGCCCCGGCCAGCCGCGCAGCGGGAGCCAGCCAGGGCCGGGCCAGGACGGCGGGCCGGACTACAACTCGGACGCGCCTTCCAGCTCGGCCTCGAGCTCCAGGTCGGCCAGCCGGGCCGAGTCGGCCGGGGTGGCCGGCCGGGCCGGGCGCCGGCCCCGGATGGCGAGCAGGACGACTAGCAGCGCGCACAAGTCGAAGGCGGCCGCGACGGTGAAGGAGGTGGCCATCCCGTGGATGAGCACGTGATGGGCCTGCGCTACCGGCCCGGCGTGCGCCAGCGGGTGCCGCGCCGCGGCCCGGCTCGCGCTGCCGAACACCGTCACCAGGATGGCCAGGCCCAGCGCGCCGCCCACCTGCTGGGTGACGTTGACCATGCTGGCGGCGGCGCCGGAGTCCTCCGGGGCGACGCCGGCCAGCGAGGTGATCGTCAGCGGCACGAACGCGATGCCCATCCCGCCGCCGAGCAGCAGCATCGGCCCCAGAACCCCGGACAGGTAGGTGGAGCTGGCCGACAGCTGGCCCAGCCACGCCATCCCGGCGACCGCCGGGATGAGGCCCGCCACCATCAGCGGCTTCGCCCCGAACCGGGGGATCAGGACCGGCGCCAGCCGGGACACCGCGAACAGCGCCGCGGTCATCGGCAGGAATGCCGTCCCGGCCAGCAGCGGGCTCAGGCCCAGGACCTCCTGCACGAACTGCGTCAGGAAGAAGAACATCCCGAACATGCCTGCCACTAGCAGCAGCCGCACGACGAACGAGGCGGACCGGCTGCGGTCGGCGAACAGGCGCAGTGGCGTGACCGGCTGCGCGGTGCGGGACTCGACGGTGATGAAGGCGGCCAGCAGCAGCGCGGCGGCTGCGAACGAGGCCACCGTGAGCCGGTTGCCCCAGCCGTTCTCCGATGCCCGGATGAACCCGTAGACCAGGGCGGACATCCCGGCCGTCGAGGTGACCGCGCCGGCCAGGTCCAGGCGGCCGGCCTGGCGCTTCGTCTCGGCGACGAACCGCGGGGTGATGAGCAGGACCGCGATGCCGATGGGCACGTTGATGAACAGCACCCACCGCCAGGTGAACCACTCGGTGATGACCCCGCCGAGCACCAGGCCCAGCGAGCTGCCGCCCATGACGACGGCGGTGAACAGGCTCAGCGCCCGGGTCCGCTCCCGGCCCTCGGGGAAGCCGGACACGATGATGGCCAGCACCGCGGGGGTGGCGATAGCCCCGCCGACGCCCTGGACGGTGCGCGCGGCCAGCAGCAGGGCCGGCGAGCTGGCTAGCCCGCCGGCCAGCGAGGCGGCGGTGAACAGGGCCAGGCCGGTCAGGAAGACGCGGCGGCGGCCGAAGATGTCACCGGCCCGGCCGCCGAGCAGCAGCAGGCCGCCGAAGGTGAGCGCGTAGGCGTTCAGGACCCAGGACAGGCTGGACGGCGAGAAGTGCAGGTCCCGCGCGATGGTCGGCAGGGCGATGTTCACGACCGTCATGTCCAGCACGATCATCAGCTGGGCGCACAGCATGATGGCCAGCGTGACGCCGGGCCGCTGCCGTCGCCGGGCCGTGCCCGGCCCGCCGCGCTCCGCCGCGGCCAGGGCGGAAGACGCTGAGACGGATGATGCTGAAGAGATTTGTGAGGCTGGTGGGACTGACGATGGAGCAGGCGAAGGCATGATTCCTTCCCGGATGCGTGCGACGGAGAACGCTGGGCGACGGGGTCGCCAGCACTTGCGCGATGAGCTATTGTCGGATTCGGAGGATCCCTCCGGTAAATATACGGAGGCTGCCTCCGGTTTGCAAGTTCATTTATCTGCGCTGGGTGAGGTGAGGATGAGCGCGACCGGGCCGGGTGCCGCCGCGGCGGCCCCCGCAGCAGCCAGGCCGATGCGCGCGGATGCCCGGCGCAACTACGAGAACCTGCTGGCCGAGGCGGCCGCGGCGTTTGCCGAGCGCGGTGCCGACGATGTCTCGCTGGAGGAGATCGCCCGCCGGGCCGGGGTCGGTATCGGCACCCTGTACCGGCACTTCCCGACCCGCCAGGCGCTGCTGGAGTGCGTCTACCGGGACCAGGTGGAACTGCTGGCGCGCCGGGCCGACCAGCTGGCCGCCGCCGACTCTCCCGGCGACGCCCTGGCGGAGTGGCTGGGCGCCCTGGTGACCTGGGGCGCCACTAAGCGGTCGATGAATGCCACGCTGCTGTCCACTCTCGGCAAGGACTCGGAGCTGATCTCGGCGTGCGGCTCACTGCTGCGCGGGTCGAACGAGAAGCTGCTGCGCCGGGCCCAGGTGGCCGGCGTCGCGCGGAAGGACGTCGAGCCCACCGACGTGCTCCGGCTGGTGCACGGCCTGGTCGTGGCCGCGGATATGTCGCCGGGCGACGCCGGGCAGGCCGACCGGATGCTGTCGCTGGTCATCGCGGGCCTGATGACAAGCCCGCCGACGGGCTAGCCAGCAGCCTGCCAGCCGCCGCGGCGCCCGCCGGGCCGGTGACCGGTGTTTCCGCCCGCCCGGCTGCTCCAGGTGAATTCCCGGACCTCGCCGCTGCGGCCGCCTGCGCGCCCAGAAACCAGGCCAGACGACTTCAGTCACTCCGGTACCCGGATGTCCGTCCAGTCACAGGACCGCAGGTGAGCTGCGGAATTCGGCCGCCACCGGCCAGCCGGGACAGGTACAACTGGGCATGACAGGCCCCTGCCCGGGTAGTCCGGGGCCGTAGCGGGCAGCTGAGCCCGCGGCAGGACGGAGGACAGCGTGAGCATTCCGGAGACCGCCAACGGCGCCATCGACCTGACCGAGGCTGGCCGGCAGCTGGAGCTGGCCATTCACGACGCGCGCGTGTCCTACGACTGCATCGCCCTCGGGGAACTGGACCGGGCGCACACCTCGGCGATCACCGCGCGGGCCGCTATCGAGTCGGCGCTCACCCTGCTGCAGGCCTCGCTGGCCTCGCCCGGCAGCGTCTCTGCGCTCCCCGAGATCTAGGCGGTCAGCAGCCTCGCGGCCGGTGCCCCGCGGGCACCGCGGGACCGGCCGGGGCGCCATCTCGCCGGGCCGCGCAATCGAGGCTTAATCGCCACGTAGTCGGCGGCTCCTAACGTCGGTACTGGCTCCACACCGGAGCCCGCCCGGCGGATGCCGGGCGCGAGGGAAAGAGAGCGCGATGCCCGAGCAGCTGCATGAGCCTGGCCAGGCCAGAGTCCTCACGGCCGCTCCGGACAGCGCGGAGACTCTCGACCCGGCTACGCCGCGAGCTGCGGGCCGGACCGGCGGGGCGGGCGGCGCCGGGGGCGCTGGCGGCACGGGGAAGCCGGGCGAGAAAGGGGGGTTCGCCGGGGGATCCGGCCGCGAGGCCGGCCCCCCGGCGGACCAGCCACGAGCCGGGACGGGCCGGCCAGCCTGAGCGAGCCGGCGGGGCGCCGGCGTCGCCTGGACTGACGAGCCTGCGAGGAGGGAAGGCGGCGCCTTGCAGGCGCCCTGCCGGGGAGCGAGAAAGCCAGCCTGACCAGGACCTGGCCAGGGAACTGACGCCCTCGCCGTCACCGGCGGGGACCGGCGGATCCGGCCTGCGCGACGGGACGCGCCGCCGGAGCCAGCCGTATGCCGCCCGCGGGGCTGCTCCTGCCTCGCGGGCGGCAGCCTGGCCCGGCCGCTCCCGTTAGGCTCGGTGGGGTGTCTGGAACCGAGAGCACCGCGACCCGCAGCAGCGCCAGCCTGGCCGGCGCCGGCCAGCCCGCCGGGGCAGCCGGTGCCGCCCCGGGCACCGTGGCTGTCTGCGGCCAGGCCGCGGCAGCGGCGGCGGCCAGCCTGGCCGCGGCGCCGTCGGCCACGATCGACGCTGCCCTCCGTGGCATGGCCAGGCTGCTGAGCGAGCAGGCCGCTCCGGTCCTGGCCGCCAACGCCGCGGATGTGGCGGCGGGCGAGGCGGCCGGGCTCGGTCCGGGACTGCTGGACCGGCTGCGGCTCGGCGAGGCCCGGATCACCGAGCTGGCCCGGCAGATCAGCCTGCTGGCCGACGCTCCCTTCCCGCCGGGCGAGACACCCGTGCGGGAGCTGCCCGGCGGGCTGACCCTGGCCGAGCGCCGGGTCCCGGTCGGGGTGATCGGCGCGAACTACGAGGCCCGGCCCAATGTCACCGTGGACGTCGCGTCGCAGTTGCTGAAGTCCCGCAACGCCGGGGTACTGCGGACCGGGACGGCGGCGCTGCGCTCGGCGGCCGCCCTGACCGACCACGTGATCGCCCCGGCGCTGAGCGCCGCCGGGCTGGATCCGCGGGCGGTCCAGCTCGTCCGCTCAGCCGGCCGGCAGGCGGCCCAGGAACTGGTCAGCCAGCCGGGCCTGATCCCGCTGGTGATCCTGCGCGGCAGCGGCGAGAGCACCCGGCTGCTGGCCGCCGAGGCCGCCCGGCATGGCGTCCGGACCCTGGCGCACGCCGACGGCGGCGGCGTCCTCTACCTCGACCAGGCGGCGGACGCCGCGCTGGCCGGCGAGCTGATCACCGCCAGCCTGGACCGGCTGGGCGTCTGCAACCGGCTGAACCTGCTGCTGATCAGCGAAACCGCGTGGGAGGAACTGCTGCCGCTGGCCACCGCGGCGCTGGCCGCCCGCGGTGTGACCCCGTCGCTGCCGCCGCATGAGCACCCGCTCGGCTATGAGTGGGCGCTCAGCGACGGCCAGGAGGCGACCGTAACGATCGCGCCCGCCGCCGGGCCGGCCGAGGCCGCGGGCATCGCCAATGCCGTGACCTCAGGCCTCGCCGCAGCCATCGTGACCGGCGACCCGCAGGCCGCCGCCGCGTTCCTGGACGCCTACCGCGGCACCGGCGCGTTCTGGAACGCCAGCACCCGGCTGCTCGACGGGTTCCGGCTCCGCGGCGTGCCCGAGACCGGAATCAACGTGGACCACGTGCCCGGCCCCCGGGGGCCGGTCACCTTCAGCGACCTGTGCCTGCGCCAGTACGTCATCCGCCCGGCCGGCGCCGGGGGCGCGCAGCCATGAGATCCATGGTCGTCAAGATCGGCTCCAGCTCCGTCACCCGGACCACAGGCCCCGACCCGGTCGTGCTGACCGCGGCACTGGACGCGGCACTAAGCGCCCGCTCGCTCGGCTGGAGCGTGGTACTGATCTCCTCCGGCGCGGTCTCGTCGGGATCGGCCTACCTGGCCCGCGCCAGCGAGATCGCCGGGTCGGCGCGGCTGGCCGCCGCGGTGGGCCAGCCGTTCCTGATGGACATCTACCGGTCGGTGTCCGATGTGTCCGGGCGGCACGTCTGCCAGGTCCTCATCTCCGAGAGCGACCTGCGCTCGCCGCGGGCCATGGCCTCGGTCTGCTCGGTGCTGAGCGAGTGCGCGGCCGCCGGGATCGTCCCGATCGTTAACGGCAATGACGTCACCGACGGGCAGGGGTCCGACAACGACGGCATCGCCGTGGGCCTGGCCGTCGCGGGCGGGGCCGACCGGCTGCTGCTGCTCACCGACGTGGCGGGGGTGCACGGCGCCTCGGACGGGGCGGGCGCGCATCTCGCCGACCTGCCCGCCCCCGACATCCGCGCCGTGCCGACCGGCCGGCCCGGCAGCGGCCGCGGCGGCATGCGCTCCAAGCTGCGCGCCGCCGAGCTGGCCGCCTACAACGGGATCGAGACCCATATCGCCGCCGCCCGTCAGGCCGGGGTCATCACCGCGTGCATCAAGGGCGAGCCGGTCGGTACCCGGATCCGGCCGGCCCGGGACCGGTTCGGCGCCGATGCGCGGTGGATATCGGGCGTCGCGGCCAGCCACGGCTCCATCGTCATCAACCGGCCGGCCGAGGACAGCATCCGGGCCGGCGCCAGCCTGTTCGCGTCGGGCATCAAGAAGGTCGACGGGCAGTTCGCCGGCGGGGACGTGATTGAGGTGCTGACCCCATCGGGGCGGCTGGTCGCGCGGGGTGAGTCGAAAGTCTCGGCCACCCTGATGAACCTGATCCGGGCCATGCGGACCGATGAGATCGCGATCGTGCTGACGGCGATCCTGGACAAGTTCCGCTGTGCCGCCGGGCCGGCCGGGCCGGCCCCGGCCGGAACCGGGGCGGTGTGGCCGGCGGACGACGGGCTGCGGGTGCCGGTCAGCCGCGCTCTGGACATCGTCTCCCGGCATGGCTACGAGCTGACCCGCCGCCTCGCGCTGGAGGTCATCAACCTGTTCCCGGCCGCGACGGCGGAGGCGATGCTGGATGCCCGCGCCGATGCCGGGCTGGCGCCGCTGCGCGAGCGCTACAGTCGGCTGTCCAGCGATCTGAGCTTCATCGACCGGCAGCGCCTCGTTGTGTATTAGGGATTGTGCTTCTGGGGATTGCCGGGCTGGCCGGCCTGTTCTCCGCCGGACCGTCGGTGCCGGCCGGTAGCTTCGCCAGTCATGAGGCACGCGCAGCTGCAGGGCATCGACCCCGACAGCCTGGCGCACGCCGCCGGCGGCGCGAGCTACGCCCGCGGGCTGGCCTACTACCGGCAGGGCGCGGTCAGCCGGGTGTGGTGGGACGGCTCGCGTAGCGCCCTGGCCGGCTCGGTGCGCGGCAGCGGCGGCCAGCTGTACTCAACCACCGCGTTCTTCCTGCTGGCCGAGGACCTGCCGCCGCAGTTCGAGGACGGCCGGTGCAGCTGCCCGATGGCGGTCAACTGCAAGCACGTCGTGGCCCTGGTGCTGGCCGGCTCGGATGCCGGCCTGGCCAGTACAGCCGCCCCGGTCCCGGCCCCGCGGGCGGCCGGCCCGGCGGCACCGTCCTGGGAGCAGTCGCTGGAGTCGCTGCTGGGCCAGGGTCCGGCCGCGGCGGCCAGTTCCGCAGCGGAGGTGCCGCTCGCGATCGAGCTGACGCTGGCCCCGGCCGGGCGGCCGGGCTGGGGCGGCCGGTCCCGGCGGCCGGGTGCGCCCGCCGGGCCGCTGGCCTCCGGGGCCTTGATGTCCGGGGCAGCGCTGCAGCCCCGGCCGCTGCGGCTGCAGGCCCGCCTGGTGCAGCCCGGCCGCACCGGGGCCTGGATCAGCGGCTCGCTGAGCTGGTCCCGGCTGGACACCTTGCCCTACCAGGGCGGTTACGCCGATGCTCAGGTCCGCGTGCTGCAGGAGCTGTACGCGCTGTATCACTCGCGCGGCCCGCAGCGGTCGTATTACGGCGCGGCGGGCGAGGAGAAGTCCATCGACCTGTCGGCATTCGAGTCGGGTCAGCTGTGGCCGGTGCTGGACCGGGCCCGGGCGGCCGGGCTCACGCTGCTGCACGGGCGCGGGCACCCGGCCGCGGAGCCCTACGGCACCGCCGAGCTCGTCCTGGACGTGACCCGCGGCGGGCCGGCCGGCCCGCTCACTGTCACCCCGGAGATCCGGGCCGGGGAGCCGGGTGCGGTGGTCCGGCCGCTGACCTTTATCGGCAGCGAGGGCCACGGCCTGGTCTACGTGGCTCCCGCCGATGCCGAGCGCACCGCCGACTACGCCAGCTGGCCGTTCGGCCTGGCCCGGCTGACCCGCCCGGTCCCGCCCGCGCTGCAGCAGCTGGCCCTGGCCGGCCAGCAGCTGGAGGTACCCGCAGCCGGGCAGGCCCGGTTCCGCGAGGAGTACTGCCCGCGGCTGCGTCACGCCGCGACCCTGGTCTCCTCGGACGGGTCGTTCGAGCCGCCGCAGATCTCCGACCCGGTCCTGGTGCTGAGCGTGGCCTTCGGTGACGGCCACGTGGCCGAGGTCAGCTGGGGCTGGTCCTATGAGGTCGGCGGCGTGACCCGGCGGACGGCGCTGCGGCCGGACGGCGCCGAGGGGTTCCGCGACCTGGCCGCCGAGCGGCAGCTGCTGGCCGGACTGGACCTGCCGCTGGGCCGGTTCGGGCTGCGGTGCCTCACATCGGCCGCCGAACTGGGCGCCGGCCGCCCGGCGGACAGTCCGGCAGGCCGCCCGGCCCCGGCCGACGTCCCCGCTCTGGCCGGGACGAGCCTGGCCGAGCGGGCCGTCCTGCGCGGCATCGACACCATGCTGCTGTGCACCGAGCTGCTGCCGCTGCTGGCCAGCCAGCCGGGCGTGCGCATCGAGATCTCCGGCACCCCGCCCGACTACCGCGCGGTCGATGACTCGCTGACGATCGGCGTCTCGGCCGGCGAGCTGGCTGGCGACGCCGACTGGTTCGACCTGCGCGTCGTCATCCTCGTAGCCGGGCACGAGGTGCCGTTCACCGATGTGTTCTCGGCGCTCAGCCGCGGCGAGTCCTGCCTGCTGCTGGAAGACGGCGCCTACTTCTCCCTGGACAAGCCCGAGCTGGTAGCGCTGTCGCGGCTGATCGAGGAGGCGCAGGGGCTGCAGGACAACCCGCGCGGCAGCCTGCGGATCAGCCGCTACCAGGCCGGGCTGTGGGAGGAGCTGACTCAGCTCGGCGTAGTGCAGCACCAGGCCCTGGCCTGGGAACAGCAGGTCCAGGGACTGCTGGCCGCCGCGGCCGGGGCCGCCGGCGACGGGCCGGACGAGGGAGCGGCGACCGCCGGCCATGACCAGCCGGGGCTGGCCGGCCGCGCCGAGCCGCCACCGGAGGTGGCCGGGCTGCTGCGGCCCTACCAGCTTGACGG
>DASXDJ010000162.1:0-42266 GCA_036490755.1 Streptosporangiaceae bacterium
GCCCGCTGAACGGGTACACCTTGATGTCCTTGGGGCCGCCGTAGTGGTTGAACGCGGTGAAGATCGTCGACGGCGGGGTGATGTCGTCGGCCAGCCCGGCGGAGAACAGCGCGGGCGCCGTGGCCCGCTTGCCGTGGTTGACCACGTCGATGTACGACAGCGTGGCGAACACCTGGTCCACCTGGCCGGGGTGCACCCGGCAGTAGGCGGCCAGCTCCTCGTAGGGGAGCTTGCTGGTCACGTCGACGGCGCGCCGCGGGTGGGCCAGGAACGGCACGTCCGACATGGCCGCCGCCACATCGTCGCCCAGGTGCGCGGCGGCGATCGACAGCCCGCCGCCCTGGCTGCCGCCCGTGGTGACCACCGGCAGGCCGGCCAGCGCCGGGTGCTGGCGGGCCGCGTCGGTCGCCCGCGCGGCGTCGGTGAGCAGCCGGGTGTAGTAGTAGCCCGCCGGGCCGGCGATGCCGCGGGTCATGAAGCCTGGCGTGGCGGGTTCCCCGGCGTCGCCGCGGTCGGCGGTGTCAGCGCTCTGCCAGCTGCCTCCCTGGCCGCGGGTGTCCATGATCAGGTGCGGGTAGCCGGCGCAGCTCCAGGTCAGCCAGTCGAACGCGGTGCCGCGGCCGCCGCCGTACCCGATGAACTCGACGATCACCGCGGCGTGCGGAGCCCGCTGGTGCGGGATCAGCAGCCAGGCCCGGACCGGGTCGCCGCCGTGGCCGGGGAAGGTGACGTCAAAGACCTCGGCGTGCCGGACCTGACCGCCGGCCGGGGTGAACTCCGGTGCCCCGCCGGCCGCCCGGGCGGCGGTCAGCTGGTCTGCCCAGAACGCGTCGAAATCGGCGGGCTCGGCCACCTCGGGCCGGTAGGCGCGCAGCTCAGCCAGGGGCATGTCGCTCAGCATCAGGGTCCTCGCATCCGTGCAGTGGTCGGGGAGAAGGGGGCGGGGTCAGGCCGTTCCGGGCAGCCGCGGCAGCCGGTTGTTACTCCGCCTCGGTGAGCACGCCGTTGACCCGGCGCGGCAGGTGCCACGGGTTGGCCGCGCGCAGGCCGGCGGGCAGCAGCTCATCGGGCAGCGACTGGTAGCACACCGGGCGCAGCCAGCGCCGGATGGCGGTCGCGCCGACCGAGGTGTGCGCCGCGCTGGTGGTGGCCGGCCACGGGCCGCCGTGGTTCATCGCCCAGGCCACCGCGACCCCGGTGGGCCAGCCGTTGTAGATCACCCGGCCGGCCAGCACCCGCAGCCGGCCCAGCAGCCCGGCCAGATCGAAGTCGTCGCCCGGCTCGGCGTGCACCGTCGCGGTGAGCGAGCCCTCCACCGCGGCCAGCGCCGCGTGCAGGTCAGCGGCGTCGCGGTACTCCACCATCAGCGAGGCCGGCCCGAAGTACTCGCGGGTCAGGCTGGCCGGGTCGGCGGCGACCGCCTGCGCGGTGGTCGCGAACAGCGCGGGCGCCGCCCAGCTGCCGTTCGCCGGCACCGCGGCGTCGCCGTTGCTGACCCGCCGCACGCCGTCGTGCCGGGCCAGGCTGGCGATGCCGCCGTCGAACTGGCCGCGGATCCGCGCGTTCAGCATCGGCGCGGCGGCGACGGCGCCGACCGCCGCGGCCAGCGCCTGCTCCATGCCGTGTCCCGCGGGCAGGAACAGCAGGCCCGGCTTGGTGCAGAACTGGCCGGTGCCCAGCGTCATCGACGCCGCGAAGCCCGCCGCGATCTGCTCGCCGCGGGCCGCCGCCGCGGCGGGCGTGACCACCGCCGGGTTGATGCTGCCCAGCTCGCCGTAGAACGGGATCGGCGCAGGCCGGCCGGCCGCGACGTCGAACAGGAACCGGCCGCCGGCTGTTGACCCGGTGAACCCGGCGGCCTGGATGCGGGGGTCCCGCAGCGCCTCGACGCCGCGCTCGTCCCCGAAGATCACCGAGAACACCCCGGCCGGCAGGTCCAGCTCGGCCAGCACCGCGCTGGCCAGCTCGCCGACCAGCTTCGACAGGCCAGGATGGGCCGGGTGCGCCTTGACGATGACCGGGCAGCCGCTGGCCAGCGCCGAGGCGGTGTCGCCGCCCAGGATGCTGAAGGCGAACGGGAAGTTGCTGGCCGCGAAGATCAGCACCGGGCCGGCCGGCTCCAGCCAGCGGCGCAGCTCGGGCTGCGGCGGCACCGCGCCGGGGTCCGCGGAATCGGCGTGCACCTCCAGGTAGCCGCCGTCCTCGATCACCTCGGCAAACAGCCGCAGCTGGCCGCTGGTGCGGGCCACCTCGCCGGTCAGCCGGGTCAGCGGCAGCCCCGACTCCTGCTCGGCCAGCGCGGCCAGCTCATCGGTGCGCTCATCCAGCCGGGCGGCCAGGGCGTGCAGCAGCGCGGTGCGGGTGCCGGGCTCGCTGGTGCCGAAGGCGGCGGCCGCATCCGCCGCCGCCGCGAGCAGGCCCGCCAGCTGCGCGGCGGTCGTCTCGGGCACGGGGCGGCCGACTGATTCGCCAGAACGGGGGTTCACGGCCTGGACGGCCGTCTGCGGCGCGGTCACGTTCGGGTGTCTCCTGACTGTCGGGCGCGGGGCGGGGTCTGTGCCGAGCCTGTCATCCCGGCGCCAGCCGGCCGGGCTCGGGGGTCAGCCAGCCGAACCACTCGGCGGTGGCCGGGCGGACCACGTTGACCAGGCGGCCCAGCCCGGCGATCTCGATCGCCACCTCATCGCCCGCCGCGAGCGTGAAGTCCAGGCCGGGCACCAGTCCGGTCCCGGTGGACAGCACCGCGCCCTGCGGGAAGCTGGCGTGCCGGAACAGGTAGCCGGTCAGCTCGGTCAGGCCGCGGTGCAGCTGGGCGGTGGACCCGGCGGCCTGCCAGGCCAGCTCGCCGGCCCGCCGGATGGTGATGGCGATGTCCAGGGCCTGCAGGTCACCCAGCTCCCAGGCGGGCACGATGCCGGGGCCCAGCGCGCACGCGCCGTCATAGATCTTGGCCTGCGGCAGGTACAGCGGGTTCTCGCCCTCGATGGACCGCGAGGACATGTCGTTGCAGATCGTCGCGCCGACGATCTGCCCGGCGGCGTTGCACACCACGGCCAGCTCGGGCTCGGGGACGTCGATCGAGGAGTCGGGCCGGATGCCGACCGGCTCGCCCGGCCCGCAGACCCGCCAGGCCGGGCTCTTGAGGAACAGCTCGGGCCGCTCGGCGTCGTAGACCCGCGCGTAGACGTCGGCCACCTCGCTCTCCTCCTGCCGGGCGGAGCTGGACCGCTGGTAGGTCACCCCGGCGGCCCATACCTCGGTCAGGCCGTCGACCGGCGGCAGCAGCCGCACCTCGCCGTCCTCGGCCGGGCAGGTGTTCTCCAGGACAGCCCGGATCTCCTCGACGGGCAGGGCCAGCAGGCTGGCCAGCGAGGGGACGCCCAGCGACCGGACGGTCCCGTCGTCGTCCCGGACGCCGGCGCGCACGCCGGACGGGCCGGCATACCGGATGATCTGCATAGTCAGCTCCTCGGCCGCGGACGCAGGGTGGCCATGCCGCCGTCCACGGCCAGCTCGATGCCGGTCGTCGACCCGGCGGCGGGGGAGGCCAGGTACACCACGGCCTGCGCGACCTCATCGGCGGTGACCAGCCGGCCATGCGGCTGGCGCGCCTCCAGGGCGGCCCGCTCGGCCGCCGGGTCGGGCGCGGCGGCCAGCAGCCGCCCGATCCAGGGCGTGTCGGCGGTGCCGGGGCAGACGGCGTTGACCCGCACCCCGTCGGCCAGCCCGTCGGCGGCCATCGCCCGGACCAGCGCGGACACCGCGCCCTTGCTGGCGGAGTACACCGCCCGGCTGGGCAGGCCGGTGGTGGCGGCGACCGACGAGGTGCACACGATCGCCCCGTGGCCGGACTCCCGCAGGTAGGGCCAGGCGGCGCGGGCGACCCGGGCCATCCCGATGACGTTGACGTCCAGCACGTGGTGCCATTCGTCGTCGGTGGCGTCCGCGACGACCGACTGCGAGCCGATGCCGGCGTTGCTGGCCACCACGTCCAGCCCGCCCAGCTGCCCGCCGGCGGCACGCACCGCGGCCCGGACGGCGCCGTCGTCGGTCACGTCCGCGCACTGATAGCCGGCGCCGTCCGGCAGGCCGGGCGGCGGCTGGGCCGCCACGTCCAGGATGACCACCGCCGCGCCCTCGGCGGCGAAGGCCGCGGCTATCGCCCGCCCCAGCCCGGACGCTCCGCCGGTGACCAGGGCACGCAGCCCGGCTAGCTGTCCCATCTCGGTCCTTTCGCGGGGGTTCGGCGCGGCCCCGGCAAGTCATGATCGCCGGCGCCGGCCCGCGCCGTCCAGGTCACGGCCGCCGGCGAGCGGGCCGGGAAGCACAGCTGACCAGGCCGGGACAATCTGCCGAACAGTGCGCAAACAGCGGCCCCCGGTGGCCGGCCCGGCGGCACAGTGGCAGGGCCGCCGCGGGCCGGCCGGCCCCGGGCGCGCCGCCAGCGCCGCGATAACAGCAAGAAGCCCGTGAGGGAGCCAGGAATGTCACTGGGCACGCTGCGGCCCGCAATCTCCGCCGGCGCGCTGCGGCCCGGCCGGGCTGTCGCGCTGGCCCGCCGCCACTGGCTGCTGGCCATCCTGCTGCTGGCCGGCCTGGTGCTGCGCGTGCTCGCGCAGCTCGCCTACCGGCCCGCGCTGCTGTACATCGACACCATCAAGTACCTGTCCGGGAACTGGCCGGGCTCCGACCCGCTCGGCTACGGGGTGATCCTCAAGGCCGTCCTGGCCGTCGGCAGCCTGGCCACCGTGGCCGCGCTGCAGCACCTGCTGGGCCTGGCCATGGCGGCCGGCATCTATGCCGTGCTGCTGCGCCGCGGCACGCCGCGCTGGCTGGCCGCGCTGGCCACCGGGCCCGTGCTGCTGGATGCCTACCAGCTCCAGATGGAGCAGGTCATCATGCCCGACGTCTGGTTCGAGGCGATCGTGGTGGCCGGGCTGGTGGTGCTGCTGTGGCGGCCGGCGGTGAGCCTGCCCGCCGCGGCCGGGGCCGGGCTGCTGCTGGGCACCTCGGCCACCGTCCGCCAGCTGGGCGAGATCCTGATCGCCCCGGCCCTGGTCTACCTGGTGCTGGCGGGCGGCGGCTGGCGCCGGATCACGGCACTGGGCGCCACCCTGGCCGCGGCGTTCGCCGCGCCGATCCTGGTGTACTGCGCGGGCTCCGCTATTGCCACCGGGCATTTCTGGCTCTCGGCGGGCCAGCCCACCAGCGGCCGGCTCGCCGCCGCGGCGGACTGCGCGACCCTGACCCTGCCCGCGGACGTCCGGCCGCTGTGCCCGGACCCGGCCGCCCGCGCCATGGGCGCCGACTGGCTGGAGCACGCCGGCCAGTCGCCGCTGCACACCGCGCCGGTCCCGCCCGGCGCGGGCCGCCAGCAGCTGATCCGGGAGCTGAGCTCGGCGGTGGAGCACCAGCAGCCGCTGCGGGTAGCGGCCGCGGTGGCCCGGGACTCACTGCGGCTGTTCACGCTGCGGCGCGGCCCCCGGCCGGGCATCACCCCGATCGGCCGCTGGCAGTTCCAGCGCAGCTACCCGGTGTTCCCGCCGGAGATCAGCCTGGGCCCCGGCGGGCGCATCATCATCGGCACCCAGCCGCACGTGTTCGGGCGGTTCCTGCACCACCCGCTCAGCCCGGCCGACGGCGGCCCCGCGCGGGTCGCCACCCCGCTGGCCGCGGTCCTGCACGACTACCAGCTGAGCATCGGCTACACGCCAGGCCCGCTGCTGGCCCTGCTCGCGCTGCTGGCGGCGGCCGGGACGGTACTGGCGCTGCGCCGGGCACTGACCCGGCGGCAGCAGCGCGCCCGCCGGCCGCAGCAGGCCGCGGCGGCGCGCCCGCTGATGCTGGCCTGCCTGGCGTGGACCGGCGTCACCATCGCCGTGCTGCTGGTGCCGGACGTGTTCGAGTTCTCCTGGCGGTACCAGCTGCCCGCAGTCGTCATGCTGCCGCCGGCCGGGGTGCTCGGCCTGTGCGCGCTGCTACAGGCGAGCTGGCGGCCGCGGGCCGCGCGGCGCGACGGTGCCCGGCCGGGGGCCGGCGTCGCCGCCGCCGAATCCGGCGGCGTCGAGCTTGCTGATGCCGAGCCCGGCGAGGTCCAGGCCAGCGCCGGCCAGCACCACGCCGGCGGGCCGGGGACGGCCGGCCAGGCCGGCGGCGACGCCGCGGGCGAGGGCCGCTCCCAGCGCTCGCCGGTCACCTGACCGGGCGAATGTCCGGGCCCACCGGCGCAGCGTCGAGCCGCCGTACAGGACCCGCTCCAGCGGGCCGAGCGGCGCCGCCGAGCGCAGCATCCAGATCTTGTTCCGGACCTCGTAGAAGAACCGCGGCCCCGGGTCGACGTCGGTCGAGGCGCGCAGCCGGGTCTTGTGCACCACGATGCTCGCCGGGCACAGCAGGCCCTGCCGGTCGCGCAGCAGCCGGGCGCTGAACTCGAAGTCGTCGTTCCACAGGAAGTAGTCGGCCTGCGGCAGCCCGCTGCGGCGGCAGGCGGCAGCGTCCACCAGGACCGACACGAACGACGCCGAGCGGACCGGGACGCAGCCGACCACCCCGGCCGCCCGGCGCCGGGACCGGCTGACCAGCGGCCGGGGGCGCGGGGTGTTCATCGGGTGGGCCCGGCCGTCGGTCCACACCACCTGACTGGCGACCAGCGCGGGCGGCTGGCCCGGGTGGCCGGCCCAGGCCGCGACCAGCGGGGCCAGGGCGTCACGCCGCGGCACGGTGTCGTCGTCCATCAGCCACACCAGGTCAGCGCCGTCCGCCAGGGCCAGGGCCAGCCCGGCGGCGAACCCGCCGGCGCCGCCGGTGTTGCGGGTCAGCTCGGTCAGCCGCACCTGCGGGAAGCTGTCCCGCACGGCCTGCGCGGTGCCGTCGGAGGAGGCGTTGTCCACCACGATCACCGCGTCCGGGGGCCGGCTCTGCTCGCTGACCGCGGCCAGCGACTCCAGCAGCAGGTCCTGCCGGTTCCAGGTGACGACCACGGCGGTGACCCGGACGGCGCCGGGCCGGGCCTCAGGCACGGTGCTGCGCCCGGCGGCGCTCCATCGTCCGCCACGCCAGGATGCGCAGCCGGCGCACGGCCAGGAACCGGCTGCTCAGCTCGCGCACGGTCCGCTTTAGCCACGGCGAGGCGGCGACGGTCGACTCGACCCGGCCGACCAGCCCGCGCGGCCCGGCCGCGTCGCGCTGCGGCTTCGCCGCGGGGTAGGCCCGGTGGTACTGGTTGACTACCAGCGCCGCGGCCGCCTGCACCGCGGCGTCCAGGATCTTGTCCGCGGGCTGCCCGGCCGGGTCGGCGGGCGCCGCCGCGCCGCCCGCCCCGGCGGATTCCAGCCGGGCGGCCAGCGCCGCGGGCCGCGGGATCAGCTCGGCGGGCTCGCCGATCAGGTCATAGCCCGATCCGAGCAGCGCGGCGACGAGCTTGTCGGCGTGCTCGCGGGCCCAGTCCTCGCGCTCGGCCGGGAGCTCCAGCCGTCCCTCCCGCGGCCGGGCGGCCAGCGCCCGGTGCGCGACGGCCTCCTTGACGTTCCACATGTAGAACCAGTCCGGGACCTCGGCGGGCAGCTGCTCGTTGAGGCGCCGCAGGAACTCGATCTCCGGCAGCCCGAGCGAGGAGTTCGGCCGCGCCCGGCTCAGGTCCACGGCGGCCGGGTCGACGCCCAGCAGCCCGGCGAACCGCTGCCACAACAGCCCGCTGCTGGCCTCGCGCGGCGGGGTCGTGATCACGTGCACCCGCTCGGGCGGCACCTGCCGGGACCACACATCCAGGATGGCCATGGTGTCGTGCACCCGCCAGAACCACCACTGCCGCCGGCCAGGGTCCGCCGCCTCGGTGTCGATCACCGCGCTCAGCCACTCGCGCCACGGCCGGGCATTGCGGTGCTTGACCGTCTCCTGCCACTCGGCGGGCAGCAGCGTGCCCATGTCCCGGACGGTCAGCACGATGTGCACCTGCGCCGGGGCCAGGCTGGCCATGGCCCGGGCGGCCTGCTGCGCATCGACCGCGGCGAACAGCTCATGGGAGATCACCGCCGTGCCCGGCGCCTGCCGGGCCTGCTCGGCGAGGATCTCCCACTCGCCGGCCCACGAGCCCGCCGGGTCCGAGGCCAGCTTCTGGATGCCGCGCAGGTCCTGGCTGGCCCGGTAGTGGTCTTGCGGATGATGACCGGGCAGCACCACGCCAGCGGCCGCCAGCTCAGCGCGGTTGCGCCACATCACCTGCTGCAGGAACGTGGTGCCCGTCTTGGGCTCGCCGACGTGCAGGAATACCCGGCGGCCGGGCGGGCTCGCCGGGGCGGCGGAGTCGGAAGCGTTCACGCGACCGACAGTAATCCCGGCAAACCGCCCGCAAGCTCTCGTCAGCAACCGTTCACGCAATCGTCTAGCGGGGGAAAAGTAACTGCCCGCAACCGGACATTCGCGCTCTCTACGGTCAGTTGCCGTACCGCTGGAATTCACCGGCGCCGCCGCCCCTATCTCTCTCGCGCCGCGGTACTCCATTCACCAGAAGACGGAAGGCGACACCTGCGCATGCATGAGCCCTTCGCGCTACTGCTCTCGGTATACGACGGGGACCGGCCTGATTACCTGCGGCGCGCGTTCCGCAGCGCGGTCGACGACCAGACCGTCCGCCCGGATCAGGTGATCATCGTCCAGGACGGCCCGGTGCGCGAGGAGATCGCGCAGTGCCTGGCCGGGCTGCGGGCCGCCAGCCCGGTCCCGGTCACGTTCGTCCCGCTGGCCCGCAACTGCGGCCTCGGGCCGGCCCTGGACCACGGGCTGGCCGCGAGCTGGTACGACGTGGTGGCCCGGATGGACGCCGACGACGTGGCCATGCCGCACCGGTTCGAGGTCGAGCTGCCGCTGATGGCCGACGCCGACATCGTCGGGTCGGGCCTGCTGGAGTTCACCGGCGACACCGACGCCGTCGTCGGGCAGCGGGTCCCGCCCACCGACCCGGACCACATCCGCCGCTACGCGCGGATGCACGACCCGTTCAACCACCCGACGGTGGTCTACCGGCGGCATGCCGTGCAGGCCGCCGGCGGCTACGGCGACCTGCCGCTGATGGAGGACTACGCGCTGTTCGCCCGGATGCTGGGCAACGGCGCCCGGGCCGCGAACGTGGCCGAGCCGCTGGTGTTCTACCGGGTCGGCGCGACCGCCTTCAAGCGCCGCGGCGGCACCGCGCTGCTGCGCTCGGAACTGCGGCTGCAGCGGGAGTTCCGCCGCGCCGGGTTCATCACCGCCGGCGAGTACCTGCGCAACGTGGCGGTCCGCGGCGGCTACCGGCTGGTCCCGTGGTGGTGCCGCCGCGCCGTCTACAAGCCCATCGTGACCCGGTACGCCGGGCGCCCGGAGGCCGCCGGCAGCGAGCCCGACCTGGAGCGCGAGGCCGGCCGCCGGGCCGCGGAATGGGATGGCTACCCGCTGGAGTGGGAGTACGACCTGCTGGCCGCGGCCGGGCCGGTGCGCGCGTGAACGCTGACCTGGTCATCGTCGGGTCCGGGTTCTTCGGGCTGACCATCGCCGACCGGTGCGCCCGCGACCTGGGGCTGCGGGTGCTGATCGTGGAGCGGCGCGGCCACATCGGCGGCAACGCCTACTCCGAGCCCGAGCCGCAGACCGGCATCGAGGTCCACCGCTACGGCGCGCACCTGTTCCACACCTCGAGCACCCGGATCTGGGAGTACGTCAGCCAGTTCACCGCCTTCACCGGCTACCAGCACCGGGTGTTCTCCACCTTCAAGGGCCGGGTCTACCCGCTGCCGATCAACCTCGGCACCATCTGCGAGTACTTCGGCGCCGCGATGTCCCCGGGCCAGGCCAGGGAGCTGATCGCCGGCCAGGCGGCCGAGGTGCCGCCGGGCCAGGCCGCCAACCTGGAGGAGCAGGCCATCTCGCTGATCGGCCGGCCGCTGTATGAGGCCTTCATCCGCGGCTACACCGCCAAGCAGTGGCAGGCCGACCCGCTGGACCTGCCGGCCGAGATCATCACCCGGCTGCCGGTCCGCTACACCTTCAACAACCGGTACTTCAGCGACACCTACGAGGGCCTGCCCGTCGACGGGTACACCGCGTGGCTGGAGCGGATGGCTGACCACCCGAGCATCGAGGTGCGGCTGGACACGGACTTCGCGAGCCTGCGCGGAGACCTGCTCGGCAGCGTCCCGGTGGTGTACACCGGCCCGCTGGACGCCTACTTCAGCTACGCCGAGGGCGAGCTGGGCTGGCGGACCCTGGACTTTGACCTCCAGGTCCTGCCGGTCGGCGATTTCCAGGGCACGCCGGTGATGAACTACGCCGACGCCGACGTCCCGTTCACGCGCATCCATGAGTTCCGGCACTTTCACCCGGAGCGTGACTGGTACCCGGAGGACAAGACAGTGATCATGCGGGAGTACTCGCGGCCGGCCGGCCGCGACGACGAGCCGTACTACCCGGTGAACGCCACGGCCGACCGGGCCCGCCTGCTGGCCTACCGCGAGCTGGCCCGGCGGGAGCCGGGCGTGCTGTTCGGCGGCCGCCTGGGCACCTACCAGTACCTGGACATGCACATGGCCATCGGCTCGGCGCTGAGCATGTACGACAACCAGCTGCGCCCGTTCTTCGCCGGCCGCGAGCCGCTGCACCTGCTGGGCGCCGGCCGTGACTGAGCCCAGCGCGCAGATCGGCGCGAACGCGGACCCGGGCGGGCTGTGCGTCCTGCAGCGGGTCGTGTTCCCCGGCGATGACCTGGACGTCGTCCCGCTGTACGTCGAGACGAACATGGACCGCGGCGCCGCCGAGCTGGCCTCCGAGCAGCTGACCCAGTCGCTGACCAGGGCCGGCGCGGTGACGTCGGCCGCGCCGATCGCCAACGCTGCTGTCGGCGAGGCCCAGTCCAGCATCCGGTTCGGCGCCGGGCTGCCGGCGTCGGCGGCCGAACTGGCCCGCGACGCCGGGCCGCGGCGCAGTGCCGCCATCGCGCCCGGCCGCCGGGTGTCGTTCGCCACCTACTTCAACGCCTTCCCGGCCAGCTACTGGCGGCGCTGGACGACCGTCGAGTCGGTCACGCTGCGGCTCCGGCTGGCCGGCGAGGCGACGATCTTCCTGTACCGGTCGACGGCCAAGGGGCACAGCCACGCCGTCGAGACGATCAGCGTCGATGCCGGCGAGCCGCAGTCGGTCGAGCGCACCCTGCCGCTGGGCCAGTTCATCGACGGCGGCTGGTACTGGTTCGACCTGGTGGCCGGCAAGAACCCGGTCACGCTCATCGAGGCGGACTGGGCCGCCGCCGTGCCGCCCGAGGCCGCGCAGCGCGCCCGCGGCGGCCGGGTCAGCATCGGCATCACCACCTTCAACCGGCCCGGCTTCCTGGTCGACAACCTGCGCACGCTGGGCGAGGCGGCCGAGGTCCTCGACAGCACCGACGCCGTCTACGTCGTCGACCAGGGCAGCCAGCGGGTCCGCGAGCACCCCGACTACGCCGACGCGGCCAAGCTGCTGCACGGGCGGCTGCACCTGATCGAGCAGGGCAACCTGGGCGGCTCGGGCGGGTTCGCCCGGGCCATGGACGAGACGGTCAGCGCCGGGCACAGCGACTTCCTGCTGCTGCTCGACGACGACATCAGCCTCGACCCGGAGGGCATCCGCCGCGCGGTGATGTTCGCCGGCCTGGCCCGGCGGCCGACCATCGTCGGCGGGCACATGTTCAGCCTGTATGACCGGTCGGTGCTGCACGCCTTCGGCGAGACGGTGGCGCCCTACAAGTGGTGGTGGGGACCGGCCCCGCACACCCGGCAGCGGCACGACTTCGGCCGCCGCAACCTGCGCAACACCCCGTGGCTGCACCGCCGTGTCGACAGCGACTACAACGGCTGGTGGATGTGCCTGATCCCGACCTCGGTGATCGCCGAGATCGGCCTGGCGCTGCCGGTATTCATCAAGTGGGACGACGCCGAGTACGGACTGCGCGCCCGCCGGGCGGGCTACCCGACGGTGTCCATGCCTGGCGTGGCCGCCTGGCACGTGCCGTGGCAGGACAAGAACGACGCCCACGACTGGCAGGCCTACTACCACCTGCGCAACCGGGTCATCACCGCACTGCTGCACTCGCCCTATGAGCGCGGCGGCCGGCTCGTCGCCGAGAGCGCCGAGACCCAGGTCCAGCACCTGCTGTCGATGCAGTACTCGACCGCGGCGCTGCGGCTGCTGGCCATCTCCGACGTGCTGGCCGGCCCGGACCAGCTGCACGCCGAGCTGCAGTCCAAGATGGCCCAGCTGCGCGAGCTGCGGACCAGGTACGCCGACGCCCGGGGCAGCAGCGACATCGAGCACTTCCCGCCGGTCCGGCGGCGCAAGCCGCCGGGCAAGGGCCGCGAGTTCAGCTCCCCGTCGAATCCCGTCGACCTGATGATCAAGGCGGCGGCCGGCGCGGCGCGCCAGCTGACCGCGCCCAAGCCGGAAGCCAGGAAGCGCCCGCAGGCCGCGCTGCCCTACCAGGACGCCTCCTGGTGGGCGCTGGCCAACATCGACAGCGCCCTGGTGTCGGCCGCCGACGGCACCAGCACGGCCTGGTACCAGCGGGACCCGAGGCAGTTCCGGTCGCTGGGTCAGCGCAGCGCGCTGCTGCACGCCCGGCTGCTGCGCGACTGGCCCCGGCTGGCGGCCAGCTACCGGGCCGCGGCGGCGGAGTTCACCTCGCCGGAGTGCTGGCGGGAGACGTTCGCGGCCTCGATCGACGACCCGCGATGACCCCGGCCGGGAAGCCGGCCGCCGACCCGGCCGTGGCGTCGGCGACCAGCGCCCCCGGGTCTGGAGGCCCGGCCGCGGATGATCAGGTGCCGGCTGAGCCGGCCGCGGCGGGCTCGGCACCTGCTGGTCTACCGCCCGCCGGCCCCGTGCCGGCCGGCCCGGTACCGGCCGGCCCGGTGCCCGGGGGCCTGCCGACGGTCGGCCCGGCAGCGGCCGGCCTGGTTCCGCCGACCGGGCGCCAGCGGCCGGGCCGGTGGCCGGCGCTGGCCCCGGGCATGGCGGCGCCCGCGGCCGCGGCGGCCGTCCTGGTCGTGGCCGGGCTGTGGGGGCTCGCCCGCGACTCCGCGATGGGCAACGACGAGGTGGCGACGCGGTGGGCCGCGCTGCTGCCGCTGCGCCCGCTGACCCTGCTGCTGCGCCACGTCGACGCCGTGCACGGCCTGTACTACCTGTTCATGCACGCCTGGATGGCGGTGGGCAGCAGCCCTGCGGTCATGCGCATCCCGTCAGTCCTGGCCATGGCGCTGGCCGCCGCCCTGCTGGCGATCGTGGGCCGGCGGCTCACCGGGTCGGCGGCCGCCGGGCTGCTGGCGGGCCTGGTCATGGCGGTGACCCCGGTCATCACCTACTACGCGCAGACGGCCCGCTCCTATGCGCTGGTCCTGGCCTGCGTGCTGGCAGCCACGCTCGCGCTGCTCCGGGCGCTGAATGCTGGGCCTATTGCTCGCTCACCCGCGGGGCGCCCGGTGGCGCCGCCTTCCCTCGGCGCAGGCTCCTCAGTCCAGGCGACGCCGCGCCCCGCAGGCTCGCTCGCGGGGTCGCCGGCGTCCCGGCCTCGGGTCGCCGTCTGGTGGCTCGGCTACGGTGCGCTGCTCACCCTGGCCGGGTACCTGAACGAGATGGCGCTGCTGGTCATCGCGGCGCACGCGGTCACCATCGCGCTGGCCCGGCCCGGCGGGGCGGTAGCCGTCCGGTGGGCGGCAGCGGCGGCCGCTGCCGCGGTGCTGGTCAGCCCGCTGGCGGTGCTCAGTGACCGCGAAGGCGAGGCGGTGACCTGGATTACCCCGCCCGGCACGCACGACCTGCTGGTCTTGTTCCACGACTACTTCGGCGCCACGACCGCCGCCGCCGTTCTGGTGGCCGTCTGCGCCCTGCTGGCGCTGCTGCCCGGCCGCCGGGACCGCGGCCGGGCCGGGACCCGGCCGCCGGTGACACTGGCGTCGGTGGCGCTGCCGCTGCTGATCGTGCCGGCGGCGCTGCTGCTGACCGAGTCGGTCGTGGCCCGCCCGCTCTACGTCGACCGGTACGTCCTGTACGGCGAGGCCGGAGCGGCGCTGCTGGCCGGGGCCGGCCTGGCCCGGGCCGGGCAGCGGCTCGCGCAGTGGCTGGCCCGCTCACGCCCGGAGCAGGCCGCCGCGCCGCGGACGGCAGCGATGGCGCTCGGCGTGGTGGTCATCGCGGGCGCGCTGGTGCTGCAGCTGGGCCCGCAGCGCGCGGTCCGGACCCCGGGCAGCCGCCTGTTCGACTTCGGCGGCCCGTCGCAGTACATCGGCGCCCACGCCCGGCCCGGCGACGGGATCCTGTACTTCGGCCGGTTCTTCCGCAAGGCCGAGCTTGGCTATCCGGCCGACTATCGCGACACCCGTGACTTCGGCCTGGCCATCTCGCCCGCCCGCAGCGGTTCCTTCCAGGGCACCAGCAAGCCGGCCGTAGCCGCCGTCGCGCTGATGCCGCGGTTCCGCCGGATCTGGGTCCTCGGCCGGGCCCCGTCACGGCAGCTGCCACCCGGCCCGGCCGTGGCCGAGACCCGGCTGCTGCAGCAGCAGTACACGCTGATCGCGCAGCGGCGGTACCGCGGTATCACCGTTACCCTCTGGCAGCGCGACCAGCGATAACGACGACGCGGCCAGGGGAGCGGCAGCGTCGGGCCCGCGCGCGGCCGGCGCGAGCACCGTCCGGCCCGTAGCGGCCGGGAATGGCGGTCCCGATTGCCCGGCCGGCGTGACACCGTCCTGCGGGCGCGGCCGGGAACGGCGCTGTCCCCGGCTGCGCGGGTGGTCCGGCCGGCTGAGCGCGCCGGCCGGACCACCCGCTGCGCGGCCTCAGGACAGGCCGAGCTCGCGGGTAAGGAAGGTGTCACGATCGGCCTGCGCGGCGCTGGTCAGCTGGTGATCAGCATCGGGGTACAGGTCGACCAGGGCGTGCGGAGCGTGCCGGGCGAACTGCTGCCGGACCGCTGCGCCGATGTAGATGTCCTGCCCGGCCCACTGGAACAGCTCCCGGTGGCCGAGACGGCCGACGTGCCGGACCGGCTGCAGCCGGGTGAACAGGGCCTTGTACCGGGCCGCGTGCTGGCCGGTGAAGCCCAGCCAGTACTTGACGAACCAGTGCCCCCAGGTGGCGTCCGGGGTAGCGAGCACCGCGGCGTGCACCCGGCGGTCGGAATTGGCCAGCAGCGTCCCGTACATGGCGCCGTAGTCATGCCCGACCACGCCGACGCGCGCGTGATCGACCGCAGGCCGGGCGATCAGCCAGTTCAGCGCAGCCCGGAAGGCGGCCAGCTGCCGGCGGACGGCCGTCACGTCGTGCCGGGTGCCCTTCGGGGCCAGGGTGTAGGGGAACGTGCCCTCCGGCAGCAGCGACACCGCGCCGTGGCTGGCCAGCTGCACCGCCTCGGCCAGGAACTCGGTCCGGTCACTGTGGATCTGGCCCAGCCAGTGCAGGAACAGGATGCCGGCCTGGCTGCCCCGCGGCAGCGCGCCGGCGGGCCGGACCAGGTAGGCCGGGACGGAATGCCGGCCGGGGACCGGCACCCGCACATCCCGGATGATCACTCGCGCCGCGGCCGGGGACTGCGCCGCTACTGCGGCGGCCGCGTGCGCCGGGGACGCCGCCTGCGACGGCACGGCTGCTGCGGTGGCCAGGATGCCGGCCAGCGTGACGCCCAGCGCGGCCCGGCGGATCAGGTGAGGCACCATAAGCCCTTCCCTTCGTCAGTTCCAAAAAGATACTTAGCACTGACGCATTATGAGGCGTCAGTTTCACGAGCAGTCAAGAAGCTGACGATGAGTGATGCACGACCGTGACGGACCAGCGGCGGAACGCGGGAGGCGGGCGGAACGCGGCAGGCAGGGAGATCTTGTGCCCGGTCACGCTCGGAGCGCTCGCTAGCTGCTGCGGGAGCGGCAGTGCCCGCGGGGGGACGCTAGGCGTCGCGCCGGCGCTGCCGGCGCTGCCGGTACTGCCGGGCTGCCGCGCGGTCGTTGCACGCGGTGCAGCAGTACCGGCGGGTGCGCGCCCGGGTGCGGTCGATGAACGCGCACTGGCAGGGCCGCGCGGCGCAGCTGCCCAGCCGGGCCGTGCCGGTCTCGGCCACGTGCCCGGCCAGGGCCGCCGGAAGCCGCGCGCTGAGCGCGGCCAGGCCCGTCTGGCCGGGCGCCACCTGCAGCCGCACGCCGGCGTCGGACACCACGAGCTGCGGGATGGCGGCGGCGCGCAGCAGCAGCGGGTTGAGCAGCGCGGCGGCGTCCTGCGCCGTCTCGGCGGTGAACACGGCCCGCAGGGCGGCGCGCAGCTCGCGCAGCGGGGCCACGTCGCCGGCGGTGAGCGCGCGGGCCAGGTCACCGTGACCGACATCGGCGAGGATCTCGCTGATCCAGGCCAGGTCCCACAGCCGGTCCGCCGGGTCTTCCAGCAGGTCGAGTGAGTTGACCAGCAGCACGGCCAGGTCCAGGTCCGACGCAGGCCCGTGCTGCGGCCCGAGCCAGTCCCGCACATAGCCCGCCATGCCCGCTCGCTTCCTGTCGCCGCGCCGGGCCGCCGGGCCGCACCCGGGCGGCCGGCTGCCGGGCTTCCGCCGCCACGCCGGTATCCGGCGCGCACGCGGATGGTACGTCACGACGGGTGCCGGCCGCGAGATCCGCCCGCAGCACACACGCCCTCCAGCGGGATGACGGCGCGCCGTCAGCGGCCGCTAGTAGCGTCGCGACCTCATCAGGAAAGCCAGGCTCCGTCCGGCAGGGGGATGAGGCAGATGGCCTCTCAGCTGAACTCGTATCTCAACTTCGACGGCACCGCCCGCCAGGCCCTGGAGTTCTATCAGGCGTGTTCGGCGGCGACCTCAACCTCAACACCTTCGGCGAGCTCGGCGGCATGGAGGGGGCTGACGCCGACAAGATCATGCACGGCCAGCTGGAGACCGGCCACGGGTACACCATCATGGGCGCCGATGTCCCGAGCCACATGGAATACCAGCCGCTAGCCGGGGCGGCGGTCAGCCTCAGTGGCGACGACGCGGCACTGCGCGGCTACTTCGAGAAGCTGGCCGCGGGCGGCACCGTGACCGTGCCGCTGGAGAAGCATGTGGGGCGATGAGTTCGGCATGGTCACCGACCAGTTCGGTGTCCCGTGGATGGTGAACATCTCCCAGTCCCCGGGCTGACACGGCAGTGCGCGCCGGCCAGCGGCCGGCGCGCACTGCCTGCCCCCGTTCCGGCGGGTCAGCTGGCCCGCCGGCGATTGCCATCGGGCGTCGCTGGCCGGAGCCCCGGCCGGTCAGTCGAACTGGTTTCCCTGCCGCCGGTAGTGCTGGTACCAGTCGCGGCCGGGCCAGTCCTGGTCGAAGAACGCCTGCTTCCAGCGCCGTGTGTGCCGCCGGAACCGGAACAGCGCGACAGCGCCGGCCACCATGGCCAGCAGCCAGAGCACCAGCATCACCTTGATCAGCGTGATGAACAGCCAGCCCAGGCCGGGGATGACCAGGGCCAGGATCAGGGCGATCAGCAGCAGCGGCAGGATCCGGGCGCCGCGCCGGAACGGGCGCCGCCGCCGCGGCCCCTCCCAGCCCGCCGCGGCCCACCGGGCACCCGCCCAGCCTGGCCCGCCCCAGCCGGGTCCGCCGGAGCCCGGCGGGCCCCAGCCCGGCCGGCCGGACCAGGGCGGCCGGCGCGGGCGCCGCGGCCGGCCACCGCCACGCCGGGCGCCCGGCCCGGCCGCGCTCTGGCTCCCGCCCGGCCCGGTCCCGGGCTCGGGCAGGTCGGTCATGGTCTGGCGCAGGTCCCCGAAGGTGGTGGCGCCGAGAGCGGCGGTGAGCCGCTCATCGAACTCCTCAGCGCTCAGACGGCCCTGGGCGTAGTGCTCCCGGAGCCGTTCCGCGACCCGCTCGCGGTCGGCCTCGGCAGTGCGGATGTGGTCGTTCATGGCGGTGCCTGCCTGCTCCTGCTCGGTGTCGCTGGGCTAGTTGCCGGCCTCGCCGGCGGTGTCCGGGGTGTCCTCGTCGTCGGCGAGGATCCGGTACAGGGTGCGCCGGGCCCGCTCCAGGGCCTGCTCGGCCTCGCGGACCTGCTCGGGCGTGCCGGCCCGGGCGACCTGGACGATCGCGCCGCCCAGCCGGGCTGCCTCGCCGAACAGGCCGGGTACCTCCCAGGCCTCCTGCTGCTCGGTCGACTCCCAGGCCCCGCGGGCCTTGCCGGGGTTGGCCTCGACGTACTCGCGCCCGGCGTCGGTCAGCTGGTACTGCCGCCGGCCGCCGGACTCCTCGGCCTCGATGAGGCCCTCGTCGGCCAGCGCCGACAGCGCCGGGTATACCGCGCCGGGACTGGGCCGCCAGGCCCCGTTACTGCGTTCCTCGATGTCGGACATGATCTGATAGCCGTTGCGCGGGCCCTCCCGCAGCAGGGCCAGGATGGCCGCGCGCACGTCGCCGCGGCCAGCCTTGGGCCCGCGGGCGCTCTGCGCCCCGGGTGCTCCGGGCCACCAGCCGCCGCGCGGCCCGGCGCCGCCGCCCCAGTGCCCGTGGCCGCCGCGGCCCCCGGCCCAGTCCCACGGCCCCTGGCCGCGGGCAGCGGCCCGCAGGCCCTGCCGGACCTGGTCCATCACGTCATCGGCGCACCGGAACACGCCGCTGATGTCAAAGGGGAAGTCCTCTGCGCTGAAGGCTGCTGTGCCCATCACGCCCCCGCTCACTCTCGATACGATCACGATATATCGACAGCGTATGTCGCGAGGCGGTTAAAGACAAGTTATTACTCGAATGCTCGTGACGCGAGCCCGCAGGAGCCGATGTCCTGCGGGCTCACGCCACCATCGGGCGGCTGCCTGCCCGCGGCCGGGGAGGCGGGCGCGGCCCTCCGGGGAGGTCAGTCGCCGAGGCATTTGCCGCCGGCCTTGCCGATGGCCAGGCTCACCGCTGTGCCGGGCTGGGCGAAGCTGCCGGCCGCCGGGCTCTGCGTCTTCACGACGCCGATGTACTCGCAGGTCAGGTCCACGACGGTGGCGACCCGGCCGACGGTGAGGCCGGCGGCCTGCAGGTCCGCCGTCGCGGTGGCCTGGACATCGCCGATCACGCTCGGGATCCGCGGCGCGGGCGAGCCCGCGGCCAGCCCGCTGAAGTCGGCGGCCGCGACCCGGGTCACCCCGGCCAGGGCCGGCACCAGGGCGGGGGTGGTCGTCGAGGCATGGCCGAGGGCGGTCAGGCTGTCGCTGTAGGCCGTGCTGGTGCCGGCGTAGACCCGGCTGATGCCGGCCAGGCCGGGCACCTGCTGCGGCCGGCTCCGGCTCACGGTCGTGTGATCACCCAGCTGGCCCTTGTCGTTCGCGCCCCCCGGCCCAGACCGTGCCGTCGGATTTCCGCGCCAGGCTGAAGTTCAGGCCGGCCGACACCTGGGTGATCCCGGTCAGCCCGGGCACCGGCACCGGGACCGGGCCGGGGCAGGACACGCTGCTGGTGGTCCCGTTGCCCAGCTGCCCGAAGGCATTAGTGCCCCACGACCAGACGGTGCCAGCCGAGCCCAGCGCCAGGACGTGATCCAGTCCGATGGCGGCCTGAACCATGCCCGTGAGGCCCGGCAGGACGGTCGGCACCGACCGCTCCGGCGCGCTGGCACCGGAGCCCAGCAGGCAGTAGAAGGCGCCGCCCCAGGTCGCCAGCCGTCCGTCGGTCAGGACCGCGGCGCTGTCCTCGGAACCCGCGGCGAGCTGCGCCACCGGGCCGGGCATGGTCACCGTGACCGGCGTCGGCAGCTCGCCGTATGTTCCGTTGCCGACCTGGCCGTAGTTGTTGGAGCCCCAGCCCCAGACACCTGGCGTCCTGGCCGCCGCGGCGGTGCTGGCGGCTCCCGCCGGAGCCGCCGCCGAGCCCGTCATGGCTAGAGCGGCCAGCCCGGCCGCCGCCAGCAACGCCCCCGCCCGGCGCATGCGTACTCGCTGTCGTCCCATGCCCCCGGCCTCCCCGGTCATCGCCCGCCTGTCTGGGCGGACCATGACAGCGCGGGCCGGAGCGGCACTGAAGCGGCGCTGAAATCTGCTGGGCGGCCAGGTCCGGATCCGCCGAGGGTGCCGGCCCGGGCCGGCCAGCGCGATTCAGCCGGCCGGCTTCTCCCATACCGAGACGTGCTGGCGACTGTCGGCGGTGAACGGCTCGCGGGCCCAGCCCGCCCACCGCTCGCGCAGCCGCAGCCCGGCCATCCGGGCCATCAGGTCCAGCTCGGACGGCCACACATACCGGAACGGGATCGAGCGATAGCTCCCGCGGCCGCCGGCGACGTTGATGTAGTTCGAGCTGAACTGCTGGGTGACGACGTCGTAGCGGTCGAACGCCCAGCCCGTCTCGCTGACCCGGAACGGCACGACGTCCTGGCCCGGCGGCAGCCGGCGCAGCTCGGGTACCCCGACCTCGACGACGAAGCAGCCGCCGGGAGCCAGGTGGGCCGCCGCGTTGGCGAAGCAGGCCACCTGCGCGTCCTGCGTGGTCAGGTTGTTGACCGTGTTGAAGACCAGGTAGGCCAGCGAGAACGTGCCCTCGACCCGGGTGGTGGCGAAGTCGCCGATGGTGACGCCGATCTGGTCGCCGCCGGGCTTGGCCCGCAGCCGGGCGACCATGGCCCGGGACATGTCGATGCCGAGCACGGGCACGCCGCGGCGGGCCAGCGGCAGCGCGATCCGCCCGGTTCCGATGGCCAGTTCCAGCGCCCGGCCGTCGCCGGCCAGGCCGGCCAGGAAGTCAGTCGTGGTGTCCACGACCCCGGCCGAGAACATCTGGTCGCCGGGGTCGTCGTAGGTGGCGGCTACCTGCTCGCCGAAGTAGCCATCTGCATCAGTCACGCCGGGACGGTAACCCGGGAGCGGGCCGTGACGCACCCGGGTTTCCGGCAGGCGCTGCCGGGTCCGGGCCCGGAGTCAGTCGCCGATGCACTTGCCGCCGGCCTTGCCGACACCGACGTTCACGGAAGTGCCCGGCTGGGCGATCGTCCCGGCAGCCGGGCTCTGTGTCTTCACCTCGCCGATGAACTGGCACGTGATGTCCACGATCTGGGAGACGCGGCCGAGGTGGTAGCCCGCCGCCGTCAGCACGCTCGAGGCGCCGGCCGGGTCGAGGCTGATCACGCTCGGGACCCGCGGGGCGGGCGAGGCGATGACGAGGGTGTCGTCTGCGCCGGCTGCTATCTGCGTGACCCCGGCCAGCACGATGACGGCCGTAGGTGTCAGGATCTCCCCGGAGTCTCCGTATCCCAGCTGGCCGTAGACATCTGTGCCCCAGACCACCAGCTGCCCGCCGGACGTTGCCGCCAGGCTGAAGTACCAGCCCGACGCGATCTTGGCCACGCCTGTCACGCTGGTCTGCTGGGGCGCGTAATGCGGCGTTGCGGTGCCGTCCCCGGCCTCGCCGAAGAAGTTGGTGCCCCAGGCCCACACGGTCCTGGCGGTGCCGATCACAGCCAGGGTCTCCTCCGCACCGCTAGACACCGCGGTGGCGCCGGTCAGGCCCGGCACCGCGGCCGGCGCGGTCGCGAATCCGGTAGCTGTCCCGTTGCCGAGCAGGCCTTTGCTGTTGTCGCCCCAGGCCAGTAGCGTGCCGCCGGTCCCGATGGCGTAGGAGGTGCGGAGGCCGGCACTGACCCTGGTGATCCCGCTCAGGCCGGGGACCCGCTCAGGCCGGTTCCGGTTGACCGTGGTGCGGTCGCCGAGCTGGCCGGCATTGTTGCGGCCCCAGGCCCATGCCGTGCCGTCGGACTTCAGCGCGAGGCTGTAGTTCGCACCTGCCGAGATCTGGATGACCCCCGCCAGGCCAGGCACGGGGACGGGGGTGGGATTAGACGCTAGAGCGCTGCTGGTGGTGCCGTTGCCCAGTTCCCCGTAGGGGTTGCTGCCCCACGACCAGACGGTCCCGGCGGAGTCCAGGGCCAGGGCGTGCCCGTATCCCATAGAGACCTGGACCATCCCGGCCAGGTTGGGGACCACGGCCGGCACGGTCTGCTGCGCCGGACTCGGGCCCAGGCCGAGCTGGCCCGACCCGTTGTTGCCCCAGGTGGCCACCTGGCCGTTGGCCAGGACCGCGGCGCTGGTGTCAGCGCCCATGGAGATCTGCACGGCGGCCGCCGGGGTGGTGGCGGTGACCGAGACGGGTGTCCGCTGCAGAGACGTATTGCCGTTGCCGAGCTCCCCGGAATAGTTCTCGCCCATGCCCCACATGCTGGGGGCCGCCAGCGCGGCCGCGGCTCCGGCCGGAGCCGCCGTGCCGGGGATCCCCAGGACCGCCAGCCCCGCCGCGGCCAGCAGAGTCCCCGCTATCCGGGCCGCCCGGCCGGGCGCAGCCAGCGCGATCGGCCTTTCATGTCGTCCTGTGCCCCGTCGTAGCGCCACGTTGCCGCCCCCTTGATCACACTGCCTGCCTGGGCGGACCATGACAGCCTGCGCTGGAGCGGCGCTGAAACGACGCTGAAACGGCCGCCCGGAACCGTTGTCAGCCGGGGACTAAGGGCAGGAACGGACTGCGAGCGGAGCGTCCGGGACGCGAAGCGGTCAGCTGCCCAGACGGAAGTCCTCATCAGGGATCAGGTCCGCGACGTCCATCTGGGCCTTCTGCAGGCGGCCGGAGTAGTCCCAGTTCACCGACTGCCAGCGGGTGAACTGGTCCAGCACCCACGCGCCGGACTGGCGGGACCCGTTGCCGGACTTGCCGTTGCCGCCGAACGGCAGGTGCGCCTCGGCGCCGGAGGTGGAGTTATTGACGCTGAGCATGCCGGCCCGGATGCCGCGGCGGAACCCGAACACCTCGGCCGGGTCGCGGGTGTAGATCGAGGCCGACAGGCCGTAGCCGGGCAGGTTGCCGAGCCGGATCGCCCCAGCCAGGTCGCGGTAGGTGGTGACGCCGACGATCGGGCCGAAGGTCTCGTTCAGGAACAGCGCATCATCCTCGCGTACCCCGTCGACGATGACCGGATGCCAGTACAGCCCCTCGGCCGGGTCGCCCGCGAAGTCCTCCCGGGGGCTGGCCGCGGTGATCCGGCCAGTCGCGGTCGAGCCGAGCACCGTGTGGTGGGGCTGGATCCAGCCCAGGTACTCGGCGAACCGGCCAGCGAACTTGCGGTCCAGCAGCGGCCCGAGCACTACCTCGCCGGCCGGGTCACCGATCGGCGCGGCGCGGGTGAGCGCGTCGAAGCGGGCCAGGAAGTCATCGTGGACGTCCTGGTGCACGATGACCGTGCCCAGCGAGGTGCAGCGCTGCCCGGCGGTGCCGAACCCGGAGAACAGTGCCGCCTCGGCGGCCAGGTCCAGGTCCGCGCTCGGGGTGACGACCATCGGGTTCTTGCCGCCCAGCTCCAGGCAGGCCGACTGCAGGTGCCGGCCGGCCAGCTCGCCGATGCGCGACCCGGCGGCGGAGGAGCCGGTGAAGCCGATCTTGTCGACGGTGCCTTCCGCCAGTGCCTGGGCCAGCCCGGTGAAGGTGGTCTCGCCGTCGGCCATGACCAGGTTGAGCACGCCGTCGGGCAGGCCGCCGCCGCGGACGATCAGCTCGAACAGCGCCGCACCGCAGGCGGGGGAGTACTCGGCGGGCTTCCACACCACCGCGTTGCCGCACAGCAGGGCCGGGATGAGGTACCAGGACGGGACGGCGACCGGGAAGTTGCCCGCCGTGATGACGGCGGCCACGCCGACCGGGTCGCGGAAGGTGAACAGCTGCTTGTCGGGCATCTCGCTAGGCACGGTCTGCCCGTACAGGCGGCGGCCCTCACCCAGGAAGAAATCGCAGGTGTCGACGATCTCGCGGACCTCGCCGAGGGCCTCGGCGTACGGCTTGCCGATCTCCCGGGTGACCAGGGCGGCCAGCGCCGGGGCGTTAGCCTCGACCAGGCGGCCGATGTGCGCGACGGCCCGGCCGCGGACCGGGGCGGGCACGTCGGCCCAGCCCGGCTGGGCGGCCCGGGCGGCCCGCGCGGCAGCGGCCAGGGTGCCGGCGTCGCCCAGCTCCACCTCGGCGACGACCTCGCTCAGCCGCGCCGGGTTCACCGAGGCCAGCCGTCCGCCGGGGGCGCCGGGCACCGCCGCTCCGGCGATGACCGAGGTGATGGTGGCGCTCATGGGGACCTCCTGCAATACGGACCGGGCACCGACAGCCTGCCACCGGCACCCCGCCCCGCTCTGGACCGGCCGCTGCCTTGCATGCTGGAATGACCCTGATCACCGTTTTGAATAGCTGTTCAGGACCACAGACCAGGGCCGGCGACCAGGACCGCGGCCGGAGCGGGGAGGCGCAGCGTGCCGGACGAGCAGGCAACCACCAGCAGGGACCTGCCCAGCCGGGCTCAGGTCGTCATCGTCGGCGGCGGGGTCATCGGCTGCAGCATCGCCTATCACCTGGCCCACCTGGGCTGGACCGACGTGCTGCTGCTGGAGCAGCACCAGCTGACCGCGGGGACGACCTGGCATGCCGCGGGCCTGATCACCTCGGCCGGGATGACCGACGAGACGGCGCTGTTCTTCAGCCGCTACTCCCGCGACCTGTACTCCCGGCTGGAGGCCGAGACGGGGCACTCCACCGGCTTCCGGCCGGTCGGGCACCTGTCGCTGGCGACCACGCCGGCCCGGCAGGAGGCGCTGCGCCGCGAGGCGCAGTGGATGCACGGCTTCGGGGTGGAGGACACCGAGATCTCGGCCGCCGAGATGGCCCGGATGTGGCCGCTGGCCCGCACCGAC
This sequence comes from Streptosporangiaceae bacterium, assembly GCA_036490755.1. GTDB lineage: Bacteria > Actinomycetota > Actinomycetes > Streptosporangiales > Streptosporangiaceae > DASUBV01. The sequence goes on from DASXDJ010000162.1 coordinate 24,709, forward strand.
GACGTGCTGTCAGCGTTCTTCGTCGCCGACGAGGGCCGTGCCGACCCGGTCGGCGTGGCCACCGCGCTGGCCAAGGGCGCCCGCCAGCTCGGCGTGCGGGTGGTGGAGGGCGTGGCCGCGACCGGGGTGCAGACCCGCGGCCGGCGGGTCACCGCGGTGCTCACCGAGGCCGGCCGGGTGGAGACCGAGGTGGTGGTCAACGCGGCCGGGATGTGGGCCCGGCAGTTCGGCGCGCTGGCCGGCGTCCGGGTACCGCTGCAGGCGGCCGAGCACTACTACCTGCTGACCGACACGGTGCCGGGGATGGATCCCGACCTGCCGGTCATCGAGGACCCGGAAAGCTACGGCTACTACCGGCCCGAGGGCGACGGGATGCTGGTCGGCCTGTTCGAGCCGGTCGGCGCGCCGTGGTCGCTGGACGGCGTGCCCCGCGACTTCTCCTTCGGCAAGCTGCCGCCGGACTGGGAGCGGATGGAGCCCTACCTGGCGATGGCCATGAACCGGATCCCCTCGCTGGCCGACACCGGGCTGCGGACGTTCTTCTGCGGGCCGGAGTCGTTCACCTCCGACGTGCGGCCGCTGCTGGGCCCGGCCCCGGAGCTGGACGGCTACTTCGTGGCGGCCGGGCTGAACTCGCTGGGCATCCTGTCCGGCGGCGGGGTAGGCAGCATGCTGGCGCACTGGATCGTCGACGGGATCCCGCCGGTCGATGCCACCGCGGTGGCGATCGACCGGACCGCGGCCTACGAGACGTCCCGGCGGTTCCGGGCCGAGCGCACCGTCGAGCAGCTCGGCGTGCTGTTCGGTGACGCCGTCTGGCCGTCCTGGAAGCCCGCGACCGGGCGGAACGTGCGCCGCTCGGTGCTGCACGACCGGCTGGCGGCGGCCGGCGCGCACTTCGGCGCCTCGGCCGGCTGGGAGTTCCCCGAGTGGTTCGCCCCCGGCGGCGAGCCGCCGGCCGCGGCGATGGAGTTCGGGCGGCCGCCCGCGCACGACCTGGTCGGCCAGGAGCACGCCGCTATCCGCGAGGCCGTCGGGATTATCGACATGTCGCTGATGGCCAAGCTCATCGTCGCCGGCCCGGATGCCGGCGCGGTGCTGAGCCGCCTGTCAGCCAACGACGTGCTGCTGGGTCCCGGCCGGCTGGTCTACACCCAGTGGCTGAACACCGCCGGCGGGATCGTCGCCGACGTCACGGTGACCTGGCTGGAGGACGACCGGTTCCTGGTCATTGCCAGCGACATCATCCACCGGCGGATCGAGCCGCTGATCCGCCGCGAGACGCGGCCCGGCGAGGTGGTCACCGTCACCGACGTCACCTCCGGCACGACGCTGCTGACCGTGCAGGGCCCGGCCTCGCGGGCGCTGATCGGCCGGCTCACCGACGCCGGCCTGTCGAACGAGGATTTCCCCTACCTGGCCGCCCGGCAGATCGACGTCGGCTACGCGCCGGTGCTGGCCATCCGGGTGACCTACGTCGGCGAGCTGGGCTGGGAACTGCACGTCCCGGCCGAGTACGCGGCCGGGGTGCACGACGACCTGGTGGCCGCGGGCGCGGACCTGGGGCTGCGGCTGGCGGGCCTGGACGCGATGTCGGGCCTGCGGCTGGAGAAGGGCTACCGGGACATGGGCATCGACATCGACAACACCGACAACCCGCTGGAGGCGGGGCTGGGGTTCGCGGTGGCCTGGGACAAGGACGGCGGGTTCACCGGCCGGGACGCGCTGCTGCGGGCCCGCGAGGCAGGCCCGCCGGGGCACCGGGTGGTCAGCCTGGCCGTCGACGACGCCGGCGCTGACCTGTTCGGCAACGAGCCGCTGTTGCTGGACGGCGAGTGGGTCGGCTACGTGCGGGCGGCGGCCTACGGCTACACCGTCGGCGGGCCGGTCGCGCTGGCCCAGGTCGCCCGGGCCGAGGGGGTGACCGGGCAGTGGCTGAAGGAGGGCGGCTTCACCGTCCGCACCGGGGCGGGAGACGTGCCGGCCCGGCTGCAGATCGCCCCGCTGTATGACCCGCAGCGGCTGCGGATCCTCAGCTAGCGGCCCGCGGCTGGCGGGGGCCTCAGCTCGCCGCTGGTCGCCCGGCGCGCTCGCGAGAGTTGATAACAGCAAGAAGCGTGTCGCGGCGGCGGAAAAGCAATCGGCTGCGGGCGCCGGCGGCTGCGACAATTCAGGCCGTGAATACCAGCCGGGAAAACCTGCGAGTCACCTTCAACGCCGCCGCCGATTCTTACCAGCAGGCCCGCCCGGAGTACCCGGGCCAGCTGTACACCGACCTGGTCAGCCTGGCCGGGCTCGGGCCGGGCGCAGAACTGCTGGAGGTGGGCTGCGCGACCGGCAAGGCGACGCTGCCGCTGGCCCGGCGCGGACTGCGGATCACGGCCCTGGAACTGGGCGCCGAGCTGGCCGCCGCGGCCCGCGCCAACCTCACCGGGCTCGCCGGCGTGCAGGTCATCAACGCCAACTTCGAGACCTGGGTGCCGCCGCCGGGCCAGCGCTACGACCTGGTCTACGCGGCCACCGCCTGGCACTGGATCGACCCGGAGCGCGGCTACCGCCGGGCCTTCGACCTGCTGCGGCCCGGCGGGCACCTGGCCCTCTGGGGCCAGGCGCATGTGTTCCCCGATGGCGGCGACCCGATCTTCCGCGAGCTGCAGGACACCTACGACGAGATCGGCGAGGGCCTGCGGCCGGGGGAGCTGTACCAGCGGCCCGGCGAGCTGCCGGACAGCAGCGCTGACATCGAGGCCAGCGGCCTGTTCAGCCCCGTGGTCGTGCGCCGGTACGACTGGGAGGTGCGCTACGACGCCGACGGCTACCTGGCGCTGCTGGATACCTTCTCCGGGCACATCGCGATGGCGGCCTGGCAGCGGGACCGGCTGCACGGCGAGATCCGGCGGCGGCTGGCGCTGCGCCCGGACGGGATGCTGCGCCGCCACTGGGAGTCCGTCCTGCACGTGGCGCGGCGGCGAGACGAGCCGGGCCGGTAGCGGCCCGGCCTGGACACGAAGGAGAACCGATGCCGGCGCTGCCCGAGTTCCGCCTGGAGAGCTACTTCGCGCGCTGGGAGTTCACCGCGCGCTACCACCTGACCGCCTCCGACGCCCAGTCCATGGCGCTGGCCGAGCTGCTGGGGCTGGCCGACGATGACGCGCGGCAGCGCTGGGAGGCACTGACGCTCGGCTACACCGAGTCGCGCGGCCTGCCGGCCCTGCGCGAGGCGATCGCGGCCACCTACGAGCAGCTGACGCCGGACGACGTGCTGTGCTGCGCGGGCGCCGAGGAGGCGCTCTACCTGGCCATGCAGGTCCTGCTGGGTCCCGGTGACCACGCGGTGGTGCTCACGCCGAACTACCAGTCGGCCGAGACGGTGCCGATGTCGCTGTGCGAGGTCACCGGGGTGGCGCTGCGGCCGGAGCGGGGCTGGGCCCTGGACCTGGACGAGCTGCGCGCGGCGCTGCGCCCGCAGACCCGGCTGGTGTCGGTGAACTTCCCGAACAACCCGACCGGCGCGGTACCGGACGAGGCGACGTGGCGGGAGCTGGCCGCGCTGTGCGACGAGCGCGGCATCACGCTGTTCAGCGACGAGGTGTACCGCGGCCTGGAGCAGCCGCCGCACGCGGCACTGCCGCAGGCCGCCGACCTGTCGCCGCGCGCGCTGTCGCTGAACGTGATGTCCAAGGCCTACGGCCTGCCGGGACTGCGCATCGGCTGGCTCGCCTGCCGCGACCGCGAGCTGCTGCGGCGGCTGGAGCGGGCCAAGGACTACACCACCATCTGCAACTCGGCGCCCAGCGAGATCCTGGCGCTGATCGCGCTGCGCGCCCGTGCGCAGGTGCTGGGCCGCACCCGCGCGGTGGTGGCGGCCAACCTGCCGGCCTTCAGCGAGTTCTTCGGCCGGTTCCCGGACCTGTTCGAGTGGGCGCCGCCGCAGGGCGGCTGCGTCTGCTTCCCGCGCTACCTGGGCGCCGACGGGGCCGAGGCGATGTGCGCGGACCTGGTCCGCGATGAGGGCGTCCTGCTGCTGCCCGCGAGCATCTACGCCTCGGCCCTGACGCCGGTGCCCGCCGACCGGTTCCGGGTCGGCGTGGGCCGGGCCGGGCCGCAGGACGGGCTGGCGCGGTGGGCGGCCTGGCTCGGCCGCCGCTAGACCTCCTGGCGCCAGCTGTGCTGCGGGTCGTAGCCCAGCATCCGGCGCGCCTTGCCGATGGACAGCAGCGTCTCGTGCGGGCCGGTCTCGTGCTTCCACGGCACGCCGGGGAACACCTCGGCCATCAGCTCGGCGACGGGCCGGGTCATGACGGTGTCCGGGCTGGCGATGATGAACACCTCCGCGCCGGTCAGCTGCGCCTCCAGGGCCCGGCGCACGGCCAGCGCGCCATCGCGGGCGTCGATGTAGGACCACAGATTCCACTTGCGCAGCCGCGCGTCGGCGTCGAAGGACGGGAAATCCGCATAGTCGCTGACCAGCATGACGTTGGAGAAGCGCAGGCCGATGATCTTCATCTCCGGCTCCCAGCGGCAGAACTGCCGGGCCATCTCCTCGCCCATGTCCTTGGACAGCGAGTAGGCCGACTCCGGCCGCGGCGGGTACTCCTCATCGACCGGCACGTACGGCGGCGGAGTGTCGAACGGCAGCCCCAGCACGGTCTCGCTGGAGGCCCACACGACATTGCGGATGCCGAAATGACGGGCCGCGGAGAACACGTTGAAGGTGGCGACGGTGTTGTTGCGGAACAGCTCGGCGCCGGGCTTCATGCCGGGCGCGGGCACCGCGCCGAGGTGGACCAGCGCGTCGACGCCGGCGTGCCGGTCGTCGATGGCATGCAGCACCTCCATGGCCTGGCCCATGTCGGTGAGGTCGGCCTGCACGAACGGGCTCAGGCTGGCGGCCGGGCGGACCAGGTCGACACTGGTCACCGAGTAGCCGTGCTCGAGCAGGTCAGCCAGGACGACCTGGCCGAGCTTGCCGCTGCCGCCGGTCAGCACCACGTGGGTCATGGGCGCGTTCTCCCGTCACTGTGTCCTGCCGTGCCATCGCTGGTGACGCATGTCCGGGTTGCGTCCCAGGCGATCATGGCACGACGGCGGGCCGCCGGCCGCGCCGGGCGGGGGCCTACGCGAGCCGGTCCAGGGCGGCGGCCAGGAACGTCTCATGCCGGCGCACCAGCACCTCGCGGGTCAGGTCCGGGCGGCCCTGGGCGGCCATCACCGGCGGGAACCAGCCCAGCTCCGGCGGCGTGGCCAGCGCCGCGACGACGTCGTAATACGCGACGTCGGCGGCGGGCGCGCCGGCGGCCCGCTCGTAGGCCGCCAGCACGTCACCGGCGGCCGCCTGGCCGTAGCAGAAGGCGGCGTCCATCCGCAGTGAGCCGAGGTCCACGCCGGGCGGGCCGGCGCCCGCGCAATCCCAGTCCACCACCCCGGTGAGCTCGTCTCCGTCCCACAGCACGTTGCCCTGCCACAGGTCCCCGTGCACGAACACCGTCCGGTCACTGGCGGGCCGGACGCGGCGGAGCCGGGCCGCCGCGCCGCGCCGCAGCGGCCCGGCTCCGTCCCCGCCCTGGAGCGCGGCCTGCCCGATCGCGCCGATCGGGCAGATCCGGCGGGGCAGCCGCCGGCCGGGCATGCGGGGCAGGGTGTGCAGCCGGGCGGTCACCGCGCCGAGCGCGGCCAGCCGGGCCGGGCTGGCCGTCGCGGGGATGGCGCTGCGGCCCGGCACGCAGGTGACCAGCAGCACCGGGCGGCCGGCCGCCGTCCCGCCGTCATGACCGAGCAGCCGCGGCACCGGGAAGCCGGCCGCCGCCGCGACCGCCAGGCCGGCCGCCTCCGTCGCGAACATGTCCGCCTCGGCGGGCTGGCCCGTGCGCAGCACAACCTGGCGAGGGCCGGCCTGCAGCAGCCACGGCGAGCCGTGGTCGTTCAGGGGCCGCAGCAGCCGGGCCGGCCCGCCGCCGGCCACCGCGGCCGCCCAGCGCAGCGCGGCGTCCGGCGGCGCGGGCCCGGGCTCGGGCGAGACCGGCGGCGGGGACAGTTCAGGCACGATCTGAGCATGCCAGGCGGCCCGGACAGCGGCCGAGGCGGCCGACCGGGAGCAGGCACCGCGCCCGACATGCTGTACTGAGAGGCGTTTCCCGCCGGAACCGAGAGCCGGCGGGCTTTGCGCCGGCTGGGGCTGGCCGGCGGCATGACCCCGAGGTGATGATGCGCGCGTTCGTGATCACCGGGCCGGGCAGCGCGGAGGTCCAGGACGTCGCGCCGCCGGAGTCGCGGCCGGGCGAGGTGATCGTCAGTGTCGAGCGGGCCGGCGTGTGCGGGACCGACGTCGAGCTGTTCACCGGCGAGCTGGGCTACCTGCACACCGGGGAGGCCAGCTACCCGCTGCGGATCGGTCATGAGTGGTGCGGCGTGGTCCGGGCCACCGGTCCCGGCGTGGACCCGGCCTGGCTGGGCCGGCGGGTCACCGGTGACACCATGCTCGGCTGCGGCAACTGCTACCGCTGCCAGGCCGGGCGGCACCACCTGTGCGCGGACCGCTACGAGATCGGCATCCGGCGAGGCTGGCCGGGCGCGCTCGCCGAGCGGCTCCCGGTCCCGGCCTGGGCCCTGCATGAGCTGCCGCCGAACCTGGACCCGGCGCTGGGGGCGCTGGCCGAGCCGGGCGGCAACGCGCTGCGCGCGGTCCGCGCCGCCGGCCTGGAGCCGGGCGGCCGGCTGCTCGTCCTCGGGCCGGGCACCATCGGCTTGCTGTGCGCGCAGCTGGCCACGGCGGGGGGCGCTGAGGTGCACCTGCTCGGCGAGCACGACACCTCGCTCAGCTTTGCCCGCTCCCTCGGCCTGACCAGCGCCTGGACCACCGACACGCTGCCCCGGCTGCGCTGGGACGCGGTGATTGACGCGTCCAACGCGCCGGGGCTGCCCGCGCTGGCCCTGCAGCTGGTGGAGCCGGGCGGCCGGATTGTCTGCATCGGGCTGGCCGGGAAGCCGAGCATGATCGACAGCCGGATCGCGGTGCTCAAGGACGTCACGATCACCGGCATCCTGGGCGGCTCAGCCGGGCTGGCCCGGGCGATCGAGAGCTTTGCGGCCGGGGAGGTCAACCCGCGGCCGCTGATCGCTGCCACCGTCCCGCTGGACGCGGCGGCCAGCGTGCTGGCCGGCCGCCGCGACCCGGCCTGGGGGCCGGCCCCCAAGATTCACATCGACCCGCGGCCCGCCGGCCGGGGCTAGGCGTCCTGCACCACGATGCCGATGCTGTCGGCCAGCAGCGGCGCCATGGCGAGCAGCTGCGCCGTGGTCACGATCGCGCCGCGCAGCGACGTCGGGTCCGCCGTCAGCCCGAGCTCGGCGTCGCGCAGGTCCACCTGGTCCAGGGTGGTCTGGAACAGCTTGACGGCGGTCAGCCGGGACTGCGGGAACGCTGTCCTCTTGATCCGCGCCCCGCCGAAGTCGACGTTGCGCAGGACGCAGTTGTCGAAGGTGACGTCCGTCAGGCTGGCGTCCCGGAAGTTCACCGTGTCCAGCTTGCAGTGCTCGAAGGTGACCCGGCGCAGCACGGACGCGTAGACCTCCACCCCGGCCAGCACGGCCCCGGTGAACGTCACGTCCTGCCAGCCGGTGTGCGGCGCGCTAAGCGAGATGAGCCGGGCATCGGACAGCCAGACGTCGGTGAACCGGGCCCTGGCCAGCCGGCACTCCTGCAGCGTCACCCCGGTGAAGGCGCACTCCAGGAACGAGCTGGCCGACCCGTCCTGGTCCTCGAGCGTCCCGCCGTCGAAGTGCGCGCAGTCGTAGGTCTCGGCGCTGGCCAGGCCCGCCTCGTGCGCGGCCAGGGCGCGGGCGAACGGGAGGTCGGCGAGCTGCTGCCAGGCCATGGTGTCCTCCGGTGGTCCGATCTCATGAGCCGGCCGGCAGCGGGCCCGGGGCCGGCCGGCCCGGCCGCCGCCGGCCACCGGCAACGGTAGCCGAGGCTCCGCCGGGCCGCCGGGCGGTGACCCGGCCCGGCTGTCGGGGGCCAGCTCTAGGGTGACTCCATGAGCTCGCAGACCGCAGGCGATGGCCTGAGCCCGGCGGACCAGTACGCCGACCTGATCGACGAGCTGATCGGTGTCCCCGGCGTTGTCCCGCCGGCCGGCGGATCCGGCTTCGGGCGGTCGGCCCTGAAGTACCGCGCCAGGATCTTCGCGATGCTGGTCCGCGGCCGCCTGGTGGTGAAGCTGCCTGCGCAGCGGGTCACCGAGCTGGTGGCCGCGGGGGATGGCGTGCCGTTCGACGCGAACAAGGGCACGCCGATGAAGGAGTGGTTCAGCCTCAGCCCTGATTCGGGCCTGGACTGGCTCCCGCTCGCCCGTGAGGCGCTCCGGTTCGCCGGCGGCGACGCTTAGCCGGCGCCCAGCCGGCCCGCTGTCAGGCTGGCCTGGGGGGAGGATCGGGCCGGCTAAGGCAGGGCCGGGCTGGGTACCGCGCGCCGGGGATCGAGCAGATCCGGGTCGGTCGCCATGAACAGGTCGAACTCCCCGGTCCGCCAGCCCGCCGCCAGCAGCGCCCGGACGGCCGGGTGCGGGCCGGGCAGCCAGGCCCGCGCCAGCGTGGTGCCGCCGCGGCCCAGCCAGGCCAGCGCGGCCAGCACCGCGTCCCGGGCGTCCTGCGGCCCGGCGGGCTCCTGCTCCGGGGCCAGGGCCAGGTGGGTGAGCCCGAAGGTGCCGGCGTCCCCGGCGGCGATCCCGGCCGCGGCGACCCGCCCGTTCCGGCGGGCGACCAGGGCCTGAGCGCCTGGCCGGCCGGCCCACGCGGAATAGTCCGCCGCGCGGCCGTTGCCCGCCCACTCCCGTTCCAGGTCGCTGACCTGCGCGGCGGTCGCGGCCTCGGCGCTCCACCCGGCAGGCATGGCCAGCGCCCGCGCGTCGCCGGACAGGTACAGCAGCGGCCACCAGGCATCGAGCCCGAAGCTGGTGTACAGCGGCAGGGCCATGCTGTGCAGGCTGCTGAACGTCATCCGCGGGCCGGTGCCCGCGAACAGCGCGGCGAGGATGGCCCGGCCGGTCCCGCCGCCGTGCGCCCGCGGGTCCACGAACAGGTCACAGAGCATCACCGGCGCGGCGGGCGCCGCGCCGGGCTGGCGGGTCGCCCCGAAACCGGTGACCTGGCCGTCCCGGACGGCTACCACGACCCGGCCGGCGGCCATCAGGTACCGGACGTAGGCCGGGTCCGAGCCGCTCCACTCCTCGTCCTGCCCGGTGGCGATCGCGACGGCGGCGATGGCCGCCGCGTCGGCCGCGGTCGCGTCGCGTACCTCCGGCGGCTGCGGGCCGGCTGCTGCTGGGCTGGTCATAGCCGGATTCTTCCTGGTGCCCACGGCGGCGCGCATGGCGGGGCGGCAGCCGGGTATGTCCTGGCCCATCATGAAAGCTCTCATTAGCTGGGACGACGAGGACGGCACGACCCATCACTGGGAACTCGTCTTTAACCCTAACGACGCGGCGGCCCGGCATTTCCTGGAAGCCCTGCAGCTGCACGTCCGCTTCCGGGTGGACTCCTTCGATCCCGACCCCGCCGCCGGCTGACCCGCCGCCGGCTGACCAGGCCGGTTCTTAACGGCACGCGCGCGTTCCGGATAGATCCGGCCCGCATTCGTATCGGAATTGGATACGGAATGACGCGTATCGAAATGGCCGCCGGGCGCCGCCGCGGGGCCGGCTCAGGACGGCGGTGCGCCCCAGGACGGGATCTCATACAGCTGGCTGGCGGAGCGGAACTGCGCCTTGCGCATCCGCGGCGTCAGGCGGCCGGCCAGCGCCCCGGAGTCGCCGGGCGGATCCCCGGACCCGAGCAGCTCGCCGAGCATGGTCGCCGACACCCGCAGCGCCATGTTGCGCGGCGCCCGCCAGATTACGTAGGCGGTGAACGACTCGGCCAGCGCGGCGCCGCTGACGTTCCACGCCACCGGGTTGGCCAGCCGCTGCGAGGCGTCCTCCAGCTCGGGGAACAGGTCGTAGGCGACGACCGGGGCGGCCTGGTGCTGCGCGGGCTCGGCGCGCAGGCCCAGCCGCAGCCGGGTCAGGGTCCGGCCGGCCGGGACCGAGATGCTCACCGGCAGTTCCATGAGGTGGAAGTCGAACTGCCCGGCGTGCGCGGCCGGCGGCGGGCTCAGCGGCACGACCGGCCCGGCGTCGCCGCTGCCCGCGGCCGGGCCGGCTGCTGCCCGCTGGCTGCCGGCGGCGGGCGGCGCGGTCCCGGCGGAGTCCGGCGGCGGCGCGGTGTCCGCCGCGGCGGGACCCTGGCCGGGCAGCAGGCGGCGCACCGGGCTGAGCCGCGGCACGCCCAGCGCGACGTCGCCCAGCAGCTGCTCGGCTTCCTCGCGGGTGGCCAGCGCCAGGCTGGCGGACCTGTCGCCGCAGACCATGTCGCGCACGTCCCACTCGGCGACGGTGGTCGGCTCCAGGGCCAGAACCACCTCGCCGGAGCCCGCGGTCATGCCGCCCCCGCTGTCATCGATCCCCCGTCACGTTCGCTGCCCGCCCCCGCGGGCGCCTGCCAGTCTGCCAGGCACGGCGCCGTGACCGGTAGCCGCCCTGGCAGGAAGTTGCCTGGTCAGGGCGCAAGCCGGGGCAGTGGTGATAACCCCGGCACGGCGTTACGCCGGGCCCGCGGTGGTGAAGTCGCGCGGGCGGCAGCGGCGGGTCCGGCGGCGGAAGTCGAAGGTGAACCCCGGCCACAGCGTCAGGTTGCGCCCGGCACTGTCCAGGTACCAGCTGCGGCAGCCGGTGCCCCAGACGGTGCCGGGCAGCCGGCGCTGCAGCCGGGTGTTGTAGGCGGCGGCAACATCAGCGCGCACCTCCCGCGGCGCGCCGCCGGCCGCCTCGGCCTGCCGGATCGCGTCGATGATGTAGGCCAGCTGGCTCTCGATCATGTAGACCATCGAGCTGTGCCCGAGCCCGGTGTTGGCGCCGGTCAGCTGGAAGTAGCCGGGGAAGCCGGGCACCACCGTGCCCAGGTAGGTCTGGCCGAGGGCCTGCGCCAGGGTGGCGCCGCCGCGGCCGGTGACCTTGCCCAGCATCGGGTTGTCGCTGACGTGGAACCCGGTGGCCAGGACTATGGTGTCCACCGGATGGCGGGTGCCGCCGGCGGTCACCACCGCGTCCGCGGTGATCTCCGTGATCGGGTCGGTGACCAGGGCGGCATTGTCGCGGGCCAGCGCGGGGTAGAAGTCGTTGGAGGGCAGCACCCGCTTGCAGCCCAGCCGGTAGGCGGGGGTGAGCTGCTCGCGCATCCGCGGGTCACTGATCGCGCGCTCCATGTGCCGGCGCCAGATCGCCTCGGCCCGCTGCAGGATCTGCGGCCGCAGCACGAACCCGATGGCCAGCAGCTCGCGCTGGCAGTAGGTGAGCGCCCGGGCCACCCGCTGGGCGGCCGGCACCGCCCGGTACAGGCGGCGCTCGCGGGCCCGCACCGGCCGGTTGGTGTGCGGCATCACGTAGGCCGCGGTGCGCTGGAACACCGTCAGCTGCGCGGCCGCCGGCTGGATCTGCGGGACGATCTGGATCGCCGACGCGCCCGTCCCGATGACCGCCACCCGCCGCCCGGCCGCCGACCACGAGTGGTCCCACCGGGCGGAGTGCATGACCGTCCCGGCGAAGCTGTCCAGGCCGGGGATGGCCGGGCGGGACGGCTCCACCAGGAAGCCGTTCCCGGCGATCACGTACCGGGACCGGTAGCTGCCCTGGCTGGTGGCGATCAGCCAGCGCCGGGCCGCCTCGTCCCAGCGCACCGAGCTGACCTCGCGGCCGAACCGGATGAACGGCCGCAGGCCGTACCGGTCGGTCACCTGCTCCAGGTAGCCGCGCAGCTCCGGCTGGGAGGGGAAGGTCTCGCTCCAGTCCGGCTTGGGCGCGAAGGAGAACGAGTACAGGCTGGACTGCACGTCGCAGCGGCAGCCCGGGTAAGAGTTGTCCCGCCAGGTCCCGCCCACGTCACCGGCCCGCTCCAGCAGGATCAGGTCATGGAAGCCGGCCTGGCGCAGCGTGATCGCGGCACCCAGCCCGGAGAACCCGGTGCCGATGATCGCGAAGCTGACATCGGCCGCCTGCTCGCCGGTGGTCATGAGGGCTCCTCCCGTGCTGGGTAATCAACTTGCGCGGCCGCCGGCCGCGTGGTGGTCTAGCTGGCGATGACGATCTCTGACAGCGCGCTGGCCGCGTTTGACATCCAGGTCCGCCAGGGCACGCAGGCCGACGAGCCGGGCGCGCGGGCCGAGACAGACGGCACCATCGTGCGCTGGGTTGCCACCGATGATCAAGGGTCCTCGTGGATCACCTGGTCCCGGCTGGACGCCGGCAACGCCGACGCCGTGATCGCGGCCCAGGTGGAGTACTTCCGGTCCCGGCGCCAGCAGGTGGAGTGGAAACTCTACGACTACGACCAGCCGGCCGACCTGGGGCAGCGGCTCGCGGCGGCCGGGTTCGTCCCCGATGAGACCGAGGCCCTCATGGTGGCCGAGGCCGCGAAGATCACCGGGGACGTGCCGCTGCCCGATGGCGTGACGGTCCGGCAGGTGACCGGCGAGGCCGGGCTGGAGCAGGTCTTTTCCCTGCATGCGCGGGTCTTCGGCCGGGATCAGCCCCGGCTGCGCCGGTCCCTGGCGGCCCGCCTGGATGACTCGCCCGCGTCGGTGCAGATGGTGATCGCCTTCGCCGGCGAGGAGCCGGTGTGCGCGGCCCGGATCGAGTACCCGCCGGGCGCCGAGTTCGCCGGCCTGTGGGGCGGCGGCACGCTGCCGCAGTGGCGCGGCCGGGGCCTGTACCGCGCCACGGTGGCCTTCCGGGCCCGGCTGGCCCTGGCCCGCGGCTACCGGTACCTTCAGGTGGACGCCCTGCCGACCAGCGCGCCTATCCTGGCCCGGCTGGGCTTTTCGGAGCTGGCGCGCACGACGCCCTACATCTGGGATCCCGATGACCAGGGCGCGTGCCAGCAGGGTGCGGATGAGGATCGGCGTGGCACGGATAGTACGGGCGAGGGCCGGACAGGCGAGGGCGGCGATGGTTGAGCTGAAGTCGCCGGGCGAGATCGAGGCGATGCGCGCGGCGGGCCGGGTCGTGGCGGCCGCGCTGGCCGCGGTCCGGGACGAGGCGGCCGCCGGGGTGGCGCTGGCTGACCTGGACCAGGTGGCCCGGCAGGTGCTGGCTGCCGCGGGCGCGACGTCCCCGTTCCTGGGCTACCAGCCGAGTTTCGCGCACGCGCCGTTCCCGGCGGTGATCTGCGCGTCGGTCAACGACGCGGCGCTGCACGGCATCCCCGGCCCCTACCGGCTGCGCGACGGCGACCTGCTCAGCATTGACTGCGGCGCCGTCCTGGACGGCTGGACCGGCGACGCCGCGATCTCCGTCACGATCGGCACGCCGCGCCCGGCCGACCTGCGCCTGATCAAGACGACCGAGCAGGCGCTGACGGCGGGCATCGATGCCGCCCGGCCCGGCGGGCGGCTGGGGGACATCTCGGCCGCGATCGGCGCCGTCGCCCGCGAGGCCGGCTACGGCCTGCACACCGACTTCGGCGGGCACGGCGTCGGGCACACGATGCACGAGTCACCGTCGGTCCCCAACGACGGCCGCCCCGGCCGCGGCCTGAAGCTCAGCGCCGGCCTGGTGCTGGCGATCGAGCCGTGGTTCATGGCGGGCGGCCACGACAGCTACCGGGTCGATGACGACGGCTGGACCCTGCGCACCGGCGACGGCAGCCGGGCCGCGCACGTCGAGCACACCGTGGCGATCACCGATGACGGACCCCGGATCCTCACCGCCCCCTGACAGCGGGGCGGCCCTGACCGGCGGCGTCCGGCTGCCCTGGGAGCGCGTGCCGGGCTGGCTGCGCGCGGAGGTGGCCGGGCGGCTGGGCGGCCGCATCGCGTCGGCCGTCACCCAGCCGGGCGGGTTCTCGCCCGGCGCCGCGGTCCGGCTGCAGCTGGCTGACGGGCGCCGGGCCTTCGTCAAGGCCGTCGGAGCCGGGCTTAACCCCGACTCCCCGGACATCTACCGGGCCGAGGCCCGGTTCGCTGCGGCCCTGCCGCCGGACGTCCCGGCCCCCGGCTACCTGGGCTGCGTGGATTCCGGCGGCTGGGTGGCGCTGCTGTTCGAGGACGTGGACGGCGCCATGCCGGCCCAGCCGTGGCGGCCCGCCGAGCTGGACCGGGTGCTGGCGGCGATGGCGGACCTGGCCCGCACCCTGACGCCCGCGCCGGTCGAGGCACCGACCGCGGCCGGCGTGCACAGCCGGTCCTTCCGGGGCTTCCGGATGCTGGCCGGCCTGGCCGCGGGAGCAGCAGGCGACAGCCCGGGGCCGCTGACCGGCCTGGACCGCTGGACCCGCGAGCACCTGACCGCCCTGGCCGACCTGGAAGCCGGCTGGGAGCATGCCGCCGCCGGAGCCACCCTGGCGCACGGGGACATCCGGTCCGACAACATCCTGCTGGCCAGCGACCGGGTTGTCTTCGTGGACTGGCCCTGGGCGTGCCGGGCGGCACCCTGGTTCGACCTGGTCATGATGCTGCCCAGCATCGCGATGCAGGGCGGGCCGCCGCCGGGGCAGATCCTCGCCGCGCACCCGGCCGCCGCCAGCGCCGACCGCGGCGCGGTGACTGCCGTGCTCGCCGCCATCACCGGGTACATGCTGTACCGGTCCCGCCAGCCCCCGCCGCCCGGCCTGCCGACGGTGCGAGCCTTCCAGGCGGCGCAGGGGAAGGTGGCGCTGGCCTGGCTGAAGGAGCGCACCGGCTGGCGTTAAACGGCCGGAGAGGCGACGCAACTCGCGGAGCGGGTCGACCTGAGCCGCTGCGGTCACCCAGATCGCGACGGCGGCCTCGATTCGGTGGCGTGGTGGTCAGGGCTGACCAGCCCGATCCGGCGCCGCGGTTGCATAGTCGGCGATGTCGGCACCGGGCCATAGCCTGCTGACCGTGGATTCATCCAGAGCCAGTGACCATCTTGTGCTGGACGTGAAAGGGATCCTTGGGCCCGTGTTCACGCAGATGCATAGCGGGCGTGCCGTGGCCTGCTCGGCGAATGCAGCCGAAGAAGCCTCCGTGGACGCGGCTGTGACGATTATTCGGGCATACCGGTATGCGTTAGACGCGACGACAGCTCAGGAACGCCGTTTGTGGTCGCATGCTGGTGCGGCGCGGTTTGCGTGGAACTGGGGGCTGGCGAAGTGCAACGAGCGCTACGAGTCTGAGCGCCGCTGGTACTCGGGGTCGGAGTTGCACAAGATGTGGAATGCGGAGAAGAAGGCTGACCCGGCGCTGGCCTGGTGGTCCGCGAACTCCAAGTGCGCCTACCAGGAGGCGTTCCGGGACCTGGACCGGGCATTTCGCGACTTCGTCAAGTCAAGGAAGGGCGAGCGTGCCGGGCGGCAGCGGGGGATCCCCCGGTTCAAGAAGCGCAGGCGGTGCCGGGAGTCGTTCCGGTTAGCGGCGACACCATGCGCTGTGCGGGTCCGACGGTCACGCTGCCGCGGCTCGGGACTATCCGCACGCACGAGTCCACGCGGAAGCTGGGCCGCAGGCTGGAGAGCGGCACGGCGCGGATCCTGTCGGCCACAGTCAGCCGGAGGGCGCAGCGGTGGTTCGTGTCGTTCACGGTGGAAGTGGAGCACGCTGTCCCGCGTCATCCCCGGCCGGGAACGGCGGTCGGGATCGACCTTGGCGTGAAGACGCTGATGGTCGCCGTCGACAGTACCGGCCGCGAGTTCACGGTTGCCGGCCCGAGGCCGCTGGCGGCCTCGCTGCGGAAACTGCGGCGGGCGAGCCGGGTGCACTCGCGCAAGGCGAAGGGCTCGGCGAACCGCCACCGGCACGCCGCGGCGCTTGCCCGCATCCACGCCCGGGTGGCGAACGTCCGCGCCGACGCGCTGCACAAGGCGACAACTGATCTTGCCCGCCGCTACGAGACGGTCGTGATCGAGGATCTGAACGTCGCCGGGATGAGCCGGAACCGGCGGCTGGCCCGCGCGATCAGCGACCAGGGCTTCGGGCAGGCGCGTCGGATGCTGACGTACAAGACCGATTGGAACGGCGGCCGCCTCATTGTGGCTGACCGGTGGTTTCCGTCCAGTAAGACGGGCTCGGGCTGTGGAGCGGTGAAAGCCAAGCTGCTCTTGTCCGAGCGGATCTATGCGTGCACGTCGTGTGGCCTGGTTGCTGACCGGGACGTGAATGCGGCACGTAACTTGCTCCAGCTCGCCGCCAGTGGGGCGGAGAGTCAAAACGCCTGCGGAGGGACTGTAAGACCCGGCCTCGCCGGGCGCGTCCTGGTGAAACAGGAACCCGGCGCCGCTCGCGCGGGCAGACCGGGACCGGCAGCAGGCAACCGTTGGCTGCGGGACGGGAATTCTGGCATGCTTCCTGACTCGTAACGGTATAAGTGCACCATGGTTCCTGACGCACTCGCCGGGCAGATGCGCGCTGCCGCGGCCGCCTTCCTGGCCACCCTGACCGACCCGCAGCGGGAGCTCGGCGCGCTGCCGTTCGCCGACGACGGCGCGCGTCGCTGGCTGGAGTACCGGCCCGAGCCGCGGCCCGGCGCCTGCATCGCCGGGCTGAGCATCGCCGGCCGCAAGGCCGCCCATCAGCTGCTGTCCACCGCGCTCAGCGACCATGCCTTCGCCCAGGTCATGGGGATCATCGCGCTGGAGGAGGTGCTGGACCGCGCCGAGCAGGGCAGTCGCGGGCGGCACACCGGCGACTACTGGGTGGCGGTGTTCGGCGACCCGGACGGCGACCAGCCGTGGTCCTGGCGGTTCGAGGGACATCACGTCTCGGTGACCATGACCATCGCCGGCGAGGAGGTCTCGCCCGCCCCGGTGTTCCTCGGCGCCAACCCGGCCCGGGTCAGCTACGCCGGGCGGCCGGTCTCCCGCCCGCTGGCCCCCGAGGAGGACCTGGCCCGCGGCCTGCTGGACGTACTCGGGCCCGGCGGGCGGGAGCAGGCCGTGGTGTCCGCCAGCGCCCCCCGCGACATCCGCACCGCGCGCAGCCCGCGGCTGGGCGGCGCCATCGAGCCCGTCGGGATCGGCAGCGGCGCGCTCGGGCCGGGCGCCGCGGCGCTGCTGCGCCAGCTTGCCACGGTGTACCTGGACCGGCTGCCCGCCAGCCTGGCCCGCCGGGAGGCCCGGCGGATCGATGCCGCCGAGCTGCATTTCGCCTGGGAGGGACCCGTCACGCCCGGCGGCCCGCACTACTACCGGGTGCAGGGCGATGACCTGCTGATCGAGTACGACAACACCCAGGACGGCGCCAACCACGCGCACACCGTGCTGCGCCGCCCGCGCAGCGACTTCGGCGACGACGTGCTGGCCGGTCACTACCGGCTCGCGCACGGCTGACGGCGGCCGGGAGCCGCCCGCCGGCGTCCAGCTCAGCAGGCGGCCGGGCCGTCCGCCGCGCAGGCGCCGGGCACCGGGTCGGTGGCGTGCACGTGCGTCGCCAGCCGCCGCAGCAGCTCGCGGAACTCCTGCCGGTCGCCCTCGGCGTCCAGCCCGGCCAGCACCTGATGCTCGGCCGCCGCCAGCCG
>DASXDJ010000163.1:0-19011 GCA_036490755.1 Streptosporangiaceae bacterium
CGCATCCGCTGCTGCGGGTTCCGCAGCCGCGACGGAAGGCGCCGCCGCGCCCGCGTCCGCGGCGCTGGCGGCCGGCTTTCCTCCCGCCGGCGCCGCGGCGGCCGCGTCCGGCCCGGCCGCCTGCAGCGGCAGGCTGACCGAGATGGTCGTGCCCGCCCCGGGCTCCGACTCGATCGCCAGCGTCCCGGCCAGGCCCTCGGCCCGCTGGCGCATCGCGGTCAGTCCGAAGCCGCCGCCGGGCCCCGGCTCGCCCGCGGCGACGACGGCCGGGTCGAACCCGGTTCCGTCGTCGCGGATGTCCAGGGTCACCTGATCGCCGATGTAGGACAGGGTCAGCACCACCCGCCGGGCAGCGGCGTGCTTGGCCACGTTGGCCAGGGCCTCCTGGCCGATGCGCAGCAGCACCAGCTCGGTCTCGGACGGCATGGGCCGGGACGGCCCGGTGGCCATGACCACGGCCTCGATACGGTGCAGGGCGGACCAGCGCTGCGCCACCGACGTCAGCGCGTCGCCGATGCGGCCGCCCTCCAGCGGCTCGGGCCGCAGCTCGTGCACCGAGCGGCGGGCCTCGGTCAGGCCGTCGCGGGCCAGCTGCAGCGCCGCGTCCCGGTGCCGGCGGCGCTCGGCGTCCCGGGCGGCCTGCTCGGCCGCCTGCAGCTGGGTGATGATCCCGGCCAGGCTCTGGGCCAGCGTGTCGTGGATCTCGCGGGCCATTCGCTGCCGCTCGTCGTAGACGCCAGCCTCGCGGGCCTGGGCCAGCAGCTGCTCGTGCAGGCCGGCGTTCTCCTCCAGGGTGGCCTGCAGCCGCCGGTTGGCCTCGCTGAGCTGATCCATCGTTTCCTTGCGCCGGTCGTTCTGCTCGGAGCCCACGTAGGTGAACCACAAGATGGCGCCGGCGATCACGGTGTTGACGAAGATCAGCCCGGCGTACACCGCGATGGCACCCGCGGTGTGCTGGGGCAGCCCGCCGTTCTGGGAGGTGGCTGAGGTGAGCCCGACGGCGGCGACGCCCAGCATCCGCGGCCAGCCGAACGGGAGCCAGAAGGTGAAGAAGTACCCGGTGAAGGTGAAGAACCCGTACAGCGGAGCGCGGATGACCAGCGCCGCCATGGCCAGCACCAGGACAGCGAAGAACACCGCCATCCAGCGCGGCCGGTCCCGCCAGGCCGGGTGCAGGGTGAAGCCGCCCAGCATCCAGGCCCCGGCGAAGGCGGCGATGCCCAGCGTGACCAGCGTGTCCGCGGTGAGCCCGGACAGGGCGATCTCCAGCCCCGAGGCGATCACCAGCATGAGGTAGGGCAGCAGGGCGAAGGCCGGGCCCTCGAGCTTCTCCCAGGCCTCGAGCCGGGCGGGGCTCGGCGCCCGCCCGGCTTGCGGCTTGTCCCAGTGCATGTGCAGTCCTGACCGCTTCGGCATCGGTACGTACTCCTAGCGGAACATTTACTCCCAGCGGAACAATCTAGCCGCGCCCGCGCCGAGCACCACCGCATAGATCGCGAGCGTGACCAGGTTCATGGGGTGCGGCCAGTGCCCCTGCCAGGCGTCGGTGAGGGCCTGCACGCCGGCGCCCAGCGGGGTGAAGTGGCTGATGTGGCGCAGCAGCGCGGGCATCGCCGCGATCGGCAGCCACAGCCCCGCGAAGAACATCATCGGGAAGAACGTGATGGCCCCCATCGCGTTGGCTGCCTTGCCGGTCGGCGCCACCGCGGCGTAGAACAGCCCGATGCTGACCAGCGCCAGGGTGGTCAGCAGCGCGGCGGCCAGGAAGCCGGCGAGCTGCCCGGGCAGCGCGACGTGGTAGGCGATCCGGGCCACGGCCAGCAGCACCACCAGCGTCACGGCGGCCGTCCCGACGCAGATGATCAGCTGCGCGGCCAGCACCCGGCGCGGCCCGACGGGGGTGGTGGCCATCCGGCGCAGGACTCCCTTCTCCCGGTACCCGGCCAGCACCGCCGGCAGCACGTTGATGGCCAGCATGGCCAGCACGAAGGCGATCAGGATGGGCACGTAGGCGTCCAGGATGCTGATGTGCGGCGTGGCCTTGCTCACCGGCGTCCGGAAGCCGGGGATGGCCCCGAAGATGATCAGCAGCAGCACCGGGAAGCCCACTCCCCACAGGGGCCCGACCCGCTCGCGGGCGAACAGCTTCAGCTCGGTGATGGTCAGCCGGCGCAGTGCGCCGGCGTCGCGGTGGCCGGGCCGGGCCGCCGTCAGGGGCGCGGCGGGGGCAGAACTAGACATGGGTGGGCTCTCCCTTGCTGTTATCAATGTTGCTGTTATCGCCGTGGCCGTGACCGGTCAGCGCCACGAATGCGTCCTCCAGGCTGGCCTGCTCCACGCGCAGCTGGCCGGCCACGATCCGGCGGGCGGCCAGCGCCGAGGTGACCGCGCTGAGCACGTCACCGGTGCCGGTGACGACCACGGTGCTGCCGTGCCAGGTCACGCTGCTGACGCCGGGCAGCCCGGCCAGCAGACTGCTGTCGACCGGTGCGGACGGCCGGAACGAGATGCGCTGCTCGGCGTTGACGCCGCCGGCCAGCTCGGCCGGGCTGCCCGAGGCGGCGACCCGGCCCCGGTCGATGAGCACGACCCGGTCGCACAGCCGCTCGGCCTCCTCCATGAAGTGCGTGACCAGCAGGATCGTGACCCCGCTGTCCCGGACTCCCTCGATCAGCGCCCAGGTGTCCCGGCGCGCCTGCGGGTCCAGCCCGGTGGTCAGCTCGTCCAGCACGGCCACCCGCGGGCTGCCGACCAGCGCCAGGGCAATGGACAGGCGCTGCCGCTGGCCGCCGGAGAGCTTCCCGTACCGGCGTGCCTCCAGGCCGGACAGGCCGAGCTGATCGGCCAGCTTCCGCCAGGCGGCGGGCTTGCGGTAGAACGAGCTGTACAGCTCCAGCGCCTCGCCGACCCGCAGCCGCTCGGGGAGCTGGCTGTCCTGCAGCTGGACACCCAGCTGCTGGGTGAGCTCGGCGCGGTCCCGGCGGGGGTCGAGCCCCAGCACGCTGATCTCGCCGCGGTCGGGGGTACGCAGCCCCTCCACGCACTCGACGGTGGTGGTCTTCCCGGCCCCGTTGGGGCCCAGGATCCCGACGATCTCACCCTCCTCCACCTGGAGCGAGATGTCGTCTACGGCGACAGTCGGGCCGTAGCTCTTGTGCAGCCCCTGCACATCGACAACCATTTCTTTCCCTTTCGTGCGAGCTGGAAGGGCGCTCTTAGCGCGCCGTCTTCCCTCGTCGCAAGCTCCTCAGTCCAGACGGCGCCGCGCCCCTCCAGCTCGCTGTGCTGGTGTGGTGAGTTCAGCTTGGCCTGGGGGCCGGGGGCGGGGCATCGGCTGAGCGGCTCGTCCGGCGGGGGGCGGGGATGATCATGCGGTGCGCCGGATGGCCGGCCGGCATCAGCCGATCGGCTGATGCCGCAGGCACTAGGCTGCGGGAATGCTTCGTCGCGCTCCGCGATCTTCAGGTCGCGGAGCGCGACTAGCGGAGCGCGACGCGGAGGGAGCTTGCGAATGGTGACGCGGGACACCGCCTGGGCCGCCGGCACGCCGTGCTGGGTGGATCTGGGCGCGGATGACCTCGGCCGGGCCCGGACCTTCTACTCCGGTCTGTTCGGCTGGCAGATCCCGGAGGGGCCGCCCGAGGCCGGCGGCTACTCGATGTGCGAGACGGACGGCCAGATGGTGGCCGGCATCGGGCCGAAGATGGGACCGCCCGGCACGCCGACCGCCTGGACGACGTACCTGGCCACGGAGAACGCCGACGCCACCGCCGAGAAGATCACGGCTGCGGGCGGCCAGCTGATCAGCGAGCCGTTCGACGTCATGGACGCCGGCCGGATGGCTGTCGCAGCCGACCCGGCCGGCGCGGTGTTCGGCATCTGGCAGGCGGGGCGGCACACCGGCTTCCAGCGGGCCAACGAGCCCGGCTCGCTGATCTGGAGCGAGAACATGAGCCCGGACCTGGACGCCAGCAGGGCGTTCTACCAGGCCGTGTTCGGCTTCACCTACGGCGACATCCCCGGCGATTTCCGGTACGCGACGCTGGACCTGCCCGGCGGCATGGTGGGCGGCATCGGTGAGGCGCAGGCCGGCCAGCCGGCGCACTGGGCCGCGTATTTCGCGGTGGCCGATACCGACGCCACGGCCGCCCGGGCAGGCAGCCTGGGCGGCCGGGTGATCAGCCCGCCCTCGGACACGCCCTACGGGCGGATGGCCAGTCTCGGCGACGACCAGGGCGCCGTCTTCTCGGTCATGTCGTCTCCGGCCGGGCAGGGCTAGCCCCGGCATCGCCCGTTACTGCTGAAAATCCCCGGTCAGGAGGTCCCTACGGGCACCTGCGGGGCGGCAGGCATGAGCGCCTCGGCGGTGCGCTGCGCCGTGCCCCTGGCCCAGCGGCCGGAGGTGAGCTGGCCCAGGACCAGCACGGCGCATCCGCAGGCGGCCACGATCCACCAGCCGGGGTGGCTGGCCGCCGGGAACGCGGTGCGGAACGACCCGGCCAGGGCGGAGACGACGACCGAGCCGATGACCGCCACGCCCAGCGAGGTGCCGACCTGGCGGCTGGTCGAGGCAACAGCGGCGGCGACGCCGGCCTGGCTGCGCGGCATGCCCGACACGGCGGTGTTGGTGATCGGCGCGTTCACCACTCCGAAGCCGATGCCGAACACGATGTAGGCGGCGATCAGCCAGCCGATCGAGGTGGTGGCGGTCAGCTGAGTCAGCATGACCCCGCTGGCGGTGATGCCCAGGCCCGCCACCAGCAGCGGCAGCCGGGGCCCGCGCGAGCCCACCATCCGGCCGGACAGCGGCGCGAAGATGATGGTCATCGCGGCCATCGGCACCGTGTACAGGCCGGCGTGCAGCGCGGAGAAGCCGCGCACGTTCTGCAGGTACAGGGTGTTGAGCAGCAGGAAGCCGCCGAGCGCGGCGAAGGCGGAGACCGCGATCAAGGTGGCGCCGGAGAACGGCGCGCTGCGGAAGAACCGCAGGTCGATGAGGGGCTCGGAGCGGCGCGGCTCGTAGCCGATCAGGGCCGCCAGAGCCACGGCGGCGACCGCGAAGCACGCGATGATTTTCGGTGAGGTCCAGCCGGCGGCAGGCCCCTCGATGATCCCGTAGACCAGGCTGGCCAGCGTGAGGATGACCAGGACCTGCCCGACGGGGTCCGGCCGCCGGGCCCGCGGCGCCCGGGACTCGGGCACGAACAGCGCGGTCAGGACCAGCGCGGCCAGCCCCACCGGGATGTTGACCCAGAAGATGCCGCGCCAGCCGACGGTCTCGACCAGGAGGCCGCCGACTACGGGCCCCAGCGCCATGCTGATGCCGACGACGCCACCCCAGATCCCGATGGCCCGGGCCCGCTCGGCCGGGTGGAGGAAGGTGTTGGTGATGATCGACATCGCCACCGGGTTGAGCATCGAGCCGCCGAGGGCCTGGATCATCCGGAAGGCGATCAGCCAGCCCAGGCCGGGCGCGAGGCTGCACAGCAGCGAGCCGACCGTGAACGCGACCAGCCCGGTCTGGAAGGTCCGGCGGCGGCCGATCCGGTCGGCGGTGGACCCCGACAGCATCAGGAAGCTGGCCAGGACCAGGGTGTAGGCGTCGATGGTCCACTGCAGCCCGGACACCGAGGCGTGCAGTTCCCGCTGGATGGAGGGCAGCGCGATGTTCACGATCGTGCTGTCCAGGCCGACAATCAGCAGGCTCATGCAGCAGATGGCCAGGATCAGCATCCGCCGCCGGTAGCTGATCTCGGGCGTGCTCTCGGTCGCGCTCATTACTTCCAGTATGCCGCGCGATGCTTGCTGCTCAGCAACTAACGTCCTGGCGGGCTACGCCGGGGCCGCCTCAGGCCGGCTTCAGCGGCTGGGCCCGCTCGGGGTGGGTGGCGGCGAAGTGCGCGGGGAGCAGCAGGTTGCGGCAGCGGTGATAGCGCAGCGCCCCGCACCGCGGGCAGGCCCGGGCCCGGACCGCGGGATCGAGGTGCGCGCGGTCGTCGGCGCTGAGCCGCGGCACGTACGGCTCGGGCTCGGCGGGCCGCTGCCGGGCCCGCTGGGTGAGCTCACGCCGGAAGTCCGCCTCGGCGGCCTGGCAGTCGGGGCACCGGCAGCCCCGGTACCAGGCCAGGAACGTGCCGTGCGGCGCCGGGGCCGGGGGGATGCCCCGCCACCGCTGCTCCTCGCCGCCGGCTCCGGCCATATCCCGATACAACCACCGCCGGCCCGGTGCGGCCATCGGGCTGGCCAGCCAGCCGGCCCGCCGGGCGCCTCGGGTCCGGCCCGCCGGGCGCCTCGAGTTCGGCCCGCCGGGCGCCTCGCGCGGCGCGTCGTGCGCCTCGCGCGGGCCGTCGTACGCTGACCTGATGGCCGATAAAGCGGACTTGCCGGTGCTGGAATTCGACACGCCCGCCGACTGGGAGCAGTGGCTGACCGAGCACCACGGCACAGCGCCCGGCGTGTGGCTGAAGATCGGCAAACGGGGCCCGGGCCAGAGCGCCGGGCCGGCCAGCGTGACCTACGCCGAGGCGCTGGAGGTGGCGATCTGCTTCGGCTGGATCGACGGGCAGAAGCGCAAGCTGGATGAGGAGTTCTGGCTGCAGCGGTTCACGCCCCGCCGGCCGGGCGGCCGCTGGTCGAAGATCAACGCCGAGAAGGCGACCGGGCTGATCGAGGCGGGCCGGATGCGGGCCGCCGGGCTGCGCGAGGTGGAGCAGGCCCGGGCGGACGGGCGCTGGGACAGCGCCTATGCCGGGCAGCGGACCATCGTGGTCCCGGACGATCTGCGCGAGGCGCTGGCCGCCAACGCCGCAGCCGGCGCCTTCTTCGAAACGCTGAGCGGGGCCAACCGGTACGCGATCTTGTACCGGATCGGGAGCGTCAAGCGGGCCGAGACGAGGGCCCGGAAGATCGCCCAGTACGTGGCCATGCTGGCCGAGCACGAGACGATCCACCCGCAGTAGGGCTTGAGCACTGCCGCCTGAGGAGTCGCGGCGACATGATCGTCAACCAAGGGTTGACAAAAGAGCGAGCCGTCAACCTATAGTTGACGCATGACGCCTCCGCCCAGTCTTCAGGAACTCATCGACACCGTGCAGCAGGACTCCCCTAGCAATGACCTGCTCGATCTTCTCGTCACCGCCTCCACCACCGTCGGTCAGCTGGAAGACACCGGCGATGCGCTGCTCGGCCATTTCGTGGACCGCTGCCGCCGGTCCGGCCGATCCTGGTCGGAGATCAGCACCGCGCTCGGCGTGAGCAAGCAGGCGGTGCACAAGCGGTTCGCCGGGCCGATCGCCGACCGGCTGATCAGCGCCACCAGCGTCCCCACCTTCGAGCGCTTCACCGACCGCGCCCGTGCGGTGCTGGCCGCCGCCGAGGTGACCGCCCGTGACCGGCACCGCGACCGGGTGGGCAGCGAGGACCTGCTGCTCGGCCTGTTCGCGGCGACTCAGGGTCTGGCCGCCCGGGCTCTGGGCGCGATGCACATCGGCCGGGACGAGGTACTGGCCGCACTGGCTGCTCAGCCGGACGCGCCCGCGGCGGGCCAGCCGGACGCCGGTCCCCCGGCCGGGGATCCGGCCCCGTCCGGCCGGCTCCCGTTCGCCCCGGACGCGGCCGAGGCGCTCCGCGACACCCTGGCCGTGGCCCTGGAGCTCGGGCACAACTACATCGGCACCGAGCACATCCTGCTCGGCCTGCTGCGCAACCCGGACCAGCCGGCTGCGCGCATCCTGGCCGGTCTCGGCGCCACCCCGGAGGAGACCCGGGTCCGGCTCACCGAGATGCTCCGCGAACTCGCGTTCCGCAAGCCGGCTGGCGGCTGACCCGGTCGCGGCCGCTGGCGTGACTTTGCTAGGAGGATTTGGCGCCTGGGTGACGCCAAATCCTCCTGTTAGCGGGATGGTCATTCGCCGGACGGGGTGGCTTGCTCGCGGGGCGGGGCTCGCGGGGGCGGGGAGTTCGCGGGGCGGGGGGTCAGCCCAGGTCGCGGCGGCGCAGGCCGGCCAGCCCGGCTACCGCCAGCAGGACCGCGACCCCCGCCATCCAGATCAGCGGCGTGGCGCTGACCGCGCTGCCGGGCAGCCGCGGGACCTGGCTGAACGGCGAGATGTCCAGCACCCACTGCGACAGGCTGAGCGCCGGGCCGAACAGTGCGATCAGTGCCGCAACCCCGGCGGCCAGCCAGCCGCCCGCCACCGACCAGCGGGGCACCAGCCCGGTCAGCAGCACCGCGACGCCCGCCACCGCCAGCGCGGCCGGGATCTGCGCCAGCGCGGCGCCGATCATGGCCGGCAGCTCGCCGGGCACGTCGCCGATCCGCAGCCCGTAGGCCAGCCCCGCGCCCACGCCGCCCGCCACGAGCACCACCGCCGTGCCTGCCACGGTGATGGCCAGGTGCCCGGCCGCCCAGCGGATCCGCCCGACCGGGCCGGCGATTAGCGGGTCCGCCCGCAGCGCTGTCTCCTCGCCGCGCAGCCGCAGCACGGCCGAGGTGGCGTAGGCGCCTGCCGCCAGGCCGGCCAGGCTCATGACCGCGGCCAGGTAGGCGTTGGTGATGCCGGCCTGGCCGCCCAGCTTCTCGAACACCTGGCGGAGCTGGTGACTGGTGTCCAGCAGGCCGCCGATCCCCTTGGCCGCCGCCCCCGAAGCGCCGCAGACCACCAGGAAGCCGAACGCCCAGCCCGCCAGGGTGCCCCGCTGCAGCCGCCAGGCCAGGCCCAGCGGCCCGCGCAGCAGCGCCCCGGCGCGCGGCGAGCCGGGCCGGGCCGGCAGCAGCCCGCTGCCGACATCGCGCCGGCCACTCAGCGCGACCGCCGCGCCCGCGACCGCCAGCACCGTGGCCAGCGGCAGGGCCAGCACCCACCAGCGGTCCCCGCCGTACGGGCGCAGCTCGCCCGGCCAGCCGACCGGCGACAGCCACGACAGCCAGGCCAGGCCGCTGGTGCCGGCCGAGTCGCCGATGGCCCGCAGCAGGTAAGCGGCTCCCAGCACCCCGAACGCGATCCCCCTGGCGCCCCGTGCCGTCCCGCTGAGCTGGGCGGCGACCGCGGCGACCGCGCCGAAGACCAGGCCCGCCTGTGCGGTCGCCGCCGCGAAGGCCAGCGAGCCAGTGGCCGGCAGCCCGAACAGCAGCAGCGCGGCGAAGGTCAGCACCGCCACCGCGACGCTGGCCACGCCGGCGATCAGCAGCCCGGCGGCCAGCCCCGCCTGGCGGCTCACCGCCGCCGAGTCGACGAGCTCCAGCCGGCCCGCCTCCTCGTCGCCGCGGGTGTGCCGGACCACCAGGAAGATCGTCATCAGGCCCGCGCCGACCGCCCCGAAGGTGCCGTACCGCCAGGTCATCACGGCACCCTGGGAGGTGCCGTGCAGCTGGCCGTACAGGAACGACAGCGCCGGGTTGCTGCCGACGCTGGCCGCCAGCTCGGTGCGGCTGGCCGCCGTCGGGTACAGGCCGCGCAGCGCGTAGGCACCGCTGGCGGCGATGGCCGTGAGCACGTAGATCCAGGCCGGCAGCATGATCCGGTCCCGCCGGGCTGCCAGCCGGGTCAGCTGACTGGCCCCGGTCAGCTGGCTGGTCCCGGTCATGCCCGCACCGGCGCCGGCTCGGCATCGTCACGGGCGTAGTGCCGCAGGAACAGCTCCTCCAGCGTCGGCGGCTGGCTGACCAGGCTGCGCACGCCCGCCGCGACGAGCAGCCTGAGCAGCTCGTCGAGCTGGGCGGAGTCCACCTCGCAGCGCACCCGGGCCACCCGTCCCGCCCCCTCGCCGGACACGGCCTGATCGACCACCAGGTCATGCACGCCGGCCAGCTGGTCCAGGCCGGCGGGCGCGGCGGCCAGCTCGGCGGCGATCGAGGTCCGGGTCAGGTGGCGCAGCTGGCTCAGCGTCCCGGTCTCCACGGTCCGCCCCGCCCGGATGATCGTCACCCGGTCGCACAGCGCCTCGACCTCCGAGAGGATGTGGCTGGACAGCAAGATCGTGCGGCCGCGGCGCCGCTCCTCCTCGACGCTCTCCCGGAACGCCGCCTCCATCAGCGGGTCCAGCCCCGAAGTCGGCTCGTCCAGGATGAGCAGCTCGGCTTCCGAGGCCAGGGCCGCGACCAGCGCGACCTTCTGCCGGTTTCCCTTGGAGTAGGCCCGGGCCTTCTTGGCCGGGTCCAGGTCGAAGCGCTCCAGCAGCGTCGCCCGGCGGTCCTCGCGGATCCCGCCGCGGAGCCGGCCCAGCAGGTCGATCACCTCGCCGCCGGTCAGGTTGGGCCACAGCGTCACGTCGCCCGGGACATAAGCCAGCCGCCGGTGCAGCGCCACCGCCTCGCGCCACGGATCCCCGCCCAGCAGCCGGGCGGTGCCGCTGTCGGCCCGCAGCAGGCCGAGCAGGACCCGGATCATGGTGGTCTTGCCCGCCCCGTTAGGACCCAGGAACCCGTGCACCTCGCCCGTCGCCACGGTGAGATCCAGGCCGTCGAGCGCTACTGTCGGCCCGTACGTCTTACGCAGGGCCGCTACCTCTATTGCCGGGGTCATGGTGCTGACGTTACACTAAATTCAGGAAATCATGAATTTACTAAACGAAGGTCGGCTGAGCCTGAGGGGGACACGCTGGGCACGGGAGCACGGGGCACAAGAACACCAGCCGCGCCCGCTCCGGACGCAGGAGCACCGGATGCAGGAGCACCGGATGCAGGAGCACCGGACGCAGCGGCACCGGGCGCGGGAGAACCGGGCGCAGGAGCACCGGGCGCGAGCGCGCCAGGCGGGGCAGCAGAGGCCGGGGGACCTGCCGCGGCCGTGCCGGGCGGCCGGGACGAGGCGGCGGTGGGCCAGTTCATCGAGCGGTTCGCGGCGCTGCTGTTCGAGTCCGGGGTACCGCGGATGCCTGCGCGCATCTTCGTCGCCCTGCTCACTGCCGATGCGGGCCAGCTGACGGCCGCCGAGCTCGCCGAGATCCTGGGCGTCAGCCCGGCCGCCGTCTCCGGGGGCGTCCGGTACCTGGTTCAGGTGGGCCTGGTCACCGGCTCCGGCGCGCCCGGCTCGCGGCGGCTGTATTACAGCGTGCCGCACGACGTCTGGCACCGGCTGCTGCGGATGCGCGACGCGCTGATGGCCCGCTGGACCGAGATCCTGCGCGACGGCGCCAGCATCGTCGGCACCGGAACGCCCGCCGGGCAGCGGCTGACCGAAAGTGTCGAGTACTTCGAGTTCACCGCCGCCGAGCTGCCCCGCATGCTGGAGCGCTGGGACGAGCACCGGGCTGCGCGGCGACGCTCCCCCTGACCTGCGGAAACGCACCGCTGGTGGGGTCGGGTGGCCGGGGTCGCGGCCGCGGCCCGGCTCGCGCCGGGCCCCGGTCCGGGCCGGCCGGGGCAGCGCGGCCGGGCGGCAGAATTTATGATTGCCGCCCGGCGTTGGTAAGACTGATAGGAACACTGGCGGCTAGAGAGGCTGTGACGTGGGGCGCGATCCAGGGGACCTGTACGAGGTGACTCCCGGCGCCGCCGATCCTGACGGCGACCTGGTGATGCTGTACTACCTCGACGGGTTCATCGACGCGGGCAGTGCGGGCCGCCTGATGGCCACGCACCTGACGAGCGTGCTGGACCAGCAGGAGGTGGCCCGCTTCGACGTAGACACTCTGATCGACTACCGGTCCCGCCGGCCGGTCATGAGCTTTGCCAAGGACCACTGGGAGGACTACGACGCGCCCGAGCTGACGCTGTCGGTCCTGCGCGACGCCGAGGGCACGCCGTTCCTGCTGCTCAACGGGCTGGAGCCGGACCGGGAGTGGGAGACATTCACCGCCGCGGTGCGCCAGCTGACCGCTGACCTGCGGGTGCGGCTGAGCGTCGGCTTCCACGGCATCCCGATGGGTGTCCCGCACACCCGCCAGCTCGGCGTGACCGCGCACGCGACCCAGCCCGCCCTGATCGAGGGCTACCGGCCGCTGGTCGACAAGCTTCAGGTACCGGGCAGCGCCGCGGCGCTGCTGGAGTACCGGCTCGGCCAGGACGAGCGCGCGGCGGTCGGCTTTGCCGTGCACGTCCCGCACTACCTGGCCCAGGCCGCCTACCCGGCCGCGGCGGTCACCCTGCTGGAATCCGTGCAGCGGGCGACGGGCCTGGTGCTGCCCGGTGACTCGCTGCGCGAGGCGGCGCGCCGGACCGACCTGGAAATTGCCCGCCAGGTTGAGGGCTCCGAGGAGGTCACCGAGGTCGTCCAGGCACTGGAGCAGCAGTACGACGCGTTCACGGCCGGCCGCGAGAGCCTGCTCGGTGATGAGTCCGAGCCGATGCCGACGGCCGAGGAACTGGGCGCCGAGTTCGAGCGCTTCCTGGCCGAGCAGCAGGGCCGCGGGGATTCCCCGGAGGCCTGATCACGCAAGTCCGGGGGCCGCCGCGCCCCCGGACTTCCGTGTTCCCGGCCGCGGTCCGGCCGGGCCGGCCTAGTTCACTTCATTCAGCTTGCCGGTCGCCACGTCGAACACGAACCCGCGCACAGCGTCGGTATGCGGGACGAACGGGCTGGCCTTGATCCGGGCGATCGACTGCCGGACATCGCCCTCCAGGTCCCCGAAGGCCTCCGCGGCCCACGGCGGCCTGATGCCGGTCTCCGCCTCGATGGCGGCCTTGAAGTCGTCGTCGGTGAAGGTGAGCATGCCGCACTCGGTGTGGTGAATCAGGATGATCTCGCGGGTGCCCAGCAGCCGCTGGCTGATGGCCAGCGAGCGGATCGCGTCGTCGGTCACGACGCCGCCGGCATTGCGGATGACATGCGCCTCGCCGTCGGCCAGCCCCAGGATGCCGTAGACGTTCAGCCGGGCATCCATGCAGGCGATGACCGCGACGCCGCGGGCGGGCGGGAGCGGCAGCGGCCCGGCGAAGGACTGAGCGTACTGCGCGTTGTTCTCCAGGAACTGGTCGGACTCGGACATGATGGCGGTCCTCTCTGCTGCGGCAGGCTTCGCCCGGCTGGCACGCCTGATCGGCTTTGGGCTGCCCGTTACTGCCTATCCCTTATGACCCCATCCTAAATACGGCAATCCTGACTGGAATAGCGGGAAGGCTGCGCGGGCTGCGCGGTATGCAGCCGGGCAGGCACGGGCCGGCCGGGCACGGGCGTGTCACGCGCAGGGCCGGGACCAGGCGCGGGACACTGACTACCCAGCGGCCACGGGGGCTGGCCGCCCGGGGACAGGCCGCCGCACGAGCGCGGCCGCGGGGGACGGACGACGATGAACCGGTCAGCGGTACGGGAGTTCCAGGCGCCAGACATCCGCGTGCCGCGCGGTGAGCTGGTGGTGCCCAGCGAGGTGGGCGACCCCGCGCGCGGCCCGCTGCCGTGCCCGGCCGCGCCGCTGGTCGGCGGGTCCCTGCTGCGCAAGGGCCTCAGCTGCACGCTGGCCCCGGTGCCCCGGCTGGACGACGCGGGCAGCGACGCCGGCGGCGCGCTGGTCTACTTAGCCACCTGCCCGCAGCGGGATGGCAGCACCGCGGCGCTGGCCGCCGTGGCCGCCCCGGACGACCGGCTGGCGGCGGCCGCGGCCAGCGCGGCGGTCGAGGAGTGGGCCGGCGTCATCGCGACCCGGACCCTGCTGGCGGCCGGCAGTCCCTGGTGCAGCGGCGCGCTGCGGGCGCTGGATGCCGCCCGGACGACCGTCGCCGATCAGTCCGGCCGCGGCCGCGTGGTGCACATCTACGGCGAGCTCGCGGCCCCGCCGGAGATTGCCGCTGACCTGACCGCCCGCGGTGCCCAGCTGTCCGGGCCGCTGGACGGCGCGGCGCCGGGCGACATCGTGGTCTTCCCCGCGCACGGCGTGCCGCCGGGCGTCCGGGCCGAGGCCGTCTCACGCGGGCTGACGATCGTCGACGCCACCTGCCCGCTGGTCGCGCACGCCCAGGAGCAGGCCGCCCGGCTCGCCGACCGCGGCGACGACCTGGTGCTCATCGGCAACGCCCGGTACCCGGCGGCGGCCGGGATCACAGCCCAGGCGAGCGGCCGGGCGGCTGTGGTCGAGACTGTGGCTGGCACCGCCACCCTCCAGGTGTCCGACGCGCGGAGGGTGTCCTACCTGCTGCAGCCCGGCCTCCCGGTGGAGTCAGCGGCGCCGGTGACGACCGCGCTGCGGTCCCGGTTCCCGTCGGCGCGGGGCCCGCACCCGGATGGCTTCTGCTACGCGCCATCCGACCGGGCGCAGACCATCCGGGCCATCGCCGGCGGCTGCGAGCTGATGCTGGTCCTGGGCGACCCGGACAGCGCTGATGCCCGGCAGCTGTCCGGGCTGGCCCGCGACTGCGGGGCCCGGGCTCAGGTCATTACCGCGGTCACCGAGCTGACCCCGGCCATGCTCAGCGGCGTGACCGTGATCGGGCTGGCCGAGTCCACCTCGGCGCGGACCGCGCTGTCCGGCGAGGTGACCGCCGCGCTGTCCGGGCTGGGCCCGCTGAGCGTGGTCCGCCGTCAGGTCAGCTCCCAGATCACCGGCGATCACCCGGAGCCCGGCCAGCCCGGGGCCGGCCATCATGGCGCCGGCCAGGACGCGGCCGGCCAGCCTGCCGGGGGCCAGCCTGCCGGGGGCCAGCCCGCGGCGGCCAGGCCCTGACCGGCCCGCGGCGTCCGGGCAGCTGCTGCCGCGGGGGCGGACGGTAGGCTCCTGCCCCATGGCGGGCAAGCCGGGCGGGCGGGGCGCTGATCTGGACGGCCACGGCGCTGATCCCGGCGAGCAAGCCGCTGACCGGGACGGCGGCCAGGCGGCCGGGAACTTTCCCGGGCCGGGTCCGGACTGGGGGCCGGCCGGGGGCGGCGGGCTGCTGCAGCAGGCGCTGGCGGCCGGCGAGCTGGCCATCACCGCCGAGATCGGCCCGCCCCGCGGGGCCAGCACCGCGCCCGTCAGCCGGGCCACGGCCGTGCTCCGGGACTGGGTGCACGCCATCAACATCACCGACAACCAGGGCGCCACCGCCCGGCTGGCCGGCTGGGCTGCCGCGCTGGCCGTGATCGCGGCGGGCGCCGAGCCCGTCCTGCAGCTCACCTGCCGGGACCGCAACCGGATCGTCTTGCAGTCCGAGCTGCTGGCCGCCTCCGCCGCCGGGATCCCGGCCGTGCTGATCATGACCGGTGATCACCCGCGGTACGGCGACCACGCCGAGGCCACGCCGGTCTTCGACCTGGACAGTACCCAGCTGCTGGCCGTGGCGCGGGCCATGCGCGATCAGGGCCGCCTGATGTCGGGCCGGGAACTGCGCCCGCCGCCATCCTGGCTGATCGGCGCGGTCACCGACGGGCCAGGCGACCCGACCGCTGGCCGGCTGGCTGCCAAGGTGGCCGCCGGGGCGGAGTTCGCCCAGACCCAGTACGTGTTCGACGTGCCCGGCTTCGCCCGCTGGATGGCCCGGGTCACCGACCTGGGCCTGGCGCAGCGCTGCCGGATCCTGGCGGGCGTCGGCCCGGTACTGTCCCCCCGCGCCCTGCAGCACCTGAGCCGGCTGCCTGGCGTGGCCATCCCCGACGAGGTCACCCGCCGGCTGGAGCTGGCCGGCCGGCGGTCGCCCGAGGCGTTCCGGGCCGCGGGCGAGCAGCTGTGCGCCGAGCTGATCACGGCCATCCGCGAGATCCCCGGCGTGGCCGGGCTGCATGTCATGGCGCCCGGCGCCCCGGCGGCCATCCCGGCTGTCCTGCGGCAGGCCGGGCTCGAGCCCGTCCGCGCACCAGTAGGCGGGCCCGTGCGCCCGCTGGCCGGCGGGACCGCACCGGCCCCCGGCGGGACGGCACCGGCGCCCGGCGGGGTACATCCCGAGCGGGGCCTCGCCCGGCCGGGCGAGGCAGGAGCCGGAGACGGGGCAGGAGCCGGAGGCGGGGCTGGCCATGCGAGTTGACGTCCGGCCGGTGGCCCGGCTGCGCGCCGACCCGGCCGCGATCGCCGACGCGATCGCCGACGTGCTGCGCGCGCTCGGCGACGGGCCCGCTGACCTGGGCGCGCTGCGCGTGGTCTGCGACTGGATCCAGTACAGCTCCAGCTTCCGCGAGGCTGCCGAGCTGCGCCCGATCCTGGCCGGGCCGCCACCGCCGGGCTCGGCCGGGCCCGGCCCCGAAGTCGCTCTCGAACTCGCCGTTGACCTGCGCCGCGCGGCGGGCTCCGACCTGGGAGCACAGGTCCGCGCGCTGCTCACGGCGCGGGACCGGGAGCTGACCTCGGGGCGGCCGGCCCCGGCCCGGCCCGTGCCGCTGGAGCCCTGGGGGCCGGGGACAGCCAGCTGCATCTGGCGCTTCAACGCGCTGTACTGGCAGGCCCTGTCGCACTGGGAGCAGTTCACCGGCCGCGAGTACGAGCGCGCGCTGCCCGGCGGGACCAGCGATGCCCGCAACACCACCGAGGTCCGCGGGCTCATCCTGGAGCTGTTCAAGATCTGGGACGACCTGGACGCGCGTGGCGCGCTGCCCGCCGAGCTGTACGTGGTCGAGCTCGGCGTCGGCAACGGCGGGCAGGCCCGGACCTGGCTGGATGAGTTCGTGGCCCTGTCGCGGGCGCACAGCCGCGATTACTATCGCCGGCTGCACTACCTGCTGGGCGACTACTCCCCGCACGTGCTGGGCCGGGCCCGGCAGGCCGTGGCCCACCACGGCGAGCACGTCACCTCGCTGGTGGTCGACGCCACCCGGCCCGCCGAGAGCCTCGGCTTCCTGCGCGGCAAGGCGTTCCTGGTCTACATTTCCAACGTCTACGACAACCTGCCCACCGACGAGGTGGCCCGGATCGGCGGCCGGTCCTACCAGGTGGAAACCCGCGCCGTGCTGCCCGCCGCTGCTGCCCGGCGCATCGCCCGGCGGTGCTCCGCCCGGGTGTCCGCGGTGCCCGCGCTGATCGCCAAGCTGCTGCGGCTGGGCCCGGAGCTGCTGTGCGAGGCCCATCCGCAGCATTTCGCCGAGCCGCCCGCGGCCCTGGACTTCTGGCGGCAGGCCTGGACTGCGCTGCGGCTGCAGGACCGGTACGTCCCGATCGAGGGCCTGGACTCCTACCGCATCGGCCCCGACCTGACCGGCGAGATGCTCCGCTCGCAGCTGGAGACCGGCGGCGACATCCGCATCCACGTCAACAACGGGGCGCTGACCAGCTTCGCGGACACCCTGCCGCTGCTGCACCCGTTCGGGCGGCTGACCTGTCACGACCTGTTCGTCACCGACGTCGGCGACTACCTGAGCCGGTTCCACGGCCCCGGCAAGTACGACGGGTCGGTGGTCAACTGGGTCAACGGCCCGCTGCTGCGGCACGTCGGCGGCCGGGCCGGCTTCGAGGTGCGAATCACCCCGTTCGCGCAGCGGCCCTCGGCTAACGTCAGCACGCTGACCGCGGCGGTGCGCGAATGACGGGCGCCGCCGCCGTGACCGGTCGCCTGCTGCCGACCACGGTGATCGGGTCGTTCGCCGTGCCCGAGTGGCTGGGCCAGCTCAAGAACGACTACTACCAGCGCCGGATCAGCCGCCGCTACCTGGGCGAGATCCTGGACATGGCGGCCAAGGCCGCGATCATCGACCAGGACCGGGCCGGGATCGACCTCATCTCCGACGGCGAGCTGCGCCGCGACAACGACATCGACTACGTACTGCCGCGGCTGCCCGGCGTGCAGATCCCGCATCCGGAAAAGCCCGACTACCTCGACTACCTGGACGCGGTGCTGACCAGGCCGCTGCCCGAGCCCGAGCCCGGCGGCGGGCTGGGCCTGGCCGAGGACTTCCGGTTCGCCAGCCAGCTCACCAGCCTGCCGCTGAAGGTGTCCATGACCGGGGCGTTCTCGCTGTCCCGGCGGATCCGCGGTGACGCCTACGCCGACCCGGCCGACCTGGTCCGCGCCCTGGCCCGGCACCTGCACGCTGAGGCCCGCGGCCTGGCCGCGGCCGGCGCCCGGGTGCTGCAGATCGACGAGCCGTTCCTGGCCGGGTACCCGGACCAGGCCGCGCTGGCGGTGGAGGCGGTGAACATCGTCACCGACGTGCCGGGCGTCACCTGGGTGCTGCACGTCTGCTACGGCAACCGGTACGCGCGGCCGCTGTGGGAAGGGCACTACGACTTCCTGTTCCCCGCCGTCCGGGAGGCCCGGATCGACCAGCTGGCCCTGGAGTTCGCCCGCCGCGGGGACGACGAGCTGGTGCTGCTGGAGCGCTACGGCTGGGACCGCGGCCTGGGCCTGGGCGTGATTGACGTGCGCTCCGAGCAGGTCGAGACAGCCGAGCTGGTGGCGGCCCGGATCCGCCGCGGCCTGCGGTACGTGCCGGCCGAGCGGCTGTCGGTCAACCCCGACTGCGGGCTGCGCCAGCTCAGCGGCGACGCCGCCCGGGCGAAGCTGGCCGCGCTGGTGGCCGGGGCCGCCCGGGTCCGGGCCGAGCTGGGCTGAGGCGGCCGGGGCGGCACGGGGCCGGGCGGGCATACTGGGGCACTGGACAGCGGCCGGGATCCCGGCGGCCCGGCGTGACGTGATGCGGAGGCCCGCATGCTCTTCCCCACATCCCTGGTGGGCAGCTACCCGCAGCCGGACTGGCTGATCGACCGGGCCCGGCTGGCGGGCCGGTTCCCGCCCCGGGTGCGGGCCACCGAGCTGTGGCGGGTGCAGCCGGACTTCCTGGCCGAGGCGCAGCGCGATGCGACCCGGCTGGCCATCGCCGACCAGGAGCAGGCCGGACTGGACATCATCACCGACGGCGAGATCCGCCGGGAGAGCTACTCCAACGCCTTCGCCACCGCGCTGGACGGCGTGGACATCGAGAACCCCGGCACGGCGCTGGACCGCAGCGGGCACCCGCACCCGGTGCCCCGCATCACCGGGCCGATCCGGCGGCGCGAGCCGGTCGAGGTCGCTGACGTCGCGTTCCTGCGGGCGCACACCAGCCGGACCATCAAGATCACGGTGCCGGGCCCGTTCACGATGTCTCAGCAGGCTCAGAACGACTACTACCCGAGCGCCGAGGCGGCCGCCATGGGCTACGCCGAGGCGGTCAACGCCGAGGTCGCCGACCTGTTCGCGGC
>DASXDJ010000164.1:0-51004 GCA_036490755.1 Streptosporangiaceae bacterium
CGCCATGTCGGCGGCGAGCGTCTTCACTCAAGGTGAAGAAAGGGGCGACTGACCGTGATCGAGGACACGCTCTCCGTGAGTTCGACCGAGTCTCTGCTCGACTGGTATCGCGATCGGCTCGGCTGGCTCTGCCGGCCGCACGAGGACGGCGGGTCGGCGGATCCGGACTCGTACCCGGACCCAGCATCGGGACCGAACCCGGCATCGAACTCCGGCCCGGCCGCGGGCCCGACCTCGACCTCGGGCTCCTGCCGGGACACGGTCCGACTGGACCTCGTCCTCGGCGGCACCCGCCGCACCGGCGCGCTCGACCTGCCGGCCCTGGTCGGCGTCGCGGCGCTGGAACGGATCGGCAAGCGCCCGGCCGCCGTGGGCCCGGTGCTCGACGGCCTGGGCCGGCTCCGGTTCCTGGTCGACCTCGGCGAGGCGGTCGCGCTGGACACCGAACCGGTCGAGTTCTGGTTCGGCGCCGGGATCGACGTGCGGTTGCGCCGGCAAGGCTCGCTGCCGCTGCCGACACCGGGTTGCTGCGGTCCGCAGGCCGTGGTCTGGGCCGTGCCGCCGGAGACCGGGCGGGCCGCGCTGCCGCCGGCCGAACTGCTGCTGAGTTTCCTCGACCGCGCGGTGCGCGACGCATATCCCGCACTGTGGGAAGTAGTGCGGCGCAGCTCGCCATTAGAGCTCTGACAGACAGACGTCACAGCAGGTCAGGCTTCTGCCACTCCTCGCCGAGCACGTGTTGCGCCAGGAATGCGAGCACCGTCTCGTACCAGACACGGGAGGCCTGGGGTTTGAGGATCCAGTGGTTCTCGTCCGGGTAGTACAGGAACTTCGCGTCTGCGTTGTGGAGTTTGAGGTCATACCACTGCCACAGCGCGTTGCTGACCGGGACTCGGTAGTCCTTGTCGCCGTGGATCACCAGCATCGGCGTCTCGATCTCGGTGACGTGGCGGCAGGGGGCACTCGCCTCGTAGCGGCCGGGCTGGCGGACCGGGTCGCCCCAGGTGCGGCGCCAGAAGGCCGGCCAGTCGGTGGTGGCGAACATCTGATCCAGGGTCCACAGCCCGGCATGGCTGACGATGGCCCGGAACCGGCTGGTGTGCCCGGCGATCCAGTTGGCCATGTAGCCGCCGAAGGAGCCGCCCATCATGGCCGTGCGGCCCGCGTCGATATCCGGGCGCGCCACGACGGCGTCGGTGATCGTCATCACGTCGGTGTAGGGCTTGTCGCCCCAGGTGCCGTGGCCGCGCTGGATCATCTCCTGGCCGTAACCGGTCGACAGGGCCGGGTCGGGCAGCAGGACCGCGTAACCGCGAGCGGCCATCAGCCACGGATTCCACCGCCAGGACCAGGTGTTCCAGCTGGCGACCGGGCCGCCGTGCACCCACAGCAGCAGCGGCGCCGGCGAGCTGGCGCTGGCGCCGGCCGGCAGGACGAGCCAGCCCCGGACCTCGGTGCCGTCAGCCGCTGCGGCCCGGACGTCCTCGACCCGGCCGGGCACCTCCGGCCGGGGCGCCGGGCTGGTCAGCGGCTCGGCTGCGGCCGGCCCGGTGCCCGCGGCGGGCTGCAGGTCGATCCGGACCGGCGCAGGCGGCGTATCGATCGTGTTGCGCAGGGCGTACAGGTACCGGCCGTCGGGTGACGGGCACAGGTCGCTGTAGGCGGCATCGTCGGTGGTGACCGGGGTGACCGCGCCGCCGTCCAGGCCAACCCGGAACACCGGATGGCGGCCCTGGTCGTCGGCGGTGAAGTAGACCGCGCGGGAGTCCGGAGCCCAGACCGCCGACGCGGGCTGCCGGTCCAGGCCGGGCAGCAGGTCACGGCCGCCCGGCCCGCCGGACGACGCCGTGCCGGCGCCGAGGCCGGTCACCACCAGGGTGACGTCCCCCGGCCGGTCATAGGTGTCATGCCCGGAGCGGATGGCCAGCACCTGGCCGCCTTCCGGGGCAATCCGCGGGTCCTCGAAGTCGGCGTCGGACGCCGTCAGCAGGGTCTGCCGCTTCCCGGTGGCGACG
The DNA here is from genome assembly GCA_036490755.1 of Streptosporangiaceae bacterium. Lineage (GTDB taxonomy): Bacteria > Actinomycetota > Actinomycetes > Streptosporangiales > Streptosporangiaceae > DASUBV01. The sequence goes on from DASXDJ010000164.1 coordinate 2,016, forward strand.
TCCACGGCCACCAGCTCGGTGTGGAATTCGCCACCCGGCCGCGGCACCACCCAGCCGGTGATCACGGCGGATCCGTCCGGAGTCATCTCGAACGCCTGCTCGTCGAATGCGCGGCCGGCGTCCGGGGTCAGGTCCCGTGGCTCCGCCGGACGGTCCGGCTCCCCGGCCGCGGCCGGGCTCGCCGTGACCTCGCCGGCCAGCAGCCGCAGCGTGTCGGGCCCCAGGTCATGATCCCAGTAACGGACCCGGCCGGACTCGTGCAAGATCGCGCTCACGCCGGCCTCGGTGCGGGCCTTGCGGCGGGCCGCATCCTGCCGCGCTCCGGTCGCGCCGGCGAACACCGGGGCCGCGCAGGCGAAGGCGGGCGCAGCAGCGGCCGTGGCCAGGCCGGCGATGCCGCCGGGCGGGGCCGCGATCCGGCGCGGCTCACCGCCGCCGGCCGGCAGCAGCCAGACCGCCGGCTGGCCGGTGCTTCCGGGGCCGGCGCCCGCCTGGCCGGGGCTGTCCTCGCCGGGGCCGTCCTCGCCGGAATCGTCCTCGTCCGAGGCCGGGTCAGCCGGCTGCGCCCGGCGGCCGGGCCGGTCCGGCCCGCTCGCCGTATCCGGGCGCCGGGAGACAAACAGCAGCGAGCCGTCGGGCAGGAACTCCGGGCCGGCCTCGCCCTCCGCGCTGCGGGTCAGCCGGGCCGGCGCGGCACCGGGGACCGTGCCGATGCGCCAGATGCTGGTCGCGTAGGCGGGCGGGTCACCGGCCACCGACTGCACCGTGGCGGCGAGCCAGCTGCCAGCGGGCGCGAGTCGCAGGGACGTCACCCGGGGCATGGACGTGAACACGTTCAGGTCGCTGAACCCTGTCACCGAATCTCCTTGGCCGTAGCAGCATCACCCGGACCATACCGGGCGGGGTTGCTACCCCGGCTCAAGACGCTGCCTCGCCCCGGCGCCGGCCGGGGCGGGGCAGCGAGTTTCCTCAGGAGGCCGGGTTCAGGATGATCGTCCAGGCCGTCGACGCACTGGCCGGCTGATCGGTGGTCGCGGTGACTCCGCCAGCGGCTCCCGCAGGCACCGGGCCGCCGGAGTCAGCAACCAGGGTGTTCATCCGTCCCGATCCGCTGCCGTTGTCGGTGCTGCGCGTCGTCTGGCTGGCCGGCCCGGTCCACGTGGTGACCGCCGAGGACTTGGCCGTCCAGTAGGACACCACCCAGTCGCCGCTGCCCGGCGCGGTCACCACCGGCGTCGTCTCCGAACTGGAGCTCTTAGTGGTGGACAGCTTGCCGGAGGCGACCACCGGGGTGACGCCATCGGTCCCGGAATAGGACAGCAGCTGCAGGTTGCCGTGCACGAGACCGCCGAAGTTCACGGTCACTGAGCTGCCTGGGTCAGCGGCCGTGGCCACCTTGCTCCACACCGTCGTGGTCGTGGTGGCTCCGGCAATGGTGTCGACCTGGGCCCAGCCCGCCGGCGCCGTCAGCGCGGTCGCCGCGTTACTGGCGGCGAACAGCAGCATCGCATCGCCCGATCCGGTCCCGGAGGGCACCGTGACCGTCTCGCTCGTGGCATTGCCATTGGCCGAGCTCTGGCCGTCGAAGGCAACCGCCTGCGACTGCTTGACGACCGAGACCTGCTGGCTCGTCGTGGCGGTCTGGTTATTGGCGTTGGTGACCGTCAGGCTCACCGTGTAGGTGCCCGGCGCGGAATAAGTGTGACTGGGCTGCTGCCCGGTTCCCGTGGCGGAGTCACCGAAATTCCACCCGTAGGACGTGATGGTGCTGCCCGGAGCCGTGGACGCCGAGGCGTCGAAGGAGCAGGACAGCGCGGTGCAGGACGGCGTGAACGCGGCTGTCGGAGCCGCGGAGCTGTCCAGGAACATGCCCCGTGCCCGCCAGTCGTTGCCATCCACCGACGGGCCGCTGACGACGGTGTCGGTACTGGAGTCCGGCGATCCGCTGTCGAAAGCAACGGAGTGCAGGTTGCCCGTGTCGGCCGCCGCGTAGTACAGCGTGTCACCGGACAGGAACATGCCGTCAATGTTGCTGAAGTCCGCATTGCCGCCGGCCTGGAATTCCTGGCTGCCCAGCACCCCGTCGTCCGGGTTGAAGTAGCGCCAGTCCAGCCCGCTCTGCCCGACCAGGCTGTAGTACAGCTTGCCGCCGGCATAGACCATGCCGGTGACATTCTGCATCTCCGAGCCGTACATATTGGGCAGGGTGCCCTCGTAGGTCTGGCCCGAGCCCGTGTCCACGTTGTCCCAGGCCGGGTCCTGGTACGGATCCACCATGGTGGCCGGGCCGAAGGAGTTCCCGTCGAAGCTGCGCTCGTACATGTTGCCGTCGCTCCAGCCGTAGAACAGCGTGTCACCGACCAGGAACGCGCCGCGCACCTGGGACCAGCTAATGTTCTGCGGGTTGGGCAAGGTGGCGGTGGAGCCGGCGGTGGAGCCGCTGAACGACCGGTCGGTCACCTTGTCGAACTGCGACGACGTCGGCGGAGCCTCATCCGTGCGGACGATCTCGATGCCGTTGACCAGCGGGTTCTCGGTCTCGTGGGTGAAGCCGATCGTGACCTGGCCGCTCGCCGGGCTGGCGATGTCGAACGCCTTCATGGTGCCGGTGAGGTTGCCCGCGTCGGCGACGATGTCGTAGTGGTTCAGCACCGTGGAGCCATCCAGCGACACGTCGAGGACACGCTGGCCGACCTGGCTCGTGCCCGAGTAGTTGTTCGCGAAGTAGAGGCGGACCTCGATCGGCAGGCCGGGGGTGACCGGGAAGCTCCACTGCATTTCCTGGCCGTCGCCCTGGGAACCCGGATCCCAGCGCTCGGTGGAGTAGATGCCGATCGGGGTGGTCGCCGGAACGGCCGGGGTCACCTTGGACAGCTGCGAGTAGCCGGCCGTGTTGCTGCCTGAGTTCCGGTACGGGCTCGGGTCGGAGGTGTCCGCCTGCCAGTTGGGCCCGTTGTCGATGGCCTGGATGGCCGGCCCGCCGGTGTCCACCCGGTACAGCACGTTGGTATTGGTCGACGTGGGCACCTGGCCGGCCATGTAGACGCTGGCCGGGAGCTTCACCGGGTCGGGGACGCTCACATCCTCGCCGCCGGCCAGCGGGAAGAAGGCAAGCCGGCCGCGGTAGTACTTCCGGTTGCCGATGTAGGTGGTGTCGCTGCCGACATACAGGCCGCTCGGGCCGACGTACAGCGCGTAGGCGCCGGCGCCGCGCGGGTTGCGGCCGGGGTTCCAGGCGTACGGAAGGCCGTTGGCCGGGTTGACCGCAGCCAGGCCCGGCCGGGGCACAGAGCCCTCGCCCGGCGAGTCCGCGCCGGCCGAGTTGTTGACCCAGCGCTCGTGGCCGCCGAGGTAGATGGCCGTCCCGCTGGTGGCGATCGACTCGAACGAGTCGTTGCCGGTGTAGTCAATCCAGACCGGCTGAACATCTGAGCCGGTGGCCGAGGTGGTCCAGCGGGTCACCGTGTCGCACAGGGCCCGGGTGCCGTCAGTGTTCTGGTCGAAGGTGCCGCCGCCGGTGACCGCGACCGCGAAATACGAGCCGTCGGGCGAGAACGCGACGTCGCGCATGTAGGTGTCGTACGCGCCCGAGACGCAGGTCGCCGTGTAGCCCGCCGTGTTCCAGTTCGGGTCCACGTCCGCGCTGGTCGCCCCCAGGTCGACCAGCATGATCTGGTCGTGGGTAGCCCCGTCGACCGTCTTGAAGTTCCCCACCGCGATCAGCCTGGTGCCGTCCGGCGAGATGTCCATCCGGTGCACGCCGACCGGCGCGTTGGACTGGCCCGGCTGGCCGGTGTAGTTGTGGTGGCCCGCCACCTGGACCTGCATGTACGACTGCACCTTGCCGGTGCTCGGGTCCAGGCTCACCAGTCCCGCATGCGCCGCCCCGCCCGCGGTGGTGAAGATGCCGCCCAGGTACACCCGGCCGCCGGCCAGCTTGACCGTCCAGCCCGCGCCGTTGACCACCGACGGCGCCCAGCCTGACACCAGCTGCCCGGTCTGGGTGTTCAGCAGCGCCACGCTCTTGGACTTGGTGCCGTTCACGGTGTTGAACGAGCCCGCCACGTACACCGTGTTGGGCTGCGGCCCGGGGGCGAGGCCCTCGACCGGCCCCTGGTCCAGCTGAGGGACGAACGTGGTGGAGATCGCCCCTGTTGTCGCGTCATAGCCCAGCAGGTAGTCGCGCGTCACGGGATTGGTGGTCGTGCCCGGGGCGGTCGCGCTGGTGAAGCTGCCGCCCACGATGATCTCGTTCCCGACCTGCGTGATGGCGTCCACCACCCCGTCGGCAATATTCGGGCTGTTGGCCCCGGGCACCGCGCTGACCAGGGTGGGCTGCACGATGCCGAACGCGCTGGCCGCCCCGAGCGGGACGATCGCCAGCCCGGTGGCGGCCAGCCCGGCCGTGACCAGGGCCTTGAGAGAGATCAGTCTCATCCGTCTTCCCCCTCGGCGGCAGTGGGACTGCTGCCGCCTCGCTAGCCACCTCGGTGGCGCTAATTTGACTAGATAGGAAGACGCCCGAGGTATTAATCCGGTTTACCCGGCTGATGAACGTCCGCCAGCGAATGTCACGACTTTGCAAAATGCCGGAGATGTCATCCACTGACCCAGCTCAGGCGTCTAACGTCAGGAGACGGCTGACCAGGTATATCCCACCTTGCCTGGTCACCTGGTCTCATCGGGCGGGCGGTGCCGGCCCAGATATCTCCGAGCTGACATATCAAGGAGCCCCGATGCGCCGACGCTGGCGTTCCCCTCGTGCCTGGCCGCGACCACGGCTGGCCAGCGCACTTATAGCCCTCGTGAGCATCGGCGGCCTGGCCATGTTCGGCCAGGGCCAGGCCATGGCCGGCACGACCCTGCCCAGCCTGGTCTCGGCCGCTCCGGTGGGCTATACGCCGAATATCCTGGCCGGGGACGCGAGCACCGGGGTAGACAGCAACGGGTGCAGCGCGACCTGGTTCGGCACCACGAGCCCGCAAGACTGCCTGTCTACCGTGTACAGCGAGACGGTCGTCAATGGCGAGGTCATCGTCGGAGGCGCGTTCACCGAGGCCTGCAAGCCGGGTCCGGCGTCTTCCGGGCACTGCACCGCCGGCACGGAAGTAACCCGCGACGATGTCTTCGCCTACTCCCTGAGCACCGGTGCCATCGACCCGAACTTCGCGCCGCAGATCAACCAGGGCCCGGTCTTCAGCGTCGCGGCCGGCCCGGCGGGCACCAACACCGTCTACATCGGGGGCACGTTCACGACGGTCAACGGGGTCAGCCAGCGCGGGATCGCCCAGCTGAGCGTGACGCCAGGCACCACGGCCACCGACGGGCAGCTAGTGACGGCCTTCAAGGGCCACGTGAGCAACCAGGTGGACCAGATCGCGCTGGGCCCGGACGGGAAGAGCCTGTACATCGGCGGGCAGTTCACCACCGTGGACAGCTCCCCCGCGACCGGCCTGGCCCGCCTCAACGCCACGACCGGCGCGGCTGACTCCTCGTTCAGCTTCACCCTGAGCCATCCGGAGAACAACGCCGCGCTCAAAGCCGAGGCCATGACCCTCAGCCCGGATGGCACCCATCTGGCCATCGGCGGCACGTTCCTGGACGCCGCCAACGCCGCCTACGACGGCGGCGCGGCCCAGTCCCGGCCGCGGATGGCCGTGATCAACACCGGCGGTGGCCTGGGCAGCACCGCCAGCCTGTCCGACTTCGCGGCGCCTATCCTGGCCAACAACTGCTCGGCCGAGCATGACTACGTGCGCGGCCTCGACTTCGCGCCGGACGGCTCCTTCGTCGTGATGTCGGCCACCGGTTACCGGTCCCTGGGTGGCCCGACCGTGTGCGACGCCGTCAGCCGGTACGACCTCACCGGTGCGGCCACGGCCAGTACCGGCACGGCCGACAATGTCACCCCGGCCTGGATCAACTTCGCGGGCGGCGACTCCCTCTACGCCGTTGACATCTCGGGGCCGGTGGTCTACGTGGCGGGGCACAACCGCTGGGTGAACAACCAGTGCGGCGTGGACTCGCTGTGCGCGCCCAACACGGTGCTGGCCAATGGTGTGGCCGCGCTGGACGCCCACACCGGGATGGCACTGCCCTGGTGGCAGCCGCAGACCACCCGCGGTCACGGCACTGAGTATCTCGGGACTTTCGCCGCGGGCCTGGCCACCGGCACGCTGGCCAAGGGCGGCCTGCTGCTGGGTACCGACGTCAACAGCGTCGGCGGTGTTTTCCATGGCGAGAACGCGGCCTTCCCGGAAGCATCCGCTTCCGGGGCGACCCCTGGCGGGCCGATCCCGTCGGGGATCTTCAACGAGAACGGCGGCACCAACACCGGCCTGGATATGTGCGTCGACGAGGCCGGCAACAGCAGCGCGGCGGGAGCGGCCGTGCAGTTGGTTGACTGCAACAACAGCCCTGAGCAGAACTGGGCCGTGGCCGCGAACGGCACGATCCAGATCAACGGACTGTGCCTGGACACTAAGAACGGCGCGACTACTTCAGGTACGCCGCTCGTGGCCAGCACCTGCGACGGCGCTGCCACTCAGCGGTGGGCCCAGGGGACGGGCAATAGCGTGACCAACGCCGGCGTCCCCGGGCTATGCCTGGACGACCCGGGCTCCAGCACCGCCAGCAACGTGGCCCTGGACATCGCCGCCTGCAATGGCGGAGCCAACCAGGTCTGGCCGCTGCCGGCCGCCCAGGCACCGCCGTCGGGCGTGCCGACGGGCCCGGTCTTCTCGCCGCTGACCAACAACTCCAATGAGCTATGCATGGATGACAGCGGCGGCTCCGCCACTCCCGGGACCAAGGTCGACATCTATGTGTGCAACGGGACGGCGTCACAGGCCTGGACGCCAGAGGCCAACGGCACCATCCAGGTGCACGGCCTGTGCCTGGGCACCGTCGGCGGGGCCACCACCAGCGGCACGAACGTCGCCCTGGAGACCTGCGACGGCAGCACGGGCCAGGTCTGGACGCCGGGCAGCACCTACGCCCTGGTGAATCAGGCCACGGCCAGCGGGCCGACCAAGCTGTGCCTGAACGACCCGAACTCCAGCAAGACCAACGGCACGCAGCTGACCATCTCCGCCTGCAACGGTGGCAGCAACCAGCAGTGGCGGCTCCCCGCCAACTAGCTCCACTGCGGCGGGGGCGGCCGGCCAGACAGGCCGGCCGCCCCCGCCGCTTTTTCATAAGGAAAACGGAAAACGGAAGTTGCTGAGGAGTTCCTGCAGGTTAGAGCCGGGCTTGCGGCGGGCGGCCTGAGCGGATCCGACACATCAGTCATTAGCGCACCTAGTTCTCATGCTAGGTCTAACATCGTTGGCACTCACGAAACTGGAAATATGAGATGGAGCTGGTAGTGGCAGTGCGGAAGCTACTCATGAAGCCGCGGCTCAAGACAAACAGGTCGCCGCGGATCGCGCGCCTGACGGTGGGCGCGGTCGCGGTGGCCGGCCTGACGGCCGGGTTGTTCAGCATCCCGCTAACGGCCTCGGCCGCTGCTAGCGCTTCCTGCACAGCCGGGGAGATGTCATGTACCCCGGCCAGCGGCACCCCGCACCTGCTCCTGGGGACGTCGTCCACCAACCAGATCCGGCAGCTGGTCCAGTGCGGCAGCGAGATGTATGCCGTGGGCACCTTCACGCAGGTGGTGGGCTATGACGCCCAGACCAAGACGACGAAGACCTACCACCGGACCAACGCCTTCAAGTTCCACGCCTCGGCGCCCTTCTCGATGTCGGGCTGGAATCCTGCTCCGAACGGCAGGGTCAACTCCATCGCGGTGGGCGGCAAGAACTGCTCCACGGCCTACCTGGGCGGTTCGTTCTCCTCCGTTCATGGCACGGCTGCCAGTAACGTCGCCGAGGTCAGCACCTCGACCGGCGCGGTCAACACGAACTTCCGGCACAGCGCCAACGGGCAGGTAGAGACCCTGCTCCTGCACGACGGGCGGCTACTGACGGGCGGCTACTTCACCTCGATCAACGGCTCCTCGCGCAAGTACTATGTCGCCCTGAACTCCTCCACGGGAGTCGATGACGGATACCTGAATCTCAACATCTCGGGCCATTACGTCTTCACCAGTGTCTCGACCAACAACACCCGCGTCTACAACCAGCAGCTCAGCCACGCCGGCCACCGCCTGGTGGCCGAGGGTGACTTCACTTCGGTGGGAGGCAAGTCGCGCCGGCAGATCTTCATGCTCTCGCTCGGCACCTCACACGCCACCGTCACCGGCTGGACCTCCCCGGAGTTCTCGGCGAACTGCTACCGGACGGAGCCGTTCTGGCTCAAGGCCGCGGCGTGGGGACCCACGGACAGGACGGTGTTCGTGGCCACGACGGGTTACCACCCCGCCGGGGGACAGGTCGGAGCGACGAGCACCAGGACCGGGCTCTGCGACGCCGCGGCCAAGTTCGAGGCTACGGAAAAGTCCGTCACCCACAGGTGGGTTAACTACACCGGGTGTGACTCGCTGTACGCCGCCGTCGCCGGCTCCAGCACGCTGTATGTCGGCGGGCATGAGCGGTGGGCAGACAATGGTGATGGCTGCGACGCGGCCGGCCCCGGAGCCATCGCGGCCCCCGGCATGGCGGGCCTCGGTGAGGTGAGCCACCAGGTGGAGTGGAATCCGACCCGGGCCCGCGGACTCGGCGCAGACGACATGCTCCTGACCAGCGCCGGGCTGTGGATTGCCAGCGACAACTTCAACGGCTCTGACCAATGCGGCGGCGTGACGGGCCACTCCGGCATCTGCTTCATGCCCAAGAGCTAGTCGCGCCACCGGCGGCCTGTTCCGCCCCTCCCGGCCATGACGGGCCGGCACCCCTCCTCCGGGTGCCGGCCCGTTAGCTCTTTGACCTGCGCGAATGCAAGCATTTCGTGGTTTAGCCCACCTGACCCATCACAGGTCCGTTATGGTTCGGGGCTGACAGACCGTTTCTCCAGCTTGATTGCTGGCGTAAACCGCCTAATCCCTGCCCAGCGGTCAGGGAACCGGGGACCCATCTTCCGGGGTGAATCGGCGCAGTGCTTGGCTCGCGGGCCAGGCGCCGTAGGGCTTCTCCGGCCCGAACCCGTCAGCTAACCCGGTCGGCGGCATCGGAGAGGAGCACTTGCGTGGAGCACAGACCCCGCGGCAGGCGGCAACCTGAATATCGGCGGCGTACCCGCCACTCGGGGAACGACGAGCCGCCGAGGGCCCGGATCGGCTGGATTGTCGGCCTGATACTGGTGCCTCTCGCCCTGGTCGCGAGTTTCGTTGTCCTGACTAGCAGGCCCCACCCGCCGGCCCTGTCGGCCGCCCTGCCCGCAGGGCCCATGCTCGGCACGTCGGCCTCGAGCACAGCCGACATCGCGCACGTTACTTCCGATTTCGGGCATATGCCGGTTGTCCGCGTTTATTATCCTGGCCTGCCTCCGGCCAATGCGTGGACGGACTCCGGGAAGGCCGGCGCTAACAACTCCGCCGTGGTTGTCAGCTTCAAGGCACTGCCCACCGCCATACTCTCGGGCGCCGATGACGACACGCTCAAGTACTTCTTCGACAGCGCGCCGACCACTCACCCGGTCTACTACTCCTACTATCACGAGCCCGAGGACAACATTGCGGCCGGGCAGTTCAGCGTCGCCGACTACAGGGCGGCGTGGGCCCATGTCGTAGCCCTGGCCAAGCAAGCACACAATCCTCAACTACACTCGACTCTCATTCTCATGGCGTACGACCTCGAGAAGTCCTCGGGCCGGAACTGGCAGGACTACCTGCCCGCGGGCGGGATTATCAGCACGTTGGGCTGGGACGCCTATCCGGCTGGCGCGGTGGCGGACAAGAACCCGCAGCTAACGCCGCCGGCGACGTTCATGGGACCGGCCATCGCCGCTTCCAGGAGCGTCGGCCTGCCCTTCGGCTTCGCCGAGTTCGGTGTTCCTGACATCAGCGGTCGGCCGGCCTGGCTCACCGACGTCGGAAACTACATCATGAAGAGCGGCGCCGTTTTCGGCACCCTGTTCCAGGGCGGCCTGATGTCGGACAGCGGGTCGGTCTCGGCCTGGACTTCCGCGGTCAAGGCGTCGGTTACGACCACCCCGGTGCTGCCGTCGCCGCAGCCGACGTCGTCCGCGCCGACCACCTCGGCGCCGCCGAAGCCGTCAGCCAGTCCTACCGCCTCGGCCAGGACGTCACCGCCGGCGACTCAGCCGCCGACGCCGACGCCGACGACTCCCGCGCCGTTGCCCGTGTCCTGTGCCCCGGCCGGCACGCCGAGCCCGGGGGAGGGCGCACCGGTGGTCACCGGGCTGTCCGTTAGCCCGGCCAATCTGGTCAACAGCGGCAAGAATCATGTCGTGGTGCACTTTGCCGTGTCGCAGAATGCCGACGTGACCGTCTGCCTCGTTAACTCCGGCGGCGGCGTGGCCCGGCGGATCCTCAAGCCTGCCCGGCGCGCAGGCCAGGTCACCGTCTCCTATTACGGATATGACGGTGCCGGCCGCCGGCTGCCGGCCGGTAGCTACGAGGTGCAGGTCGTGGCCAGCAATTCTGCTGCCAGTTCCGCCTCGGAAGGGACACTGACCCTTACCGATCCGTAAATCCCGGCGGCGGCCAGCACGGATAGCGGCAGCCAGGATGCCCGTGACAGACACGGCATCCTGGCTGCCGCTCTATAACGGATTGCCCGGTCACGGTAAAGATCTCCCGCAGCGGGCCTCAGCACCACATGGTGTCGGATATACACCTATGGGGGCACAGGTCCAGTACTGTGATAAGCCGGAGAGTGAGGAGATCGCGCGGTGAGTGTCTCACAGCGGCCTGAGTCGTTCGAGCTCTCGGACTACCTGGGAGTCCTGCGACGTCGCTGGAAGATCCTGGTCATCGTCACCGTGGTGGGCATCGTCGGCTCGCTGGGCTATCTCTACGCGGCACCCAAGGTCTACACGGCGAGCGCCGAGGTCTCCGTGACGCCGACTGGATCGGCCAGCTCCCAGCAGTCCGGGGCCGGAGTGAAGGCTGCCTCCCCGGTGAACATGGACAACGAGGCCCAGCTCGTCCAGTCCCAGACCGTGGCCACCGCCGCCGCCCGGCTGCTCGATAGCCCGCTGACGCCCGAGGCGCTGAGTAGGCAGGTCACCGTCAATGTCCCGGCTAACTCGCAGATTCTCCAGGTTAGCTGCGATTCCTCGACCGCCAGCGGGTCCGCGCAGTGCGCCAATGCTTTTGCCCAGGCCTACCTGGCCAACCGGCAGGCCACGGCGGCCGCGGCTGTGGCCAGCCAGCTGAAGTCGCTGCAGCGCCAGATCGACACGGTCACGAAGAAGGCCGCCGCCCTGACGGCCAAGATCGCCAGCCTGCCGCCCAACTCCCAGCAGCGCGCGATCGACCAGGCTCTGTACAGCTCAGACTCCAGCCAGCTCCGGGCCCTCAGCAACCAGGCCGCCGCCCTGACCGGGGCCGGGGCGAACTCAAGCGGGGGAAGCATCATCGGCAACGCGAGCCCGCCGGGCCAGCCCAGCAGTCCCAAGCGCCTGCTGATCCTGCCCAGCGGTGTCGTGGTAGGCGTGCTGGTGGCCCTGCTGCTCGCCTTGTTCCTCGACCGGCGCGACGAGCGGCTCCACGGGCCGGATGACGCCGAGCGCGCGATTGACGCGCCCGTCCTGCTCAATCTCGCGCAGCGGAAGACGGTCGTCCCGTTCGGGCTGCTATCGTCGCGGTCCAGGGCCGGGCACGGGATGACCGAGCTGGCGCGCGGACTGGCTGCATCACTCGGCAGCGGTCACCACGTCATCTTCGTCACCAGCGCCTCGCGCGGTGCCGCCGCCGCCGTGACGAGCACCAACCTGGCCGCGGCGCTGGCTCGCAGCTATTCCGACACCATCCTGGTCACGCCGAACCTGCATGGCAGTCTCGTTCCGCAGATACTCGGCCTCGATGACGGCGCGGGCCTGGTGGAACTGCTGTCCGGGACGGTGTCGCTGGATCAGGTAGCGCGCCGCCCGGCCGATATCCCTAGGCTCCGCGTTGTCACCCCCGGCCGCGAGTCAACGCTCAGCACGACCGACTTCCAGTTCGACGCGGTCAGCAAGCTGGTGAGCCGCCTCCGGGAGGAGTCGCGCTACGTCATCATCGAGGCCGAGGGCGGCGAGGGCTCCACCGACGCTTTCGCCTTCGCGGAGTTCGCCGATGCGGCCGTGGTGGTGATCGAGGCTTCGCGGACGGTCAAGAGCGATGCGATCGCCTGCGCCCGCCGCCTCGACCAGGTGCACACTGTCCTGCTGGGCTCGGTCCTGATGCCGCCCATCGAGATTCCGGCCCGGTGGCGCGCCGAGCCCGTGGCCAGGGTGCGCTCGCTGCCCGACCGGACCGATGATCAGCTGACTGACCTTCAGCCGCGAGTGAGCCGGGCCCGGCCCGCCAGCCGGGCCGAAGCCCGGCCGTCCGCCGAGTCCCGGCCGTCGACAGAGCCGCGAGCGCCCAGCTACACCGAGCCCAGGCCGCCGGGACGACCCGAGTCAAAGCCGACGCCCGGCCCGGCCATCCCGCGGCTGCCGCGGGAGCTCAACCAGACGTGGCCCTTCCCGAAGCCCGGGCTGCCGTCCGAGGAGGACAAGCCCAGGGGTCCCCGATCCGGGAGTGAGCGGCCGCACCGGCCCGCTGATACGGGCACTGGCTAGCCGATGCCCGTGACCTCCCGATACCCCGCACGCCGCGGCACGGGTCTCGTGCTCGGCGGCACGGCGGTCGCCGTGGGACTGGCTCTGTCCGGCTGCGGAGCACCTGACGTCGTCGGGCATCCGCCGTCCCATCCGTCCGGCGTCTCCGCTCAGCCGACCAGCACCAGCAACGCCAGCAGCGGTCCCTTCGCCCCGCTGACCGGGCTCCCGGTCTCCGCGGCCCGGGCGGGCCGCCCGGTGGTCGCGCTGGCCATCGCCGGCGCCAACCCGCATGGTCTGGGCCAAGCGGACGTTGTGTACGAGGAGATCAGCTCGCCCATCCGCTACCTGGCGCTGTTCCAGTCCCGCCAGGCCAGCCGCGTCGGGCCCATCACGGCTACCCGGCCGTCTGACGGCATGATCGCCGGGGTCCTGCACGCCGCCGTTGGCTACGACGGCGGCACGGCGGGGTTCATCGACGTGCTGCACCATCAGCAGGTCCGCGATATGGGCGAGGCCGTGCGGCCGTCGCTGTACCACGCCGGCCCGGCTGGTGTCACGACGGGCACGGCCGGGTTCGCGGCCGGGCGGCCCAGGCCGGCCCCGCAGTTCTTCCCGTTCCGGGGCGAGGGGCTGCTGGCCAGCCATCAGCTCGCCGACTCGGGGACCTGGCGGGCCGCACGGGCCGAGATCCGGATGCCGGGGGCACCCGCCGAGGAATGGCGGTACGACGCCGCCGCGCACCTGTGGCAGCGGACCGCGGGCGGCCCCGCCGCGTCCGTGGCCAACCTGATCGTGCAGCTCGTCCCGTACAAGCAGGTCTTTCTCAGCCACCGGGACGGGATCACCACGCCCAGCGCGATGATCTTCGGGGCCGGCCATGCAACCGTGCTGTCCGGCACCGCGCAGACTCCGGCGGCCGGGACGCTCGGCCTGGCTGTGCATGCCAACTGGGCCAAGCCGGGAGTCAGCGACCTGACCGTGTACACGGCGGCCGGCCATGGCCCGGTGGGCTTCGCGCCGGGCCGGTCCTGGGTCATCCTGGCCCCGCCCGGTACCCGGGTGACGACCACCCGGAGCAGGTCATGACCGCTCAGCTCCCGGCCAGCCGCGCCCGGCGCCGCGGTCCGGTCCCCGAGCCGCTGCCGGAGACCGGCCCCGGCAAGAGTCCCCGGGTCGTCCGCCGGAGGCCAGCCTGGATCGCGGCCTGGCCGATTACCGCGCTCCTCGTGCTGTATCCCCTGTGGTGGGCTCTCGGCCTGGCCGACTACATGCCAGTCCTCCTGGCGCTGCCGATGGCGGCCCGGATGTATGCCTGGCGGCATAGCGGGGCCCGGCGCATTCTCTTCCCGCCAGGTTTCCCGCTGTGGCTGCTCTTCCTGCTGTGCACGGCGGTCAGCGCCCTGGCGCTGCCACTGACCGCGCCCGAGACCATCGACAGCTCGGTGTCCAACCGGGCGCTGTCATTCGGCCAGCGCGGGATCATGTACCTGGGCATCACGGTGCTCCTGATCTACGCTGGCAACCTGACGGAGAAGGAACTCCCCCGGCGCCGCCTGGCCTGGATGCTCGGCCTGATCGGGGTCTATGCCATCGTGGGCGGGATTGCGGCGATGCTGGCGCCGCACTTCCAGTTCTCCTCGCCGCTGCTGACGATCCTGCCGCACAGCCTGCGGTCCAACTACGCCATCGCCTCGACCATGCACCCCGGCCTGGCTCAGGCCCAGTACATTGTCGGCGCGGCCAGCGGGCGGCCGAAGGCGCCCTTCGACTTCACTAATACGTGGGGCAACTGCCTGTCCCTGGTGCTGCCGTGGCTAGTCGCCGTCTGGTGCACGCAGGCCTCACGGCGACAGCGGTTTCTCGCCATCGGACTCCTGGTCGTCAGCGTCGGACCGATCATCTACTCGCTGAACCGGGCCATGTGGATCGGCCTGGGCATTTCAGCGGGCTATGTTGGCCTGCGCATGGTGGCACGCGGCAGGCTCGCCCCGCTAGCCGCGATGATGGCCGGGATCGCCGTGATCGGGATTGCACTGGTGGCCACGCCGCTGTCCACGGTGATCACCCAGCGGCTCGACAACGGCCAGAGCAACCAGATCCGCTCCAACCTGACGTCCAAGGCCATCGAGGATGCGCTGGCCTCACCGGTGATCGGCTACGGCGACACCCGGCGGGTCATCGGCAGCGTGGCCTCGATTGCCATCGGCCCGACCGCGAACTGCCCCGCCTGCGGTCAGGCCGTCGTCGGGAGCAACGGCCAACTGTGGCTCCTGCTGGTCTGCGTCGGGTTCCCCGGAACCCTTGGCTATCTCGGGTTCTTCGCCTACGGGGCCTGGCGGTACCGACGGGACCGGACTCCGATCGGCCTGGCGGGCGTCCTCGTGCTGCTGCTGCCTTTCCTGTACATGACCACCTACGTCGCGGTCGGCCCGCCACTGGAGTTCACCATGCTCGCCTATGCGGTCCTGTGGAAGAACGACCGGGCGATCTGGCCGGGGTCGGCATTGCGGGGCCGCCTCGACCCGGCCCCGGTGGACGAGATGACCTCGTGACCGCCGCTGCCCCGCCGGCCCCGGGTACGAGCCGGGCCGCTCACCTGGCCCAGGTCGCCGCCCTGCTCTGGCCGCCGCCGGCCGCGGTCCGGATCGGCCGGCCCGAGCAGCCGGATGGTGACTTCTACCTGCTCGTGCCCAGCGCGCAGCAGCCCCGGCTCGTCCTGCCGCGCAACGGCCGGGCCGCCGCTGCCGCAGTGGCCGGCTTCAACCCGGACCGGTCACGCCGGGCCGCAGCCGTGTCCGGGCTGCTGCGTGCGGCGCTGCGGACCGGCACGGCCCGGGCGCTCATGCGCGACCAGCTCGTGATCACCGGAGCTGGGCCGAACCTGCGCGACTACCTGGGCGAGGTACTCGGCCAGGACGTGCTGATCAGCCTGCTGCTGGGACCAGCCCGAGCTAACGCCAAGCCGATCGCCCAGGTGCTGACCCCCGCAGGCGAGGTACTGGGTTACGCGAAGGTGGGGGGAACGGACCTGTCCCGGCGGCTGGTCCGGGCCGAGACCAGCGCCCTCGAGCTACTCGCGGCGGCGCGGACCCAGACGATTGAGATACCACGGATTCTGCACGCGGGCCGCTGGCGCGATGCGGAGATCCTGGTGCTGAGTCCGCTGCGCGCCAGCGGCAAGCCGCCCCGCCGGGGCGCGGGGCGGCTGCTGCAGGATGCGGTAGCCGAAGTGATTGCCATCACCGGCACCCGGCGGACGGAACTAGCCGCCAGCGCGTACTGGCAGCGGCTGCAGGACCGGCTGCGGCTGCTCGGCGACCGAGGCACCGGATTCGCTGAGGTGGCCGAGCAGATTGGCGCCGCAGCGGGCTCGGCCGAGCTCACGTTCGGCAGCTGGCACGGTGACTGGACCCGCTCGAATGTCACCGTCCGGGCTGCCTCGGTGCTGGCCTGGGACTGGGAGCGATTCGAGTCCGGCGTTCCGGCGGGCTTCGATGCCCTGCACTACCGGCTGCATCAGGCCATCAACACCGAGCGCGCCGAGCCGGCGGCAGCCGTCCGGGCCACCTTCGCCGCCGCCCCTGGCCTGCTGGCTCGGTTCTCTACCCAGCCCGAACTCACGTGCGCGCTATACCACCTAGAGCTCGCCGTGCGCTACCTGCAGGACCGCCAGGACCTCGCGGGCGCCCGGCTGGGGCACCCCGACGCATGGATGCTCCCGTCCCTGATATCCGCAGTGGAGACCCTGTCATGACCGACCTCGACGTATCCGGCCCCGCTCGCGTGTCGGCCGGCCGGCCATCCCGGCCAGCGGCCTACCGGGTGGCGCGAGCCGCGTGGCGGTCAGCCGGGCGCCTTACGGCGCCCGCCCATATGCTGCCCTCCTTCCTGATTGTCGGCGGGCAGCGCTGCGGCACCACCTCCCTCTTCACCGCGCTCAGTCAGCATCCGGGGATCCGGATGCCGCTGGGCCGCAAGGGCATTCACTACTTTGACGTGGCCTACCAGCACGACCTGGCCTGGTACCGGGGTCATTTCCCGCTGCGGCGGCCCGGCTCCAGCACGATCACCGGCGAGTCGAGCCCGTACTACATGTTCCATCCTCTGGCTCCCGAGCGCATTGCCCGCGACCTGCCATCGGTCGTGCTGCTGGTCGCCCTGCGGGATCCGGCCGAGCGCGCCTACTCGGCGCATGCGCACGAGCTGGCCCGCGGCTTTGAGACCGAGCCGTTCGAGCGCGCGCTGGAGTTGGAGGCGCAGCGACTGGCCGGGGCCGGGACCCAGCTCCGAGCACCTGACTCCGGCGAGGTGCATGCCCATCGGCACCAGGCCTACCTGCTGCGCGGGCAGTACATTGACCAGCTCGAGCACCTGGAAGCACTGTTCGGCCGGGACCGTATCCACGTCGTGGACAGTGGCAGCATCTTCGCCGAGCCGGCGGCAGAGCTCGGGCAAGTCTTCACTTTTCTCGGCCTGCAGCACTCCGATGAGGTCACCTTCGCCCAGCACAATGCCCGGCCGCGGTCGCCCATGGCGGAGTCACTGCGCCGTCGCCTCGAAGATCATTTCCGGCCTTACGACGAGCGACTCGCTCAGTGGCTCGGGCGGGCGCCCAGCTGGCGGACCTGATGGCGCTAGCGCGCAAGGACCGCTCCCCCGGCAGCCAGGAACCCAGCGCCGACCTGCCCGGCAGCGGCGCTCAGCGCGAGCGCCACCGGAAAGGCAGCCACCGCCCCAGCGAGCCCGGCGCCAGCGACACGCCGCAGGCCAGCGTGGCGCAGAGCAGCGAGCATCCGGCCGACGAGAATCCTGGCCGGACCGGGCGCAGCGAGCTCGGCGAGGTCGCCCGCGGCGGCGTGCTCAACCTGGCCGGAGCAGGCATAGCGGCGATCGCCACCCTGGGTGTCACCGTCATCATCACCCGGCACTTCAGCCCGGCGGTGGCGGGCGCGTTCTTCACCGCCACCTCGCTGTTCCTCATCCTGGAGTCGTTGTCGGGCCTCAGCGCCTACAACGGGGCCGTGTACTTCATCGCCCGGCTGCGGTCGATGGGCGAGGAACGGCTGATCGGCCCGCTGCTGCGAGCGGCCATCATCCCGGTGCTGGTCGCTTCTGTACTGGTCGCCGGCGTGGTGCTCGTGGCCGCAGAGCCGCTGGCGCGGTTCCTGCTCGGCGGGCACCTGGGACATGACGGCGCCGGGCCGGCTGCCGTCGGCGGGGCGTTGCGCGCCCTCGCCGCCGCGCTGCCGTTCGCGGCCCTGACCGATACCCTGCTGGGCGCCAGCCGCGGTTACCGGGACATGCGCCCGACCGTGATGGTCGACCGGATCGGCCGCAACGCGCTGCAGCTCATCGGCGTCGCGATCGCCACGGCGGCAGGCAGCATCTCGCTGCTCGCCCCGCTGTGGGCGCTGGCCTACGTGCCCGCCGCGGCCGTGGCCGCGCTGTGGCTGATCCAGATCCGGCACCTGCCCGGCAAGCACGCCAGCCCGCGCACGGGCGCCGGCGGCCGCTTGCCCCGGCCCCGGCGGCCCGCCATCAGGCCAGCGGCCGCCCTGGCGCGCAGCGTGCTGGCGACCGCCAACCCGCGCGGATTCTGGCGATTCACTGCCCCGCGGGCGCTAGCTACTCTGGCCCAGATCATCATTCAGCGGCTGGACATCGTCCTGGTCGGAATCATGCGCGGCCCGGCCGAGGCCGCCGTCTACACCGCCGCGACGAGGTTCCTGGTGGCCGGCCAGTTCGGGAACGCTGCCATCAGCATGGCGGCCCAGCCGCGCTTCACCGAGTTGTTCACCCTCGGCGACCGGCGCGGAGCCAATGCGGTCTACGAGGCGACCACGGGCTGGCTGGTCATGCTGACCTGGCCGATCTACCTGCTGGCCCTGGTCTTCTCGCGGCAGGTCCTGGCCATCTTCGGGCACTCCTACCAGGCGGGCACCACCGTGATGCTCATCCTGGGCCTGTCCATGCTGGTCGCCACGGCCTGCGGGCAGGTGGATATGGTCCTTACCACGACTGGCCGTAGCAGTTGGAGCCTGGTCAACGGGCTGCTGGCGGTCGGGGTCAACGTGGGCATCAATCTGGCGCTCATTCCCCGGTACGGCATTACCGGCGCGGCCATCGGCTGGGCGGCCGCGATCGGTATCACGAACCTGCTGCCACTCGCGCAGGTCGCCAAGGTAGCCCGGGTGCACCCGTTTGGACGCGCCTTTCTCACCGCGGCGGCCCTGGCCACGGTCAGCTTCTGGCTCGTTCCACTCGGCTTGCGTGCCTTGCTGGGCAGCAGCGGCGTGATCGCCATCGCGGCGGTAGCCATCGGGGTGGTCGTGATGCTGTGCGGAATGTGGCGATTTGCCGATGTTCTCGAGCTATCCGTAATGCCGGGATTCTCTGCCATCATGCGTCGCATCCCCGCCGCGGGGTCACACAAGGCGCACCGGGGCCTGGCTGCCGTGCCGGACAGGCAAGGGCCAGGGGACGGTATCCGATCATAGGATTCCTGCCGACATAGCACATTCCATGTGTATATCCCTATACATCTGCGTAAGGTGACCGCATGACGAAGCTCCTGGCCATGGCAGTCTGGCCCGCCGGACTGCTGGTGATCTTGTGCGCTGGCTCACTCATTGCCCGCAAGACCGCTCTGACCAGCGAGCACGCTGACTCACGATGGGGACCGCCGCGGTTCCTGACCGGCGGCGGAGGCCGTGGCTCGACCACGACAAGGGCTCAGGTCGTCCAGTATGTTCTCCTATGGGCTGGCGCGGCGGTACTGCTGTACGCCGTGATGGTCGCCCTCGGCGAACTGGTCGTGCACGCGGGGCCGACGATCGACAAGCCCTTCTTCGCCTGGAGCATTCACCACCAGTCACACAGCTGGTTTTCGCTGATGAAATATGCCACTCAGGTTGGCTATAAATGGACCGCCTGGGGATCAATGGTTACCGCGGCAGTGCTGCTGACATTTATCTGGCAGCGCCACCGCTGGCTGCCCGCTGTCGCTATCGTCTCGATGATTTTGTCGGAGCATTTCCTCACCATCGCTCTCAATCACACTTTCCACCGGCCGGGCCCGCCCGGAAGCGGCGGAACGTTTCCCTCGGGCGGCACGGACCGGGCCTTTGCCTTTTACGGCCTGATCGCCTACCTGCTGTGGCGTGAGGTCAGCCGCCGGCGCACCGGCGCCGTGATCTGCACCACCATCGTGGCCGCCCTGGGCTTCAACGAGGCCTACAGCCGCCTGTACCTCGCGGTGCACTGGCTCACCGACGTTGTCAGCGGCACGATCTGGGGCTGCCTGCTGGCGATAACGTTCATTACGATCGTCCGGGTGCTGGCCGGGCCGCCGGGAGCGCCGGAGGACGCTGCGCTGCCGGTGCGCCTTCCTGACTGGTCTCGGAACCGGCCGGAAGTTCCTGCGTGACGCCCCGCAGGCGCTGGCTGCTGGTCGGCGTCGGCGTCTGCGTCCTGGCGCTGGCCGCAACGGGAGTCGTCGCTGCCGTGACCGCGGGCGGCCCGGCCCGGGTCGCGAGCCAGGGCCCGGTTGCCGTCCCGGTGACCCCCTCGGCGCCCGCCACGGCCAGCCCGTCACCCAGCAAGCACCCCCGGCGGCACCGGCACGGCCCGCGGCACCATAAGTCGCACACGCACTCGCCGCCGCCACCCACCAGCACCAGTCCCTACCCCGGCGGAGGTCCGCTGGTCCCGGCCTCGGGCGCGCTGCTCGGCGCCTACGTGAACCCGCCGCAGTACACCGCGGCGGACGAGATCTCGGCAGTCCGGACCTTCCAGGATCAGACCGGTCACAAGCTCGCGCTCGTGCACACCTATCATCCGTGGACCAACAAATTCCCCAGCCCGGCCGATGCCTACTTCGCCGACAACGGCCAGGTCCTGCTGCTCACCTGGGGAGGGACACCGAGCACTGTCGACGTCATCAACGGGCGCTACGACGCGATGATCCGGCAGCGTGCGATAGGGCTCAAAGACCTCGGGCGCCCCGTCCTGCTGGAATTCCGGCACGAGATGGACCGCCCGGACCTGCAGTCCGCGATGCACTCCCCGGCTGACTACATCGCCGCCTGGAAGCACATCCGGGCGATCTTCACGTCCGTGGGGGCCACGAATGTCTCCTGGGTATGGTGCCCGACTGCCTGGGGCTTCGCCACCGGCCGCGCGGAGGCTTTCTACCCCGGAAATGACGAGGTCAACTGGATTTGCGCTGATGCCTACTCGGGCAATCCGTCCGAGCCGCTGTCGACGGTTATCGGGCCATTCCTGAAGTGGGCCGCCGCTCACCCCAAGCCCATCGTCCTGGGCGAGTTCGGAGTGGCCGGCGACAAGTCGGGGTGGGCCTCGTGGCTCGGGCAGGTGGGCGAGATGGTGCGCCAGCACCCGCAGATTAAGGCCCTGGCGTATTTCGACTCCACCGGGTCTGTGGCACACGGCCAGACCCTGACGGGCGACCAGCCGGCTGTCTCCGAGTTCGGCAGCCTGCTCCGCCAGTCCTACTTCACGCCCCCGACATCGGCCTACCCGGAGAGCTAATTCATGACTGCTGCCCCGACCACGTGCCGCCCGGTCCTGCTGGTGTGCTCCGGAGGCGGGCACCTGACCCAGCTGGTGGCCCTGCGCCCGTGGTGGACAGCCCGGCCCCGGACATGGGTCACCGCCGACACGCCACACACCAGGTCCCTGCTCCAGGGCGAGCAGATCGTCTGGGGTCACTTCCCCACGACCAGGAACGCGGTCAACCTGATCAGGAATGCGTTTCTCGCGCTGCGCATGCTCCTGCCACGGAGCAGCCGTCCGGAGGCGATCATCTCCACCGGGGCCGGGCTGGCCGTGCCGTTCTTCGTCTTCGGCCGGCTGCTGCGGATCCCGACGGTCTACATCGAGGTCTTCGACCGAGTCGACTCGCGCACGCTGACCGGGCGGCTGTGCCGGCCGTTCAGCTCCTTGTTTCTCGTCCAGCTACCCGAGCAGCAGCCCCTCTACCGCGACGCGCTCGTGGTGGGCAGTCTGCTCGGCACCGGGCCGGATGCCACGGGGGACGACGCCGGCGCGCCGGATCCGGGCGCCTGGAAGGCGATGGCCGGCGACAGTGCCGCGCCCGGCAGTGACCTGCCAGTGCTGCTGGTGACGATCGGCACGAACAAGCACCCGTTCACCCGGATCATCGGATGGGTGGACCGCTGGCTGGCCAGCGGCGGGCAGGAGCATGTGCAACTGGTCCTCCAGCACGGCGCGACTCCCGTGGAGCCCGGTCCTGGCCGCTTCAGCGAGCTTGGCCACGACGCCCTGCAAGCGGCGCTCAGCAGTGCTGCGATTGTCGTCACCCATGGTGGCCCCGCCACCATCATGGAGGCCAGGGCGGCGGGCCACCTGCCGGTCGCAGTGCCGCGCCGCCCGGACCTAAGCGAGCAGGTCGACGGCCACCAGCTGCGGTTCGCGGTCAAGCTCCGGGCCGACGGGCTGGCCGTCGTCTGTGAGACAGAGTCAGAATTCCGCGCCGCGCTGGACCGGGCGGTCACGGCCCTGCAGGCGGGCGGCGGGCGGGCCGCCGTCTGGCGCGCACTCGCTGACGGCACTGCGGCGGCAGGTGCGGCTGAGCTCGGCAGCGAGACCTTCCCCGACGGCACCAGCCGCGCTGCCGAGCTCATCGACGCCCTCCTGATCAGCGCTAGCTCGTCCGGCCTGATTGCCACCTCAGCGATGTCGGGCGGTCCCGCCCCGAGTACCGAAGGACATGCAGATGACTGAGATCGCCGACGCTGTCCGGGCCCAGCCCGAGCCGGCGCGCTGGCCGGGTGTCACGGTCGTGACGCCCACCCTTGGCAATCGTCCTGACCTGCTCGCGCAGGTGCTGCAGGCGATCAGGGGGCAGGACTACCCGGGCGAGCTGAACTGCATCGTGGTGCTGGATATCCGGTCGGCGGAGGGCCTGCTGGCCGCCAGTGGCGAAGATGCCGACGGCGGCGGAGTGGCCGCCCTGCTGGCGCAGACCCGCGCGGTGGCCGAGGCGGCCGGAGCCCGGCTCGTCGAGAACCAGCGTTCACCCGGCCTGGCCGGATCGCGGAATACCGGGATCATGGCCGCGACCACTGAGCTGGTGGCGAACTGCGACGATGACGACTTCTGGCTGCCTGGCAAGCTCGCCGCGCAGGTCCGGGCACTGCTAGCCGAGCCGGCCGCCGCGCTGGCCTGCTGCGGCATCGTGGTCGAGTCTGCGGGGAATTCCATCACGCGGGTCCACCCGGCCGAGAAGGTGACATTTCCCGAGCTGCTGCGCTCGCGGCTGACCGCCCTGCACGTGTCTACTTACGTAGCCCGGCGCGATGCGCTGCTCGACGGCGTCGGCCTGGTCAGCGAGGAAATCCCCGGCAGCCGCGCGGAGGACTATGAATTCCTGCTGCGAGCGGCGCGGTTCGGCCCGGTCATCAACGTTCCGCAGCCCGGTGTCCGGGTACTCTGGCACACCGGCCGCCAGCAGATGTACGGCCGGTGGCCGCTCGTCGCGCAGGCGCTGCCCTGGCTCCTGGAG
Organism: Streptosporangiaceae bacterium; assembly: GCA_036490755.1. Taxonomy (GTDB): domain Bacteria; phylum Actinomycetota; class Actinomycetes; order Streptosporangiales; family Streptosporangiaceae; genus DASUBV01. The sequence goes on from DASXDJ010000164.1 coordinate 25,216, forward strand.
CGCTACCCGGAGTTCGCCACCGAGCCCGCCGGCTACGCCCGGATCGCCGGCCAGGTGGCCTTCGCGCATGCCGCCTGCGGCGACCGGCGGATGACCTGGACATGGGCCCGCCGCGCCATCCGCGCGAGCGCCACCGAGCCCCGGCCCTATCTAGCCCTCGCGGTGTCATCAGGCCTGGTGAAGCCGGGCACGATTGTCGGGGCCCTGCGCCGCCGCGGACACGGGATCTGATGACCGGGTGGCACTGACGGCGAGCCCGCCCGAGCCTGTCGCCGAGCCGCCGGCTGCGGGCGGCCCGCGGGTCCTGATTGTCAGCCACTACGCCGGCGAGCGGACCGGCGGCGAGGGGGCGATCCCGCTGCGGCTGCTGGGTCAGCTCCGGAACCGCGGGATCCAGGCCTGGCTGCTGACCCATGAGACCAAGCGGGATGAGCTCACCAGCGTGCTGCCCGCCGACCAGTTGGAGCGGGTGCGCTACGCCCGCAGCCTGCCCGGCCTGCTGCCGGTCTACACCCTGGGTAAGCGCATGCCGCCGGGACCGCGCACGCTGGCCTGGGGCGTCACCCAGCTAGAACGCCAGCTGGCCATGCTGCCCGTCGTCCGGCGGCTGGTGCGCGAGCTCGCCATCGACGTGGTCCACCAGCCGATCAGCGTCTCTCCCGTCATCCCCTCACCGCTGCGCGACCTCGGCGTTCCCGTGGTCATGGGCCCGCTAAACGGCGGAACTCAGCTGCCGCGGGCCTTCGCCGATCGTGACTCGCGCCTGGCCGCCCTGGTTAAGACAGCACGGCCGGTCGCATCGACCGCCCTGAACTTCGCCATCCGCGGCCGACTTCGCGCCGACGCCGTCCTGGTCGCTAACGATCGCACCCGCGACCTGCTGCCACGGGCAATCCGCGACTCAGCCCTCACTTTGTCCGACATCGGCGTCGTTCTGGAGTCATGGCCTCAGCGTCAGGCCAGGCCGGCCCGTTCGCCAGCTTCGCCGACCCGATTCGTTACCGTCAGCCGGCTGGTTGACTGGAAAGGCGTGGACGTCGTCCTGGAGGCGTTCGCCCGGTTCAGCGGCTCCGTCCCGGCCGAGCTGGACATCATCGGCGACGGTCCGGAACGCGGCCGGCTGCGGGCCCGGGCCGAGGCCCTGGGCCTCGGGGCGCGAGTGCGCTGGCGGGGCTGGCTGGACCCAGCTGAGTGCTCGCGGGCCATGCGGTCGTCTGACGTATACGTGACGGCCGCGTTGCAGGAAGCAGGCGGGATCAGCGTCCTGGAGGCGATGGCCAGCGGGCTCCCGGTGATCGCCTCCGGCTGGGGCGGCCACCTAGACACCCTGGATGCCAGCCGGGGAATTCTGGTCGACATGTCCTCCCGGCAAGGAGCGGCGGACGGACTGGCCGCCGCGATGGCTGCCCTCGCAACCGATTCGGCCCGGCGGAATCAGCTCGGGGCGGCGGGACGGCAGCACGTCCGGGAATGCTACGACTGGGACATTCTTACTGACCGCACGCTCCAGATCTATGCCCAGGTCACCGGCGGCTATAACGGTAGGCCGCGAGCAGCGGCGCCGTAAGCAGCCAGGCCACCGCCCGGTCTCTGCCCGGCAGCCGGGTGCGCCAGTCGTCGTCCCGCCGGATCTCGATCCGTCCCGTCCGGAACCGCATGGGGTTGCCCGCGGCGGTATGCGTCACGGCCAGGTCGGCATGGCGGTCGGCCAGCGAGTCGGCCAGCGGCCCCGGTACCGCATCCGGGCCACAGGCGAACTCCGCCATCCGGCGCAGCGAAGCGGCTGGGTCGGCCACGAAGTCCTCGTACCGGACTCGGAGCGTCGGCACCCCGCGGGCCGCCAGGATGTGGAAGGCCACATTGAGGATGTTCCAGCGCATCGCGGTCCTGGCCGCAGAGTAGGTTTCCATGTAACCGGGGCCGGGACCAGTCTCGCTGGCCGGCACCTCGCCGGCAGCCTCCGGCCGCCGCACAACCTTGGTCCAGGAATAGGCCACCGCCCGGCTGTCTCGGACAACATGGATGACACGGAGGTCCAGCCCGTAGATGCGGCGCAGGCAGAAGGCCAGCATCGGGCGCTTGCTCGAGTCGATGATGACCGGGCTGCCGCTTTCCCTGCCGATCGCCTGGTACAGCGCCGCATAAGACTGCGCATAGGCATCGGCCCGGCCGACCAGGCGGCGATCTCGGCGGCCCCGGGCCGGCGGCGGCCACGGCGGCCCGGCCGGGGCCGCCCGGCGGGACGCCCTGCCGAGCAGCGCCAGCCCTGGCAGGTGCCGGGTGCGGTCAATCGACACCTTGAGCGAGATCTGGGCGCCGAGATCTAGCTCATCCCAGCCATCGAAGGCCAGCTTCCCGACTTCGGACCAGAACGGGCAGGCGGTCAATGGCAGCCCACAGCCGCATGGCTCGCCGCGGGCGAGCGCCTGCTCCCAGATCTGAACGGTCTCGCCGACGCTGCAGGCCCCCGGCAGCTGATCGAGCACCCGCTCAATGAGGGTCGACCCGCTCCGGCCCGAGCCGCCGATAAAGACCACGCGCGGGAGCGCTGTCCCGCGGTGGGTCAATGTGCCTCCGTGATCATCGCGGCACCGGCGGTGGTATTGGTCGCCTCGTCGATGAGGATCAGCCCGCCAGTCAGCCGGTTGCGGGTGTAGGGATCGCTAAATACCGGCTGGGTGAGCCGCATCGTGACCCGGCCGATCTGGTTGAGGGTCAGCTCAGCTGCTGACTCGTCTCGGTGCAGGGTGTTCACGTCGAGGCGGTACTGCATGTCCCGGACGATGGCCTTGACCGTCCTGGTCGTGTGCTTCACGACCAGGCGGCTGCCCGACGTCAGCGGCCGGATCTCGCTCATCCAGCACACCATCGCCTCGACGTCCTGGGTGGCGGGCGGCTGGTTGTGCGGGCGGCAGAACATGTCACCGCGGGAGATGTCCAGGTCATCGTCCAGCAGCAGGGTCACCGACATCGGCGGGAAAGCCTCGGAAGCCGGCCCGCGGGCGGTGTCGATGCGCCGGATCGTGGTGGTCAGGCCCGAGGGCAGGTGCATGATCTCATCGCCGGGCTTGAGCACGCCGCCGGCCACCTGGCCCGCGTAGCCGCGGTAGTCGTGCAGCTCAGGATCGGTGGCCTGGTGCGGGCGGATGACGTACTGCACCGGGAAGCGCACGTCGATCAGGTTCCGGTCGGAGGCGATATGCACGTGCTCGAGGTGGTGCAGCAGCGACGGGCCGTCGTACCACGGCATGTTGGCCGAGCGCTGCACCACGTTGTCCCCGTGCAGGGCCGACATCGGGATGAAGGTCAGGTCCCCGATCTCCAGCTTGGCCGCGAAGGCGGTGAACTCCTCGACGATGCTCTCGAAGACCCGCGAGTCGTAGTCGACCAGGTCCATCTTGTTGACGGCCAGCACCAGGTGCGGGACGCGCAGCAGGGTAGTCAGGAAGGCATGCCGCCGGCTCTGCTCGGTCAGGCCGTTGCGGGCGTCCACCAGCACCACGGCCAGGTCGGCCGTGGAGGCACCGGTGACCATGTTGCGGGTGTACTGAATATGCCCGGGGGTGTCGGCGATGATGAACTTCCGCCGGGGGGTGGCGAAGTACCGGTAGGCCACGTCGATGGTGATGCCCTGCTCGCGCTCGGCGCGCAGGCCATCGGTGAGCAGGGCGAGGTTGGTGTACTCCTCGCCGCGCTCCTTGCTGGTCCGCTCCACCGCGGCGAGCTGATCCTCGAAGATGGCCTTGGAGTCGTACAGGAGCCGCCCGATCAGCGTGCTCTTGCCGTCGTCCACCGACCCGGCCGTGGCCAGCCGGAGGATGTCCATGTGGCGGTCCGCGCTGCCGGAGTCGGCCATGCCTGCCGCCTGGGTGCCCGTCATCAGAAGTAGCCCTCTCGCTTGCGGTCCTCCATCGCGGCCTCGCTGGCCCGGTCATCAGCCCTGGTCTGGCCCCGCTCGGTGATGCGGGTGGCCGAGATCTCATCGATCACCTGGGCGACCGTCGTGGCCGACGACTCCACCGCGCCGGTACAGGTCATGTCCCCCACCGTCCGGTACCGGACCCGCGCGTCGAACAGCGGCTCGTCGTCACCGCGGGTGACGAAGGCGTTGTCGGACAGCAGGATGCCGTCGCGCTCGAAGACCTGGCGCTGGTGGGCGTAGTAGATCGACGGGATCTCCAGCTGCTCCCGGTCGATGTAGTGCCAGATGTCCAGCTCGGTCCAGTTGGAAATCGGGAACACCCGGATGTGCTCCCCGCGGCGGATCCGGGTGTTGTACAGATTCCACAGCTCGGGCCGCTGGTTCTTGGGGTCCCACTGGCCGAACTCGTCCCGGAACGAGAAAACCCGCTCCTTGGCCCTGGCCTTCTCCTCATCCCGCCGGGCGCCGCCGAACACGGCATCGAAACGATGCTCGGCGATCCCGTCCAGCAGGGTCGTGATCTGCAGCCGGTTGCGGCTGGCGAACCGGCCGGTCTCCTCCGCCACCCGGCCGGCGTCAATCGACTCCTGAACCGACGCGACGATCAGCCGGGCCCCGGCCTCCTGCGCCCGGCGGTCCCGGAATTTCAGGACCTCGGGGAAGTTGTGGCCGGTGTCCACGTGCATGACCGGGAACGGGATACGGGCCGGCCAGAACGCGCGCTCGGCCAGGGCCAGCATCACGATGGAGTCCTTGCCCCCGGAGAACAGCAGCCCGGGCCGCTCGAACTCGGACGCCACCTCCCGCATGATGTGGATCGACTCGGCCTCGAGGACGTCGAGCTGGGACAGCAGGTAGTCGGTACGGGGCGGTGCCATCAGGAAAGCTCCGGGTTGGTTTGTGGGGAACGCCGGGCCGGCTAGTCAGCCTGGCCGGCCGACTGCACGCTGTCGATGGTCTCCAGCAGCAGCGCCGCGATCGCGGCCCGGCAGATCAGGATATCCGGAAGTGACGGTGAAGCCTGGTTGTACGCCAGCTTCGAGCCATCGATCCGGGAGGCATGCAGCCCGGCCGACACCGCGACGGCCACCGGCGCAGCGGAATCCCATTCGTACTGGCCGCCGCTGTGCACGTAGCCATCGGCCTCGCCCATAATCACGGCGGCGGCCTTGGCCCCGGCGGAGCCGAGCGGCACCAGGGTCGCATCGATCCGGGCCGCGAGCCGCTGCACGAACTCGGGCGGCCGCGACCGGCTGACCAGCAGCCGCAGCGGCGGGTCGGCGGGCGGAGCGGACGCGATGGGATCGGCGGTGCTCAGCACCTTGCCCTGGGCGGGGAGGGCCACGGCGCCCGCGACCAGCTCGCCGGCTTCCCACAGGGCCACGTGCACCGCCCAGTCGGTCCGGCCGGCCTCGCCGAACTCGCGAGTGCCGTCGAGCGGGTCCACGATCCAGACGCGGCCCGCAGACAGCCGGGCGGCGTCGTCCCTGCCTTCCTCGGACAGCACCGCGTCAGCCGGGCGCTGCCGGGCCAGCTCGGCGGCGAGGAACTCATGGGACTGGCGGTCGCCGGCTTTGCGCAGGCTGTCGGGGTCGCCGCCAGTGGCCCGCAGGGCCAGCAGCCGCTGTCCGGCTGCCTGAGCCAGGTCACGGGCCAGCACGTCATCCGAGGTAGTCAGCGCACAACTCCATCCACGTCCGCGGCATTCTATCCAGACAATGCCTACTTGCTTAGCCGGCTATACCCGGCAATCAGTAGGCTCCAGAACCGCGGAACACCGCCGACCAGGTCTTCCACAGGATCTGGAGGTCAAGCACGAACGACCAGTTTTCCACATACCGCAGGTCCAGGCGGACGGACTCGTCCCAGGACAGGTCCGAGCGGCCGTTGACCTGCCATAGCCCGGTGATTCCCGGCTTGACGACCAGGCGGCGCCGGACGTGGTCACCGTAGAGCGCGGCTTCCTGCGGCAGGGCCGGGCGCGGGCCGACCAGGGACATGTCCCCGATCAGCACGTTGAACAGCTGCGGGAACTCATCGAGCGACCAGCGGCGCAGCCAGGATCCGACCCGGGTGATCCGCGGATCGCGGCGCATCTTGAACAGCACGCCGTCGGACTCGTTGAGGGCCACGAGCTGGGCCTTGCGCTCCTCGGCGTCCGCCACCATGGTCCGGAACTTGTAGACCGTGAAGGCCCGCCCGTCCCGGCCGACCCGGGTCTGCCGGAACAGGGCCGGCCCGCGATCGCTCGCCTTGATGAGCAGCGCCACGACGGCAAACAGCGGCAGGAATGCCAGCAGCGCCGTCGCGGCCACGGCCCGGTCGAAGGCGGCCTTGACAACCCGGCGGGCCCCGGTGAATTCCGGGTGATCCACGTGCAGCAGGGGCAGGCCCGCGATCGGCCGGATCGTGGTCCGCGGCCCGGCGACGTCCAGCAGGGCCGGCGCCACGCACAGGTCGGTGCCGGTCTTCTCCAGCTCCCAGGCCAGCTCCCGCAGCGCCACCCCGCTCATCTCCGGGCAGGCCAGCACGGCCACCGTGTCGGCGTCGTAGCGCTGCACGACATCGGCGACCCGGCCCAGCCCGGCAATCACCGGGAACCCGTCGACCACCTCGGGCCCGGCGCGGCGGGCGGAGTCGGCCACGCAGGCCGCCACCACCGACAGTCCGTGATAGGTCTCGCGGCGCAGCATGGCGGCCAGGTCGCTGACGACGTCGGCGTGGCCGACCACCACGACCTTCCGCATGCAGCTGCCGAGCCGCCGGAGCTTGTGCAGGCGCTTGCGGACGACGAACCGGGCCAGCAGGGACAGCAGGGTGACGGCGGGCAGCGCGCCGAGGACGTAACCGCGGGCCAGGTCGGTATGCGATGCGTAGGCCGCGACCGCCACCGCGCCGGTCAGGAAGATCCCGGCGTTGAGTACCCGGCGGAACTCATCGGACCCGACCCCGATAAACCGCGTGTCATAGCCGCCGGCCAGGCCGAGCGCAACGACCCACAGCACCGGGAGGGTCAGGCTCAGCAGCAGGTAGAACGGCGGGCCGTGCGCGCTGTTGTTGAACCGGATCTCGAAGGCCAGCAGGCCGGCAGCCAGGGCGCAGATGCCATCGGCGGCCACGGTCTGGCGCCGGTAGCCGACCACCCAGGAGGCAGAGTTCTGCGCGGCTAGCCGCGCGACGACGCGATCGGCAGACCACTCCCCGGAGATGGCTGTGTGCCCTGCCAAAGCTCCCCTTCCGCCTGCGACGCCGGCATGCAGCCCCGTGCATGCCACCCCGGCACCAGGGCAGGCCGCTCGACCGCGGCAGTGCCCGGCATTACCTAGCTAACGTAGACAAGACGCGCAGACAAATCAGGAGGTTGACAAGTATTAAGCACAGGCGACACAAGGATGGCCAGATGCTGTCCAGTCCGGGCACTTCACGAGATGACGGGCAGCTCCGACATGCGCCTTAGCAACAAATACTACTGACTTAGTTGTATTCGTTCTGAGCTGCTTCTATGCCCCGGCCGACCAGGGTCTCCACCGCATCGGCCGCCTGGTCGAACAGCAGCGGAAGCTCCTTGCGCTCGGCCGCGGAAAAGTCGCGCAGGACAAAATCAGCGGGATCCATCCGGCCCGGCGGGCGCCCGATCCCGATCCGGACGCGGTGGTAGTCACGGGTGCCGAGCGCCGCGGTCACCGAGCGCAGCCCGTTGTGGCCGTTGTCGCCCCCGCCTGTCTTCAGGCGCAGCGTCCCGAACGGGAGGTCGAGCTCGTCGTGAATGACGATGATGCGCTCGGCCGGAAGCTTGTAGAACCCGCGCAGCGCCGCCACGGCGCCCCCGGACAGGTTCATGAAGCTCATCGGCTTGCCCAGGGTCACCGGGGTCCCGGCCAGCATCCCGGTCGCCGCCTCAGCGCGCGACCGGTCCCGCTTGAGCCGGGCCCCGATCCGGGCCGCCAGCACGTCAACCACTCCGAACCCGGCGTTGTGCCGGTTTCCGGCGTACTGCGGACCCGGATTGCCCAGGCCCACAATCAGCCAGCGGTCATCAGCCATAGCGGCTTACCCGCAGCCAGCCGTTCGTCGGCAGCAGCAGCCGGGCGGCTCAGCCCTCCTGCGCAGCAGCAGGCTCGTCGGCAGCAGCCGCGGCATCGGGCACCGAAGCCGGCGCCTCGGCGGCCTCCTCGGCCTCGCCCTCGCCCAGCTCGGCCTCGATCTGAGCGGCCGTCGGCGCGGCGATCACGTGCAGGACCAGGATGTCGGGCTCGACCGCCAGGCTCACGCCGCGGGGCAGGGTGAGGTCGCTGGCGTGCACGGCCTGACCGATGGTCATGCCCTCGACGTCCACCTCGATGCGCGGCGGGATGTTGGTGGCCTCGGCCTCCAGCGAGATCTGGACGAGCTGCTGGTCCAGCAGGCCATCGGAGTTCACCTCGCCGGTGATGGTGACCGGGATGTCGACGGTGACCTTCTCGCCGCGGCGCACCAGGAGCAGGTCCACATGCTCCACCGTGCCCTGGATCGGGTCCCGCTGCACGGCCTTGGGCAGGGCCAGCTCGCTGCCGCCCGGCAGGCCATCCAGCCGGATCAGCACGTTGGCGGTGCGCAGGGCGAGCAGGACCTCATGACCGGGCAGGCTGATGTGGCGGGTGTCGCCGCCGTGTCCGTACAGCACGGCAGGCACCTTGCCGGCCCGCCGCTCGCGCCGGGCGGGGCCCTTGCCGAATTCCGTGCGCGGCTCAGCCGCGATGTGTACCTCGGGCACGGTGACAACTCCTTGTGACGACAGGGGAATGCGCTGGGAAGTCTAGCCGACCCCAGGGGGTCCGGGGGCGGGACGCCTCCGGTCTGGGGGTTCCAGGGGGTTGCCCCCTGGGCTAGCAGGGTCCGGGGGTCCGGGGTTATACGTGGCCGTCGAACAGGCTGGTCACCGAGCCATCGCTGAACACCTCGGTGATGGCCCGGGCGATGAGCGGGGCGATCGACAGGACGGTCAGCTTGTCGAACCGCTTCTCCTGCGCGATCGGCAGTGTGTTGGTGACGATGATCTCGCTGATCCGCGAGTTCTTCAGCAGGTCGATGGCGGGGCCGGACAGGACGCCGTGGGTGGCGGTCACGATCACCTGGGCCGCGCCCTGCTCGAACAGCGCCTCGGCGGCGTTCACGATAGTGGCGCCGGTGTCGATCATGTCATCGACCAGGATGCAAGTCCGGCCCCGGACCCGGCCGACGACCTCGAGGATCTTCACCTGGTTGGCGACGTCCGGATCACGGCGCTTGTGGATGATGGCCAGCGGACAGCCCAGCCGGTCGGTCCAGCGCTCGCAGACCCGGACCCGGCCGGCATCCGGCGCGACGACGGTCACCCCGGAGACATCCAGCTTGCTCTCCAGGTAGGAGGCGAGGATCGGCAGCGCGAACAGGTGGTCGACGGGGCCGTCGAAAAAGCCCTGGATCTGCGCGGTATGCAGGTCTACGGCCATCAGCCGGTCGGCACCCGCGGTGAGGAACAGGTCGGCCATGAGCCGGGCCGAGATCGGCTCCCGGCCGCGGCTCTTCTTGTCCTGCCGGGCGTAGCCGAAGAACGGCGCGACGACCGTGATCCGCTTGGCCGACGCCCGCTTGAGCGCGTCCACCATGATCAGCTGTTCCATGATCCACTGATTGATGGGCGCCGTGTGGCTCTGCAGCACGAAGGCATCGCAGCCGCGCACCGACTCCAGGAACCGCACGAAGATCTCGCCGTTGGCGAAGTCATAGAGCCGGCTCGGGGTGGGCTCGATGCCCAGGCACCCGGAAATCTCGGCACTCAGATCGGGGAAGGCGCGGCCGGAGAAGAGCATCATCTTCTTCTGGCCGGCGGCGGTGATCATTTTCTTCTCGCCGGAGGCGGCGCTGCCGGTCATGAGCCTTGCTCTCCCTCGCCCTGCCGCACGGGGCTGCCCGGGCCCGCACTTCCCGGTCCCGCATTACCGGGAACTGCCGGGCCCGGCGCGGCCGGGCTTCCTGCACTCGTGCTCGCGCCGGCGGCGGTCATCCCGCCCGCGTCGGCGCCCGCGGGACCCTCGATCTTGGTCCCTGCGGTCAGGTGGGCGAACGGGCCGACGACGGCGCCGGGGCCGACCTCCGCCCACTCGCAGACGGACTGGATGACGGTGGCCCGGGCCGAGATGACGCTGTCGCGGACCAGGCAGCCCGGCCCGATCCGGGCTCCGGCCCCGATGGTGGTGCCGCCCTCCAGCTGGGTGGCCGGGCCGATCAGGGCGCCCGGCTCCAGCACCACGCCGACATCGACCCAGGTGCTGGCCGGGTCCACGATCGTCACGCCGGTGCCCATCCAGGAGCCCAGCAGCCGGTCATTCAGGACCCGCCGGGCCCGGGCCAGCTGCGCCTGGTCGTTGACGCCCAGGATCTCGTCGAAGTCCTCGCACCACATCGTGCCGACCGGGAAGCCGTCGGCCCGCAGGATCGACAGCACCTCGGTGAGGTACTCCTCGCCCTTGGCATTGGCCGTGGTCAGCCTGGTCACGGCCTCGGCCAGCAGGCGGCCGTCGAAGGCGTACATACCGGTGTTGATCTCGTCGATCCTGGCCTGCTCCGGGGTGGCGTCGGCCTGCTCCACGATTCCGGCGAACCGGCCGTCAGCGTCGCGGACGATCCGGCCGTAGCCCGTGGGGTCAGCGGCGCGCGCCACCAGGGCGGTCACCGCGGCGCCCGCCGACTCGTGCGCGGCCACCAGCCCGCTCAGGGTCGCGCCGCGCAGCAGCGGCGTGTCCCCGTAGGTCACGACCACCGTGCCGCCGATCCGGCCAAGGGCCTCGATGGCCACCCGGACCGCGTGGCCGGTACCCCCGCGGTGCCGCTGGATGACCGGCAGCGCGTCCGACGCGTACTCCGCCAGAAAGCTGGCCACCGGCCCGCTGGTGTCGCCGACCACGACTGCCAGCCGGGCCGGGCGCAGCTCGCGGGCCGCGGCCAGCACATGGCCCAGCATCGTCCGGCCACAGACCTCATGCAGCACCTTGGGGGTGCTGCTCTTCATCCGCGTGCCCTCGCCAGCTGCTAGGACGATGACGGCGGCCGGAGCGATCATGCTCACTCGGCTTGGCTCCTTGGCGATTGTCACAGGATCGGTGTCGGCACGAGAAGCGGGCACCACCAGTCAACACCCCCGACTCACGCAGAATACCGCCAGGTCCGGGCGACGCGAGCGGGGCGCCGGCGAAGATATGCGCAGATGCTCCCGGGCGAGGATTCGAACCTCGGTTGTCCGGACCAAAACCGGAAGTCCTGCCGCTTGGACGACCCGGGAACGGAACAGGTGGTCTCACTCTACCGACCTGGCGAGCCCCGCACCCGGCCTGCGACCGGCTGCCCGGCGGGCGGAGCGGGGGCCGGCGGCGCCAGCTCGTTTGGTAAGTATTTCCTTACTAGAAGTGATAAAGCCAGGTTACGGGCAGATCGCGCCCACCGGGACCGGGTGAATTTCCTGACGACACATACGAATATTCGCTTGACCCTTGCGCAACCTACGGTCGCGTAGCCTACGGTTACGTAAGCGTATTCTGCACGAGCCCCTGACCCGGCGGGTGCGGAGCGCCCCACGCCGGGCAGTGCTGACCGCAGTTGCGGGAACCGCCGGCGCAGGCATGACCGCCCGCGCTGGTGGTAGAGGCCACTAGCGGGACAGACAGCCAGCACGAAAGTCGAGCGCCAAGCGAGGACGCCATGACCACGACCGCTGACAGCTCAGCCACCAGCGCGGTGACCACACCGCCGGAAGTCGGCCGCCGGATCCCCATGCCCGACCTGCAACCTGAGCCCGTCGGGGCATTCGAGAGAACCCTGGTCGGGACCTTCGTCGTCGTCCCGATGCTGGCCCTGATCGCCGCCGTGCCGCTGGCCTGGGGCTGGGGGCTGGGCTGGCACGACATCGTGATCGCCGTGGTGTTCTACATGGTGTCGGGCCTGGGCATCAGCATGGGCTTCCACCGGTACTTCACCCACGGGTCGTTCAAGGCCGTGACCGGCTTCCGGGTGGCGCTGGCCATTGCCGGCTCGCTGGCCATCGAGGGGCCGGTGCTGACCTGGGTGGCCGACCACCGGCGGCACCACAAGTACTCCGACCGTGAGGGCGACCCGCACTCGCCGTGGCGGTTCGGCACCGACTGGCGGGCGCTGACCAAGGGGCTGGCCTTCGCCCACATCGGCTGGATGTTCACGGGCAGCCACACCTCGCAGGAGAAGTTCTGCCCCGACCTGCTGGCTGACGCCAGGGTCCGGCGGGTCTCGGAGAGCTTCACCGCGCTGGTGTTCGCCTCGCTGCTGGCCCCGGCGCTCATCGGCGGACTGTGGTCGATGTCGTGGCAGGGTGCCGTCACCGCGTTCTTCTGGGGCAGCCTGGTCCGCATCGCGTTCCTGCACCACGTGACCTGGTCGATCAACTCGATCTGCCACACCTTCGGCCGCGAGGAGTTCGAGGTCCGGGACAAGTCCCGGAACGTGAACTGGCTGGCGATCCTGTCGTTCGGCGAGTCCTGGCACAACCTGCACCATGCCGACCCGACCTGCGCCCGGCACGGCGCGCTGAAGGGCCAGATCGACATCGCGGCCCGGCTTATCTGGTTCGCCGAGAAGCTGGGCTGGGCCTCGGATGTCCGCTGGCCGGACACCGACCGGCTGACGGCCAAGTACACCGGCGCCGCGGGCGGGCGCCGGGCGCGCCGGCTCGGCTCGATGGCGCGCCCCTCGGCTGCTGCCCGGCGGGCCGCCGAGCCGAGTCAATTGGCCGACTGAGAGTTACCCGGACATGATGGACGAGTGACAAGCCAGCCAGCCAGCAGCAGTCGCAAGCGAATGACCGGCAAGGAGCGCCGCGAGCAACTGCTCACGATCTCCCGGCGCCTTTTCGCGGAGAAGGGCCTGGACGGCACCTCCATCGAGGAGATCGCCGCCCAGGCCGGCGTGTCGAAACCCGTGGTCTACGAGCACTTCGGCGGCAAGGAAGGCCTGTACGCGGTGGTCGTCGACCGCGAGGTCGGGCGGTTCCTGGAAATGGCCACCCGCCTGCTGGGCGGCGAGGACACAATGCCCAAATTCGAGGCCGCCGCGGTCAGCCTGCTGCGGTACATCCAGGACAATTCCGATGGTTTCCGCATTCTGGTCCGCGATTCCAACCCGACCTCGGGTTCCGGGACATTTGCCAGCCTGATCAGCGACGTGGCCAGCCAGGTCGAGTACATCCTCGGCGACGTGCTCGCCGAGCGCGGCTACGACCCGAAGCTGGCCCCGATGTACGCCCAGATGCTGGTCGGCATGGTGGCCTTCACCGGACAGTGGTGGCTGGACGCGCGCACGCCCAACATCGAGGTGGTGGCCGCCCACCTGGTCAACCTGGCCTGGAACGGCCTGGCTCAGCTCGACCCGCAGCCGCGCATCTCGCCGGCCGCCCGGGACCGGCTGCGCGAGCTCCCCCGCCCGCGCCCGTAGCCCTGCTAGCCCGGGGGGCGAGTCAGGCCCGCCGGGCTACGACGAAGACGCGCCGGAACGGCAAGACCGTCCCGTAGGGCTGGCGGGGATAGGCGGCGCGGATCCTGGGCCCGTACTCGGCCAGGAACTCCGCGGCCTGGTCGGGGTCCAGCGCGGTGAGCACCGGCCGCAGCCCGGTGCCCTTGTACCACTCCAGCACCGGGTCCTCACCGGGCAGGATGTGCAGGTAGGTCGTCTCCCAGGCATCCACGGCGCAGCCGGCCCGGCCGAGCAGGTCCACGTACTCGGCGGGATCCAGCGCCTGCCGGTTCAGCTCGACGCCGTCCAGGGCGGCCCGCCAGCGCGGCGACGCGGCCAGCTCGCGCATGATGACGTGACTGGGCTGATCGGAGTTGCCGGGTACCTGAAACGCGAGCCAGCCGCCCGGCGCCAGCGCCGCGGCCCACTCCGGGAGCAGGTCGCGGTGGCCCGGCACCCACTGCAGCAGGGCATTCGACACGATCACGTCCGCCGGCCGGTCAGGCTTCCAGTCCCGGACATCCGCGCAGGTGAAGCTCAGGCGCCCCGGCCCCTCGGCGGCATGCTGGCTCGCGGCCGAGATCATCTCGGCCGAGGAGTCGATGCCCTGCACGTCCGCGTCCGGCCAGCGGCGGGCCAGCGCCGCGGTGAGCTGGCCGGGCCCGCAGCCGAGGTCAGCGACCAGGCGCGGCGCGCTGGCCTGGACCCGGCCGGTCAGGTCGAAGAAGGGACGCGATCGCTCATCGTCGAAGCGCAGGTACTGCTGGGGGTCCCATACAGGGCTCATCGGGGCTCCTCAGGTGGCCGTAACTCCGGCTGCTGCCGGCACGGATATATCTCGACATCAAGATAACTTCGGTGACCCAGTTCTACCGGCCCGAAAGTCTCGATGTCAAGAGATATGCTGCGGGCATGGCGCCAGGCGGGGAGGACCAGCCGGACGTGACCGGCGGGGCGGATCAGGCGGGTAACGCCCGGCGCCCGGCCGCGCCCGGAAAAGACGAGGTCGATGACCTGGTGGCCCGGCGCCCGGCCGCGCCCGTGCACGACGAGGTCGATGACCTGGTGGCCCGGTGGCAGGCCGAGCGGCCCGATCTGGACGTGTCGCCGCTGCAGGTGCTCAGCCGGCTGTCCCGGCTGGCCCGCCACCTGGACCGGGCCCGGCGCGCCGCATTCGCCGCGCACGGGCTAGAGCCCTGGGAATTCGACGTGCTCTCCGCGCTGCGCCGTCAGGGCCCGCCCTACCAGCTCAGCCCGGGCGCGCTGCTGCACGCCACCCTGGTCACCTCCGGCACCATGACCAACCGGATCGACCGGCTGGCCGGCGCCGGGCTGGTCAGCCGGCGGCGCGACCAGCAGGACAAGCGTGGCGTGGTGGTGGCGCTCACGCCCCGCGGCCAGGCGGCCGCCGATGCCGCCCTGGCCGGGCTGCTGGAACGGGAGCGCGAGCTGCTGACCGGCCTGGACCCCGGGCAGCAGGCGGAGCTGGCCGGGCTGCTCCGGATCCTGCTCGCACCGTTTGACGCCCCGGCCTGAGAGCCGCACCGACGCGCGAGGGGCCGGCCTATAGCTCCCTGTAGCTGTTCGACCGCCCGGCGAAGCCGTGCTTACACTCGAATGGACGCCGCAGAAATGGCGCCCGGATCGGCGCCAGGAAGAGCCCGGAGGTCAGCAGCAGTTGCGCTACCGCGGCACCGCCACGACGGCCCTGACGTGCCTGCTGCTGACTATGGTTCTGGCTGCGCTGACAGCCTGCTCGGGCACTTCCGGCGACTCGGCGGCACGGACCACCGCCGACCGCCGCACCGGTCCCGGCAGCCGTGGCCCGCGCTATTACCTCTCCCTCGGTGACTCGCTGGCCCAGGGCGTGCAGCCGGACGGCAGCGGCCGGAGCCAGCCCACCACGCGCGGGTACGCCGACCGGCTCTACGGCGTCCTGCAGCACAGCTATCC
Organism: Streptosporangiaceae bacterium; assembly: GCA_036490755.1. Taxonomy (GTDB): domain Bacteria; phylum Actinomycetota; class Actinomycetes; order Streptosporangiales; family Streptosporangiaceae; genus DASUBV01. The sequence goes on from DASXDJ010000164.1 coordinate 40,586, forward strand.
GGGCCTGCAGCTGGTCAAGCTCGGCTGCTCCGGCGAGACCTCGTTCACGATGATCCGCGGCGGGACCTGCCACTACCCGGCTGGGTCCCAGCTGGCGCAGGCGACGCGGTTCCTGCGCGCGCACCGGTCCCGCACGGCCCTGGTCACCATCGACATCGGCGCCAATGACCCCAACTCGTGCTTCCTGGGCGCCGCCATCAGCAAGCTGCTGAGCTGCATGCGCTCACGCGTCAAGCTCACCATCGCGGACCTGCGGACAATCTTGTCCCGGCTGCGCGCCGCGGGCGGCCGGCACGTGCGGATCATCGGGATGAACTACTACGTGCCCGAGCTGGCCGGCTGGCTGCACGGCATCACCGGCAAGGAGATCGCCGTGCTGATCGAGCGGCTCGTGCACGGCTACAACAGCCTGCTCGCGCACGTGTACCGCCGCTACCACGTGCGGGTGGCCAACGTCTTCGCCGCGTTCCACAGCGCCGACTTCAGCGACAAGGTCACGGTGCCGGGCCTCGGCACCATTCCGCGGAATGTCGCCACGGTCTGCCAGCTGACCTGGTCATGCTCGCGCACCCCGAATGAGCACGCGAACGACACCGGATACGCCATCATGGCGGTCGCCTTCCTGGTGGCCGACGAGCGCTAGCGCGGTCCCTACCCGCCCATCTCCTCGGCCAGCACCAGCCACCGTTCCTCCAGGGCTGTCCGCTCCTCCTGCGCCGTGCGCAGCTGCGCGCCGAGGTCGATCAGCCGCTCGTAATCGGTGGCGCTGCCAGCCAGCTCCTCGCTGAGGCTCGCCTCGGTGCCGGCGATCCGGCTGATCTGCCGTTCCAGGCGGGCCAGCTCCTTCTGCCCGGCCCGCTGCCGGGCCGCCGACGGCGGAGCCGCCGCGGGCCCGGGGGCGGCCGCCGGGCCGCCGTCCGCACCGGCCGCCGACGGTGCCCCGGCCGCCTGGGACCCCGCCGCCTGGGCCGTGGCCGCCGCGGCAGCGGCCAGCCGGGCCAGCTCGGCGTCGCGGCGGGCCAGGTACTCATCCACCCCGCCGGGCAGGAAGGCGAGCTGGCCGCCGGTGAGTGCCATCACATGGTCAGTGACCCGCTCCAGGAAGTACCGGTCATGACTGACGGCCAGCACCGATCCCGGCCACCCGTCCAGCAGGTCTTCCAGCTCGGTGAGAGTCTCGATGTCCAGGTCGTTGGTCGGCTCGTCCAGCAGCAGCACATTCGGCTCCCCGAGCAGCAGCATCATCAGCTGCAGCCGGCGGCGCTCGCCGCCGGACAGCTCCCCGACCGGCGCCCACTGCCGGTCACCGCGCAGCCCCAGCCGTTCCAGCAGCTGGCTGGCGGACAGTTCCCGCTTGCCGATCCGGACCGACCCGCGGACCCCCTCGGCCGCTTCCAGGACGCGCAGGGCCGGGTCTACCGGCGGCGGCTCCTGGGTCAGGTAGCCGAGCCGGACCGTGCTGCCCCGCCGCACCCGGCCGGTAGCGCGCAGGCCCGCGCCCGGGCCGACGCCTGGGCCAGCGCCGGGATCCGGCCCGGCGCCGGATTCCGGGTCAGCGCCGGCGGCTGGCGGGGCCGCCCCGGCGGCTGCTGGCTCTAGCAGGCCGGCCATCAGCTGCAGCAGCGTCGTCTTCCCGCTGCCGTTGACGCCCACGATCCCGATCCGGTCGCCGGGACCCAGCTGCCAGGTCACATCCGCCAGCAGCTGCCGCCGGCCGGCGACGACGGAGACGTCGGACAACTCCAGAACAGTTTTCCCGAGCCGGGCCGCAGCCAGGCTGGTCAGCTCCACGCCGTCGCGGGCCGGCGGCTCCCCGTCGATCAGCGCGTTGGCGGCCTCGATCCGGAACTTCGGCTTGCTGGTCCGGGCCGGCGGGCCGCGCCGCAGCCAGGCCAGCTCCTTGCGGAGCAGGTTGCGCCGCTGCACGTCGGCTGCCTCGGCCAGCCGCGCGCGCTCCGCCCGGGCCAGCACGTAGGCCGAGTAGCCCCCGTCATAGGCGTGTACCTGGCCGCCAGCCACCTCCCAGGTCCGCTCGCATACCTCATCCAGGAACCAGCGGTCGTGGGTGACGACCACGTAGGCGCGGCCGAACTCGCGCAGGTAGCCCGCGAGCCAGCGGATGGCCTCGATGTCGAGGTGGTTGGTGGGCTCATCGAGCAGGAGCAGGTCACGCTCGTCGAGCAGGACCGAGGCCAGCATCGTGCGGCGCCGCTCGCCGCCGGACAGCTGGCCGATCTCGGCCTCGGTATCGATGCCAGCCAGCAGTGCCCCGATGACCGAGCGGCTGCGCGGCTCCGCGGCCCACTCGTGCTCCGGGCGCGAGCCGAACACGATCTCGCGGACCTGCCCCGCGGCCCGCTGGGCCTGCGGCAGGTACCCGATCGTCATGTCCCGGGCCCGGGTGGACCGGCCCGAGTCCAGATCGCCGGCCCCGGCCAGCGCGGCCAGCAGCGTGGACTTACCCGTCCCGTTCCGGCCGACGACGCCGATGCGGTCCCCGGCGGAGACGCCGAGCGACACCTGGTCCAGCAGGGCCCGGTCACCGTAGGCCTTGACGGCCAGTTCCAGGTTGACCAGGTTCACGCTGTCACCCCGGAGGTGACCAGCGCCGCACCGGGCACCGGTCCGCTGGCCAGCGCCACGGCCCGGCAGATCCCGGCCCCGGTGAGCGAGACAGCGAGTTCCCGTGCGTGCTCGCTGCTCTTGGCCAGGAACAGGCAGGTGGGGCCAGATCCCGACACCATCGCGCCGACCGCGCCGAACTCCCGGCCGGCGGTCAGCGCGCGGCGCAGGTCAGGCCGCATGGACACGGCGGCGGGCTGCAGGTCGTTGGCGAGGTACTGGCCGACAGCGACGGGATCGCCGGAGCGCAGCGCCGTCATCAGCGGGCCGCTGAGCTCCGGCGCGGGAATCTCGGCCGGCCCGGCCTGCGAGGCCAGGCGGGCGGCCCGCAGCCGGTCGCAGGTGGCATAGACCTCCGGGGTGGACAGCCCGCCGGCCGCGAAGGCCAGCACCCAGTGGTAGGTCCCCGACACCAGGGCCGGCGTCAGCAGCTCACCCCGGCCGCGGCCGACCGCCGTCCCGCCGACCAGCGAGAACGGCACGTCGCTGCCGAGACGGGCGGCCACCTTAGCGAGCTGGGCCTGACTCAGGCCGGCCTGCCACAGCTCGTTGCAGGCCACCAGCGTCGCCGCCGCGTCCGCACTTCCCCCGGCCAGGCCGGCGGCCATCGGGATCCGCTTCCGGATCTCAATGGCGACGCCCGGCCGCTGGCCCAGGCCGGCTGCCCGGGCCAGGGCGGTCACGGCCTTGCTGGCCAGGTTGGTCGACCCGGTCGGCACCAGCTCGGCGTCCTGACCAGTGACCTGCACCGTGGTCCGCTCGGCCGCCCGGACGGTGACCTCGTCGTAGAGGGAGATCGCCTGGTAGACGGTGACCACGCCGTGATAGCCGTCCGGCGCGGCAGGTCCGACGGCAAGCTGGAGGTTCACTTTCGCCGGGACCCTGGCGGTGACAGCGGTCGGCGCGGAGGCAACTGGGCTCACGATCAAATGATCGTAGCCGGGCCGGGCCGCCCGCCGCCGGGGCCACTTCCCGCGACGGCCCGCAGGCGCCCCGATGACGCACAATGGCCCGGATCGCTAGGGTTCCGCCATGACCTCTCCGCTCGTCCGGCGAGCCCATCACGCGACCAACTCGCTGCACTCCATGATCTACTTCGCGCCCGAGGCCGAGCGGCAGCTGACCGGCGCGGGGCTGGAGCCCGGCCCGATGTGCTACTTCGCCAGCCGGGCCGCGCCGATGGGCGCCGTCACCGCGGGCGTGGTCACCGCCACCTTCTACAACTTCAGCCCGGCCCTGGTAGCCGCGGCCATCCCGCGGGCATGGGAGCTGGCCAGCCCGGCGGCGCTGATCGACGCCCGGTTCGCGGCGGCCGACGCCGCGCTCGGGCGCCTGCTCGGCCCGGAGCTGGCCGCCTCGGCCGACATCAGGTCGCTGGCCGCCCTGGTCCGCGAGGCGGCAAGCGCCTGCAGCGCCGAGGGCCGCCCGCTGTACGCCGGCCACGCCGGGCTGGACTGGCCCGGCGGCCCGCCGCACCTGGAAGCCTGGCACGGCCTGACCCTGCTGCGGGAGCACCGCGGCGACGGGCACGTCGCGGCGCTCGTCGCCGCCCGGCTCAGCGGTATCGAGGCCCTGGTCACGCATACCGCTACCGGCCAGGGATTCCTGCCGGCATTCGCCCGGGCCAGCCGCAGCTGGAGCCAGGCGGACTGGGACGCGGCGGCCGCGGGCCTGACGGCCCGCCGGATGCTGGATCCCGGCGGCGCCCTGACCGTAGCCGGCCTGGAGGTGCGGACCATGATCGAGCGGGAGACCGACCTGATGGCCTCGGCCCCCTGGCTGCACCTGGGTGACGAGCGCACGGAGGAGGTCATCCGGATCGGCAAGGCACTGACCAGGGCTGTCGTGGCGGCCGGTGCCTTCCCGGCGCAGGGCGTCTTCGCGCCGTCCCGCTAGCCCCGCCCGCTCGCCCGCCCGGCCGGCCGGCTTGCTCGCCCAGCCGGGACGGGCCGCTAGCCCGCCAGGCTGTCAGCTCGCGGTCTCCTGGTCCGCCGCCGCGATCCGCGTGAACTCGGCGATGTCCAGCGACTCACCGCGGCGGCCCGGGTCAATGCCCGCCGCCCGGAGCCGCTGCTCCGCCGCCGCGGCCGAGCCCGCCCATCCGGCCAGGGCCGCCCGGAGCGTTTTGCGGCGTTGCGCGAACGCAGCGTCGATGACGGCGAAGACCGCTGCGCGGCTGACGCCCGCCGCGGCGGCTGCCGGGGTGTCCCGGACCGTGAGCCCGACCAGCCCGGAGTCCACCCGGGGCACCGGCCAGAACACGCTCCTGGGCACCGAGCCCGCGCGCCGGACCTCGGCGTACCAGGCGAGCTTGGCCGACGGGATCCCGTAGGTGCGGCTGCCGGGCGGCGCGCACATCCGGTCCGCCACCTCAGCCTGGACCATGACCAGGCCGCGGCGCAGGGTCCCGAAGGTGGCCAGCAGGTGCAGCACGACGGGCACGGCGACGTTGTAGGGCAGATTCGCCACCAGCGCGGTCGGCGGGTCGCCCGGCAGCTCGGTGATCCGCATCGCGTCGCCGGTCACCACGGCCAGGCGGCCGGCCAGTCCCGGCGCCCGGGCCGCTACCGTGGCCGGCAGCTCGGCGGCCAGCGCCGGGTCGACCTCGACGGCCAGCACCCGCCGCGCTGAGCCGAGCAGCGGCAGCGTCAGGGAGCCGAAGCCTGGTCCCACCTCGAGCACCACATCATCCGGGCTGAGCCGGGCCAGGGCCGCGATCCGGGTCACCGTTCCCGCGTCCACGACGAAATTCTGGCCCAGCCGCTTCGATGGCTGCACGCCGAGCCGTCCTGCCAGCTCCCGGATCTCGGTCGGCCCGAGCAGGTCAGCCAGGCCGGGCGGCTCGGCGGCTAGGCCGGCCACGGCCCGAAGACCCGCGCCCCGGTGGCCTCGATGGATGCGCACACCTGACTCACGTCCTGCTGCCGGGCCGCGGCCAGGGCCCGGACCGTGTGCGCCACCTGCGCCGGCTCGTTGGACTTCCCCCGGTTCGGCACCGGCGTCAGGAACGGCGCATCGGTCTCGGCCAGCACCAGCCCGTCGGGCATGACGGCGGCCGCCTCCCGCAGCTGCGGGGCGTTGGCGAAGGTCAGGGTGCCGGCGAAGCTGAGCACGTAACCCGCGTCGGCGCACCGGCGGGCCATGGCCGCGTCCCCCGAGTAGCAGTGAAACACCACGTGCTCCGGCGCGCCCTCGGCCGCCAGGATGTCCAGCACGTCCTCGTGGGCATCACGGTCGTGGATCATCAGCGCCTTGCCCGCGCGCTTGGCGATATCAATGTGCGCGGCGAACCATTCCCGCTGCAGCGCGGGCGGCGCGTCATCGCGGTAGTAGTCGAGTCCGGTCTCGCCCACGGCCCGCACCTCGGGCCACCCGGCCAGGGCGGCGATCTCGGCCAGCACGCTGTCCCGCCCGGCCGGCGAGCCGGCCGCCGCCGCCGTCTCGTTCGGGTGGATCGCCACCGCCGCGTACACGGCGTCCTGCTCGGCGGCGCACTTCACCGACCAGTGCGACGACTCCAGGTCACAGCCCACCGTGATGACCCGGCGGATGCCGGCTGCCGCGGCCCTGGCCAGCACGTCGGCTACCGGCTCGTCGATCATGTCGAGATGGCAGTGACTGTCGAATGCCACCGCCGGCAGCGGCTCCGGCCGGGGCGCGGCCGGGCGGCCGGTGCCGCCACCGCTCACGAGCCCTCCAGGCGGGCCAGCTCCTCCTCGGCCAGGGCCGGGTCGAGCTTGGCGAACAGCGGCACCGGCGCGGCCAGCGGCGTGCCCGGCCGGATCGGCGCGGACTCCCAGCGGGCGGCCACGTTGTAGTCGCCGGTGATCACCGGGTACGGCGGGCCGTCGTCTTCGGAGACCTCGTCGATGCGCGGCATGCCGGACCAGGGCCCGGTACCGCCCAGCATGCCGGCGACCTTCTGCGAGGACTCCGGCAGGAACGGGGTCATCAGGGTCTTCCCGTCGCTGACCAGCTGCAGGGCCACGTGGCAGATGGTCCGCATCCGCTCCGGGTCGGATTCGCGCAGCTTCCACGGCGCCTGATCGGACAGGTACTTGTTGGCCTCGGCGAGGGTGCGCATCGTCTCGGTGATCGCCGCCTTGAAGCGGGACCGGCCCAGCGACTCGCCCACTGCCTGGAACGAGTCCCGCGAGCGGGCCAGGATCGCCGAGTCGGCATCGGTGAGCTGACCGGGCGGGGGGATGGTGCCGATGTTCTTCGCCGCGAACGAGACGGAGCGGTTCACCAGGTTGCCCCAGTTCGCCACCAGCTCGTCGTTGTTGCGCCGGATGAACTCCGTCCAGGTGAAGTCGGTGTCCTGGTTTTCCGGTCCGGCCACGGCCACGTAGTAGCGCAGTGCGTCGACGTTGTAGCGGGCCAGGAAGTCGCGCACGTAGATGACCACCGAGCGCGAGGAGGAGAACTTGCGGCCCTCCATGGTCAGGTACTCGCTGGAGACCACTTCCGAGGGCAGCGCCAGCTCGCCGAGCGGGCCGGGCTGCCCGCCGCGCGCGCCCTTGCCGCTGTAGCCCAGCAGCATCGCGGGCCAGATCTCGGAGTGGAAGACGATGTTGTCCTTGCCCATGAAGTAGTAGGACTCAGCGTCGCGGTTCTGCCACCACTGCCGCCAGGCGTCGGGGTCGCCGCTGCGCCGGGCCCACTCGATGGACGCCGACAGGTAGCCGATCACCGCGTCGAACCAGACGTAGATCCGCTTGTCCGGGCGGTCCCGCCAGCCATCCAGCGGGATCGGCACGCCCCAGTCCAGGTCCCGGGTGATCGCCCGCGGCTGCAGGTCGCCGAGCAGGTTCAGGGAGAACTTCAGCACGTTGGGACGCCACTGGCCGCTCTTGGTCTGCAGCCAGGTGCCCAGGGCGTCGGCGAAGGCGGGCAGGTCCAGGAAGAACTGCTCGGTCTCCACGAACGCCGGCGTCTCGCCGTTGATCCGGGAACGCGGGCTGATCAGGTCGGCCGGGTCCAGCTGGTTTCCGCAGTTGTCGCACTGGTCACCGCGGGCGCTGTCGAATCCGCAGATGGGGCACGTGCCCTCGATGTACCGGTCGGGCAGGGTCCGGCCGGTTGACGGCGAGACGGCGCCGATCGCCGTGCGGGGAAAGATGTAGCCGTTGTCGTACAGGCCGCGGAACAGGTCCTGGACGACGGCGTAGTGATTGCGCGTCGTGGTCCGGGTGAACAGGTCATAGGACATGTCCAGCCCGGTCAGGTCCTCGGCGATGACCCGGTTATAGCGGTCGGCCAGCTCGCGGGCTGTCACGCCCTCCGCGTCGGCCTGGACCTGGATGGGCGTGCCGTGCTCGTCGGTGCCGCTGACCATGAGGACCGAGTTGCCCGCCATTCGCTGGTACCGGGCGAACATGTCGCAGGGCAGCCCGAAGCCGGATACATGGCCGATATGGCGCGGGCCATTCGCGTACGGCCAGGCAGGAGCAGCAAGGATAGGACGGCTGGTCGGCGACATGGAACCAGCCTAGGGGAGGATCGGGGCGGCCCGGTTGCGCATCAGGCCCAGACGAGCTGGATCCCCGCCTGCCAGTCCAGCAGCAGCTGCTCGCTGCCCGAGATCGTGATATCGCCGGGCCCGGAGCCGGTCCGTTTCCACAGCAGCCGGTACAGGCTGGAGGCCGGCCCGGCCACCTCGCAGTCGGCTGCGGGGCCGCGGCCGGGCCCGCGGCCGGTGAACTCGGTCCGGCCGCTGTCAGCCGAGATCCGGGCACACCACTGGTGGCCGGTATCGGTGGTCCGGAACCGCAGCCGGCGGCCGGGCCCGCTGGCCCCGCTAGCCCCGTCCGGCCTGGCCCCGTCCGGGCTGGCCCCGTCCTGGTCAGAACCGTCCCGGCCGAAGAAGGCCAGGAGCAGCTCGTCGATGCCATCCGCGGCCAGCGCCGGCGGATAGACCGGGTCCTGCCCCGCCGCGAGCGCAGCATCGGCCCGGTGAATGGCCGTCTCGTGGGCCTGCCGGCGGGCCCAGAAGGCCAGCGGCGTGGGGGCGGGCAGGAACGTCCAGCAGGCCACGTCCGGCGCGGCCGACTCCAGCGTCTGAGTCAGCGCGGCGTGCCCGGCCCGGAACCAGTCCAGCAGCTCGCTGTCGGGCGGGCCGCCGGCGAGCTGCTCGGCCTCGGTCAGCTCGGGCACTTCATCGCCGAGCTGCTGCCCGACATAGCCAGCCGCCCAGCGGTGCACGTAGCCCAGATGCCGCAGCAGGTCGCGAACCTGCCAGGCGGGGCAGGAGGGCACCGGGGTCAGCAGCCCGGCCCGCTCCGCCGCGGTGACCAGCGCAGCGCCTTCCCGGTCCAGGGCGGCGATGTGACCAGCTGGATCCATGCCGGAAGTGTGCCAGCAGGCGCCGACAAAACGGGGCTTCCGGCCTGGACCCTCCCGGCCCGGACCTCCGGTCGCGGGTACCCGGGCCGCCCGCCGGGCCGCGCGGCCGGCGCCGCGGCGTCAGCCGGATCGCTGGCGGTGCACCGCGTCGTACACCTCAGAGCTGCGCAGGCCCAGTTCCCTGGCGACGGCCGTGGCGGCGTCCTTGGTCCGCTCGCCCCGCTCGACCCGGGCCGCCACCTGCTCGGCAGCCTCGGCCAGCGATGCGGCCGGAAGCCTGGCCGGTGCCCCCGCCACGACGAGCGTGACCTCGCCGCGCGCCCCGCCGGCGAACTGCCCGGCCAGCTCCTCCAGGGTGCCCCGGGCAATCTGCTCGTGCGTCTTGGTCAGCTCCCGGCAGACCACTGCGCGGCGGGCCGGCCCGAGGGCGCCGGCCAGCTGAGCCAGGGTGTGGTCCAGGTCGCGGGCGGGCGCGAACAGAACCATCGTGCGACGCTCCGCGGCCAGCTCGGCCAGCCGCCGTGCCCGGTCGCCCGCCTTCGGCGGGAGGAAGCCCTCGAATACGAAACGGTCGGTCGGCAGGCCGGAGACGGCCAGGGCGGCGATGGCGGCTGAGGGCCCGGGCAGCGCCGTGACCCTGATGCCCGCGGCCGCGGCGGCGGCCACCAGGCGGTAACCCGGATCGCTGACCGCTGGCATGCCCGCGTCGGAGACCAGCAGCACGTCCGTGCCAGCCTCCAGGTCGGCCAGCAGCGCGGGCACCTTGCGCCGCTCCACGTTGTCGTAATACGAGATCACCCGGCCGGTCAGCTCGACGCCCAGGCTGGCGGCCAGGCGCCGGACCCGGCGGGTGTCCTCGGCGGCGATCACCGGGGCGGTGCGCAGCGCCTCGACGAGCCGGGCGGAGGCATCGCCGGGCTGGCCGATCGGGGTGGCGGCGACGCACAGGGTGCCCGGCGGCAGGTCGCCCTGCCGCTGGCTGCTCGCGGGTACTTCCCGGCTGTCGTCAGCGGATCGTTGCATTCTGGCGCCCAGGCTAGTGGGCTGCGCCCCTACGATGGCAGGCGATGAGGGCAGATGAGACCGCGCTCCCCGGCCCGGCTCACCCGGCTGACCCAGCCGAGGCGGCAGGCCCGGGTCGGTCGCGCGGGCAGGCAGACATGACCGGGCAGGCCAGCGCGCGCCCGGCCGGTTCCCCGCAGCCCGGCAGCCGGGGCCGCCCGCGGGCGATACCGCCGGTGCCGGGCAGTGCGTTCTGGGGCTGGGCGGGTCCGCTGCTGGTGACGTTGTTCGGCGGGTTCCTGCGGTTTAACCGGCTGTCGATCCCGCATGCGGTGGTGTTCGACGAGACGTATTACGTGGGTGATGCGTGGGCGATTCTCCAGCACGGGGTGGAGATCAACCATGTGAAGAACGCCAACAGCCTGCTGGTGCACGGCAGCACGGCGATCT